>NZ_CP083952.1:600000-1200000 GCF_006442545.2 Mesorhizobium sp. B2-1-8
GGCGGCGGTTCAATTCCGGTTGCCGGATTCTAACTGGGTGCAACCAAACTGGTGAAAACGGCACTAAGCCAGGATTTTTGGTCCTTCATCCTGCCAATCGCCAAAATACATCAGGTGGTTGGATACCATCAAAAATACCAACACCGAGGCGGGGGAAACCCACTTAATAATGGTGCCGGCCTTCATCGCGCCGCCGACCTAGCGGCCCCTCGAAAGCTCTAGCGCAGGCGCAGGGCTTTCGTCCGCTTCGGGTATCGCCGCCTTGGCGTAGCCCTGCCGGATGCGTTCGGCGTCGGCCGGATTGCTGAAGGGTAGCCGCCCCACGTGCTCTGAAAAGCGATAGCTCGGGTTTATCTCTTTTAGCTCGGCGCTCACGCGCCGTGCTTCATCGACGTCGCCGAGGTGGCCAAGCGCGGCAATAAGGAGCCCCCGCGACAGGTCGGTCTTGGGCGACATGCGGATACGCTCGCGAAATGCCTCGACCGCTTTCTGGTACTGCCCGGCCAGGAGGTAAGCCGAGCCGATGAAGTGCCAGGTCAAATGGCTCTGCAGCGGATCGAGGCGCAGCGCGTGCTCCAGATCCGGAATCGCCTCCAGCGGCGCGCCGTTGTAGATGTTGCCCACCCCGCGCAGGCCGAAGGCCAGTGCGAAGTTGGGGTTGAGAGCAATCGCCTTCTCCACCTCTTCGCGATGTCCGGTCGGATCCTTCTCCCAAAACTTCACCAGCGCGGCCATGTAATGCCCATAGGGCAGGTTGGGGTCCTTCTCGAGCGCCAGCCGACTATAATGGGCAGAGAGTTCCTTGCTGTCGGTGCGCCCGCTCCAGTGGTTCTGAAAGTCGTGGTTGTAAGCGTGAGCCAGGCCGGCATACGGTTCGGCATAGTCGGGGTCGAGCTCAATTGCCTGAGTGAACAAGGCGACCGCGCGCTCGAATGTCTCGTTTGTCTTATCAGGACCGGACAAGACCTCGCGCCCGCGCAGGAAAAGATCATGCGCCTGGATGTTTCTCGTTGGTGTATGGGCGATGCGCGCCGACTCGGCCGGGGTCAGGGCAACCCTGAGGGCTTCGACGATGCGGTGCGTCACGTCATCCTGCAGCGCGAAGATATCGGTCATGTCGCGGTCGTAGCGGTCCGCCCAGACATGGGTCCCGGTCCGCGCATCGATCAACTGGGCATTGATCCTGACGCGGTTGCCGGCGCGGCGGATCGAGCCCTCGAGCACCGCAGTCACGCCGAGCTCGCGCCCGACCGTCCGGACATCGATGTTCTTGCCTTTGTAGGTGAAGCTGGAGTTGCGGGCGATGACCGAGAGGCCGGCGACCTTCGACAGGTCGGTTATGATGTCTTCGCTGATGCCGTCGGCGAAGTAGTCCTGCTCGGTGTCGCCGCTCATATTGGCGAACGGCAGGACGGCGATCGACAGCTTTGCCGACTTTGATCCTGCCGGCCGGCTCGTCGAGGGTTCCGACGTCGCGATCGCCTTCGCGCCGGCGGCACCGACCGCCAGCGAATAAACTCGGATCGGCTCGGCGATGTTCTTGAGCTGCGTGCTGCCGAGATCGGCGACCGAGAGGTTGAGCCTCGCTTTGACCTGGCGATAGGCATCTTCGGACAGGCAGATGGCCCCGGGCGCCGCAACGCCCTCCAGACGCGAAGCGATGTTGACACCATCGCCCATCAGGTCGCCGTCGCTTTCCTCGACAACGTCTCCCAGATGAATGCCGATCCGGAACTCGATGCGACGGTCCTGCGGTACACCGGCGTTGCGCTCCACCATTCCGTTCTGCACCTCGATAGCGCAGCGCACGGCATCCACCACGCTGCGGAACTCGACCAGCGCTCCATCCCCGGTGCGCTTGATCACGCGCCCGTTGTGCACGGCGATGGTCGGATCGATCAGGTCGCTGCGTAGTGCCCGCAACCTCGCCAAGGTGCGATCTTCGTCTTCGCTGGCGAGCCGACTATATCCGACGACGTCTGCGGCTAGAATTGCGGCTAGCTTGCGATTCTCACCCATAGCGCCCTCCGCGGCTATCGAGGTTAGCACAACGAACTGTTGAGCGCCTCCCCATTCGATGGGTGCGATCCTGGCGAAAGTCGTCGTTGAAATTAGCGCGCCTAACGGCAGCTATTCAAGCCTCGACGCCCGGAAGCCGACAGTCAGAACTCGGCCCCAGTGCAGACGTTTGAAGGATAAGGGGCAAACCCGGTATGGGCCAGCGGATGTGCTCCGCACCTTGGAGACAATAATCTATTATAAAATCGCACATTGCAGCGAAGGCGAGCAATGTGTGAGAAGTGGCGAAAACGCCAGCAAAAACAGCCAACCGATCGCCGCACAATGTGCGCCCTTTTATCTTGCCATCTTAATCGGCTGTGCTTCCGTTGATCTTTTCGACATTCGTCGTTCCTCTCTCTTTGTGCGATAATATACGCATTTATTCTCTACGCTACGATACCGCGTTCTGGCGTCGAGTTCCGATGCGCCGTGCAATCCTCCGCGCTCTGCGACGGGTTTAATCGGCTGCCCGAAAGCAGCGCTCGAACCGTCGTGGCGCACTTTTCCATCGGACTGACGGAGCATCGTCACAGGCAATCGAGCGCGGTCCGGCCGTCTGTCGATCGGCGCGGCCGCGGGCAAGATAACGTGCGTTCCGTCGTTCCTGGTCTGCATCGGTCCTCATCCGCCGGGGCGGATCCCTTGTGTCAGGTGGCGGCCGTCATCGTACGGGCGCCATGCGTTTGAACTGTCGTCTCCCCGCTCATCGATGCGCACCCAGAAGCTTACGGGCCTTGCCATGCGCGCGCGCTGCGCGACGTCGACCTGGCTTGCTGCGGCGTCGCCGACGTAAAACGTGCCATCGCTCCACATAGCGTGCATGATCACCGCCAGCTTGCGCGCCACCGCCACGCAAGCCTTGCGGTGGCAGGAGCGTTCGGCGATGTTCTGGCCCCAGTTCGTGACCTTGTCCCTGCTCTTGAAGCGCGTCATTAAGCCCGACGTCGCCTCACAGCGCACGCCGCACATCCGCGTCCCCAGCCTTCGATATCCGTCCTGAACCTCGATCGAGGTGCTCGAACGCCAGCTTCGCGACGCTGGCCCGAAGTAAGCCGCCACATCACGCGAGCGGCGGAAGCGTGACGGGGTCGTCGATCGCGGTAATGAAGGAAAGCACTGTCATCGGGGCGGCGCCCGGGATGCCATGAATCGTCGGCACTCCTCGCTGCGCGCCACCATTTTGACGACGAGATCGTGCAGCCGGCAATACTTTCTTCACACCGCCGCGCCGCGACAGCATGGCATCTCTCAGTTCGCTGGACAGCGGGTGATCTTCGGCCACCGCCGCGCACCGCCTGCTCGAAAGCGGAGCGTCCGACTTTGGTAAGGCGGGGTACCAAACGGCTTCAGCGAATGGCGGATTGGCGTTCTCCAGGTCGAGGAACTTGGCCTTCAGATTGCGCCGGTAGGTCAGCAGAAGCCGAGTCCGGTAACAGCTTTCCGACTTGATATTGGCGTGGCGGAGCCACCCGGCACTCATGGCATGGGCACTGCCGAGCGGATACGCCCTGCTTGCCACGCTGCGCCGACAGCGCGGCGCGCACATGCACCTTTTCCAGGCAGATGGTCGGCAGGCGAAGTTTCATTCGTTCCTGGTCTGCATCGGTTCTCATCCGTCGGAGCGGATTCATTTCTCGGATCGCGTCCGTCAGCGTGTCGGCGCCGTGCGTTTGAACTGCCTCACATCGCTCATCGATGCGCACCAGAAACTTGCGGGTTGCCATGCGTGCGCCGCGCGTCCGACTCGCGCGCGGCCAACTCGCCGACAAAGAAGGTGCCGTCGCTCCAGATAGTGTTCAAAAACTGCATTCAGGTAGCTTGGCGCCCAAAAAAGGAACGACGTCGTACTTTTCCGTTTGACGTTCGCTGGAACGCGTGCTAGTCGATAATGAAACGACGTCGTTTCATTATGCCTGCACATCGAAAAGTGACCGATGGCGAGATTAATACGAATGAACCCAACTTACATTACGGCGGTCTCTGCTCTGACAGGCTCCTCACTTGGGGCCATGGCTTCGATCGCCGCCACTTGGCTGACGCAGGCCTCGCAAAGTCGAAGCCAGCGCTCCCTGCAGGAGCACACGCGACGGGAGAGGCTTTTTGGGGAGTTCATCGAAGAGGCTGCCAGGAGATATGCCGACGCAGTGGTCAGCGAACCCCAGGGATTTGTCCCGCTCTTCGAGATTTACTCCATATTGGGAAAATTGCGGCTGTTCGCTTCCGACCGAACTCTGGACGCTGCGGATAGGGTCATGGGAACTATAGCAATGGCCTATCATAGCCCGTCCCTGAAAGTTCCGGATCGCGATGCCACGAATGGCTCACAGTACGATTTTCTACGGGAGTTCACAGACGCCTGTCGTTTCGAGCTCATGGAAATCGGGCCCTGAGAAGATATTTGACGCTTCGAGCCCACCTTGTGATGCGTATGGGCGGATCTTGCGCGGGTGCCCGTTGATCGCAATCAAACAGTTGGCGGCAGGCTGCCCGGAAAAAAGCGACGCCTTCGCTAACGTGTGTGGCTAATTCGGCACGCAGCTTTTTAGCGGCTCGCCCAGACGCGCACGCATGACGACGCGCGCCAGAACGATATGCGCGAGAGTCGGTAATCCCATCAATGCTTGCGCGGCTAATCGGAGGATACGTTCGTCGACCTTCGTGCGCCAGATTGCGTCATGGCCGCCTCAACTAACGTCGCCGCCCCCTTCTGCCCCGTGCGCTATCGGCACCTCTGTCAATTCTCTCGTTCTGCCCGTTTAACGTCGGTAAGTCGCACATCAGAGCGCTCCTTGTGGGCCTGCTTGCGCGCCCTCGCAAATTAAAAACGAAACGGTATCGTTCATTTTTGTTGACGGCCCTCTGGATGCATGCTAAGCAATAATGAAACGACACAGTTTCATTATATTGGCTACTCCAAGAGAAGGCCCCGAGAGCATGCTGCACACCAGCTTATTAGATTGGCCAGCCAAGCCATGCGGCCCCTTTTTCAAAGGTGTGCGGAGGCTGGTGGAACAGCATCGACGTTGCTCGCGAGAGCACCGACAGTTCGCTTCGCGCCGCCATCCGACAAAATCAACTACCTGGCATCCGAAGGAGTCAGCACGATGACCAACGACAAAATGAATCTTCTCGACACCCTGCGCATCGATCGCGCGGCGCCGACACCGCCAACACCCCCGCGTCAGCCTGTCCGCTGGAGCATCATCGCTCTGGGGGCGGCCACTTTGGCGGTTGCGGCGGCTGGGGGATGGTCAATCCTTCTTGGCAAGGAAATGCCTGGCGTCTCGACTTTGCTTCAGCAGACACCTTCTGTCCGTGTCGCGACCGCTCAGCTGGTCGCCCAACAGAACGGTGCGGCCGAAGGGACCGCCCTCCTCAACGCCACCGGCTACGTGGTTGCCCGCCGGGCGGCAACGGTCGGACCGAAGGTCGCCGGCAGGTTACGGGACGTGCTCGTGGATGAAGGCATGCATGTCGAAGCCGGACAAGTGATCGCTCACCTCGACGATTCCAACGCCATTGCCGATCTTAACCAGGCAAAGGCGACACTCGATCAGGCCACTGTTGCGGCCACTGACGGGCGACCGGCGTTCGAGCGTAGCAGGGCCCTGGTTGCGAAAGGACTGACCAGCCAAGAGGCGTTCGAAACCGCCGAGGCAACCTACAATCACACCACAACGGCAGTAGCGGTGGCGCAGGCGGCAGTAGCTATTGCCCAGCAGAACCTCGACGATACCGTAATCAGCGCGCTGTTCTCAGGCGTCGTGACCGTCAAGGCCGCGCAGGCCGGCGAGATCATCTCGCCGATGTCGGCAGGCTCCGGCTTCACGCGTACTGGCGTCGCCACCATCGTCGACATGGATCGCTGGAGGTCGAGGTCGACGTCAACGAGAACTTCATCAATCGTGTTCGTCCGAACCAGGGCTGCAAAATCAGTCTTAACGCTTATCCGGACTGGCAGATCCCGGGACACGTGATCGCGGTCGTGCCGACGGCCGACCGCACCAAGGCGACGGTGCGGGTCCGCGTCGGATTCAACGTCAAAGATCTGCGGATCCTGCCGGAAATGGGCGCCAAGGTGGCCTTCCTCGCCGAGGCGAAGTCTCAACCCGAGGAGGCACCGCCGTCTGGCCTGGCGGTCCCGCCAGAAGCCATCCTGTCCAGCGGCGGTGAGAATATCCTCTTTGTGGTGCGCGACAATCATGTCGAGCGGCGGACCGTCAAGCTCGGGCCGCAGGCGGCAGGCAACCAGATCGTGCAGTCCGGGGTGACGGCCGGCGAAAATGTCGCCGTGAGCAATCTCGACAAGTTGTCGAATGGACTCGAAGTCAAAACCGAGCAATGAAATCAGGAGATTTACAAGTGACTGAAGCAATATCACTGGTCAATGTCGCTAAGACATACCGACGCGGCGGGGAAACTGTTGAGGTTCTCCACAACCTCAACCTGTCCATTCCGGAAGGCGAGTTCGTTGCCATCATGGGGCCATCTGGGTCGGGCAAATCGACGCTGTTGAACATCATCGCCGGAATAGACCGCGCGAACTCTGGCGCCGTGACGGTGGCAGGGCACAGAATTGACCAAATGTCGGGGAGCGAGCTGACCCGTTGGCGGTCCGCCTATATCGGGTTCATTTTCCAGTTCTACAACCTCATGCCGGCCCTGAGTGCGGAGGCCAATGTGGAGCTGCCGCTGCTGCTTCTGCCGCTCGCGAAACTAGAGCGCCGCGCAAGGGTCGCTGCAGCCCTTGAGATTGTCGGCTTGTCCGAGCGCGCCCGCCACAAGCCGTCGGAGCTCTCCGGTGGTCAACAGCAGCGCGTGGCGATCGCCCGCGCGCTGGTTTCCGATCCTCCGATCCTGGTCTGCGACGAGCCGACGGGTGACCTCGACCGCGACACCGCCACCGAGGTGCTCGAACTTCTGCGCGCGCTCACTTTTCGTCGCGGCAAGACCATCATCATGGTCACGCACGACCAGCGGGCAGCGGATACGGCAACGCGCCAGCTGCATGTCGACAAGGGCCAGCTGGCCAAGACGGAGTTGGCCCTATGAAGTATCTTCCCCTCGTCTGGGCAGCCCTGATGCGCAAGAAGTTGCGCACTCTGTTCACGTTGCTCTCAATCATTGTCGCTTTCCTGCTCTTCGGCATGCTTCAGGGCGTCAATGCAACTTTCAGCCGCGGTGTGGAGGGAGCGCACCTCGATCGGCTGATCGTCCAGGGCAAGGTCAACATGACCGATCAGCTGCCGCTCGCTTACCGCGAACGTATCGCGGCTGTGCCGGGCGTCACTGACATCACCGTCGCGAGCTGGTTTGGCGGCTACTACCAGGACACCAAGAACAGCATTTTCTCGTTCCCGGTCGACACCGCTACCTACTTTGGCCTTTTTCCTGAGATCGTCCTGCCGAAAGCTCAGCTCGAGGCGCTGCAAAAGACGCGCACCGGGGCAGTCATCGGCCGCAAGCTGGCGGAGACCTACAATTGGAAGGTCGGCGACACGATCCCCATCAAGTCGACGATATGGACCAAGCAGGACGGCACGTCCGACTGGGAATTCCAGGTCGTTGGAATCTTCGAAAACCCGCAGGATTCCTCACAGGAACAGAGGCTGTTTTTCAACAACGACTATTTCGACGAGGCGCGAGGATTTGATAAGGGGCTGATCGGCTGGTACAGCGTGCACATCGACAATCCCGTCCATGCCGGCGCGATTTCCAAGGCGATCGATGACCTATTCGCCAACTCCGACCACGAGACGAAGACCGTCACGGAAAAGGAGTTCACCCAATCGTTCCTGAAGCAACTCGGCGACATCAACTTCATCGTTAGCGCCATTATCGGGGCGGTCTTCTTCGCCCTCCTGTTTCTGACCGGCAACACGATGATGCAATCGGTGAGGGAGCGAATCCCGGAATTCGCGATCTTGAAGACTATCGGTTTCCCGAACTTTACGGTCCTCGCCCTGGTCGTGGCCGAAGGCCTAGTTCTCTCCATCATCGCTGCCGCCTTGGGGCTTGCAGGTTCAGCGGCGGCATTTCCGCTTTTGGAAGGCGTAGTGGGCGTTGCGCACTTGCCGGCCGGCGTCGTGGCGCTTGGGCTGTTTTATGCCGTCCTTCTGGCCTTGGTAACCACCTTGCTGCCCGGCCTGCGGGTCGCGCGGCTCAATCTCGTTGATGCCTTGGGAGGACGCTGATCATGCTCAGACAAGCAATTGCTGTAACTATCCTGAACCTGAAGACGCTGCCCAGCCGCTTCTGGAGCTCATTGGTGATCATCCTCGGGGTGGCGGGTGTCGTAGGCGTGGTCGTCTCCGTTCTCGCAATGGTGACCGGGCTAAGCTCTACTATGGCCCATGCCGGCCGCGAGGATCGCGCAATCATCTTGCGCGGCGGGTCCGACACGGAACTATCGAGCACGTTGTCGCGCGATGCTGTCAATATGATTCTAGATGCGCCGGGCATCCGCCGCGGCTCAACGGGAGTTACAATCGGTTCCCCGGAAGTCGTTCTGATCCTGACCCGCCCGATGCGGAACGGCGGCACCGACGCCAACGTCACGCTACGCGGCGTCGGCCCGCAGGGCCTCGCATTGCGGCCGGAGCTCAAGCTTGCTCAAGGCCGCTGGTTTAAGCCGGGACTGCACGAACTGGTGGTGGGCAAGAGCGCCCAACGCCAGTTCATAGGCCTCGACGTCGGCAGCCAGATCACTCTGCGTGACAAGCAGTGGACCATCGTCGGTACGTTCGAGAGCGACGGTGACGCCCATGAATCCGAGATCCTTGCCGACGCCGACACCGCCTTGGAAGCTTACCAGCACACCCTGTTCCAGAGTGTGACGGTCCAGCTTGAGTCGCCGGGATCGCTGCCGCAACTTGAGGCCGCTTTGACTGCGAATCCGCAGCTTTCGGTCGAAGTGCACCGCGAGACGGAATATCTAGCGAAGCTCTCGGCGAACTTGACGAAAATGATGACGCTGATCGCCACCGTGGTAGGCAGCATAATGGCGGTCGGTGCCGTGTTCGGATCCCTCAATACCATGTACTCGGCCGTCAGCGCGCGAAGCCGGGAAATTGCTACCTTACGAGCCATTGGCTTTGGAGGTGTGCCGATCGTCGCGTCCGTCATGACCGAGGCCATGGTGCTCTCCCTGCTCGGCGGCGCGACTGGGGCCATCACGGCCTGGCTGCTCTTCAACGGGCATGGCGTCAACGCCCTGGGGGGGAATTTCACACAGTTGGTTTTCCGTCTCACTGTGACGCCAGGACTGATGCTGCAAGGCGTCAGCTGGGCTCTCGCCATCGGCTTTCTCGGCGGGCTGCTCCCCGCCCTGAGGGCCGCCCGGCTTCCGGTTGTGGAGGCGCTTCGGACGCTCTGACGAGCCCGGCGAGTTGCCGGGGGGCCTTCGGCCCCACCACCTTCAACCTCAACAAACTGATTGAATGGGACCGGAAGGTGGTTGGCGTGACAGTCAACCACCGGACGGAGATCGAAGGCCCGGGCGACATTCCCTGGTTTTCGGCCGCTTCAGAAGGATGGCCGTTTTAGGAGGGCGTAGACCCACACTGGCCGACATCGCAAGGGAGCTTGGCATCAGCCGTTATTACAAGCGGCCGTATGCTTGGGTAGGCCGCCCGTTTCAGACGCTGTTCAACATGGACCCGAAGGCCACAGTGTTTCCTCAGTTGCTCGCCAGCACGCTGTCGGCAGCCGTCGGTCCGCAGAAGCCTGCAGCGCCGAATTGGGAGGCCATCCAGGTCGTTGCGCCCAAGGCAGCCGCAAGACCGCGGCCGTAGTCGAACCGATATATCTTCAAAGACGATACAATCTATCGAAACATATAGGCTTTTAAGATGGATTGCCAAGCCGCATCTTTGGGCCACGGGCGCGCAGCCCAAGAAACACAAACTGTAAAATCGAGGCACCTCATGAAACTCTTACACGTCGATTCTAGCATTCTCGGCCCTGGCTCTGTCAGCAGATCTCTGTCGGCCGATGTCGTCGCAGCCTTCGCCGCCAAGCATCCGACGATTGCAGTTACCTACCGGGATCTTGTCTCAGCGCCGATCGACCATCTTACAGCCGCGCACCTTGCTGTCATGAACGGAGCTGTTCCAACCGATGCAAGCTTGAGCGCCGATATCGGCGCGGGAAATACGGCGATGGAAGAGTTCCTGGATGCCGACATCATCGTGGTCGGCGCACCGATGTACAACTTCGGCATCCCCTCCCAGCTCAAGGCGTGGATCGATCGCCTCGCCGTCGCGGGTAAAACCTTCCGCTACACCAGCAATGGGCCGGAAGGCCTCGCCGGCGCCAAAAAGGTGGTGATCGTCTCGAGTCGAGGCGGATTCTTCGGGCCTGGTTCCTCCGCAGCCGCGTTCGACCACCAGGAAACCTACCTTCAGGCCTTGTTCGGTTTCCTCGGCGTCCGGGATCTGTCTTTCATCAGAGCCGAAGGTGTGGCGACCGGCCCTGACGGGCGCAAGAAGGCGATTTCGTCCGCCAAGGACGAAGTCTCGAAACTGGCGGCCTAGCCGGCTCCATCGGCCCTTCAATTCCAGGAGCGTTCCATGTCGGTTCACTTTTCGCCTGTCATTGCTGCGAGCGAACGCGGCAAGGATCCATTCCGCCTTAAAGCCGTCGATCTCAAGCAGCTTGGGGCAACCAACTCGCCCGTTACGGTCCTCGACGACTTCCGTGTCCGCGGGCGCCCCTTCGAACCCCATCCGCATGCTGGTTTTTCAGCCGTGACCTATGTCTTTGAGGATTCCCCGGGTGAATTGCGCAGCCGGGACTCCCTCGGCAACGACATGATCGTCGGTCCAGGGGGGATCGTGTGGACTCAGGCAGGCAGCGGGATTGTCCACCACGAGGTGCCTGCCGGTTCGCGCGAACTGCACGGATTGCAGCTCTTCGTGAACCTGTCCGCGCAGAACAAGCTGATCGAGCCAAGGATGATGCTTCTGCAAAGTTCCCAGATTCCGGTCTGGCGGAACGCCAACGGTGACGCGGTGCGTGTCGTTGTTGGCACCTATGACGGCGTGTCTTCTCCCCTCACTCCTCCCGAACCGTTTCAATTCCTCGAGGTCCATCTGAACCGTGAGGTCTCAGTCGATCTGCCAGCCGGAGACATTGCCCTCGTCTATGTCGTTTCTGGCGATATCATCGTCGGAGACGATGGTAACCAGCACCGGATTTCTGAAAGCCATGCACTCTCGATAGCCGGAGACGGTGCTTCGGTGGTGTTTCAAAGCCTCCAGGCCGCTCATTTCCTGATTCTGTCCGGGGCGCCGATATCGGACCCGATGCTGGCCCGGGGCCCCTTCATCATGAACAGCAAGGAGCAAATCGAGGCCGCGGCCGCGCGATATCAAGCCGGCGAGATGGGCTATCTCGCGCCGCTACCCGACAAGTGAACCTCCAGCACTGGACGTGGTCAACGCCACGAATTCCCCGAGCGCGCATGCGCGAAGTCAACCGCCAAAGGATTCATCATGAACACGGACATAATTGCTCATCCAACGCTGCAGCACGTTGGCATCACCACGCCCAATCTGGATGCAATGCTCGAATGGTACCGGACTGTCCTCGGCATGACAGTGAACAACCGTGTGGCAGTACCCGAAGGCCGGGCACCGTTCACGACAGTTGCGTTCGCCAGCAACGACGAGATCAACCATCGGCTGTCGTTCTTCGAGATGAAGTCTGCAACCGTAGATCCCGGGAGATCTCGACATGCCCGGGTTCAGCACCTTGCTTTCGCCTATGGCACGCTCGATGAACTGCTGGGTACTTACGTTCGGCTAAAGAAACTCGGCATGGTGCCGATGTGGGCGGCAGACCAGTCGTTTCAAACGGCAATCTATTACGAAGACCCGGACAAAAACGTCATCGAACTCAACGTCGACAACTTCACCAACCTGTGGGCGGTGACGGAGCAGCTGAAGGATTTGCCTTCAAAGCTGCACGTCTACATTGACCCCGAGAAGCTGATCGCGGCGCGCAAGGCCGGGGCAACGGCTTGGGAGATTCACGAGCGCGCTTTTGCCGGAGAGTTGGTGCCGGATGAGCCTTACGATCTCGGCAAAAGCTACTGACGTTTTCGCGTGTGCGGAACAGCTTTCAGGGGGAGCAGGCACGCGGACCCGCAATGCTCCACCAGAATGCGTTCGCTACGCCGGTAGGCGCTCACGCGACACTTTGCCAACTCAGGGAGAGAGATCGATGCTAAGGCTTTTCGGTATTATCGGACTGGCGACCGCGACGCTGTGTCTTCCGTTCGTTGCAGGTTTGGCCAAGGCCGAGGGTTGCGGCGCTCCACAGCAGGCTGGCCGTCAACTGCTGCAATTTCAGTCCGGTGGCGTAGAGCGCCAGGCGCTCGTCTACGTCCCAACCAGTTACCAGCCCGGCAATACGGCTCCATTGGTGCTCGATTTGCACGGAAGTGCCAGCGACAGCGTCGAACAGATGGATCGCGGAATGTGGGAGCGTTCTGCCGAGACAAACGGATTTGTCGCTGCCGAACTGCAGGGCGCTCTTGCTGCACAACCTTCGGGTTGGCGTTGGAACGTTCCCGGCGTTACCGGCCCAGACGGGCCTGACGACGAAGGCTACATTCTGGACGCGATCAACGCCTTGGACGCCAGATTCTGCATCGACAAATCAAGGGTGTTTGCTAGCGGCTATTCGGGCGGAGCGCGCATGGTCGCCCAATTCGCGTGTGACCATCCGGGCGCGCTTGCCGCGGTAGGTCTCGTGGCGGGAATTCGAGCGGGTTTTCCCAAAGACGGCCCGAATGGACCCGAGCCCGACCCTGCCACGTGTCGCCCAGACAAGCCGGTTCGGATTATTGCTTTCGGTGGGCTGGCCGATCCCGTCAATCCTTTCAGTGATGGAGGCGCGGCGTACTGGAAATACGGGGTGGAAAAGGCGAGAGCCAGATGGGCCGCCATCGGTGGCTGCCAACCATCGCCGGAGGTAGATGAGCTATCAGGCGATATCGAGAGGATGACTTATCAGAACTGCCGGCCCGGCGCAGCGCTCGAATACTACACGGTCAAATCGGGAGGCCACGTGTGGCCTGGCAGCGCGAACTACCTTCGGCAACCGAAGCTCGGCAAGGTCACCTTCGAGATCAACGCGACCGAACTCATGTGGGATTTTTTCAAGGGTCACCCCCGCTGAAAGCCGCACCATTTCTGACGATTGCTGCTGAAACGACCAAGCAGGTTATCCAGGTCTATCCCAGCATATTTCGCCATCGCGATACGAAGCCAGATTCCCAAAGCTCGCCGTTCAACGCGAAGGAGCCGTCCTATGCCGATTAAAATCTCTCCTGTCATCCCCGCACAGGCCCATACGGGCGCCCCAGGGCACTATTTCCGCGCGCTCCAACTTGCCGGAATGGCGAACCTCGTCTCTCCCATTACCGTGGTTTTCGACTCCCGTGCCGTCGGTCGTCCAATCACGCCACATCCGCATGCCGGCCTCACGACCATCACGTACATTTTTGAGGATTCACACGGCGGGCTTCGCAGCCGCGACACTCTTGGCAATGACGTGACGGTTGGACCCGGCGGAGTTGTCTGGACGGAATCCTGCCGCGGCATTGTGCATGAGGAGTTACCCTCGGTGCCAAGCGTTGAGGTGCATGGCCTCGTCGCCTTCGTCAATCTCACCTCGGCGAACAAGCTGGAACCAGCTCGGGTAAATTGGCTGCAAGCCGATGAGATCCCTATCTGGCAGGACAAAGGCGGCAACCAGGTGCGGGTCGTGGCCGGGACGTACGGCAATCTCAGTTCCCCGCTGCAGCCCATGGAACCGTTCACCTTGCTCGACGTCAGTCTGCGGCAAGAGATCAGCTTTCATTTGCCGGCCGGTCACAACGCCCTCGTCTACGTGAGCGCAGGCACCGTCACGGTCCGCGGTGGGCATCAAATCGAGAAGGTTACCGCGGGCAACGCGGTTGCTTTGCAACGCGGCGGTGACGCGGTCCTCGAAGCAGCCGACCCGTCGCAGCTCATCATCCTGTCCGCTCCTGCAATCGATGAGCCGGTCGTCTACGAATGGCCCTTCATTATGAACAGCCAGGCGGAGGTGCAGGCTGCCCATGAGCGCTACCGCAACGGTGGGATGGGACGATTGGCACCGACCTGAGCTCGGCCGCATTTAACGAACCCGCCAAAGCGGTTGTCATCCTCCTTCACCGAAGGCCGGCATCAATCCTAGGAGTGTAAAATGACCGGAACCAAACCTTACGAGGCGCTGAAATATCGCGAGATCAATGGGACGCGGATGGCTTATGTCGATGAGGGCGCCGGCGACGCCATCGTCTTCCAGCATGGCCAGCCGACATCCTCGTATGTGTGGCGCAATGTCATGCCGCACTTGGAAGGCCTGGGCCGGCTGGTAGCCTGCGACCTGATCGGGATGGGCGCTTCCGACAAGCTGGTGAATACGGGACCAGGCAGCTACAGCGTCGCCGAACACGCGGAGTATCTGTTCGCGCTTTGGGATTCGCTCGAACTCGGCAACCGCATCGTGCTGGTGCTCGATGACTGGGGTGCCGCACTGGGCTTTTTGTGGGCCCGCCTCAACCCAGGCCGGGTCTTGGCAATCGTGCACATGGAGGCAGTGGCCCTGCCGATGAGCTTTGCCGATCTTCCGGAGCAAGCTCATCCTTTTTTCAAGGCCTTGCGCTCGCCAGCGGGCGAGGAGATGGTTCTGCAGCAGAACGTTTTCATAGAGCAAGTACTGCTCCGCGCAACAATACGCGACCTCACGCCTGAGGAAATGGAGCACTATCGGCGACCATTCCTAGAGCCTGGTGAAGGGCGGCGACCAACCCTGTCCTTCCCGCGCAACCTGCCGCTTGATGGCGAGCCGGTCGGCACCGCCAATGCGATATCGGCGTCCGCGGAATGGATGGCCCGCAGCCGTCATCTTCCCAAACTGTTCATTCGCGGGGAACCGGGCACCCTAATGCGTGGTCGCGTGCTCGACGAGGTACGCGGTTGGCCCAACCAGACCGAGGTCACCGTCAAAGGGATAAAGTTGCTGCAGGAGGACAGCGCCGACGAGATCGGAAGAGCGATTGCGGCCTTCGTCACGGACGTCCGGCAGGCGTCCTAGTAGGCGCCGCCAAATCACTGAACTGTCAACGGGGTGGGGAGATTCAACCTTAGACCGACGCCAAGGGCTTGGAAGGACACATCCTGCTTCCAGAAGATCTGCGGCTGCGCTTGCTGGTAGCTGCTCGGGCCACGGCTGATGCACACTTGCCTTACATGTACCAGTGTCACACACTTGAACACGAAGACATGGAGATGACGGATGCTCGACGGTATATCAATCGATCAGCTCCGTACCTTCATCGCAGCTGCAACGGAAGGCAGCTTCTCGGCCGCCGGTCGCCACCTTGGCCGGGCCCAATCGGTTGTCAGCCAGACCCTGGCGAATTTAGAGGGGCAGCTCGGCGTCAAGTTGTTCGAGCGAATCGGACGTTACCCGGAACTCACCGCCGCCGGCCGATCCTTACTGCTCGACGCCCAAGCCGTTGCAACCAGCATGGATCAACTGAAGGCGCGCGCCAAGGTGCTCGCCGGGGGGCTGGAACCGGAACTCGGCATTGTCGTAAATGTGATGTTTCCGACCACTGTTCTGACCACCGCCGTCACAGCGTTCAAAGAAAGCTACCCAAACACGCCACTTAGAATTGCGGTAGAAGGTTTGGGCGCGGTGTTCGAGCCGGTTCTCGAAGGACGCTGCGCCTTTGGCATTCGTGGCCCCCTCTCCATCGCCCACCCCCATCTCACCAGCGAACATCTGCTTTCCATCAAATACGTGATGGTGGCGGCACCGTCACATCCGCTAGCAGCCGTTCGGGGTACAATTCCATCGCGAGAACTTGCTGAACATGTGCAGCTGGTGTTGTCGGATCGGTCTCAAATGACCGAGGGGCGAGACCTTCGTGTTGTGTCACAGCGGACCTGGCGCCTGTCGGATCTCGGAGCCAAACACGCCTTCCTGCTCGCCGGGCTTGGCTGGGGCGGCATGCCCGAGCATATGGTGAAGAAGGACCTGGAAAGCGGCTTGCTGGTCCAACTGGTCACCGAAGAACTGGATGTGAGTGCATCGATCGCAATGACGGCCATCTTTCGAACCGACACACCTCCCGGTCCGGCGGGACGCTGGCTAATCGATCGCCTCAAGGAATCGGCCTAGGCGCGGGCCCAATCACCTGCGCGCCTCAATGAGAGTGCCTAGTTCCTCCAAAGCAATGAGAAGCCTTAAGCGATGTCCCGCCGACACCTCCCGGAGACCGACGTACTTTGGGGAAGTGGGGCAGTTTACCCCTGCTGGAACGATAAGCCCCAGCGGGACATGCATTTTCAACCGTTCGACGGATTCCGGCACGCTGATAGAAAGAAGCTGACGGCCTGGGCTACGTGCACGTCGATATCTGCTCGGAGACGGTCAAGGGGCTCTCCAAGCAGCGCGCGCAGCAGAAAGCGCGACGCCACCAAATCCAGAAAGAAGTGGGTTGTCGTCTCCAGGCGTCCCGGGGCAAGGCCTGGGAATACGGCTGCCTCATCCGAGCTTGCAATCTCGCGCAACACGTGAGTCGCGGCCTGCGCCGCGCGCTCGCGCACCGTTCGCCCGACATTTGTGAGCTCTGGAAAGCGCTGCGCCTCGGCTGCGGACAGCCGCATGAAATCGATCGTGTCTCCGGAAAGCAGGCGCTTAAGAATGGCCGTCCCGACGCTCGTGAGTCGATCCTTTATCGTGCCTCCGGTCGGCCGCTCGTCCGCGCCGGCGGCTTGAACACGGGCGGCATTATGCATGATTACGGCCGCGAATAGCGCCTCCTTGGTCGGGTAGCGAGCATATATCGTTGGCTTGCCGGCGCGGGCACGCCGGGCAATCTCGTCGATGCTGGCACCGGCGAGGCCGCTTACCAGAAAGATATCACGAGCCGCGTCCAGAATGCGGTCGTCGACCTCCCCCGCGAGTGCCCGGGGGGGGCGCCCCATGCGCCCTTGCGATCGTTTCACGGTGGTTTTTTGCATTGTTAGACCTGTTCCATCGTTCGATCCCGCACCCTTCCCCCTCCAATCAACCGCTGTCAAACATAAAAGAACGAAACGTTTTCGTAAAGATATCTTGACGGACGAAAGCGACCGCGCTATCTGGAAATGAACGACAGCGTTCATTTAATTCCAGAATACCAACCCACAGGAGTACGCCCTCATGAATACCGAAATCATCGTCCGCCCAAAACTTCAGCATTACGGTCTAACCACCAGCAATCTCGACACCGTGATCGACTGGTACGGGAAGGTTCTCGGCATGACCGTCAATCATCGTTCGACGCTGCCGGCCGCAGCGGCCGGCCGCGCGCCGTTTTCGGCATTCGCCTTCATCACCAACGACGAGTCGGACCATCGGATCGTATTCTTCGAAACGCCAAGTGCTGGCCAGCCCGACGGCCGCCGGCCGGCCGGGCTCCAGCATGTCGCCTTCGAATACGAAACCCTCGACGATCTGCTCGGCACCTATGTTCGGCTGAAAGGCCTCGGCATCGAGCCCACTTTCGCTGCCGATCATGGCTTGGGGACTTCGTTCTATTACGACGACCCGGACCGAAATGTAATCGAACTGAACGTCAACAACTACGGCAATCCCTGGACGGCTGCCGAGCACCTTCGCACCGCGCCGCCGACGCGAATGAACATCGATCCCGACAAGATGGTCGCGGCGCGCAAGGCCGGCGGATCGCCCTGGGCGCTGCATGAGCGGGCGGTCGCCGGCGAATTCAAACCGGAAAAGCCCTTTGATCCGCGCAGCCTTGCGTGAGGCGCGCGCAACGCATTTGTTCAGGAGGCCAAAGTGAGCCTAACAGTCATCGCCATCCTTCGTGCCATCCATATCGCCTTCGGCGCTTTCTGGCTGGGAAGTGCATTCGCTGTCGGGTTCTTTCTCCTGCCCGGATTGAGGACGGCGAAGGCAGCGGCGGGCGCGTTCGCCGCGCAGTTCACGCTGCACACGCGCCTGCTGGCGGCAATGAACGTGGCGGGCACGATATCGATCGCCGCCGGCATCTCGCTCTACCACGGTATCTGGTCAGGCACGGGCTTTGACGGGCCGCAGCGATGGTACGCAACGGGAGGCTATGTCTCGCTCGTGTCGATCATCCTTCTGAGCGGGATCTCGCTGCCGTCAGCCATCAAGCTGGGGCGCCTGTCGCGGGCGATCGCCGCCCAAGCGTCATCGCCGACGGAGGCACAGGAGGCCGCGTGCCAACAGTTCTTGGGACGTGTCATTCGGTCGACGCAACTCGGCGCCGTGATGCTCGCCATCACCATCACACTCATGGCCGTTGGACGGTACATATGACGGTCCTCGTTCCTCTACTTCTCGCCACGAGCCTTGCCGGCTGCACAGTGGGACCCGATTTCGTGCCACCGGCGGCCCCGTCCGTCGGCGGCTACACCGCCGGCGTCCTGCCGGCGACCAGTTCGGCCAAAATCAGCGGCCGTGCCGCTCAGCGCTTCGTGTCGGGCATGGACGTGCCGGGCGACTGGTGGCGCCTATTTCATTCCAGGCAGATCGATGCCTTCGTCGCCGAGGCGATCGCCAACCATCCCGACCTGCAGTCGGCAAAGGCGGCACTGCGGCAGGCGCTGCGGGAGGGGGAGCCCGGCCATGGATGAAGCCTCCCAACACAGCGCCCCCAAAGACACCGCCGCCGAAGTGCAGCTATCGCCCCCCGATGCTATGACCCCGGAATGGCCACTCGCGGCGCCGCGCGAACTGCGGATCGTCCTCAGCGGGGCGATGCTGACCATGATCCTCGCCGCCCTGGACATGAACATCGTCAACACCGCTCTGCCCCGCATGGCGAGCGAGCTTTCCGGTCTCGAACATGTCGCCTGGATCGTGGCAGCCTACATGCTTACATCCACCATCACCGTGCCGCTTTATGGCAAGCTCAGTGACATGTACGGCCGTCGCCGATTAATGGTCGTGAGCATCGGCCTGTTCCTGTCCGCATCGATGCTCTGCGGGCTGGCCGGCTCTATGACGCAACTCATCCTCTTCCGGGCGTTGCAGGGGCTGGGAGCCGGCGGCCTCATGACGCTGTCGCAAGCCGTGATCGCCGATGTGGTGCCGCCCCAGGAACGAGGACGGTATCAAGGCATGTTCGCCGGAGCCTTCGCAATTTCCAATGTCGCCGGCCCCGTCATTGGGGGCGCACTGACAAGCTACCTGTCGTGGCGTTGGGTGTTCTACGTCAATTTGCCGATCGGGGCAGTGGCAGTGGTGCTGCTGCTGGCCGGGCTTCGCCGCACGCCGCCGCGGTCCGATCACCGGATCGACTATGCAGGGGCATTGCTGCTCACCGGAGGCAGCACGGCCGTGCTGCTGTTGCTAACCGGCGGTGGCTCGGCCTTCACCTGGAATTCGGGCACGGCCCTGACGCTGGCCTTGGCGGCCGCCACTTTTATAACGCTGTTCCTGTTGCAGGAGCGGCGTGCGGCCGAACCCGTGCTCGATCTCAATCTGTTTCGGCTGCCGGCCTTCGCGATTGGCGTGACCGTGACGGGGATTATGATCCTTGGCATGTCATGTTCCATCATCTTTCTGCCGCTTTATTTCCAGCTCGTGCTGGGGCTTGCGCCAGCAACGACCGGCTTGGTGCTGCTGCCGCAGGTGCTGGCGCTAACGGCGGGGTCCGTGGCGGGAGGACGCTTGTCTTCCCGGCTTGGCCATACGAAACCCTTCATCCTCGCAGGCCTCGGTATCGCCGCGCTGGCGCTGTCGTCACTGGCTTTGCTCGCCTCCCTCGATGCCAGCGTCGCCTGGTTCCTGATCGTCTTGGCGCTTCTGGGCCTGGGCATGGGCGTCGCCATGCCGGTCGTAATGGTCGTCATCCAGAACGCCGTGGACCGCGAGAGTATCGGCGTCGCCACGGCCACCATGTCCTTCATGCGGTCGTTGGGCGGATCGCTCGGCGTCGCCTTGTCCGGCGGCGTCATGACGGAACGGCTGTTCGCGGCGCTGAACGGCCTCGATCCGAGTATCGACCCGAAGGCCCTGATCGCGCGTGCAATAGCAAGCCTTGCAGCGCTGCCGGCGCCGCTCCACAGCGCCGTCGTCGTCGCCTACCGAAACGCCATCAGCGCCAGCTTTCTACTCAGCGGCGTTGCTATGGCTGCCGCCTGTGCGCTTTCGCTATTCCTGCCATCCCCGCCCTCACCGGAACGAGGCCAAGAACGACTAGCGGAGTCCGAGCTATGAAATCGCGGCATCCCGCGCTCGCCTCGCGCGAAAAGTCACGGCGGGGGCGCCCGACCGGGGGAAGGCCGCGCGTCCGCGAACGGATCCTAATGACCGTACATGAGCTGTTCTCCCGTGGGGGGATCCGCGGGATCGGCGTTGACGCTATCGCCGGCGCAGCCGGCGTCTCGAAGGCCAGCATTTACACCACTTTCGAATCCAAGGATGACTTGATTGCAGCCTATATAGCTGAGCACGACCGGCAGTTTTGGACGTGGTGGGATAGGCTTTAGGTGGAACATCCGGGCGATCCTCGCGCGTTCCTCGACGCGCTGCTCGTCGGCATCGTCATGCAAATCAGACGCGGCGGTTCCCGCGGCTGCCCGTTCCTTAATGTAGCAGCCGAGTTCCCCGACGAGGCCCATCCGGGCAGGCATGTCGCTCGCGCGCACAAGGAAGCCTTGGGCGTCCGCCTCGCCGCTCTTTGCATCAGCATGGAAGTGCCGCAGCCTGAGCGAATAGCGGGGCAACTCGTCCTGCTGATTAACGGCGTCTATGCGACCAGTCTTTCGGGGAGCGATGCCGACTGGGCGCGCGAGCTCGCCAACGCCGCCGACCGCCTCGTCGGCCGGGCGATCTGAACCGTAGAAGGCGGTTTGCGCCGTTATCCGCGTCAGCCAGTCGATGTCGAGGCCGTTGGCCTTCTGGAAGCCGCGATGACCCCCGCCGCAATTCACGTCGTTCAGGAGATGGCTACACCGTGTGCTTCGAGGCCGACAGGCAGATATGGCCCGCGTCGGCATCCATCGGCGCTGCGTTCCCCGGAACGCAAAAACCGCCCCGGTTAGATCGGGACGGTTATTGATTTATGATAAAATTGGTTACGGGGACAGGATTTGAACCTGCTGGCCCCGCTTGCGAAGTCCCGTCAACAGACGAACTCAGTTGCAGCGCTGTATTGGCGGTAGCCCTCTCCCGCTACCACCTCAAACCACTTTCCAACCTAGTGGGTTCCGCGATGTGTCTCCTGGGCGCCTACGACGTTCCCGATATAGTGCAGGCCTATTGTGATTTCGGATCTCAGGTTCTGACGCTGCCCGACAAGGCGATTACCACCCAATTGGCCGGACAGCCACAATACGTGGTGCTATGTCGATACCACCGGAGATCGGCAGATTCTGGGCAAAGATTGGAAGGCGCTGTCGAACCGTTTGAGGAGGCTTGCCGGTCCAATGTGGTTAGTGCTGAAGGCCAACCGAGTAGGACAGAGCGAATGGCTGAAGATGTTCAAGCCGCCGTTCGACCCCTACGTCGAACTGATGCCCCATGAGTCGGGCGACCAGTTGCTTATCCTCAAATCGAAGGAGCTAGACGGTCTCACGACACTCAAAGACACGCTGAACGCTGGAGACGGCATAGTCCGAACCTTGAATGGAGTCGCTGGAGGGGTTGTCTTTGCGGGGTCCTCGGTTGAACTTGACGGTGCATCCGAAATGCGCGACGGCAGACTGATCCGCCATATGATGTTGCGCACGGAAACAGCGCATTTTTCCATAGGACGCGGATCCGCTGAGTTTCAGGCCATCATTCGAGACAACGACGGCAACATCGTCGTGCCGACCCCCGCGCCAACTTCGGCCCAACGCCGCTACGCTGCTTCCAGGGCAAGCGACTTCCTAACACACGCGCTCAATTACTGCGCCGGCGAGCCTGGCTGGTTCGACCTCTACAAGGCGATGGAGTGTCTAGAACAAGCTGGGTTCAACCCAAGGGGGAAAGGCAGAGCCGAAATGGATCGCTTCAGTCGCACAGCGAACTGGTTCTATCGGCACCATGACAGGAGAAATGAGCAGAAGCGGCCGTCGAAACCGATGGACCTACGTGACGCGCGCCGACTACTGCGCTCACGCGTTAACGACGCGCTAGATCAACTTGCACGGCACACTCAAGATGACGGCGCCAGCGCGCGACCGTCTCCGTAGCCGTCCTACAGCGATGTTACGAAAGGGGTGGCAAATGAGGGTTTCGGATACGTTCCCGTCTCGACAATCGAGCAGGCTTCGAACGGTGAAAGCCTCGATACCCACCAGGCCAAGATCACCGGCACGTCATGATGCAGAGGTACACTAGCCTAGCGCCTCTCAGCGGCCCGCTATGAGTCTAGGCGATCCTGTGAGCCTATCGAGGGCGACCAGCCCGACCAGCTATTCAAGCTCAAGCTGTTCGCCTCCGGGCGGTTGCTTGTTGCGGGCCCGCTGCCGCTGGCCACCGGATGGCGGCCCAAAGGGTACGCGGCGCGATGCCGCCTGCGTGACTCTGGGAAGACCATACAGTAACAAGGGGATGATGGAGGAGCCAATCCCAGCCTATGCAAGCCGCCCCTCAGTGGCGTCCTATGGCTCCGCCTAGCGCCTAACTTGGGGGACCAGACTGGGGGACCGCGCTTTGGCGGAGCGGCTATAAGCCATTGACATCGCTGATCATTGGGGGACGAAAAATGGTATGGCGGAGGGAGCGGGATTTGAACCGACTTAAAGGAGGGCTATAGCGTAGACGTAGTTCTCATCATCACCCGGCGCGGCGCGCCACGTTCCGCCGACAGCCGCACAAATCAACCGGATGGCGGTATGGGCGCTATTGGGCATGGTGCTGACGGTATGCCCACCATTCCGGAGCGAACCGTCGCAAATCGGCTCGTTATCGTCGAGGCCCTGACCGAGAGCGGGATCGAGGCATTCTTCGTCACGCATCTCTTCGAGTTCGCCCACAACCTCCGTGAACGGAACCTGCCGAACGCAATGTTCCTGCGTGCCGAAAGGCAGGGAGACGGAATGCGGACTTTCAAACCACACGAAGGCGTTCCGCTTCAAACAAGCTTCGGCGAAGATCTCTACCATAGAATATTCGAAGAAGCGGAATATAACAGCGCTAACCGACATCCAGGAGCTGAAGCGAGGACGGCATGAACGGGGACACGGAGAAAATCCGCATTATCAGGCTGCACGAGAAGTGGGCCGACTTTTATACGATCGTCGCTCAGGTGCTGATCCTTTCGCTGTTCGCAGGCGTCTACTTTTTGGCCGAACAGACGGGTGTCGATGCGGCGGAGCGTACTGGTGCTTTCGTGTTGCTGGGCCCCATCATTCTCGGCACGGTCATTTGGCAAGCTGCCGGCTTCGGACTTGCCCGCATCCACATGATCATCAATGGCATCGATCTAGGAGGGTCCATCCACGACGAGCGGGCTCGGGGATAGGTCGACAAGAAGATGCAGGACGTTCTTCATGCAGTGATGTGGGTGGCGCTCGGCAGTGCCTTTGGCGGCCCGGCGCGCTATTTCGTGTCGGGGCTGGTCGGCCGGCACGTCGGCGAAACTTTTCCCTGGGGCACCATGGTCGTCAACGTCAGCGGCGCTTTCGTGATCGGCCTGATTGCAGCCGCCGCGACCACCGGGGGTTTTCTACCGATGCCGTCCGCCTGGCAGCTTGCCGTCACCGGCTTCCTCGGCGCCTACACAACCGTGTCCTCCTTCAGTCTCCAGACCATGGCGCTGGCCCGCGACGGCCAGTTTCGCAAGGCGGGTAGCAATGTGGCGCTTTCCCTCGCTCTCTGCCTGTCAGCCGTGGCGCTTGGCTATGGCGTTGGCGCTTTCAGCCTTGGGATTGGCCCCGCATGAGCGAGTTCAAGGAGGCGCTTTCCGACGAAGAAGAACCGCGGCCGACGCCCAAGGCCGGTCTACGAGGGCGGGCCAGATGGCATTCGTTGCGCGAAAGGCTGCTTCTTTATGCCGTGGTTTCGCTCGGTTCGATCATCGGCAGCGTCTTGCGCGCCCTTGCCTCGCTCGCCGCGCTCGGCTGGTTCGGCCAGGGATTTCCATGGGGTACCCTGTTCGTCAACATCGTGGGTTCCTTCGTCATTGGCTTCTACGCCGCGATCACAGGGCCGGACGGACGAATCTTCGCGGGCATGTACCAGCGTCAATTCGTGATGACCGGCATTTGTGGCGGCTTCACCACCTTCTCGGTCTTCAGTCTGGAAGCCTTCCAGTCGCTTCATGCCGGTAGATTCACGCTCGCAGGGCTTTATGTCGGCATCTCCGTCATCACTTGGCTCGCATCCGTCTGGCTCGGCCACGCTCTTGCTTCACGCCTCAACCGCCTGGGAGGAACATGATCATGCAGATACCACGCCAAGCTATGCTTCTGCGGATATTCATCGGTGAGGATGATCGTGACGATGGCCACCCGCTCTACGAATCCATCGTGCTGAAGGCTCGCGAGATGCAGCTTGCCGGCGCAACCGTGCTGCGCGGCGGAATGGGCTTCGGTCAGTCCAGCCGGCTACACACTACAAAAATCCTCAGGTTGTCGGAGGACTTGCCCCTGGTCGTCGAGATCGTGGACAGCGAAGAGAAGATCAATGCTTTCCTGCCGGTGCTCGAAGGCATCATGTCTAGCGGACTGGTGACGCTCGAAAAGGTGCAGGTGTTGCAGTACGGATCAAGCGGCGCCTAGATGCGAGCTTTCGGGAGGTTGTCCATTCGAGCCGACCGAGGAGACTGGAGTTACCACGCTTCAGATTCGCCGGAGGGTCCGAATGAACATCCATAAGAATGCCCGCCTGACGCCGCTGCGTCGAGAGGAAATGGCGCTGTCGGTGATAGAAGGCGGCGTTTCCCAAGCCCAAGCGGCGTTGAAGTATGTGGTGACGGCGAAGGTCGTGACGCGTTGGATCGAGAGCTATAAAGCGGAGGGCCGAGCCGGCATGGCCGATCGGTCGATCGAGCAGAAAGGGCAAGATTTTCGGCCTGATCGGTGCGAAGTGGCCATGATCCTTTACTTTCGCTAGCTGCCATCGAGAGCCAGATCAGCCGGAAGTGACCAGAAATACGTCAGAATCAGCATCAATCCCGCCAGTCCAATGCCAACCAGATCGTGACAATTACGATCATGGCCGCGCGGCCCTTCGGCCGTTCCAAGATTTTCGCGGCCGCTGCACGATGCCCAAGGTCGGCTCCTGCGGCACTGCCGCCTACCCCACGAGTCTGTCGTCGTCACCGACATCGCAAGGGATCCGCAGGGGGATTTTCGCGACCTGGTATTTACCATACCGGCTTCATGCTCGGCGTCTTTGACTTGTATTCGATGGCGGTGTGCGGGCACGGAGGGCCGACAGCACTCTCGCTTTAGTTCAAAGTTGCCATTTGGATCGTTACAGATAGGTAAGAATTATAAGGATATTACTCTTACCCGGATTCTTTGCAAAACGCGGAGATACGAAATGTCGCGTTCAAGATTCCCGGTTGACCAGCTGGCCCAGTCATTTTCCAAGGACGATGCCGACGCCGTGCGCCTGGTGCTCGACGCGGTCCCTCATCCGATATTCATCAAGGATCACCAATCCCGTTTCGTTGTTCTGAATCGTGGCATGTGCGAGTTCATGGGGCGTTCCCACGAGGAGCTAATCGGCAAGACGGACTACGACTTCGTACCGAAGGAACACGCGGATGTGTTCCGGCGCATTGATCAACTGGTGCTGGAAACTGGCGAAATCAACGAGAACGAGGAGATCATCCGCGGGCCGCAAGGTGTGATCCGCACAGTTGTGACGCGCAAGGCGCGGGCGTTGCTGCCGACCGGTGCCCGTTTTGTGGTCGGTAGTATTACGGACATTACCAAGCTGAAGCAGCACCAAGCCTCCCTGCAGCTCCTGTTCGAGGAGAATCCGCTGCCGATGTGGGTATTCGACCTGGAAAGCCTGCGCTTTCTGGACGTCAACCAGGCCGCCATCGAGCATTATGGCTACACACGCGAGCAATTCCTCTCCAAGTCGATCCTCGACATCAGACCTCGCGAAGATATCGAGGCGTTCCATCGCATCGTCGGCACCGGACAAGGCTCCTACCAAACCGGGCGCAGCTGGCGTCACATCAAGGCGGACGGCAGCCTGATCGACATCCTCGCCTATTCCAAGCCGATCGACTATGACGGCCGCGCGGCTTTCATGGTCGCTGTCATGGACGTGACGGAGCGGAAGCGGGCGGAAGACGACCTTCGGCGCACCAGGGAGTTCCTGGACACAGTCATCGAGAACATTCCGGTCATGCTCTTCGCCAAGGAGGCGGGACAGCATCGCTACGTCCTGATGAACCGGGCGGGCGAGGAACTGCTCGGTATCCCTCGGGCGGAGCTGATCGGCAGGACCGACGCCGAGCTGTTTTCGCCAGAGGAGGCCGAGTCCTTCTTCATTCGCGACCAGGAGGCTTTGCGCTCCGGTTCCGTGCAAATCGCCGCGGAAGAGAAGATCCCCACGCGACACAAAGGCGTGCGCGACCTCGCAACCCGACGGCTGGCTGTCGAGAGCCAGGATGGCACGTCGAAATACCTGCTTACGGTCGCGGAAGACATCACCGAGCGCAGGCGAGATGCCGCGCGGATCGCCTACATGGCCACACATGACGTGCTGACCGACCTTCCCAATCGAGCGGCACTCGTCGAGCAGCTCGAGTTCACGCTCGAACGGGCGAGCTCCGGGCGCGAGTCGTTTGCCGTCATGCGTCTCGACCTCGACGGCTTCAAGGAAGTCAACGACGTCTACGGACCGGGGGTGGGGGACGCTCTGCTTGGCCAGGTGGCGAAGCGCCTTGCCGTAACCGCGGGCAAGCACTTCGCTGCGCGGACAGGCGGCAACGGGTTCACCTTGATCGCCAGCGAAGGTCCGCATCCCGCGGTAGCTGTAGAGCTGGCCGACCGCCTGCTGGCAACGATCGCCGACGTTTTCGATGTCGAAGGCCACACACTGCGGGCTGGGCTCAGCATCGGTATCGCCTTCTTTCCTGACGATGCGACCGACGTCACAGCTCTTTTGAGCAATGCTCAGGCAGCGCTTGATCGCGCAAGAGCCGATGGCCGTAGTGTCTTCCGGATATTCGAAGCCGACATGGATCGCAAGCTGCGCGAACGCCGTGCTCTCGAACAAGACTTGCGATCCGCACTGGCAGGTGGCGAATTATTCCTGCACTATCAGCCGCAGGCGGGCATGTCCGGCGAAATCGTTGGGTTCGAAGCTCTGATCCGGTGGTCCCACAAGGACCGAGGGATGATCCCACCCGCCGAATTCATTCCTGTGGCCGAAGAGAGTGGACTGATCGTGCCCATTGGAGAATGGGTGCTGCGGGAGGCATGCCGAGAGGCGGCTGCGTGGACCAAGCCTGTCCAGGTTGGCGTCAATTTGTCTCCCGTGCAGTTTCGCCAGGGCGATCTGCCTGGCCTGGTGCATTCGGTCCTGCTGGAGACGGGGCTCGATCCAAAGCGGCTGGAGCTGGAAATAACCGAGAATGTGCTGTTCGACGACTTCTCGCGGGCAAGTTCGATCCTCAGGCGCCTGAAATCGCTCGGCGTGAAGATCGCCCTGGACGACTTCGGAACCGGCTATTCGTCGCTTTCCTATCTTCAGTCTTTCCCCTTCGACAAGATCAAGATCGACAAGTCCTTCGTTTGGATGATCGAGAAGAACCCGCAATCGGCCGCCATAATTCGTGCGATCGTGGGGTTGGGACGAGGCCTGTCGATGCATATCATCGCGGAGGGCGTCGAGACATTGGAGCAGTTGACCTTTCTTAGCGAAGAGGGCTGCAATGCTCTGCAAGGCTACCTGATCGGCCGCCCTTATCCAATTGAGGCATACGCGAATGAGGTCGGCAGACCCGCAGCGCTGGCGGGCAGCGCGCGCCCTCGCCGCAGACGGTAATCGAGGCGAGAGGGAACCCTTCTCTCCCCGAATCCTCACGGGCGGACGCGGATGATCGTTTTCCCCGCGCGCCGCTCAGTCGAATTGAACGTGGCGACAGCATCATCGAGGCTTGAGACCTTGCCGATGTTCGTCCGCAGTCTTCCGTCCCGGACCCGCTGAACTATCTCGGATAGTTGCGCGTGATCAGCCTCGACGACGAAGTCGATCGCCAGGCCATCTGCGGGTCGAACATCCGTTGGTCCGACGACTGTCACGAGCGTTCCTCCGGCCCGGATCAGAGTTGCGGACCGCTTCTGGATATCCCCGCCGATGACATCGAACACCAGATCGATCCTGCCGACGTCCTCCAGGGAGTCGTTCCCGAGGTCGACGAATTCATTTGCACCGAAGTCGAGCGCCTTCTGACGGTCGGCGGCGCGGCCGGTGCCGATGACATAGGCGCCGGCTTCCCGCGCAAGCTGCGTCACGACCGAACCGACGGCGCCGGCCGCGCCATGCGCAAGCACGCTCTGTCCTGCCCGAAGGCGGCCATGCTGAAACAGACCCTGCCATGCGGTCAGGCCCGAGATCGGCAGACTCGCGCCCACCGCGAAGTCGACATCGCCGGGCAGTGGCGCGAGATTGCGTGCTTCCATGGCGACGTACTCAGCAAGTGTGCCGTCGCGATGCCAGTCCGACAGGCCGAACACCCGTTGACCGATTGACAGCCCCGTGGTGCCGTAGCCAAGCGCGGAGACCACACCGGCCAATTCATGGCCGAGGATCGATGGCGTCCGGTCACGGAAGGCCCGATCTGCCCAGGTCGAAGGCCACTCCAGTTCGGTGTTGACGAAGCCCGCCGCATGAACCTGTACGACGACGTCGTTTATCGCTGCCTGTGGCTCGGGCCGCTCCACCAGCTTCATTCCGGCCGTTCCCGCGGCCTGGTCCGTCACGACGATCGCTTTCATGGGAATTGTCTCCTCAGTGATTTGTTGGTTCGAGATAAATTGCAGGGGTGCAAGGTCTTTTCGATCTCTCACGCCTTTGGCTATCGGCTCGACGCCTTCCGCGACGTCCTTGATGTTGATGCCGACGAGACATCTGGCGGGCGCTTCATAGCCATAAGCTCCATCACATCATGCGGATCATCTGCCGACGAGATGGCAATCGTCAGCCATTTTCCGTCGATGTATGTTTTTGTTTCATCGTAGAGTTCGACCAATTGCCAAGTTCCATGGATCCGTTCCGGACACATGGGTTACGGTTTGTACCGGGTAACACTTTTGACCCGAACTGTTTTTGGAGCCTGACTTGACCACAACCACCACCAGGCGCGCCCTGATCACCGGCGCCGGCGCTCTCGATGGCATCGGCTTTGCCATTGCCCGCCGGTTTGGCCAGGCCGGGCATGCGGTTTTCCTGACCGGCGCCAGCGTACGGGTGCTGGAGCGCGCCGTCGAGCTTCGCGGCGAGGGCATCGATGCCACGGCCGCGGTCGCCGATCTCACCATTGCCGCGGAGGTGGAGCGGCTGCGGGCCGAGGTCGGCGCTGTCGATATCCTGGTCAACAATGCCGGCATGGGATCGCTGGCCTCGCCGTCCGTCGACAAGACGTTCCTGGCGATGAGCGAGGCCGAGTGGGACCAGGGCATCGAGACCAGCTTGAAGACGGCGTTTCTCGTCACCAGGGCGTTTCTGCCGGCGATGGTCGAAACGGGGTATGGGCGCATCGTCAATGTCGCATCGGTGACCGGGCCGCTGGTCTCCTACCAGGGCACCGCCGCCTATTCCGCGGCGAAGGCCGGGATGGTCGGCCTGACCCGGACATTGGCGCTGGAAGTGGCGCGGCACGGCGTCACCGCCAATGCCGTGGCGCCTGGCTGGATCGAGACAGGGGCGTCGAGCGAGGCGGAGCGGATAGCGGCCCGGCATGCGCCGCCGGGCCGCGCCGGTCGGCCGGATGAGGTCGCGGCGGCGGTCGTGTTCCTGGCCTCCGAGAGCGCCAGTTACATCAACGGCGCCTTGCTGGTGGTGGACGGCGGCAACAGCCTCGAGGAACGCAAGGGATAGACCTCGCGGCCTTATGCCTGGATGGATTTCGACCCTCAGACGTAATTCCTTCCACCCGGAATGAACCGTGATCTCTCTCGGGTGAAATTTCCTCGCGGCCAGTCTGGACCCGCCAGGCACCTTCCCGCTTGACTCAATCATCAGTCTGCACTAATCATAAGTCATGACTGTTGATAATGCACAGCTTGCCGCCCTGGGCGATCCGACCCGAAGGCAGATTTTTGAGCTGATCGCGGAGCGGCCGCGCTCGGTGGCGGAGGTCACGCGGCAGGTCAGCGTGTCGCAGTCCGCGGTGTCGCAGCATCTGAAAGTGCTTCGGGATTCACGGCTGGTGCGCGCGGAGCCGAAGGGCGCCAGCAACGTCTACCACATCGATCCGCACGGGCTTGGCCAGATGCGCGCCTGGCTCGACCGTTTCTGGAGCAAGACGCTCGCGGCCTACAAGCTGGCCGTCGAGACCCCATCAGAGGAGTGACCATGAACACCCAGATCCCCATCGCGTCGGTAAAACAGTCCGTCGTGGTCGAGGCGCCGATCGAGCGCGCCTTCAAGGTTTTCACCGAGGATTTCGGCAGTTTCAAACCGCCAGAGCACAATTTGCTTGTAGCCGAGATCGCCGAGACGGTGTTCGAGCCTCGGGTCGGCGGCCACGTCTATGACCGCGGCGTCGACGGCAGCGAGTGCCGCTGGGCGCGCGTGCTGGCCTACGAGCCGCCCAACCGCGTGCTCTTGAGTTGGGACATCAGCCCGCAATGGCGCATCGAGACCGACCTGGCCAGGACCAGCGAGTGGGAGGTGCGGTTCACCGCCGAAACGGCTAAGCGCACCCGCGTCGAGATCGAGCATCGGAACCTGGAGCGCCATGGCCAGGGCTGGGAAGGCGTCCGCGACGCCGTCGCCGGCGATCAGGGCTGGCCGCTCTACCTGCAGCGCTATGTCGATCTGGTTGCACGGCAGGCCTGACCGCAGTTTGGCCCTTCGCCGGACGGGCGGTCAGGGCACCACGCCCCTGCACGCCCAGGCGACATTGGCGAACGACCTCGGCCCGTCCGGTCGCCCGGCCTGATAGGCATCGCGGACGGCAGCCTCGGTGCGCTCGCGCTCGGTTGCCTCCAGCGTGGTCATGTATTTTCCGAGCGGCCCTTCGCCGGCTGCTATCGGCGCCCAATAGTCGGCGAAGTCCTGGTAGTCCATGCGGATCATCAGCTCGGTTTCGGTCACGTCGGCCAGCCCCTGCTCCACGAAAGTCCGCTTCATCTCGCCGGGCTGCATCATCGGCTGGAAGCAATAGCGGCTGCGCAGCTGGCGCCCGCCTTCGCCGAGCGCGGCAACCGTGTCGATCATCATGCGCATGCCCGCCATGCCGCCGAGATGGTCCCACACCACGGCCGCGACCACGCCGCCCGCCCGCGTAACGCGGCGCATTTCGGCAACAGCCTTGCCGGCTTCCGGCACGAAGTGAAGCACCAGCAGCGCCAGCGCGCGGTCGAACGCATTGTCCGCGAACGGCAAGGCGGTGGCGTCCGCCTGCTTGATTTCGACGCGCGGATCGGTGTTGCGCCGCTTTGCCGCCTCGACGAAAACAGGTGAAAAGTCGATCGCCGCGATCGCCGCGAGCTCGGCGGATTTCGCCAGTTCGAATGTCAGGCTGCCGGTGCCGCAGCCGACATCGAGGATCTTTTCGCCAGGGGCAAGCCCGGCGAAGCCGATGAAGCTGGGCGCGAGCTTTCGACTCCAGCGGCCCATGAGTTGCTCATAGCCGGACGCGTCATGAACGGTGAAACTCGATGTCATATGCCCCTCCCCTTGGCTGGCGGCGCAGGCTAGACCTCAATCAGGATGAAGCCAAGACGCGGGGAGCACGGTGAGTGCCAGCATCCGGGCGAGCCAAAAAGGCCGACCGGCAGTTTTGCCGGTCTTTATGCGACGCCTTTGAGCGTCGCCACGCTTTCCTTCCCACCAGCCGCCATTCCAGCTTGGCGATCGGATAGCGCCCTCAAGACGAAGGAATATGTGGCTCCTCCACGAGGTAAAACCGGTCCTTCGGTGAGAAATCCGTCACCAGGAACGAAAATGAGGCGGTTTCGAGCGGGTCTACCTTGCCTTTGCGGAACAGCAGCCTGTCATAGGGCTCGAAATCGCGTTTGAATTCGGCGAAGCTGTCGGACTTGATCATGCCGTGCTCGCGCTCAGCCTGGTCGAATGACAGCCCGTCGCCATAATCGCTCGGCCTGTTCATGATCGACTGCAGCTCGAATTCGAATTCGATCCAGGCGTCACCGCTGTTGTTGAGGGCGACGATCTTCAGCGGCAGGAAGCCGGTCGTGTAGTCGCCGGAGGTTCCGAACGGCTGGATCTGCCTGGCGGCCCGTATGGTCAGCGTAACCGGGTCCGCCGTCTCCAGTTCCTCGGTGACCACGATCGGATCAGCGCGCGTTCCGGCGCCCCTGGCCGAGAGGATCCTGAAACCGCCGAGCTCGTCGGAGAACGAGTAGGCGCCGGCTTGGACCATCCTGGTCCCGTCCGCCTCGGCGCGCGGGCAGCTTGCGGCCAGCAAAGCCGCACACACCTGCACACAGCGCAAGCCTGGACCCGTCATGGTTCGAGTATGAACGACAATTCCCCTGCCGCATACTGGAATGACATGGCGTGAGGGGATGGCGGCCTATTGGCCGGCTGAAACAACGATGCTGCCTCAGCCCCCCACCCGCCCCACGCTCTCCCGCTCCACCAGCGGGCATTCCAGCTTCGTAATGGGATAGCGCCCCCGCCCCGCCACCGCGGGCGCTTCCAGTTGCTCGATCGCCCATTGGCCCATGGCCATATGCGGCAGGATCGAGGTGGTCAGCGGCGGGAACAGATGCCGGGCGATTTCCTCGTCGTCGTAGCCGACGACGGAAATGTCGGCGGGAATGTGCAGGCCGGCTTCCTTCAGCGCTTCGTAGCAGCCGATCGCGGTGCGGTCGTTCTGGCAGAAGATGGCGGTGGGGCGGTCCTTCAGGGCCAGCAGCTTGACGGTCGCGGCGTAGCCGGCGCTGGCCGACCAGTCGCCCTCGACCACCAGTTCGGGGTCGAACGGGATGTCGGCGGTGGCGAGCGCGCGGCGGTAGCCTTTCAGGCGGTCCTGCGCGGCCTGCATCCAGGGTTCGCCCGTGATGGTGGCGATGCGGCGGTGGCCGTGGCTGATCAGGTGCCGCGTCGAGCTCTGGCCGCCGGCGATCTCGGACGGCACCACGGCCGGGAAGGCATAATCCGACGTGTAGCAGTTGAGCAGGATCACGGGGATGTCGAGGCCGTAGAGGAAGTCGGGCGCCGTGATCTCGCGGGTGAAGATGGTCATGTAGATCAGCGCCGAGATGCCGCGCTTGGTCAGGGCTGCGATGGCGCGCGGCTCCATCACGGCGTCGCCCATGGTCTGCGCCACCAAAAGCACGTTGCCGGCATTCCACGAGGCCTGGCGCGCGCCCTCGATGGCGACGACGGCTTCCGGGCTGGTGGCCAGCTGGTCGACGGCGAAGCCGATCACGCCGTCAAGTCCATCGAAGGTCCCCTCGAAAGCGGTAGCGGGCTTGTTCAGCGCCGAGAAGGCAGGGGCGCTGTAGCCGAGCGCCCGCGCCGCCTCGATCACCCGCTCGCGGGTCTGCTGCGACAGGCGGATGCCCGGCGAATTGTTGAGCACGAAGGAAACCGTCGCCTGCGAGCAGCCGGCGGCACGCGCAATGTCGGTCATGGTGACGCGGCCCTTGGGCTTTGCCGCCGCCTTGCGGCGCTTCGCGGTTGCGGTGGCCGGATCCGTCGTCTCGCTCATGCAGCAGATGTCCCCCGATCCCCAGCCTGTCTAGCGACGGCCTGCCGGGCCGGCAAGATGGCATGACGCTGCCGATTCACGGTCGCATCGACTTCGTTTATAACTATTATCATACTTGCGGTCCATCGCTCGTGCAGGCTGGGGCCTCGAAAAATACCGAGATCGCAGGGCTCCGGCTTGATGTGCGGGGATCACAGCATCCGGCAAATCTGTCTGGAGATGGCCTCCTCGCACTGCCACGCCAATCCCGTGCTGATAGTGTTTACTAATACAAAAATGCGCTGTACCGTCAATCCACCGCATCCGACCCGGTCGGGTCCGGCTGCGGTGGGGAGTGTCTATGAATGGTCCGATGGCGAGCGGATATCTGCCTCCGCCAACCCTGTCTCGTACATGTGATATGTCAGACAAATCGGACTATTTACGAATGAAGAATGGTTGTCTAAAGTCCATGGCCGTGGCTGGGAACGACGCCAGTCCTTTCAGTGCCGGAACCCCTGAGGAGGAGGGGCGTCCAAGCCGCAAACGGCAATTCCAGTGTGCAAGACAATCCAGTGATCTAGTCCGGTCAGTCCTCCGACTGACCAAAACGGGAGGTTGAACATGAAATCCTTGATACGCAATGCATCCGTGGCCGCCGCGGCCCTGGTTGTCGGCCTTACGGCGACGGCCATCGCGCGCGCCGACGACAAGCCGACGCTGGCCTTCGTCGTCAACGGCGCTTCCGATTTCTGGAAAGCGGCCGAAGCCGGCGTCAAGAAGGCGCAGGGCGAACTGCCCGGCTACACGCTCGAACTCAAATATCCCGAACAATCCTCGGTCGCCATCCAGCAGCGGCTGATGGACGATCTGGTGACCGCCGGCGTAAAGGGCATCATGGTCTCGGCCGTCGATCCCAAGACCTCGACCGATGGTCTGAACAAGATCGCCTCGCAAACGGCATTGTTCACCACCGACAGTGACGCTCCCCAGACCAAGCGCGTCGCCTATATCGGCTCGTCCAATGTCGATGCGGGCAAGCAGGCGGCCGAAATCGCCAAGAAGGCGATGCCGAACGGCGGCAAGTGCCTGGGCTTCGTCGGCCTGCTCGGCGCCGACAATGCCAAGGAGCGCATCCAGGGCATGAAGGATGGCCTCGCCGGCACCAAGATCGAGCTCGTCGACGTGCGCGGCGACGACATCGACCAGGCGCGCGCCAAGAAGAATGTCGAGGATGCGCTGGTCGCCAGCCCCGACGTCACCTGCATGGTCGGCTTCTACTCCTACAACACGCCGCGCATCTATGAAGCGCTGCGCGATGCCGGCAAGCTCGGCTCGATCACCGTCGTCGGCTTCGATGACGATCCGATCACGCTGGGCGGCGTCAAGGAAGGCACCATTGCCGCCACCGTCGTGCAGCAGCCCTTCGAATGGGCCTATCAGGGAATGAAGCTGATGGCCGCCTATCTCAAGGGCGACAAGTCGGGCATCCCGGCCGGCAATCTGATCATCATCCCGACCAAGATCATCGGCAAGGATGATGTCGACGCCTATGCCAAAAATCTGAAGGCGATGGCTGGAAACTAAGACCACAGACAGTTCAGCCGGCTCAACTCGCTTGAGCCGGCTGTTCGCATTGACGAACCCTGCCGGGATCGTCAGTCTGCAGAACGGGCCGCTTTGGCTCACCGGCTGCTGTCAGGCATGATGAATTATTCCGACACATCCATCGCGGCGACCACTCCGTTCCTCAGCCTCGAGAACGTGCGCAAGACCTATCCGGGCGTCGTGGCGCTCGACGGGTTTTCCATGGAGGTCAGGCCGGGCGAGGTCATCGGCCTTGTCGGCGAGAATGGCGCGGGCAAGTCGACGCTTATGAAGATCCTCGGCGGCGTCACCACGCCTGATACCGGCACCATCACCGTCGACGGCACCGCCCACAAGGACCTGACGGTCGAAGGCAGCCTGGGTTCCGGCATCGCCTTCGTCCACCAGGAACTCAACCTGTTCGAAAATCTCGACGTCGCCGCCAACATCTTCTTCGGCCGCGAACCGCTGCGTGCCGGGCCGCTGAGGCTGGTCGACCGCGGGAAACTACGCGAAATGGTGGCGCCGCTGCTGAAGCGCGTGGGCGCCAATTTTTCCGCCGACACGCAGGTCGCGGATCTCTCGCTGGCGCAGCAGCAGATGGTCGAGATCGCCAAGGCGCTGTCGATCAAGGCCCGGCTGGTCATCCTCGACGAGCCGACATCGAGCCTGCCGCTCGCCGAAACCGACAAGCTGCTCGACGTCATCAAGGCGCTGAAGGCCGACGGCATCAGCGTCATCTTCATTTCGCACCGCCTGCACGAGATCGAGCGCGTCGCCGACCGGGTCGTCGTGCTGCGCGACGGCATGCTGGCCGGCACGCTGGGCAAGCGCGACATCAACCACGACCAGATGGTCAAGCTGATGATCGGCCGCATGCTGAAGGAACGCGAGAAGGCCTCCGAGGCCGCGCGAGCCCCTGGTGCCGTCGCGCTGTCGGCCAAGGCGGTCCGCACCCCCACCTACCCCGGCCGGCCGGTCGATCTCGACGTCAGGCGTGGCGAAATCCTTGGCCTTGCCGGCCTTGTCGGCTCCGGCCGCACCGAACTGGCGCGGGTGTTCTTCGGCATCGAAGCCAGCCTTGGCGGCACGCTGGAACTCAACGGCAAGCCACTTGCGCTGGCCAGCGCGGCGGACGCCGTCGCGCAAGGCATTTTCCTCGTGCCGGAAGACCGCAAGCTGACCGGCATCCTGCTCGACCTGTCGATCGCGCAGAATATTTCACTGCCCAATTTGCCCGCGCATGCGAAGCGCACGCTGGTCTCCAACAGCGCGGAAGTCGCTACCGCCGAGAAGCAGAAGAAGAATCTCGGCATCAAGGCGCCTTCGGTGCAGACGCGCACCGGCACGCTGTCGGGCGGCAACCAGCAAAAGGTCGTGCTCGGCAAATGGCTGGCCATGAACCCGAAGGTGATGATCCTCGACGAGCCGACGCGCGGCATCGACATCGGCGCCAAGGCCGAGATTTACGGGCTGATGCGGGCGCTGGCGGATGCCGGCGTCGCCGTGCTGATGATCTCCAGCGACATGGAAGAAGTGATCGGCGTGTCCGACCGCATCGCCGTCATGCATGAGGGCCAGATCTCGGGCATTCTCGACAAGGATCAGTTCAGCCAGGAAAACGTGCTTTTGCTCGCGGTGGGCAAGCCGGCAAACTAATGCATGCCGCGCAAAAGTGACCCTCGGTTTTGCGGCAACGGCATGCATAAACAAAAGCTGAAGCGCGCGACGCGCTTTAGCTAAGCGGAGACGACGATGACAAAGAAAGATCTCGGCCTGCTGATCCTGATCCTGGTGGTCGGAGCGGTCGTTGCCATCATCAATCCGCGCTTCCTCCTGCCGATCAATCTCGCCAACACCTCGAATCTCATCGGTCTGTTCGGCATTCTGTCGATCGGCCAGGCCTTCGTCATCATCACCGGCGGCATCGAGCTGTCCGTCGGCTCCGTCGTCGCGCTGCTCGGCACATTGTTCATCGACTTCATCGCCGTGCGCAGCATGGGATGGCCGATCGCCTTGGTGCTGATCCTGGTGCTCGGCGCCATCATCGGCCTGGCGCATGGCTGGCTGATCACGCGGCTCAAGCTGCAGCCCTTCGTCGTCACCTTGTGCGGCCTTTTGATCTATCGCGGCGTCGCGCGCTTCTACACCGCCGATGGCACCGCCGGTTTCGCCTTCGGCCAGAATTTTCCCGATCTCGAATTCCTGACCGCTGGCCGCTCTTGGGGCGTGCCGAACTCCTTCTTCGCGCTGATCGTCATCGCCATCGTCATGTGGGTGGTGCTGCACCGCTCGGTGTTCGGGCGCTATCTCTACGCCATCGGCAAGAACGAGGAGGCGGCGAAATATTCGGGCATCCGCACCGGCCGCGTCGTCATGGCGGCTTACGTCATCTGCGGCGTGCTGACGGCGCTGTCGGCGATCTATTTCGCCATGTACACGCGCTCGATCTCGCCGGCCAGCCATGGCCAGTTCTACGAGCTCTACGCCATTGCCGCCGCCGTGCTCGGCGGCTTCTCGCTGCGCGGCGGCGAAGGCTCGCTGATCGGCGTCATCCTCGGCACGGTGCTGCTGCAGGAATTGCAGAACCTGGTCAACCTGCTCGGCATTCCCTCCTCGCTCAACTTCGCGGTGATGGGTGGCGTCATCCTCATCGGGGTGCTGGTCGACCAGCAATGGGGCGTGTTCCGGGCGCGCCGGCGGATGGTCGATGCCGCCCGCAAGGGCGCGGTCGGCGCGGCAGCGGAATAAGTCCTCAACTACCTGCTGCTCGCGCGTGCGGCGCGGCGAACGCTTTGCAGAAGGATGGCGAGGCAGCCGACCAGCAGCAGCGCGCCGCCAACCAGCGGTGGCAGCGCCAGCAGCTTCACCGCCGCGGTGACGGCGGCCACCAGGACCAGTGCCAGCAGCGCCAGATTGCCGTCATCGACGAACATGCCGAAGAATTCGCGGGCAACGAGACGAATGACGTTCATCGGGCGAGCCCACCAGCGGCTGTGGGATTGGTGCCGCGCAGCCAGCGCACCATGGCGAAGGACGCCAGCGCGACGATGGCGAAGATGGCGAGCAGAGCAAGATCAGCACCCGGCCAGTCGGCGCCGATCCCCTCGCCGGTCCAGAAGATGCCGAAGCTGGTCAGCATCAGCCCGACCACGAATTTAAGCGCATTTTCCGGCACGCGCGCCAGCGGACGGTGAACCGCCAGGCCGACAAGCATCACCAGAATGAAGGCCGCCAGCGCGCCCATGCTGGCGTATAGCGTCTGCCCGTGCGCGGCGCCGACGGCAATGACGATGAACACCACCTCGACACCCTCGAGCAGCACCGCCTTGAAGGACGCCAGTCCGGCGAGGTAGTCGGCGCGCCGATCTCCGGCCTGCCGGTGCAGCGCGGCGGTTTCCTTGGCGAAAGCCGCTTCCTCGTCATGCAGGGCGATGACGCCGACGCTGCGCAGGATGGCCTTTCGCAACCAGCGCATGCCGAACAGGATCAGCAACGCCCCGACGGCGAACTGCAGCGTGGTGATCGGCACCAGCGCCAGCAGCGGCCCGAACGCCAGCACCAGGGCCGCCAGCACCGCCAGCGCCAGCGCGGCACCCGTCAAAGCCGGACGCCAGCTGCGTGTCACCCCCACCGCGAGCACTATGGTGAAAGCTTCGACGACCTCGACCAGGGAGGCGAGAAATGCCGCCGTGACTGTCGAGAGAATGGGTGTCAGTGTCTGCATCAAGGCTTCCTGTCTTGTCTCGTTCGACCATGATCTTTTTGGCCGGTCATTTCCAGCTTCGGGAGTGCGATCCGGGATCACTATGCGGTCAGCACCACACAGCGCTCCGGTGGCAACGAAAAGGCAAGCGCGGCGCCAATAGGCGGCGCTTCGGGCCAGTCGAGCCGTATGCGTTGTTGTCCGAGATCGACCGCCAGCCGCCAACATCGGCCCTGGAAAGCGCTCGACAGCACCTTGCCCTGCAATCGATTGCCGGGATAGGCGTCCGCCGGCCGGGCGTCCTCGGGACGGATGACCAGCATGCCTGAGCCGGATCGGGCGCCCGGCGTGCGCACGGTTTCGGCATCACTGTCGGCGATCCTGAAATGCTCGTCCCTTACCTGCCCGCGAACGATCGAAAAGCCGCCGATGAAGCCCGCCACGAAAGAATCGGCCGGCGCTTCATAGATGGCGCGTGGCGTGTCGAACTGGACGATCTCGCCTGCCCGCATGATGGCTATACGGTCGGAGACCGCCATGGCCTCCGCCTGGTCATGCGTCACATAGACGACCGTGATGGCTTCGCGGCGCACCATCTCCATCATCTCGATGCGCATGTCCTCGCGCAGCGCGGCATCGAGGTTGCTCAGCGGTTCGTCGAACAGCATCAGCGCCGGACGCGCCGCGAGGCAGCGCGCGATGGCGACGCGCTGCTGCTGGCCGCCGGACAATTCCGTGGGATAACGATCCTTGTAGGGAGCAAGGCGGGTGACGTCGAACGCATGGTTCACCCGCTGGGCTATTTCCTGCTCCGAAAGCCGCTGCGCGCGCAGGCCGAAGGCGAGATTGTTGGCCACCGTCATATGCGGCCACAGCGCATAGTCCTGGAAGACCATGCCGATCCGCCGCTTTTCAGGAGGTACGACCGACGTCTCGCTCCATACGACCCGTCCGTCCAGCGTGATCGATCCCTTTTCGGGTGCGACCAGCCCGGCGATGATGCGCAGAAGCGTGGTCTTGCCGGAGCCGCTGGCACCGAGAAGCGACACCACTTCGCCGGCATCGATCTTGAGGTCCAGGTCGGTCAGGATGGGGCGCCCGCCGAGCGACTTGCAAATGCCGGCACAATGCAGGGATGCGGTCATGACAAGGGTTCCACTCCGACGGTCTGGTGGTGGCCCGCATCGACAAGCGCCGCACTCCGGCGCGGTCTGACGAACCGCCGAAGCGGATACCAGACCAGCGCGGCACCCATGCCCGCGGCCGCCATGGCGACCAGCGCGATCGCCGAGGCCAATCCGTCCCGATCGTGGCTGAACAGCTTCAGGATGAGCGTCGGCGCCGGCGGGCCGCTCCGGGGAATAAGCATTTGCGAGATCGGCAGTTCGAACACGGTGCGGATGAACGTCAACAGGAAGGCCGTCACCACGCTCAGCAGGATCAGCGGCAAGGTAATTGCCAGCAACCGGCGGGTCGCCCCGACGCCGTGCAGGCGCGCCGCATCCGTCAAGCCTGGCGCCAGCTGGCCGATGGCCGAAAGGATCACCACCAGACAGTAAGGAAGCGCTGCCGCGACATAGCCCATGACCAGCAGCGAGCCATCGCCATAATGGGGAAAGGGCCAGTCGCGGAAACCCGGCAAGCGATTCCAGACAAGGATATAGCCGAAGCCGAGCACGATGCCCGGTATGGCCACCGACCCCAGCGACAGGCCGATGACGGCGCTGCGCAGAACCGGGCCCGCGCGGTCGAGTTGCGCCGACAGGAGCAAGGCGAGGGAACTGGCGATAAGGGCTGTCAGCCCGGCATAGAAGAGACTGCGCAGCAAGCCGTCATTGGCCGCGGTGTTCAGGCTGAGCGCCGCCACCATACTGGCCGCGGTGAAATTGCTCCAGACGAGCCCGTGGCCCAGCGTCTGCGTCAAGGCGCGGGCCGCGATCGCTGCCAGCGGCAATGCCAGCGCCAGGAAGGCAATGGCAAGGGTCGCCGCCATGGCGAGCCAGCGCCATTTGCCGAGATCGTACAACCTAGCCGGCCTGGCGCGGCCCGAAATCAGGCGCGGATCGGCGCGGCGGCGCAACAGCCGGTCCGCCACCACGACGAGCAGGACGAGGCTGAGCAGAACGAGCGCCTGGGCGCCGGCGGCGGGAAAATCGACCGGATAGTCGCTTGCGGCGGCGTAAATGCCATAGGTCAGGACACCAAAATTCGACATTCTGGCGATGGTCGAGGCCAAGCCGAAGTCTGACAGCACCTCGGCGAAGGTGGCGATGAAGCTCAAGGCGATGGCCGGCGCCAGCAAGGGGCCGTTGATGCGCAGCCAGATCCTGAGTGGAGCGGCGCCGGAGAGCCGCGCTGCATCCTCCAGTTCGCTGCCCAGTCCGGCCAGCGCGCTGCCGATGATGAAGGCGGCCAGCGGAAACAGGCTGAGCGTGTGGACGAACACCAGGCCGGTCAGGCCGAAAAACGCGGAGCCCAGCGAAGCAGGCAGCAGCCCGAATTGAGCCAGGTAACCACCGGAAGACATCAGCAGCACCCAGGCGAGCGCCTTCAGATAGGACGGTGTCAGGAAAACCAGCCATGGCACCATTGAAATTGCTGTCCGGCCCGGAATGTCGCAGCGCTGGACGAGCACCGCGAAAGCGCCGCCCAGCGCCGTCGTGGTGCAGGCGACGAGCATGCCGAGCTCAAGCGAATGCAGGACCGAGCCCGCGACATAGGGAGAATTGAATACACGGGCCAAGGGCTCGAGGCTCAGACTGTTGCTGGCGTCTTGCGCGGCAAACAGGCCGGGCATGACCGTCTGGACCAGCACCAGGGCAAGCGGCAATCCGATCAGCAAGGCAAACACGGCGTAGACGGCAAATGGCCCGCCGTGGCGAGCGAGCGTCGACAGGCGGCCTAGCGGCGGCTTTCCTGCGCCAACGCCGCGGGCAAAGGCCGCGGCGTTGGAATGCTGGAGGATCGTCATTTCCCAAACAGCCGGATCACTGGACGAAACTGGCCTTGTACCACTGCTTCCACTCGGTCTCGTGAGCCGAGGCCACGGCATCGTCGAGATGCGTGTAGGTGATGTTGGTCTCGCGGCCTGGCTTGGCGTTGATGCCCTTGATGATCGGGATGTAGAAGAAGTCGGTGTCGTCGCCATTCTGCATGGCGGCCTGGCCTTCGGCACTGGTGACGAAGTCGATGAATTTCCGGGCCGCGTCCATGTGCTGGGTCTTGGCGCTGATGCCGAGGCCTTGCGGCAGGGATACCGAGCCCTCGCTGGGGTAGACCGCGACGACGGGTTCGCCGGCGGCGATCTTTGAGAAGATGGCGCTGTCCTGGTTGATGCCGACGGAGGCATCGCCGGTCAGCACGGCCTTGTTCACCTTGCCGCCGCTCGACAGGCCGGACAGGGACTTGTTGGTCAGCGTCTTGGCCAGGAGAGCCTTGCCGGCATCGAGGCCGTTGGTCTGGAAGAAGCCGGCCAGCCATTGATAGGCCGGTCCCGACAGGTTGGGATCCTTGGCCGCGACGCCGCCGGCGAAGGACTGAAGATCGGCCCAGGATTTGGGCATCTTGCCGGCTGGCACTTTCTTGGTGTTGACCTCGATGGCCGTGGTGCTGGTGCCGGTCGGCAGGAAGGCGTGGCTTTGCGGGATCAGCGACTTGCCGAGATCGGTGAAGGCCACCTTGTCGTAGGCGGCGGCGGGAATGGCCTGCAGCACATGATCTGCCGCCATCCGCTCCATCACGGCGGAGCCGTCGACCCAGACGATGTCGAATTGCGGATTGCTGCCTTCGGCGGCGATCTTGCCCAGCGTCTCGCCTGTGCTGCCGGGTTCGACGACATCGACGGTGAGGCCGGTCTTGGCCTGGAAGGCCTTGGCCACCGGGCCGGCGAAGTCGAGCGCGTCATAAAGCACGAGGTCGGATGCCGAGGCAGGTGCTGCCATGGCAAGCGCACTCAAGCCAATTGCCAAATAGAAACTTGTACGTACGTTCATCTTGCTCTCCAGTAGATTTTCCATGGGCACAGTAAGTTCCGTCGTATCATGTATGAACAGATTGAATGTTTTGTGTCGTCTGCAGAGTTTCTTAATTTTTATTATATTTATTCTTACGTATGCCCCGCTTTATCCAGGCCTTGTCGATCGATCCCCGAACCGTGCTCAGCCGCTCGAGGGCATCAAAGGCGGCTTCGCTGTTTCGTTTCGCCAGCCCGATGATCATCGCCTCGATGAGGACGATCGTGCCGCCATGCATGGCCAGGTGATCGGCCTTGCCGCGCGGAACCGGGAGGCTCTCCGCCACCTTGCCGGGAACCAGCGGAGCCAGATTGTCACTGATAAGCACCACCGGAATGTCGAAACGCGCGGCATGGTCGAGCACGACTTCCACCTCGCGATAGAGCGGCGCGTAGGCCATCATCATCACGGCGTCGCCCTTGCCGAGCCACAGCAGGCGATCGGCGAGCGCAATTCCCGATACCGACAGCGCGCTGGTCGGCAGGCCGATCCGGTTGAACTGCAAACTGGCATAGTCGGCCATGGCGCCCGATGGACCTATGCCGAAGACATGGCGGCGGCTGGCCCGCGCCAGAATGTCGACGCTGCGCTCGAAAGCCGCCGCCATCTCCGGACGCTTGAGCACGTCGAGCACGCTGTCATGGAGGTCGATCACATGCCGCAGTGCCCCGGCACTGTCGTCGCCGGTCTCCTGCAAGGTGCGCGCCAGGCGCTTGCCTGGGGATGGCGTGCCGGTCAGGTCAGACAACAGCATCTGGCGAAGCGCCGAGAGGCTGTCGAATCCAAGCGAGCGCGCCGTCCGCACGACGGTCGCATCGCTGGTGCCGGCGAGTTCTGCGATCTCGGCCGCCGACCCCAGCAGGACCGACTGCTTCTGGTCGACGAAGAACCGCGCCATGCGCTGCTCGGCCGGCGGCAAGCTTTCGAGTACCGCCTGAACACGGGCATCGACCGTCATCCTTCGGTCTTCCGAGGCATCATAGGTCATGGTGGCCGGCCCGCTCGCTCGTCTGTAGTGATTACAACGGGGGCCACAATCCGAAATGTCTGTTACAGGGATGTGACGGCGGCCGTCAGGCCCACGCGACCATGTCGCTGCTCAAAGATAAGCAGCCACGGACCGCTGCAAGCAGCGGTCGCGGCATCGTGATGTGCCGAAATCGGAGCTGGAGGATCTTGGCTTAGATCAGACCCGACATGTCGGAGAAGGCCATCGCCTTGCGCAGCAGCTCGGCGAAGCGTTCGCCGGCCACCTCGCGCGGACCGCTGTTGTCGATCGAGGTGACGCCGGGGCCGGACAAGGTCACATTGGCGCTGCGCGCAAGCCGCGCCAGCACTTCGCCGCGCGACTCGCGGCCGCGCATCGCCAGCCGCTCGGCCAGTACCTCGGGCGAAGCGGTGATCTCTACGATCGCCAGATTGGCATAGCGTTCGCGCAGAGTGGGGATGATCGCGCGCGACACGTTGGCCACGACAACGTGTCCGTTGGAAACGGACCAGTCGACATCGGCAGGCAGGCCATAGCGCAGGCCATGCGCCTCCCAGGAGATAGCGAAGGCGCCGTCGGCATCGGCCTCGGCGAAGGCGGCATCGGCCAGCGTGTCGTGATCCTCGCTCGCCGCATCGCTCGGCCTGGTGATGACGCGGCGCACGAACTCCAACTGCGTCTCGTCGGCGAAGAGCGCCTTGGCGTAGCCGATCACCGTGTCCTTGCCGGCACCGCTTGGGCCCACGACAGCGACAAAGACGCCGTGACGGATCGGAAAGGTTTCGGCGGACAGTTCGCGCTCGATCAAGGCCGACACCATCATGCCACCCGGCGTCCCTGCCGCCAGACGGTGCGCACGACCGGAACATGATCGTCGACTCGCACGCGCACCAGATCGGCGCGGCGCCCCTGCTCGATGACGCCGCGATCATCAAGGCCGACCGCCTGCGCCGGGTTCTTCGAAACCATGGCGACGGCCTGCGGCAGCGAAATGCCTTCGACCATGTCGCCGAGGAAGAAGGCCGACTGGATCAGGCTGAAGGGGATGTAATCGGACGACAGGATGTCGAGCAGGCCGTCACTGGCCAAGGTACGGGCCGAAACATTGCCCGAATGCGAGGCGCCGCGCATGACATTGGGCGCCCCCATCAGCACGCCGAGCCCGGCGGCCTTCGAGGCCCGCGCCGCTTCCTCGGTGGTCGGGAACTCGGCAACCCGCACGCCCTGCTCGATGGCCTCGTCGACATGGGCCGACGTGGCGTCGTCGTGGCTGGCGAGCACGATGCCGCGCTCCTGGCAGGCGGCGGCGATGAAGACGCGGTTCGGCCCCGAATTCTGCGCCGATTCGGTCATCCGCTTCTCGCAGAATTTCTGGAAGTCGCGATCCGAGAGTTTCAGCTTGCGCTGATAGTAGTAGGCATAGGTCTCAAGGTTGACGAACTGGCGCTGGCCCGGCGCATGGTCCATCAGCGATGCCAGCCTGACCCGCTCGTCGCCGTCGAAATTGGCGAATGCCTTGAGGCAGTCCGGCGCCGAGACCTCACAGCGAAGATGCAGGAAGTGATCGGCCCGCAGACGATCCTGCGCGACGCTGTCCTCGATCGCGTCGGCCAGCTTGCGGATATCGTCCAATGTCAGGTCGGCGTCCTCGTCCATGCCGACGCGCAAGGCATCGAGCACGGTGGTGATGCCGGCGGTCGCCACCTGCGCGTCATGCGCAAGCACCGCGGCGATCGGGTTCCAGCGCACTTTCGGCCGCGGCGCATAATGGCCCTCGAGATGATCGGTGTGGAGTTCGACCAGCCCTGGAATGATGAAGTCGCCGCCCATGTCCTCGCCGATGCGGCCAGTGCCAGCATCGATGCCGGCGACAAAGCCGTCGCGCAGCACCAGCGACCCTTCGACGATCTCGTCGGCAAGTACGATGCGGGCGTTGGAAAGGACAGTTTCGGTGGTCATTTTAGGCTAGTCCTTGGCTCTTGCGGTCGGGTTGGTTCAGGCGATCTTCCGGGCCGGGCGGCGTCCGAGCGCGTGCTGGGAAAGCACCATGAATGGCGCACCGGGTTCGGGTTCGACAAACAATGTCAGCGCATCCACCAGCACGGGCTGGCGCAACACATCGGCGAAAAGGCTGTCGATCGCGGTGCGCAGGCGAGGGCTTTCCTGTGGTCCGGCCCGGCCGGACAGGGTCATGTGGAAGCGGAAGGTTTCGAAGACATAGGGGTAACCCCATTGACAGAGATTGCGAAACTCGGCCGGCTTCAGCGAATCCGGGCTGCGCCGGTCGATCTCGGCATCGCTCAACGGCGCGCGAAACCGGTCGAAATCGCGCACGACGTCGTCGGCGAAGCGGTTGAGCGGAGGCAGCGGACCGTCCGGCACCAGCGCGAAGAAGCTGTCGATCTGGCTGACGACCAGGCGCGGGATCGTCACGACAGGCGTCACCTCGGCAAAATGATCGAGCGCCGCTCGCAGCGAAGCCTCGGTCTCGTCGGCAGCCAGGCGGAAAGGCGCTTTCAGCGTGGCGTGAAAGCCATAGCGGCGCGCCGAAGCGGTGTGGAAGGCCACTTCCGCCGCCGCCAGGTCGGCAACGGCCTCAACCGGCCTGGTCGCGGCACCAAACGGGTCGCGGCCCAGCCAGTTGGCGGCAATTCGCGCCAGCGGCTCGTCCTGCCTGGGAGTGAAATAGATGGCATAACGCATCGGAAGTCCTCGTCAGAAGGTTGCCATAGGTGATTTCCATGACGGATTGACGAAGCTTTGAAGGGTTTTCGAAGGCAAATCGACCCTCAGGGTTGTTAGCCGACGATTTTTCCAAGCTGGACCAACAGGTTCAGCCGGAAACGCAGAACGGTCAGGCCTTCATCAACCATTCGTGCTCGGGCGCGTTGTGGAATTTCCACGTCCGCTTCGGCCCGGCCATCACATTGAGATAATAGAGGTCATAGCCGTGGCAAGCGGCGCAGGGGTGATATCCCCTGGGCACCAGCACCACGTCGCCGTCCTCGATCGCCATGGCTTCATCGAGCGCGCGCTGGCCGTCCTTGTCGGCATCGGTGTAGACGCGCTGGAAGGCAAAGCCCTGCGGCGGGTTGAGGCGGTGGTAGTAGGTTTCCTCGAGATAGGATTCGGCGGGCAGGTTGTCCTGGTCGTGCTTGTGCGGCGGATAGCTCGACGTGTGGCCACCGGGCGTGATGACCTCGACCACCAGCAATGAGTCGGCCGGCTGGCCCTCCGGCAGGATGTTGGTGACGTAGCGTGTGTTGGTGCCCTTGCCGCGCACCTCCTGGCCGAGATCGTCCGGTCCGATCACCCGGACCGGCAGGCCGCCGCCAAGACCGGGCGCCGAGCACACGCCAAGCTCCAGCTCGGTATCGGCTGTCACCGACCAGTCAGATCCCTGCGGCACGTAGACGGACCACGGCTTGCCCTCGAAGGGCGACATGCGCTCGCCGAGCAGGCCGAGATCCTTGCCGCCGGCTTTGGCGGTACCCTTGCCGGTCACGAACACCAGGCAGACCTCGCGGTCGTCCGTCTTTCCAGAGGCGCTTTCGCCCGGCTTCAGCCGATGCAGGTCGAAACCGACATAGGTCCAGCCGGCGCTTTTCGGCGTCACATGAGCGACGCGGCCATGGCCCTTGTCGGCTTTGACGAGCAGTTTGGACATTTTGTCTCTCCTATTGCAGTGGCTTGACGGGTTGCAGCTTGTCCAAGCCGACGATTTCACCGGTTGTTCAAAAGGATCATCGCAGACGCCTCAGATTGGCCGAGGCCCTCTCAACTTCGTCATCCTAGGGCGAAGCAGGAGCGAAGCTCCGTCGCGGAGACCCTAGGATCCATTCCGTGACCTCGGTCGAAGGATGCAGCGGAGCGGAATTCTGCACCGTCGCAACGCTTCAATCCAACGGCATGGATCCTAGGGTCTGCGCCGCGTCGCTGCGCTCCTTGCTCCGCCCTAGGATGACGAGGCAAGGAGCATTTCGGCCAATCACCAACGTATGGATCCGTTGCGCACGTATCTTCTTCCATTATTCCTTGGGTTCGACGGCGCCCTTGGGTTCCTCAGGCGTCGCCTTCGCCTCCTCCACCGGCTTGTAGAGATAGAAAAACTGCCAGGCGCCGTAGCCGGCGAAACCGAGGGCAATGACGCCCCAGAACGGCGTGCCGGTGGCGAATTCGATCACCGACCAGATCAGGCAGACCGCGACGACGGCGATGCGCCGCCAAAGCGGGCGGAAGAACGGGTGTTCATAATCTTTCATCGCGCCATCCGAAATTCAGCAATCTGTCCTCAGATAGACCGGGCGTCACGGCGAATCCAGCCTTCAGGCATTCGGAAAACCTTGTGTCTCGACCGTGTAGCCGGCTAATGTCATCACCCGCATCAGCTCCTTGTAGCCGACCTGCGCCATCTTGAGCGGCGGGTTCTTCCTGGGATCCTGCTCGGCCTCGACCACGAACCAGCCCTCGTAGCCGTGATCGGCGAAGCGCTGCACGATGGCGCCGAAGTCGAGCGAACCGTCGCCCGGCACGGTGAAGGCGCCGAGGGCCACCGCGTCGAGGAAGGACTGCTTCGTACGGTCGAGTTTGTCGATCACATCCATGCGCACGTCCTTCACATGGACATGGCTGATGCGCTTGTGATGGTTGTCGATGGCGCGCAGCACATCGCCGCCGGCAAACGCCAGATGGCCCGCATCGAGCAGCAGAGGGATGCCTTCGCCGGAATGGCGCATGAAGGCATCGAGCTCCGGCTCGGTCTCGACCACGGCCGCCATATGATGGTGATAGGACAGCGGCATGCCTTGTTCCGCACACCATTCGCCGAATTCGGTCAGGCGCCTTCCATAGGCTTTCATCTCGTCACCGGTGAGCTTCGGCTTGGTCGCGAGCGGCTTGGAGCGGTCGCCCTGGATCGAGCGGCCGACCTCGCCATAGACGATGCAGGGCGCATCGACCGCCTTGAACAGGTCGATCATCGGCTGGATGCGGTCCCTGTTGGCAGCCATCTCCTCGTCGACCAGAGTGCCCGAAAACCAGCCGCCGCATAGCGTCACGTCGGCGGCTTTCAGGATCGGCAGCATCACCTTGGGGTCGTTGGGGAAGCGGCGGCCCATTTCCATGCCGGTGAAACCGGCCGAACGCGACTGGCGCAGACATTCCTCCAGCGACACGTCATCGCTGAGTTCGGCAAGATCGTCGTTCCACCATGCAATGGGGGACATGCCCAGTTTGGCTTTCAAGTCGTCACTCCGGTGCTAAAAACAGTTCATTTCTTGTTCGTTTGGAGCCGCCCCTCATCCGCCTGCCCGTCCTCCGCAGCAGCTGCGGAGGGTGGACCGGCACCCTTCTCCCCGTATAGGGACGGGGAGAAGGAAGAAGCTCCGGCGCCGGCGTCAATCGCCGATGGTCTGCATCTGCCGCTTCTCGTCGTAGGCCTTGCGCGCCGCGTTCACCTGGCTGCGCGCCGACACTTCCGGCACCGCTACGTCCCACCAGTGGCCGCCGGCATCGGTGGAAACCAGCGGATCGGTGTCGATGACCAGCACGGTGGTGCGGTCGTTCTTCTTGGCCTTCTGCAACCCGTTCTCCAGCTCGGCGATCGACGGCACTTTCTCTGATATCGCGCCCATGCTCGCCGCATGCGCGGCAAAGTCTACGTCGGGCAGGACCTCGTGACGCGAGTCCTTCAGAAGATTGTTGAAGTTGGCGCCGCCGGTCGCCATCTGCAGCCGGTTGATGCAGCCAAAACCCCTGTTGTCGAGCAGCACGATGGTCAGCTTCAGGCCGAGCATCACCGAGGTGGCGATCTCGGAGTTCAGCATCAGATAGGAACCATCGCCGATCATGACGACGACCTCCTCGTCGGGCTTGGCCATTTTGGTGCCGAGCCCGCCGGCGATCTCGTAGCCCATGGTCGAGAAGCCGTATTCGGCGTGATAGGAGCCGGGCGCGCCGGCCTGCCAGAGCTTGTGCAATTCGCCCGGAAGGCCGCCTGCCGCGTGCAGCAGCGTCACGCCGGAGCCCATGGCGCGCTGCACGGCGCCGATCACCTGCGCGTCGGAGGGGAAAGCGGCGTTGGTCGATGCCGTCACCTTGGCCGCATCGGCCTGCCAGGCCTTCTTGCCGGTGGCCGCATTGTCGGTCCAGACGTCAGGCGCCTTCCAGCCTTTCAGCGCGGCGGCGAGTTCCGCGAGCCCTTCGGCCGCGTCGGCGACCAGCGGCAGCGCCCGGTGCTTGCCGGCATCCAAGGGCTGCACGTTGAGCCCGATGATGGTCTTGCCGGAATTCTTGAACAGCGCCCACGAGCCGGTGGTGAAATCCTGCAGGCGCGTGCCGATGGCGAGCACGACATCGGCCTCTTCCGCCAGCCGGTTGGCGGCCGAGGTGCCGGTGACGCCGACCGCCGCCATGTTGAGCTTATGATCGTCCGGCAGCGAGGACTTGCCGCCTTGCGTCTCGCAGACCGGAATGCCGGCGCCTTGCGCGAACTTCGCCAGTTCGTCGGAAGCCTGCGAATAGAGAACGCCGCCGCCTGCAATGATCAGCGGCTTCTTCGCGCCCTTGAGCGCGGCGACGGCCGCCGCCAGTTCGCCACGGTCCGGACGCGGCCGCCGCTGGCGCCAGACCTGCTCGGCAAAGAAGCTCTCGGGATAGTCATAGGCCTCGGCCTGCACATCCTGGCAGAGCGACAAAGTCACCGGGCCGCATTCGGCCGGGTCGGTCAGCACCTGCATGGCGCGATTGAGCGCCGGGATGATCTGTTCCGGCCGCGTGATGCGGTCGAAATAGCGTGAGACCGGACGGAAGCAGTCGTTGACCGTCGCCGTTCCGTCGGAAAAATCCTCGGCCTGCTGCAGCACCGGATCGGGAATGCGGTTGGCGAAGACATCGCCCGGCAGAAACAGGACGGGCAACCTGTTTACATGGGCAAGGGCGGCCGCCGTCACCATGTTCAGCGCGCCGGGGCCGATCGAAGAGGTCGCGGCCATGAAGCGGCGGCGGAAATTGGCCTTGCCATAGGCGATCGCCGCATGCGCCATCGCCTGCTCGTTGTGGGCGCGGAAGGTCGGCAGCTCGTCGCGCACCTGGTAGAGCGCCTCGCCGATTCCGGCGACGTTGCCATGGCCGAAGATCGCCCAGACACCGCCGAAAATCGGCATCGTCTTGCCGTCGATCTCGGTCATCTGCCGGGACAGGAAGCGGGTCAGCGCCTGCGCCATCGTCAGGCGGATTGTCTTGCTCATGGTGTTTTCCTCCGCAGTCCCTATGCCGCCCGTTTGTGCCGCGCCTTGTTATGCCGCCTTGCGGCCGCGCACGGCAAGCCACGCTTCGGTCAGCTGTTCGAAGCGCGACGCCATGTCGGCGACAGCCTCGTCATCCGACATCTTGCCGGCCAGCCATTGCTCGGCGGCGTGGACGAAGATGGTGCGGCCGACGGCAAAGCCTTTCACGATAGGCGCCTTGGCGGTGGCGGCGAACGCCGCTTCCAGTTCGTCCTGCGGCGCTTCCAGGCCAAGCAGGACGATGCCGCGGCACCAAGGATCGTGCTTCAGAATCACCGCCTCGATCTTGGCCCAGGCGCCGCTCGACGCCTGCGGCTCGAGCTTCCACCAGTCCGGCTTGATGCCGAGCGCATAGAGTTCCTCCAGCGCGCGCGGGATCGTCGTGTCGTCGAGCCTGCCATGCTTGCCGGCTATGATCTCGATGAGAAGTTCCCGGCCGACCTTGCGCGCGGCCTCGAACAGCGCGCGCAGCTTCTGCTGCTGTTCTTCCTTCAGGGCCGCCGGATCGTCGGGATGGTAGAAGCACAGGCATTTGATGCAGTGATCGACCGGCCATTCGGTGAGCTGCGAGCCGATATCCTGCGAGAATTCGAAACGCAGAGGCCGCGAGCCCGGCAGCTCCACCGGCCGGCCGAGCCAGGCGAAGGGATGCCTGGCGAACTCGAACATCGCCTCGCGGCCGTGTTTCTCGTCGATCAGCATGCCGTAGCCGTCGCGACCGGCGGCGACCTTGGCCGCCGCCTTGACCGCAAGCACCTTGAAATCGCGGATGCGTGCCGGATCGGCGCCTGTCTTGGTCGCGACATCCTCGAGCTGCACACGGTGGTCGCAGGCAAGCGCCATCAGCGAAGGGATGTCGCGCCGCCGGCTGGTCGCCCAATGGATGTGGTTGATCGCCTCGTCCTTGCGCAGCGCCCTATGCTTGCTGCCGTTCCTGAGGAAGAACTGCAGCTCCTCGAAGGTCGGATATTCAGGCGCGCAGAGCAGCCGCGACACGGCGAAGGCGCCGCAGGCGTTGGCCCAGGTCGCCGCCGTGGCCAGGCTTTCGCCGCCGAGCCAGCCACGCAGCAAGCCGGACATGAACGCGTCACCGGCGCCCAGCACATTGTAGATCTCGATCGGGAAACCCTCGCCGACGATGCCGTCCTCGAGATCGTCGCTGATCGGCCCGTCATAGACGATGCAGCCCATGGCGCCGCGCTTCAGGACGATGGTCGCCGAGGACAGGGCGCGGATCGTCTTCAGCGCGCTCAGGCAGTCGTCGGCGCCTGACGCGATCATGATCTCTTCCTCGGTGCCGACGATGAGATCGCAATCGGGCAGCACCGTCTTCAACTGGGCCGAGACCCGGTCCGACTTGACATAGCGCTCAAATCCTTCGGCGTGGCCGGCGAGACCCCACAGGTTCGGCCGGTAGTCGATGTCGAAGACGACCTTGCCGCCCCTGGCCTTCATGATGCGGATCGCCTTGCGCTGGGCGGCATCGCTGTTGGGACGGGAAAAATGCGTGCCGGTGACGACGATCGAGCGCGCCGAGGCAATGAACGCCTCGTCGATATCCTCTTCGGCCAGCGCCATGTCGGCACAGTCGGAGCGATAGAAGATCATCGGGGAAACGCCTTCGCTCTCGACCGAAAGCAGCACCAGCGCGGTCAGCCGCTCCTTGTCGGTCTTCAGCCCGTCGACATTGACGCCTTCGCGCTTCAGCTGCTCACGGACGAAGCGGCCCATCTGCTCGTCGCCGACGCGCGTCAGCAGCGCCGAGCGCAGGCCGAGCCGCGCCGTACCGACGGAAATGTTGGCCGGGCAGCCGCCGACCGACTTGGCGAAGGTGGTGATGTCCTCAAGCCGCGAGCCGATCTGCTGGCCATAGAGGTCGACGGACGCGCGGCCGATCGTGATGACGTCGAGCAGCGCCTGTCTTGCGTCCACGGCTTCGCTCATTGGAACCTCCCGTCGGTCTTGTCGTCATGGACAACATTGTTTGGGTAACACGCGCGAGCGGCGGCGTGGTGCCGGCAATATGAAATAATAATTCCAATCCATAGTCAATATGGAATGAGCATTCCCTGAGCTAAAATTGCCTTGGTGGGATGCTCGATCACGCCTTGCGCTTGCGAGTCGCGTCGCGCCGCTTCTCGCCGACGCCGACGGCAAGCGCCATGGCCAGCGCCATTGTCGCCGACAGCGAGCGGAAGCCGGCGAAATCCGCTTCGGCAACCTCGAACCAGACCCTGGCGAACTGGGCGAGCGGCGAGAATGAGCTGTCGGTGATGGCAACGATCGGCACGCCCTGCTCGGCAATGGCGCGCGCCTCCTCGATCGTGGCCGGCGCGTAGGGCGAGAAGCTGATGGCGATGACGGCGTCCGCAGGTGTGGCGAAGCCGACCATCTCGGCATTCAGCCCGGCAGCCGATTCGATCAGCTGGTTGCGGATCTTCAGCTTGCCGAGCGCGTAGGCGATATAGCTCGCCACCGGATAGGAGCGTCGCTTGGCCAAGACATAGATGGTCTGCGCCTTCGCCAGCAGCGAAATCGCGTCTTCCAGATGCGCGTCATCCAGCGTGCGGGAAATGTCGTTGAGCGAGGTGCTGGCGGCGGCGATGAAGCCGTCGAAGATCGCCCGGTGACCGGCGCCGCCCTCGGCCTTGGCGCGCAGCGCCTGCAGCCGCTCGTCATAGGAGGAGTTGCGCTCGCGCAGCCGCTCGCGAAACACCTGCTGCAGGCTGGTGAAACCATCGAAACCGAGTTGCTGGGCAAAGCGGATCAGGGTCGAGGGCTGCACGCCGGCCGAAGCGGCGATGCTGGCGGCGGTGCCGAAGGCGATATCGTCGGGATTGTCGAGCGCGTAGGCGGCGATCTGGGCGATGCGCTTGGGCAGGCTCTCGCGCCGATCCAGAATGGTGGCGCGCAGCGTCTCGAAGTCGCGAGGTACCTGTTCGTCCATCGTCGCTCTGTTCAGGCTGTCTGGAAGCTCTCTCTGCCCCATCATAGCGGGCCTGCGCAAGAACGCCATAAAAAATGAGGCAGACATTCCATTCCTAGCGAAAATGGACTAACTCATCCACGCAGCATTCATGGCCGTGGAGGAACGAATAATGGTCGGCGTAGGTCTTATCGGCACGGGCTTCATGGGCAAATGCCACGCCATCGCGTGGAGCGCCGTCGGGGTCGTCTTCCCCGACGCGATCAAGCCACGGCTCGTCCATCTCGGCGAGGTCAACGAGGACCTCGCCAGGCGCAAGGCCGGCGAGTTCGGCTTCGCCAAGGCGTCCGGCGACTGGCGCGCCGTCGTCAACGACCCCGAAGTCGATGTCGTCTCGCTGACGACGCCCAACCAGTTTCATCCAGAAATGGCCATCGCCGTGCTCGAAGCCGGCAAGCATCTGTGGTGCGAAAAGCCGATGGCGCCGAGCTTTGCCGAAGCCGAGGCGATGGCGGCCGCGGCGAAGAGATCGGGCAAGGTCGCGGCGCTTGGCTACAACTACATCCAGAGCCCGGCCATCCGCCACATCGGCGCGCTGCTCGACGAGAAGATCATCGGCGAGGTCAACCATCTGCGCATCGAGATGGACGAGGATTTCATGGCCGATCCCGAGGCACTGTTCTTCTGGAAACACGAGGCGGCTTCCGGCTACGGCGCGCTCGACGATTTCGCCGTGCATCCGCTGTCGCTGGTCACGGCGCTGTTCGGCCGCGTCGCCAGCGTCATCTGCGACATGGCCAAGCCCTATGCCGACCGCAAGCTCGCATCAGGCGGGCGCCGCGCGGTCGAGACGTACGACATCGCCAGCGTGCTGATGCATCTGGAGAACGGCATTGCCGGCACGCTGCAGGTCAACCGTTCGGCCTGGGGCCGCAAGGGCCGCATCGCCATCCAGATCTTCGGTTCCAAGGGATCGATCCTGTTCGACCAGGAGCGGATGAACGAATTCCAGCTCTACCTGACGTCGGACCGGCCGACCGAACAGGGCTACCGCACCATACTGGTGGCGCCGCAGCACAAGCCCTATGATCTTTTCGTGCCGGCGCCCGGCCACGGCCTCGGCTTCAACGATCTCAAGATCATCGAATGCCATGAATTGCTGACGCGACTTGCCGGCAAGCCGGCCCGGCTCATCGAGTTCGCCGAAGGGCTGGAGATCGAGCGCACTGTGCACGCCATGGCGCGCTCCTTCGCGGAGAAGCGCTGGGTAGATGTGAGGTAACGATCGCGCTGGCGCCGGTCCAGGCTTCCACGTGATCCAAACGTCGGCGGGCAGGTTTCAACGTCGGCGCTGCCCCTCATCTGCCTGCCGGCATCTTCTCCCCGTATAGTGACGGGGAGAAGGTGCGGTGTCGGTCTTGGCGCCTGTTCTGCAACGCAGCCGATTGGCGAAATCCGGCGAAGGCGACCCTTTCTCCCCGTCACTATGCGGGGAGAAATGCCCGGCAGGGCAATGAGGGGCGGCGCCAGCCTATCAAACCAATCGCGCTGCGGTAGCCATCCGCGATCTCAACCACCGACAGCCGTGTTCGTCTCCCAGCCGGCCACCCAGACCTGCCGCAAGCGGTCGCCTTCGCCCTTGAATCGCACCCCCGTCGGCTGGCAATCCTCGATGCGGTCGCTGCGGAAGTTGCGGATCGCCTGGCGCAATTCGCACCAGGCGACGATGTTGGCGGTCTCGGCGTAGTAGATCAGCGCGATCGGGCGGATGAGGCGCTCGGAGGCCCGGCCGAGTTCGTCGCGGTAAGAAAGTTCGAGCTTTTCCTCGTCACGGATAGCGCGGCGCACCAGCGCCAGGTCGATCGTACCGGCGGAGGGCGCGGCGAAGCCCCAGGCATGCAACGCATTGGCGTCGAGCGTCTGGCGCAGGGGCGGTGGCACTGCGCCGGCGATCTTGGCGCTGACGCGCTTGGCCGCCTGCTTGAGTTCGTCGTCTCCGGTGCGCTCCAGCAGCGCCAGCGACAGCACGATCGCCTCCATCTCCTCGATCGAGAACATCAGCGGCGGCAGGTCGAAGCCGGGACGCAGGATGTAGCCGATGCCACGGCCGCCCTCGATCGGGACACGCATGGCCTGCAGTGCCGCGATGTCGCGGTAGATCGAGCGTATCGTCACTTCCAACTGCGCGGCAATCATCGCCGCCGTCACCGGCTGCCTGGCCAGCCGCAGGATCTGAATGATCTCGAACAGGCGCGATGCCTTGCGCATTTTTCTCACCGGCTGCGATCACAACTGACACACCATCGTCAGTTGGCTCGATCTATAGGATCGCCTATCGGGTTGAAAAGCAACAATTCCTTGGCGGCACGCCGCCAAGAGGCGACAGGCAACTGACATGAGCTACGCGGAAAATCTATGGCTTTTCTTTCTTCTCCTGTTCGGCATCATAGCCGTTCCAGGCATGGACATGCTGTTCGTGCTTGCCAATGCGCTGACCGGTGGACGCGACAGGGGGCTGGCGGCGACCGGCGGCATCATGGTCGGCGGCATGGTGCATACGCTCAACGGTGCGATCGGCGTCGGCCTGCTCATGCATTTCGTGCCGATCCTGTTCAAGCCGCTGCTGATCGCCGGCGCCGCCTATATGGCCTATATCGGCATCGCTCTGATGCGCAGCTCGATCACCGTCGGCCATGACGGGCCCGCCGGCAGCCGCTCCGCATGGAAGGCGTTTCGCCAGGGTTTCGTGACCTGCCTGATCAATCCGAAGGCCTATCTCTTCGTCCTGGCCGTCTACCCGCAGTTCCTGAAACCGCACTACGGTCCGATCTGGATGCAGGCGACGATCATGGGCCTGCTGACCGTCCTGACGCAGGCCGCGATCTATGGCGGGCTCGCCATATCAGCCGGCCGCAGCCGCAGCCTTCTGATCGCCAATCCACGGGCGACCGTCCTTGCCGGGCGTGCGGCCGGGCTGCTGCTGTTTGCGGTTTCCGTGTTCACTGCATGGGAGGGCTTGAGGGCGGCATAATTCCCGTCGGCGCCGCCCTCCCCCTATCGTCGGCTGTATCAGGCGGCCCCTTGCCGGCTGTCCAGCATGGCGCGGCGCGCCGAGCGGCGCCATTCGACGGAGCCGGCAAGCCCGTGCAGCACGGTTTCGGTGGTTGCCCAGTCGATGCAGCCATCGGTGATGCTCTGGCCGTAGACCAGCGGCTTGCCAGGCACGACGTCCTGCCGTCCGGCGACGAGATTGCTCTCGATCATGACGCCGATGATGCGCTCGTCGCCCGCCGCCACCTGGCCCGCCACGTCAGCTGCCACCTTGGGCTGGTTCTCGGGCTTCTTGCTCGAATTGGCGTGGCTGACGTCGATCATCAGACGGGGCGCGATACCGATGCGCGCGAGTTCGACGGAGGCGGCCTCGACGCTTGCCGCGTCATAGTTCGGCGCGATGCCGCCGCGCAGGATGACATGGCAATCCTCGTTTCCGGTGGTCGCCGCGATGGCGCTGCGCCCGCCCTTGGTCACCGCCATGAAATGGTGCGGCTGGGCGGCCGACTTCACCGCCTCGCCGGCGATCCTGAGATTGCCGTCGGTGCCGTTCTTGAAGCCGACGGGGCAGGAGAGGCCCGAGGCCAGCTCGCGATGGATCTGGCTCTCGGTCGTGCGCGCGCCGATGGCGCCCCAGGCGACGAGGTCGGCAATGTATTGCGGCGTCGTCATGTCGAGGAATTCGGTCGCCGCCGGCAGGCCGAGATTGTTGACGGCGGAAAGCACGTTGCGCGCCATCCGCAGGCCCTTGTCGATGTTGAAGCTGCCGTCGAGGTCGGGATCGTTGATCAGGCCCTTCCAGCCGACCGTCGTGCGCGGCTTCTCGAAATAGACCCGCATGACGATCTCGAGCCGGTCGGCCAGGGCCTCGCGCAGCGCCGCCAGACGGCTGGCATAGTCGACGGCCGCGACCGGATCGTGGATGGAACAAGGGCCGACGATGACAACAAGTCGATCGTCGGCCCCTGTCAGGATGGAGTGGATGGCGTTGCGCGAGGCGGCAACGGTGCGGGTCGCCGTCAGCGAGCGCGGTATCTCGCGCATCACCTCTTCCGGCGTGCTCAGCAGTCTGAGTTCCTTGACCCGAAGGTCGTCTGTGGTGGTCAACACGGCTTTCTGCTCCTGTTAGAGCAATTCCAGGAAAAGTGCGTAGCGGTTTTCCGTCCGGAATTGCGTAAAACTATGTTTGGGAACCTGCCGGCTGAAACAAAAAAGCCGCCAGGTCTGGCGGCTGTTCGGATCTTGGTGCTGCAATCTTCAGATCGAGCGCAATCCTCCCGCCGCCAGCGAGCTCCTAAAGTACCAATACGTGGCGGTCAGGTTGATCATGAGTGTGGCGTATAGCTGAAGTCGCGTTGGATGTCACGCGTCTGATAGGAGTCTTGCATGGATATGTAAGAATGCATATGTTGGATATGTCAAAAAGGATATGCTCCGATGCCGCTTTACGTGAAGGACCGGGAAGTCGACCGGCTGGTACTCGAGGTGCAGCGCCTCACAAAGGCGCCGAGTAAGGCCGAGGCGGTTCGCCGCGCTCTGACGCATGAAATCGAGCGCGCCCGCGCTGTCCAATCCGTCTCGGAACGCTTGGCGGAGGCGGTCAGAATGGCTGGCGAAATCGGAGAGGATAATCCTGACTTCGATATGAAAGCCTATTCGGACGAGCTTTCAGGCGGGCTATGAGCCTGTTCATCGACGCGTCGGCGGTCGTTGCTCTGTTGCGCCCGGAGCCCACGGCAGGAGAACTCGCCGCCCGGATGGATGCCCACGGCGGGCCTTTCTTCATTTCGGCGGTCGTTCGTTTCGAGACCGCAATGGCCTTGGCGCGTTCAAAGACCCCCCTGCCTTCACCCGTGGAACCGGCGGCAATCGCAAAGGCGAATGCCGCCGTCGACCGTTTCGTGCAGGATTTGGGGATCGGCGAGGTCCTCATTTCGGCTGAAGTCGGGCGGCTCGCTGTCGAAGCGGCACGCAGCTACGGCAAGGGTGTCAATTCGCCGGCGCAGCTCAACATGGGCGATTGCTTTTCCTATGCCTGTTGCAAGGCATATGATTTGGCTTTGCTCTACACCGGTCAGGATTTCACAAAGACAGACATACGATAGGTTTAAGGTGCGCCACGCGACTGGCCCGCACGAACCTATTCCGGCGACGACCCGGCAACGCTCTGGTCGTAGTCGACCAGCGATCCGGTCATGACGCCCGATTGCGGGCTGACCATGTAGCTGATCAGCCGCGCGAGCTGGTCCGGCTTGACCAACTGGCCCATCGGCTGCGCGGCCTCGGCCTTCGCTAGCCAGTCATCGGGGGCGTCGTGCCATTTCTTCTGGACGATATCCTCGCCTTCGGTGTCCATCCAGCCGGGCAGCACCGCGTTGCAGCGGATGCGGTTGAAGCGATAGGCGTTGGCGACGTTCTTGGTCAGCGTCATCAGCGCGCCCTTGCTGGTCGAATAGGGCGTCAGGAAGGACTGGCCGGTATGCGCCGACATCGACAGCACGTTGACGATCGAGCCGGGTGTCTTTTTCTCCAGCAGATGCGCCACCACGCCCTGCATCAGGAAGAAGGGGCCGCGCACATTGGTGTCGAAGATCTGGTCGAAGAGTTCTTCCGATGTCTCGACCAGAGATCCGCGCGCCGAGGTGGCGGCGGCATTGACCAGCGCGTTGATGCTGCCGAAATGCGAGAGAGCGGTGGCGACCGCGCGCTTGCAGTCGGCCACCTTCGAGACGTCGGCGCTGATGAAGATCGCGTCGACGCCTGATTTCTTGAAATGGGCAACCCCCTTGTCACCCTTCTCCTGCGAGCGGCCGATGAGCGCCAGCGCCCGGCAGCCTTCGTCGGCAAGGGCTTCGGCGACGGCAAAGCCGATGCCTTGCGCTCCGCCGGTAACGATGGCGCGGGTGTTCGAATTGCGATCGGCGAATGCGCTCATCGCTCTGCTCCTGTGCGTTGGGTCCGGATGCGTTCTTACTTGTCCAAACGGACGGTCTTGCCCGTGGTCGCCGACTTCAGCGCCGCATCGGCGAGCTTCAGCGCCACGAGGCCGTCCGCGCCGCTCGGCGCTGCCTTCTTGCCTGAAGTCGCCGCGGTGATGAAGGCGGCGATCTCGAGGGCATAGGCGTCGAGATAACGGGTCATGAAGAAGTCGTGCAGCGGCGGGCGCGTATAGCCTTTCTCGTTGGCGAGTTCGATCGACACCGGCCGCTGGTTCTCGGCAGCCACCATGCCTTTCGAGCCATGCACCTCGATGCGCTGGTCGTAGCCATAGGTGGCGCGGCGCGAATTGGAGATGACGGCCTGCTTGCCCGATGCGGTTTCGAGGATGACGCTGACCGAGTCGAAATCGCCGGCTTCGCCGATTTTTTTGTCCACAAGCACCGAAGCGTGTGCGCTGACCGCGACCGGCTCTTCGCCGAGCAGGAAGCGCGCCATGTCGAAATCATGGATGGTCATGTCGCGAAAAATGCCGCCCGAGCGCTTGATATAGTCGATCGGCGGAGCGCCGGGATCGCGCGAGGTGATGGTGACCATCTCGACGGTGCCGATGGCGCCGTCGTCGATCGCCTTGCGCACGGCGGCGAAATGCGGATCGAAGCGGCGGTTGAAGCCGACCATCAGCGTTGCCTTGGCCTTGTCGACGACGGCCAGGCACTTCTCCACCCGCTTGACGTCGAGGTCGATCGGCTTCTCGCAGAAGATCGCCTTGCCGGCCTTGGCGAAGCGCTCGATCAAATCGGCATGCGTGTCCGTCGGCGTGCAGATGACGACGGCATCGATGTCCTTGGCCGTCTCGATTTCGTCGATGGTGCGCACCTCGGCGCCATAGGCACTAGCCAATTCGCTCGCCGCCTTCTCGAAGGCGTCGGCAACGGCAACCAGTTTTGCCTGGGGGTTGGAACCCACGGCGCGGGCGTGGACCTTGCCGATGCGGCCGGCACCAAGGAGGGCGAAGCGAACAGTCATGGAAATTTTCCTCTAGGGGATGGGTTCGAGAGAGTTGTGTCCGCACCTTCCTGTCGAGGAAAGGGGCAAGTTCATTTTTGTCGGCGTGGCGGATCGTCCCGGAGCGGGGTAGCCACGCCGCCTACGCCGCGAGTTCCGCCTCGCCGGTCTTGGCGCCGGTGATGTACGAGACGATGTCCTGCCAGTCGGTATTCTCCTTGCGCAGATTGGCGACGATGCGGCCGCGCCGGAACACCACGATGCGGTCGCAGAGATCGAACACTTGGCGCATGTTGTGGCTGATCAGGATCAGCGGCTCGCCATTGTCCTTCAGCGTGCGGATGATGTTTTCGACCTGCGCCGTCTCCTGCACGCCGAGGGCAGCCGTCGGCTCGTCCATGATGATCAGCTTGGAGGCGAAGGTCGCCGTCCTGGCGATCGCCACGCACTGCCGCTGGCCGCCTGACATATGGCGGATCGTGTTGGACAAATTGGGGATCTTCACCGCGGTGCGAACCAGAGCCGCCTCGGTCGCCTTGCGCATATAGCGGCGGTCGAGGATCGAGAACGGCCCGAGGTTGAACAGCACCCTTTCACGGCCCAGGAACAGGTTCGAGGGCACGTCGAGATCGTCGGCCAGCGCCAGGTTCTGGAACACCGTCTCGATACCTGCCTCGCGGGCCTCGATCGGTCCGGCGAAATTCACTTCCTTGCCGTCGAACCAGATCTGGCCGCTTGTGCGTTGCTCGACACCGGTGATCTGGCGCACGAAGGTCGACTTGCCGGCGCCGTTGTCGCCCATGATGGCGACATGCTCGCCCTTGCGCAGTTCAAAGTTGGCGCCATCCAGCGCGTGCACGCCGCCATAGCGCTTGGTCAGATTTTCGGTCTTCAGGACGATGTCTGACATGGTCAAGCCCTCAATGCCCGCATGCGCTGGCGCCACTGGTCGAGAACGACCGCACCGACGATGATCACGCCCTTGACCATCTCCTGATAGTAGGCGTCGAGGCGCAGGAAGGTAAAACCGGAGATGATGACGCCGAAGATCAGCGCGCCGATCACCGTGCCGATGATCGAGCCGCGGCCGCCCGACAGCGAGACGCCGCCGATGACCGCCATGGCGATGGCGTCGAGCTCATACATCACGCCCATGCCGGCCTGGGCGGTGAGGTTCTTGGAGGAAAGCACCACGGCGGCGAGCGCCGCGAGAATGCCGGCGATGACATAGACGAGGATCTTGTGGTTGGCGATCTTGATGCCCGACATGCGCGCGGCATCCTCGTTGGAGCCGATGGCGTAGCAATGCTTGCCGTATCTGGTGTAGGTCATGATCAGCTGGAACAGCGCGGCCAGCGACAGGAAGATGATGACCGGCATCAGGCCCTTGCCTATTGCCGCGAAACTGTCTGTCGGGAACGAGATCGGCTGGCCCTTGGACCACCATTTGGCGATGCCGCGCGCGGTCACCATCATGCCGAGCGTGGCGATGAAGGGCGGAATGCGCGTGTAGGCGATCAGCGCGCCGTTGACCATGCCGGCGAGCAGGCCGCAGCCGACCGCCACCAGCACCGGGACGATCACCGGCAGGTCGGTCCAGCCCTGCGCCAGGAACATCGCCTTGGGATTGGGATTGCCATTGACGGTCGCGACCTGGGCGAAACTCATGGCGATCATGGCCGTCGCGCCGACGATCGAACCGGAGGACAGATCGATGCCGCCCGTGATGATCACTTGCGTGACGCCGATGGCGATGATGCCGACGATCGACACCTGCAGGATGATGATCTGCAGCCGCGCCTCATTGAAGATGCCGCTGACATCGCTGCGGGTGTTGAACAGGAAGCTGTCGCCGAGAAAGATCCGGCCGATCAGCTCGAAGACGACGACAAGGATGACGAGCGCCAGGAAAACATTGAACTCGGCCGGCCATGCGCGCTTCTTCGCATCGTAGGTCAGACCGCCGACGCCATGAGATGTCTGTGCCACGTCTTTCTATCCTCCGTCAGCCGCAGTCGATCCTCGCGCCCTGCCGGCGCTGAGGGAAGGAGGAGCGACGCTTTGAGAGCGCCGCTCCCGCTATCCGCCGCTCAGTTCTTCTTCAAGAACTTGTCGATGTTGGCCGGGGTGACGAGCTGGAAGGGCACATAGACCTTGTGCTCGACCTTCTCGCCCTTGGCCAGCTTCAGCGCCGCATCCAGCGCGCCGGCGCCCTGGCCGGCCGCGTCCTGGAACACGGTTACGTCAAGGTCGCCCGCCTGCATGGCGGCAAGCGCGTCCTGGGTGGCGTCGACACCGCCGACGACAACCGACTTCATGTCGATGTTGGCGGCCTTCATCGCCTGGATGGCGCCGATGGCGCTTTCGTCATTGTTGGCGATGACGCCGTCGAACTTCTTGCCGGTCGACAGCCAGTTGGTCATCAGGTTCTGGGCCTGGTCGCGATCCCAGTTCGAGGTCTGCTTGTCGATGATCTTGATGAAGCTGCAGTCCGGCGTGGCGATGACATTGTCGATGTCCTTGGTGCGCTGCACGGCGGCCTGGTTGGAAAGCTCGCCCATGATCACGTAGACATTGGCTTCCTTCTTGCCGGCTTCCTTGAACAGGCGGCAGACTTCCTTGGTCTCGAGCGTGCCGGAATCGGCCTCGTTCGAAGCGACGAAGGCCTGGTTGTCGGGCAGCTTGTCGACATTGACCGGCTCGCGATTGACGTAGACCAGCGGGATCTTGGCGGCGGCGGCCGCATCCGACATCGCCTGTGTGGCCGAGGTATCGACCGGGTTGACGATGATGGCGTCGACGCCCGAAGCGGCGAAGTTCTTGATCTGGTCGAGTTGCTTGGCGACGTCGTTCTGTGCGTCCTCGACCTGCAACTCGACGCCGCTCATGCCCTTGGCCTGCGCGATCATGCCATTGCGCAGCACGGTGAGGAAATTGTCGTCGAACTTGGCCATCGAGACGCCGATCTTGGCGGCCATGGCCGATGAACTCATCAGCGCCGCGAAGGCGACGCCCAAAAGCAGTTTCTTCATTGTAATCTCTCCTCCACTTTTGGTGTCCGGTTGCACCGATGTCTCCGGAATCCCCGATCTGCCCGGGGAATCTCTCCCGATTGTCTTCTCTCCCCCGGATGGCGCCTGCCGTTTGCTGGAACGCCAAAGCTTCTGTTTGAAACAGATGTTCCGGAACGAAAGAACCAAAATACATGACTGGTGAAATATTTATTCCATTTCGTCGGGAGGCGTCAAGGGCGATTCCAAAACCGGATGTGCGATTTTGGCGGACGCGTCGACACTGTGCGGATGCTGCCGGATGAATGCCGCTGCCTTGGCGGCGCGGGGCAGGCAGGCGCACGCCTGCCGCCGGCGGCGATGCCGATGGCATCCGCGCGCCATGTCCGTTCCTTGGATGCCGTCGACAGGCGATGGCAGTTCAGAAATGCCAGATGTCTCTCTGCAGCAAGAGATCGAGCGGCGCTCTCCAGACCCTGTATCCCGCCGCCTGCCTCACCTGCTGTTCGACACTGAGCTTGCCGCTGAGATCGAAGAAAGCTCCAATTCGCTTTCGGGCGTGAAGCTTCTTTCCCCTGGTGTTGTAGTTGCGGATCGGCAGCCGGTGGCTGCGGATTTTCCGTCCATCCTGTGATAGCGCGACGCCGATGCAGAATTGTTCCGGGGTGTGCAAACGCACGATTTCGCTGACTTTCTCGCTGGCCGCGTACGCTAGCTGTATCGCCGGGATGTTATCATGATGAACGCCAAGGACGCCGCTCGCCCACATCGTCTCGTCTCCCGTCAGGATGTGACCTCCAATTGAGAGCCCCTTGCCCTTGAGCGCGCGATAAGAGGCCTTCGGGCGCCCTTCACACCGCCACATTATGGAGGACAAAGCTGAAATCCGGTTGAAACATCGCGATATGTCACCGGTCGGATACATGTCCGTATCCATGAAGAACAGGCGCTCGCAACGCCGCAGCAGATCGACGATGCCTGCGGCCTTGATGCCAAACATGTATCGATTGCCGAAGGACATCTCGGCCTGTCTCTTGGCCGTCAGTTCGATCGTTTCGATGGGATAGTCGTCGAAAATGGAGGGCCTGTCGGTCAGGACCATTACCCTGGCATTCGGGCAAAAGTGAAGCAGGCGAAGCGCGCTGAAGAGCGCGCCACGCGCATAGAGTTCGTCGCTCCCAAAAGCGATGTAGCCAAACCCATCCCCATCCATCAGCCATGTATATATTAGCTGCCACTCATGCGTCAATTTGGATACGCCTGCGGGCGCGGCGCGCCTGAAAGCCCAGCGCTAGATGTTCTCAGGCAGGTAGATGTCGAATGGCAGGAAGGTCTGGCCGGGTGCGTTCGCCGCGCCCGTCTCGATGGCGTGCGCCATGAGATCGAGCAGTTCGCGACACAATGCCGGCAGCGGCGTCGAGATCACCATGGTCAGCACCCCGTCCGCCAAGGCGGACCGCGAGACCGCCGATATCTCGTTGCAGACCACCGCCGGCATCTCGGCCGGCTTGGCCTGCCTCAGCGCCGCGACCGCGCCTTCCATGCCGCCGCCCGCGACGTAGCAACCGACGAAGTCCGGGTGGCGGCCGAGCAGATCGAGCAGCGTGTCCTGCGTGATCTGGTTGGCCTCGAGATTTACCAGCGTTTCCAGCACGGTGAAATCCGGCGCCTGTTCGCGGAAGAAGGAGCGAAAGCCGATCTCGCGCAGTTCGTGGCCATGGAAGCGGTGGCTGCCGACGAAGAGCGCGACCTTGCCCGGCCGCTTCGCCGCTTTCGAGATCATCCAGGCTGCGGTGCGGCCGACCTTGCGGTTGTCGAGGCCGACATAGCCCTCGCGAATGCCGGCGGCGAAGTCGGACAGCAGGGAAAAGACAGGCAATCCCTTGGCCTTCATCTCCTCTACGGTGACGGTCAACGCCGGGTGATCCGGCCCGACAAGGGCGACAGCCCTGCATTTGGCCGCCAGCTTGCCCGTGCGCTCGACGATTTCGTCCGGCGTCAGCGAACTGGCGAAGTCGATGATCGCGACACCGCGGAAGCGCTGCGATTGCGACACCGCGAGCTCGAGCTGCCGCGCGAACTCCGTGTAGAAGACATCATTGCCTCTCAAAAGCAGGAAGCCGAGCCGGTATTCCGGCAGCTCGTGGCGCATGCGCTGCTTGATCAGGCCGGCCGCGTGATAGCCGATCTCGGTCGCGGTCTCGTAGACACGGCGCGCGGTTTCCTCGCGTACCGGCAAGCGATTGTTGAGCACGCGGTCCACCGTGGCGACGCTGACGCCGGAGACGCGCGCCAGATCAGTGATGGTCGGCCGTTTCGCCATGATCGCCCTCGTTCGGTTGCCTGATATCGATACATCATCTTGATAGAAAATGATAGAAACTATCTTTGTGATGTTGAGTCTATCATAACCGGGCGTTATTTCTAGGCATGAAGCCAGTTGGTGATCGGCATTCGCATGACGAATGCCTGCCTTGGGAGGCAATCATGACCGCAACGCCGTCCCGGCGTGACTACAGCCTGATAGGCCGCGACGCCCGGCTTGCCGTCGAAAACGGCCTGTCGGCGGCCGAGTGGTATCACACCGCGATCCCCCGCAAGCAGATGAAGGAGCTGATGCAGCGCTCCGATGGCCCGGCGATCCGCGACACCGCGATCTGGCTCGCCGCCCTCGTCATCAGCGGCGCCGGCGGCGCCTGGTTCTGGGGCAGCTGGTGGTGCGTGCCGTTCTTCTTTGCCTATGGCGTGCTCTACGGCTCATCCACCGATTCGCGCTGGCACGAATGCGGCCACGGCACGGCGTTCCGCACGCAGTGGATGAATGATTTGGTCTATCAGATCGCCTGCTTCATGATCATGCGCAACCCGGTGACTTGGCGCTGGAGCCACACGCGCCACCACACCGACACCATCATCGTCGGCCGCGATCCTGAAATCTCGGTCATGCGGCCGCCGGACCTGATGCGCCTCGTCCTCGGTTTTGTCGGCGTGCTCGACGCCTGGCATGCTATGAGCGATATGCTGCGCAACGCCGCCGGCAACATCAGCGCAGTGGAGAAAACCTTCATTCCCGAACAGGAGCAGCCCAAAGCGATCCGTGTTGCCCGCATCTGGACGGCGATCTATGCCGCGACCATCGCGCTGGCGCTCTACACCGGGTCGTTCCTGCCCTTGATGCTGGTCGGCCTGCCCAGGCTCTACGGCGCCTGGCATCACGTCATGGTCGGCCTGCTGCAGCATGGCGGTCTCGCCGACAACGTCACCGACCACCGGCTGAACAGCCGCACCGTCTACATGAACCCGATCAGCCGCTTCATCTACTGGAACATGAACTACCATGTCGAACACCACATGTTCCCCATGGTCCCCTACCACGCGCTGCCCAGGTTGCATGCGCTGATCAAGCACGATCTGCCGGCGCCGACGCCGTCGATCCTGTCCGGTTACCGCGAGATGATCCCGGTCTTCCGCCGCCAGCTGCGCAACGAGGATTATTTCCTCAAGCGCGAACTGCCGCCGACCGCCAGGCCGTACCGCGAGGAATTCCATAACGATACCGTCGCCGCGGCGGTGGAATGACATCGAAAGACTGCAGGGGAGGACTGAATGAGCGATTGGGTCGAGGCCTGCGCCGCCGGCGACATAGATGAAGAGGACGTGATGCGCTTCGATCATGGCGGGCGCACCTTCGCCATCTATCGCAGCCCGGACGACGAATATTTCGCCACCGATGGACTCTGCACGCATGAGAAGGTGCATCTCGCCGACGGGCTGGTGATGGACGACATCATCGAATGCCCCAAGCACAATGGCCGCTTCAACTACAAGACCGGCGCGGCCAGGGGCGCGCCGGTCTGCGTCGACCTCAAAACCTATCCGGTCAAGGTCGACGCCGGCAAAGTGCTGGTTCAGATCGGATGACCGGCATGGCACGCGGAATGGTGATCATCGGGGCCGGCGAATGCGGCGGACGGGCAGCACTCACGCTGCGCGATCTCGGCTATGACGGGCCGGTGACGCTGGTCGGCGACGAGCCGCATCTGCCCTACGAACGGCCGCCTCTGTCCAAGGAGGCGATGGCCAGCGACGCGCCCGCGATCAAGGCAATCGCCAGCGACAAGACCCTGGCCGAAAAATCGATCCAGCACGTCCATTCCGTCCAGGCGGTGGCGATCGATCGCGCGGCGCACATGGTGCGCCTGTCGGACGGCTCGGTGCTGGCCTACGACAAGCTGCTGCTGGCCACCGGTTCGACGCCGCGCAAGCTGCCGATGCCTGGCCTTGGCGGGCGTTGCGTGTATCTGCGGACCTTCGCCGATGCATTGGCCATCCGCGCCCATCTCAGCGCCGGCAACCGCATCGCCGTCATTGGCGGCGGCTTTATCGGCCTCGAACTTGCGGCGGCCGCCCGCAAGCTCGGCGCAGATGTCACCGTCATCGAGGCGCAGCCACGTATCCTGATGCGCGGCGTTCCGGCCGAGATCGCCGAAATCATCCATGAAGCGCATGTCGCCGAGGGTGTCGACGTGGTCTGCGGGCAAGGCATCGCCTCCATCGCCGACGACGGCAGGGAGGTGCGGGTGACGCTTGCCGGCGGGCGCGAGATCATTGCCGACCTCGCCGTCATCGGCATCGGCGCCGTGCCGGTGACCGGGCTCGCGGCTAAAGCCGGCCTGGCCATCGAAAACGGCATCGCGGTCGACGCGGAATTACGCAGCGGCGATCCCGACATCTTTGCCGCCGGCGATTGCTGCTCGTTTCCGCTCGCCGTCTATGGCGGCCGCCGCGTGCGGCTGGAGGCCTGGCGCAATGCGCAGCAACAGGGCGCACTGGCGGCGAAGAACATGCTTGGCGCCGGCGAGGCGCATGCCGCGGTGCCGTGGTTCTGGTCGGATCAATACGGCCTGTCCCTGCAGATCGCCGGCCTTTCCGACGAAGGCCGTAGCACCGTGCGTCGCGATCTCGGCGCCGGCGCCTTCATCCTCTTCCATCTCGCCGAGGACGGCAGGCTGGTAGCGGCCAGCGGCATCGGCCCGGGCAATGCGGTGGCGCGCGACATAAGGCTGGCCGAGATGCTGATCGGCAAGTGGGCCAAGCCGGCGCCGGAGGCGCTGGGATCGCCTGAAGTCAAGCTGAAGGCATTGCTGGCGGCGTGAAGTCGCACCACCTGGTCGATGTCGGCGCCGCCCCTCATCTGCCTGCCGGCATCTTCTCCCCGTAGAACGGGGAGAAGGGAGCTGTGGCAACATCGCCGCGATTCACGCACCGCAAATAATTGGCGAAATCATTGATAACGGCATCTTTCTCCCCGTCACTAAACGGGGAGAAATGTCCGGCAGGACAATGAGGGGCGGCGCAGGTGTCGACGAATTAATGCCAGCGCGCCTGCGCCGCTAAAACAGCGCCTCGAGCTCCGCCAGCTTGTCGTTGACCAGCCAGCCGTAATAATTCTCTTCCGGCAGCTTCTCCGGCTCGCCGGCGGCTCGGCGCTTGTCGTTCTCCGCCTTCAGCGCATAGGCGCGCTGCTCGGGATTGCCGACATTGTAGAGGGTGGCTGTCAGCCCCGGATTCCCCGAAATGTCGAAACCGGCAATGCTCTTGTAGGCGTCGATCGATTTCCTGATCGTCGCCGCGACGTAAGGCAGCGTCAGGTCCGGATCCATGATGGTCTTGTAGACCGAATTGGGATCGGAGACGTCGAGTTCCGGCAGGCCGGACACCTTGTGCACGAGGTCGCTCATCTGCAAGGCGGTCAGCGGGTTGAGCTGGCCGAGGCCGAAGGTCTGACCGGCATAGTAGGGCTGGAAGAAGGTGGCGCCGAAACGGTTGTCGGGGAAATCCTCGCCGCCGACGGTCTTGCCCCGAAACGAATGGTTCCAGACCTGCTCGCGGCATTCCCACAGATCGTAGCTGTCCGAAATGGCGGCGCATTTCTTGAATTCCGGCCGCTGCACGAAATCGCTGACATCCTCGCCGTCATAGGCGAAGGACAGCTTGCTCGACAGGTAGGAGATCGCCTTGACGTAGTAGGTCTGCAGCCGGTCATAGGCGTCGACATTGTAGGTGTGCTCGCCGACGATGGCGCCGACGATGTGCATGGGGTCTATGCCATAGGCGCTGGCCGCCTTCCTGATCTTGGCGCGCAGATCGGCGTCGTTCTGCAGCAGGGCATAGACCTTGCGGTACTTCGCCTGGAAGGTGGTGTTGGTCGCCTGCGTGCGGCGGCTGGAGGCGCCGGGAATGTCGGGCTGCTCGGCATTGCGGTTTCCCGCCGGCACCAATGTCGCCGCGTCGGCGGCGAACAGCGTCGCCGCCAGCGTCAAGCCGAGAATGACCAGGATCAGTTTTTTCATGCGCCGCCGCCTAGAGCAATCCCAGGAAAAGTGTGTAACGGTTTTCCGTCCGGAATTGCGTGAAAACAAAGAGTTAGAGCGGGTCGGCGATCTATCAAACGCTGAACCGCTCTAGGGAATTGCCGCGCAAACTAGGTAAAGCACTTGGTCGAGTCGAGAGCGCCCCATCATCCGGCGAGACGAAAGGTGGCCAGATGGTACCATCTGGCCACACATGGCTCCTGCCGGAACCTATTGCATGACCGCGCCGGACTGCTCCGGCCCCCTCGTTCAAAGGATGAACCGCGACAGATCCGTGTTTCTGGAGAGGTCGCCGACATGCTTCTGGACATAGGCGGCGTCGATGGTGACGGCCGTGCCGTTGCGGTCGGGCGCATCATAGGAAATGTCGTCCAGCACCCGCTCCATCACCGTCTGCAGCCGCCGGGCGCCGATGTTCTCGATGCTGGCGTTGAGATCGACGGCGACGCCGGCGAGCGAATCGATGGCGTCGTCGGTGAACGTCAGCTCGACGCCTTCGGTCTTCATCAGCGCGATATACTGCTTGATCAGGCTCGCCTCGGTCTCGGTCAGGATGCGGACGAAGTCCTCCTTCTCCAGCGCGCGCAGCTCGACTCGGATCGGCAGGCGGCCCTGCAGTTCCGGCAACAGGTCGGACGGCTTGGAGACATGGAAGGCACCGGAAGCGATGAACAGGATATGGTCCGTCTTCACCGGCCCGTATTTGGTCGCCACCGTCGTGCCTTCGACCAGCGGCAGCAGGTCGCGCTGCACGCCTTCGCGCGAAGGCCCGCCCGAAATGTCCGACCGGGCGGCGATCTTGTCGATCTCGTCCAGGAAGACGATGCCGTCATTCTCCGTCGCGTCGAGCGCCCGGCGCACCACCTCGTCCTGGTCGAGCAGCTTGTCGGACTCGTCGCCGACCAGCAGGTCGTAGGATTCCTTCACCGTGGTCTTGCGCAGCTTGGTCTTCTTGCCGCCCATCGCCTTAGACAGCATGTCGTTGATGTTGAGAACGCCGATATTGGCGCCAGGCATGCCGGGAATCTCGAAACCGGGCATGCCGCCATTGCCGGTGTCGGCCACCTCGATTTCGATTTCCTTGTCGTCGAGCTCACCCTCGCGCAGCTTCTTGCGGAATGAGTCGCGCGTCGCTGGGCTCGCCGTCTTGCCGACCAAGGCTTCCAGAACGCGTTCCTCGGCGTTGACATGGGCGCGTGCCTTGACGTCCTCGCGCATCTTCTCGCGCATCAGGCCGATGGCAATCTCGACCAGATCGCGGATGATCTGCTCGACATCGCGGCCGACATAGCCGACCTCGGTGAATTTGGTCGCCTCGACCTTGACGAACGGCGCGCCGGCGAGCCGCGCCAGGCGGCGCGAAATCTCGGTCTTGCCGACGCCGGTCGGGCCGATCATCAGGATGTTCTTCGGCATCACCTCTTCGCGCATCTGGCCTTCGAGCTGCTGGCGGCGCCAGCGATTGCGCAAGGCGATGGCCACGGCGCGCTTGGCGTCCTTCTGGCCGATGATGAAGCGGTCGAGTTCCGAAACGATTTCGCGGGGAGAAAATGTGCTCATATCGCTAAATTCCACTTTGCCACTGCTTGATGGTCTCGAACGGATGCAGCAGCATGATCACGTTGAGTGCAAGGTTGTCCCGGATGAGGTAGCCGGTGCCCAGTTCGAAGAGAATGGCGAGGCTGACGATCACCCATATAGGTAGCCTGCGCGCCATGACAAATCCCAGCACCATGGCCAGTGTGTCGGACACCGAATTGATGATGCTGTCGCCGTAATAATCGAGCGAAATGGTGCCGGCGCGGTAGCGCTCGATGATGAACGGGCTGTTTTCGAGGATTTCCCATCCGCCCTCGACGAGGACGGCGAATGCCAGCCGCAAGCCGATCGGCGAGCGCGGGAACAGGAACCGCGCCAACGCATAGAACAGGAAACCGTGGATGATGTGCGAGAAGGTGTACCAGTCCGAAATGTGCTGGGAATTCTCCGAACTGTTCACCACGCCATGCCACAGCTTGACATAGCCGCAGGTGCAGATCGACGGATGGCCCATCAGGTAGAGCGTGACGGCCTGGGCGACGAGCAGGCCGGCGACGATCAGCAGCCCCATCCGCCAGCTGTCCTCGTAAGCGGAAAGGCTCTTGTCCTCGCTCGATGTGACCATGCCCCGGATTACCCCTCTTGCGCGTCTTCGGCATCGATGGCCATCAGCACGACGTCGCCATAAATCGACTGCCTGCGATCAATGGCCCGAAATCCGGCTTTTTCATAGGCGCGGATGGCCCTGATGTTGGCAGGGTCGGGATCGATGATGACGCGCGGCACGCCCTCCTCGAACAGGTCTTCGACGAACTGGCGCACGATCGCCGAGCCGTGGCCGATGCCGATCAGCTCCGGCCGGCCGATCGAGAGATCGATGCCGAGAGTGCCGAACGGCTGATCCGCATAGGGATGGCCGTCTTCCAGATGCGGGTCGTAGCTCTGGAGATAGGCGATCGGCTTTCCGTCGAGCTCGACGATCAGCGGCTCGACGGAAATCGAGTCTATATGATCGGCAATCTCCGCGATTTCCGTCTCGGGATCGTCCCACCACTCTGCAACATGCGGCTCGGCCAGCCAGCCGGCGATCATCGGCAGGTCCTTTTTGGTCACCGGCCGAAAATCGTAGGGTGCGACTGGTTCAGGCGGCATCGAGCGTTTCGACAACGAAATTGTTGTTGGTGTAGACGCAGATGTCGGACGCGATCTGCATCGCCCTGCGGGCGATCTCCTCGGCGTCCTTGTCGGTGTCCATCAGCGCGCGCGCCGCGGCCAGAGCGTAATTGCCGCCCGAACCGATGGCCATGACGCCATGTTCGGGCTCCAGCACGTCGCCATTGCCGGTCAGCGCCAGCGAGACCGACTTGTCGGCAACCAGCATCATCGCCTCCAGCCGGCGCAGATAGCGGTCGGTGCGCCAGTCCTTGGCAAGCTCGACGCACGCGCGGGTGAGTTGATCAGGATACTGTTCGAGCTTGGCTTCGAGGCGTTCCAAAAGCGTGAAGGCGTCGGCGGTGGCACCGGCGAAGCCGGCAATCACATTGCCGCCCTTGCCGATGCGGCGCACTTTGCGGGCATTGCCCTTCATGATGGTCTGGCCGAGGCTGACCTGGCCGTCGCCGGCGATCACCACCTTGTTGCCCTTGCGCACGGTCACGATCGTCGTGGCGTGCATGGTCAGATTATCAGACATTTCCTGGCTCCGAGCAGCGCCATCCCAAAAAGGCGATTGGCGCGGTACGAGTAACTTGATCGGCCATATGTATGCACGGGGCCAATGATTGCAAACGGCTCGATAGCGGCCGGGATCGCAACTGGCAATCGCCGGATCATGCTGCTAGAAGGCTCTCGTTTTCAAGCCCGCGAGCGCTCGAGGGCCGTGAACCGGTCACGATCTGAACCACTGGCACAAGGATAGAGTGATGGCGCCTCGTTCCGCCGATGCAAGCCGCAAGACCGCGGAAACCGACATTTCGGTGTCGATCCATGTCGACGGCTCCGGCAAATCGGACATCGCCACCGGCGTCGGCTTCTTCGACCATATGCTGGACCAGCTTGCCCGCCATTCGCTGATCGACATGATCGTCAAGGCCAAGGGCGACCTGCACATAGACGACCACCACACGGTCGAGGACACCGGCATTGCGCTCGGCCAGGCCTTGACCAAGGCGCTGGGCGAGCGGCGCGGCATCATGCGCTACGCCTCGATCGACCTTGCCATGGACGAGACGCTGACGCGTGCGGCGATCGATGTGTCGGGCCGCCCCTTCCTGGTCTGGAACGTTTCGTTCTCGTCGCCCAAGATCGGCACCTTCGACACCGAACTGGTGCGTGAATTCTTTCAGGCGCTGGCGCAGAACGCCGGCATCACGCTGCATGTCACCAACCATTATGGCGCCAACAACCATCATATAGCCGAGACCTGCTTCAAGGCGGTGGCGCGCGCGTTGCGCGCCGCGCTCGAGCTTGATCCGCGCCAGCCTGGCGCGGTTCCCTCCACCAAGGGTTCTTTGAAGGGATAGCCTCATGACCGCCTATGTCGTGATGGAGCCACCTGGCCGCAGCGAGAAATTCGACATGACGACGCTGGTCCGCGACGGCTTCACCTGGCTCGGCCTGCTGGTGCCGCCGCTGTGGCTTGCCTGGCACCGGCTGTGGGTCGAAGCGGCGCTCGCCTTCGTCGTCATGGGCGTGCTTTCGATGCTTGGCCAGAAGCTTGGCCTCGGTGTCGCCGGCTCGCTGCTGTCGCTGCTCGTCTCGCTCTATATCGGGCTGGAGGGCCAGGGATTGCGCATCGCGGCGTTACGCCGCCGCGGCTGGCATGAATGGGGCGTCGTCGAGGCTGGCTGGCTCGGGGATGCCGACATGCGCTATGCCCTGGAAGCCGAAGGGCTTTCGGATGAGCCCGCGCCGCGCATCGTTCCCGATGCCGCTCTGGCGCGCCCGGCGCAGCCCGGCATGGCGCTGGGGCTGACCCACATTCCAGGACGGCGCTGAGATGCGGGTTGCGATCATCGATTACGGTTCGGGCAATCTGCGCTCGGCCACCAAGGCTTTCGAGCGCGCCGCGCGTGAAGCCGGCATCGCGGCCGAGATCGACCTGACGGCCGACGCCGACCGCGTGCGCACCGCGGACCGCATCGTCCTGCCCGGCGTCGGTGCCTATGCCGACTGCGCGGCCGGGCTGCGCGCCGTCGAGGGCATGTGGGACGCGATCGAGGACGTCGCCATCGCCAAGGGCCGGCCTTTCCTGGGCATTTGCGTCGGCATGCAGCTGATGTCTGAGCGCGGTCTCGAAAAGACCGTCACCAACGGCTTCGGCTGGATATCGGGCGACGTCAAGGAGATCACGCCTTCCGATCCGGCGCTGAAGATCCCGCAGATCGGCTGGAACACGATCGAATTGAGGCGTCGGCACCCGCTGTTTTCCGGCATTCCGACCGGCGCGACGGGCCTGCATGCCTATTTCGTCCACTCCTACCATCTCGATGCGAAAAAGCCGGACGAGGTCGTTGCGGTCGCCGACTATGGCGGCCCGGTGACGGCAACCGTCGCCCGCGACAATCTCGCCGGCACGCAGTTCCATCCGGAGAAGAGCCAGGCGCTGGGCCTGGCGCTGATCACCAATTTCCTGCGCTGGAGGCCCTGAACACCATGAGCAAGAAGGGCTACTGGATGGCGATGGTCGATGTCCGCGACCCCGAACTGTACAACCAGTACATCGAGGCGAACGCCGTGGCGTTCGCGAAGTATGGGGCGAAATTCGCCGTGCGGGCCGGCCGCCACGAAAACCCGGAAGGGCCCACCGGCAACCGCCATGTGCTGGTCGAGTTCGAGTCTTTCGACAAGGCGGTCGAATGCTATCATTCGCCCGAATATCAGCATGCCTCCAAATTCCGGCTTGCCGCCTCATCGGGTCATTTCGTCATCGTTGAAGGCGCCTGAAAATATGATCCTGTTTCCAGCCATCGACCTCAAGGACGGCCAGTGCGTGCGCCTCAAGCACGGCGACATGGCGACCGCCACGATCTACAATGACGATCCGGCGGCACAGGCCAAAGCCTTTGAAGAACAGGGCTTCGAGTGGCTGCATGTCGTCGACCTCAACGGCGCTTTCCAGGGCCAGAGCGTCAACAGCGCCGCGGTCGGCGCCATCCTGAAGGCGACGAAGAACCCGGTGCAGCTCGGCGGCGGCATCCGCACGCTGGAGCAGATCGAGGATTGGCTCGACCGTGGACTGGCCCGCGTCATCCTCGGCACGGTGGCGGTGCGCGATCCCGATCTGGTCAGGCAGGCCTGCAAGGCGTTTCCCGGCAAGGTCGCCGTCGGCATCGACGCCAAGGGCGGCAAGGTGGCGGTCGAAGGCTGGGCCGAGGCCTCGAGCCTGGGCGTCATCGAACTGGCCAGGAAATTCGAAGGTGCGGGCGTCGCCGCCATCATCTACACCGACATCGACCGCGACGGCGTGCTGACCGGCATCAACTGGGACGCCACCATCGACCTCGCCGAGGCCGTGTCGATCCCGGTCATCGCCTCGGGCGGGCTTGCTTCGATCGCCGACATCGTGCGCATGACCATGCCCGACGCGCAAAAACTCGAAGGCGCGATCTCGGGCCGCGCGCTCTATGACGGCCGCATCGATCCCGCCGAGGCGCTGGCGATCCTGCAGGGCCGGCCGGTGGCGGAGGCGCGGTCGTGAAGGTCTCGCTCATCTTGGCCTCCTATGACAGCGGCCACTATCATGGCGGCATGGGCCAGGGGCCCGACGCGCTGATATCGGGCGGGCTCGTCGATGCCCTGACCCTTGCCGGCCATGACGTCACGGTCGAGGATATCGGCAGGGTCGGCACCGACCAGGAGCGCGAGATCGCCACGGGTTTTGCCGTCTGCAACGCCGTCTCGGGCGAGGTCCGCATCGCCCGCGACAGGGGGCGGTTTCCCATCGTGCTGGCCGGAAACTGCCTGACCAGTGCCGGCGCGGTCGCCGGCGAAGGCGCCGATGCGATCATCTGGGCCGACCAGCATGGCGACCTCAACACGCCCGAGACGTCCGTATACGGCTTTCTCGACGGCATGGCGCTGTCGACGGTGCTCGGCCTGTGCTGGCGCCCGATGGCGGCGGCCATTCCCGGCTTCAGGCCGATCGATCCCGCGCGCTGCGTGCTCGTCAACGCCCGCGATCTCGATCCGGCGGAGGAGAAACTTCTCGAAACATTGCCGGTCATCCGGACGGAATGTCCCGGCGTGGCGCAAGCGACGGAAAAACTGAGGGCAGCCGGCGCCAACAGCGTGCACATGCATCTCGATCTCGACGTGCATGATCCCAATGAGCTGCAGGCCAATCGCTACGTCACCCCTGGCGGGCCGAACCCGGAGCAGCTGCGCGACGCGGTCTGCGCCATGGCGCTTGCGGTGCCGGTCGTCGGCATCTCCGTTTCCGCTTACGATCCGGCCTTCGATGCCCAGGCCGATGTGCCGCCGCTGGTCGGCCAGCTGCTCAACGATCTGCTTGCCACGATAGAGGGCCGCTGATGCTGAAAGCCCGCGTCATCCCTTGCCTCGACGTCAAGGACGGCCGTGTCGTCAAGGGCGTCAATTTCGTCGACCTCATCGACGCCGGCGATCCGGTGGAGGCAGCCAAGGCCTATGATGCCGCCGGCGCCGACGAGCTCTGCTTTCTCGACATCACCGCTTCGTCGGACAATCGCGAGACCATCTTCGACGTCATCGCCCGCACCGCCGAACAATGTTTCATGCCGCTGACCGTCGGCGGCGGCGTGCGCCAGGTTGCAGACATCAGGAAATTGCTGCTGGCCGGCGCCGACAAGGTGTCGATCAACACGGCCGCGGTGAAGAACCCGGATTTCGTCGCCGAAGCCGCCGACAAGTTCGGCAACCAATGCATCGTCGTCGCCATCGATGCCAAGAAAGTGTCCGGCCCCGGTGAGGCCGACCGCTGGGAGATCTTCACCCATGGCGGACGCGAGAAGACCGGCATCGATGCCGTCGAATTCGCGCGCCGGATGGTCGATCGCGGCGCCGGCGAGATCCTGTTGACCTCGATGGACCGCGACGGCACCAAGGCCGGCTACGACATCGCGCTGACCCGGGCGGTATCGGACGCGGTGCGCGCGCCGGTCATCGCCTCGGGTGGCGTCGGCACGCTCGACCACCTAGTCGAAGGCATTCGTGACGGCCATGCCGGCGCGGTTCTGGCGGCCTCCATCTTCCATTTCGGCACCTACACGATCGCGCAAGCCAAGGCGCATATGGCCGAGGCCGGCCTGCCGATGCGGCTGGACTCGCTGGGCAACAGGTCCTAGCTAGAGCATGTTCCTTGGACCGACTTTCGGAAAAGATCCGGCTTAAACAAGAAGATAGACTGGCATGGCCGAGTTTTCGCTCTCCGACCTGGAAAAAATCGTCAGCGACCGCGCCCATTCCGGCGATCCGGACTCGTGGACGGCCAAACTGTTCGCGCGCGGCATGGACAAGGCGGCGCAGAAGCTCGGCGAGGAGGCGGTCGAGACGGTCATCGCCGCCGTCAAGGGCGACAAACAGGGCCTCGTTTCGGAAAGTGCGGATCTTATATATCATTGGCTGGTCGTTCTCGGCATAGCAGGCGTTCCGCTGAACGACGTGCTCGAGGAACTCGAAAGCCGCACCGGGCGTTCGGGCATCGCCGAGAAGGCGTCACGGCCCAAGGGCTGATCGGGAGGGAGGGCAGGTATCTCGATGGATCAGCTCGCGCCAACCGAGAAATATTCCCCGTTTCGCTTCTTCTCGGCCGAGCAATGGTCGCAATTCCGCGCCGACACGCCGCTGACACTGACCGAGGACGAGTTCCGCCGCCTGCGGTCGCTCAACGACCCGGTCGACCTCGAAGAGGTCAAGCGAATCTATCTGTCGCTATCGCGGCTTTTGTCGGCGCATGTCGAGGCAAGCCAGCTTCTGTTCCGGCAGCGCCAGGCCTTTTTCAATGCCGTCGATGTCGTCAAGACGCCGTTCATCATCGGCATCGCCGGTTCGGTCGCGGTCGGCAAATCGACCACGGCGCGCGTGCTGAAGGAATTGCTGGCGCGATGGCCGTCGAGCCCCAAGGTCGACCTCATCACCACGGACGGCTTCCTGCTGCCCAACGAGGTGCTGCGCCGCGAAAACCTGATGGAGCGCAAGGGTTTCCCCGACAGCTACGATGTCGGCGCGCTGCTGCGTTTCCTGTCGGGCATCAAGTCGGCGTTGCCCGATGTCCGCGCGCCGGTCTATTCGCATCTCACCTATGACGTCATCCCCGGCGAATTCGTCACCATCGACCGGCCCGACATCCTGATCTTCGAAGGCATCAACGTGCTGCAGCCGGGCAAGCTGCCGCAGGACGGCAAGATCGTGCCCTTCCTGTCGGACTTCTTCGACTTCGCCATCTATATCGATGCCGACGAGAAGCTGATCCACAACTGGTATATTTCCCGCTTCATGCGGCTGCGCGAGACCGCCTTCCGCAATCCGGACTCCTTCTTCCACCGCTATTCGCAGCTGTCGGAGGATGCGGCCAAGGCAATCGCCGAGGGCCTGTGGACCAACATCAACCTGAAGAACCTGCGCGAAAACATCCTGCCGACGCGCGCCCGCGCCGACTTGATCCTGCGCAAGGGCGCCGACCACCTGGTCGAGGAAGTGGCGCTGCGCAAGTTATAGCTGATAGAACCCCGCACGGAGGACTCATCCAAGCCCGCCATGCAGGTGTTACCTGTCAGCCATTGGCGAACGGGACGGCGACATAGATCTGCGTGTCGCCACGCTCCACCAGAAGCAGCACTGACTTGCGTCCGGATTTGCCGGCTTGGGCAATCGCTTGGGTCACCTGCTTCGCGCTCTTCACCGGGGCCTGGTTGACGGCGACGATGACATCTCCCGGCTGGATGCCGGCAGCCGCTGCCGGTTTGTCGGGATTGACGCTGGCAACCACGGCGCCGTGCTCGGTCTCGGGGAGGTTCATCTGCTGGCGGATGTCGGACGTAATGTCCATCAGGCCGAGGCCGATGCCCGGCGCGCGGGAACCCTGCCCGGTGCCCGGCGCGCTGGAATTGCCAGTCGATGCCGTCTTCACATCTTCACCGTTGCGCCCGACCTCCACCGAGATCTGCATGGCCTTGCCCTTGCGCCAGACATCCAGTGTCTCCTTGGCACCCGGCGCGACGTCGGCCACAGACCGCGACAGATCCTTGGGATCCTTGACGTCCTGCCCGGCGAAGCCGGTGATGACGTCGCCGGTTTCGACGCCGGCCTTGGCCGCAGGCGACCCGTCATTGACCTGCGAGACCAAGGCACCGCCGGGATGGTCGAGCCCCATGGCGCTTGCCACATCCGGGGTCACCGGCTGGATCTCGACGCCGAGATAGCCGTATTCGATGTTGCCGCCCTTCATCAGCTTGGCGACCACCTTCTGGGCCTGGTCGGACGGAATGGCGAAGCCGACACCGACGCTGCCGCCGTTAGGGGAATAGATCGCCGTGTTGATGCCGACGACATTCCCATTGACGTCCACCAGCGGTCCGCCGGAATTGCCGTGATTGATCGGCGCGTCGATCTGGATGAAATCGTCGAAGGGCCCGCTATGCAAGTCGCGGCCACGCGCCGAGACGATGCCGGCCGTTACCGTGGTGCCTATGCCGAACGGATTGCCGATCGCCAGCACCTGGTCACCTGTCATGAGCTTGTCGGAGTCGCCCCATTTCACGGTCGGCAACGACTTGCCGGCCTTAATCTTCAGCACGGCGAGGTCGTTCTTGGCATCGTGACCGACCAGCGTGGCCGGAAGCTCCGTGCCATCGTCGAGCGTGACCTTTATCGAGGAGGCGCCGTCGACGACGTGGTTGTTGGTGACGATGGTGCCGTCGGCACTGACGATGAAGCCCGAGCCGAGCGCCTCGGCGCGCGGCCCCTGTTGCTGCGGAGGCGTCTTGGGAGCGGGCATGCCCTGATCGCCGAAAAACTGGCGGAAATAGTCGTCGAAGGGCGAATTGCCGCCGAAGGGTGAACCTTCGCTCATGATTCGCGGCTGCGCCTTCATGACCGTCGTGACGGTGACGACCGCGGGCTTGGTCGCAGCCACGACTGGCGCGAACGATCCGTTCGGGGCCGTTGTTCCGGCGACTGGGGTCTGTGTCGTCGCAACGACTTTGCTCAGGCCGGCATTGCCGGTATTTTGGGCGAATGAGACGACGACAGGAGAGATTAACAGCGCGGCGCCCAGCAGGGCGGCGACGCGATGCCTACGAAGAATACCAAAGGGTGACATGGTCGTTCTGTCCGGGCGAGGGTTGATCCGGCGCCGCGGGCGGCTCCTGGGAGAAAGCACCCGTCAGCGTGTCGACAGCCGGGGTGGCCTGTCTCGCCGTACATGGCGGCCGGCCGGATCGACAACAAACTATCTAGGGCGCCGATCTGCCCAATTTAGGGGTTTTGCCCGACCTTACGAAGATTTAATTCAGAGCGCGCTTACGGATCGCAGATAGGCCGACGCGATTTCACGCATGCGCTTGCCGTCGAAACTCGGGCCGTGGCCACCATGGCCGATGCGGATCGGCAGCTCGAGCAGGCGCCGCATCGTGCCGGCATAGGCGGCCCGGTCGGAATCCGGCAAATCGTCGATCAGCGTGTCGTCATAGATGGCGTCGCCGCTGAAGAACAGGCCGTCGGCCTCGTCGAAAAGCGCGATCGAATCCGGCGAGTGCCCGGGCAGGTGCAGCACCCGAAACCGGCGGTCGCCGAGATCGACCACGTCGCCTTCGTCGAGCGTGCGCGTCAACGGCGCCGGCGCTATCGTATAGTCGGCCGATTTCCAGCCCGGCGCCGGCAATCTCGAGACCGCGCCCTCGAGATCGTGGAACATATAGGCGTAGGTCGCGGCCTCATCCATGCTCTCGAACTGCGCGGCACTCATCCTTGGCCCGGCCCGCAGCGGAAATTCGTGCAGCGAGCCGACATGATCGAGGTGGATATGGGTGGCGACGACCAGAAGCGGCTTGCCTTCGGGCGTCTTTATCTGCGGCGCCAGCGGACAGATGCCCATGCCGGTATCGACCAGAAGGTCGGCGTCGCGGCCGGTCAGATGCCAGATGTTGGCGCGAACATAGTCGTGCACAAACGGTTCGGTCAGCATCGTCGTCCTGTCGTCGACGATGCGCTTGCTGAACCAGCCCGAGTTCACGTGAGAATCCGGATAATTTGCAGGCCCGGCGGCAGGTATGAGCCGGGGCATCAGACGAACGGCTTTCCGACCTTGTATTTTTCCGGCACGAGCCGCTCGAGATAGGCCATGCCGGCATCGGACAGCTGGTTGACGTCGGGTTTCATGAAATCGTCGGGCATGTGTCGGGTCTTGCCGGCGACGTTCTTCAGCGGAACCTTCTTCAGCACTATCTTGCTGCCATCATACTGCAGCGCCACCGAGCCGCCGCCCTGTTCGGCAACGCCGACGGCGAAGGCGCCGGCATCGAAGGCCTCCTGCGCGTCGACCGCGCTGATGGCACCGACATAGCCGCGCGGCATGTAGCCGAGTGCGTCGACGCGGGCCCGCTTGCCCGGGAGCCCTTCGGCCAATGCCCGTTCGAGCGCCGCCGGCAGGTCGCTGCCCGACAGTTTGACGTTGCCGTGCTGGTCGCGTTCGAGCTTCTCCGCCGGCACCAGGCTTTCGACCAGCGCCTTGCCATCGGCGGTGCTGACGCCTTCCGACACGGCGACGATGCAGCGCTTGTGACGGTCGAGCGTGGCGCGTACGTCGTCGATGAAACCGGCGGCGGAGAACGGCCGCTCCGGAACGTAGACGAGATGCGGGCCGCTGTCGGGGTCGAGCTGCCAGGCCGCCGCCGCCGCGGTCAGGAAGCCGGCATGCCGGCCCATGACGATGCCGACATAGATGCCGGGCAGCGCGCGAAAATCGAGATCGACGGACAGGAAGGCGCCGGCGACGAATTCGGCCGCCGAAATGAAGCCCGGCGTGTGGTCGTTTTCCTCGAGATCGTTGTCGATGGTTTTCGGCGCATGGACAAAGGCGATCTTGCCGCCGGCGGCGTCGGTTAGGATTTGCTGGGTGCCAGAGGTGTCGTTGCCGCCGATATAGATGAAGGCGTCGGCGCCCGCTTTTTGCAGGCCCTTCAGGATGACCTCGCAATAGGCGGCATCCGGCTTGTCGCGCGTCGAGCCGAGTGCGGCGCTCGGCGTTCCGGCGATCAGCCGCAGCCGGTCCTCGGGGATGGCGGAAAGGTCGACATAGTTGCCGTCACGGATGCCGCGCACGCCGTGGATGGAGCCCAGCACCTTGGCGCCGGGATGCCGCTTGCGAATCTCCAGCGTGGCGCCCACCACCGTCTGGTTGATGACGGCGGTCGGGCCGCCGCCCTGCGCGATAACAAAAGTTCCGGCCATTCCTGACGTCTCCCTAGAGCATGATGCCGAAAAGTGTGAAGCGGTTTTCGGACGACATCATGCTCTACTTCTTTGATTTAGAGACGGATTCAGATTTCAGGTCGAACGGGCCTGAAATCATCCGGCTCTAGGCGATGGTTTTCAAGGCACCTTGGCCTGTCTTGTCGCCTCGCGCAACGGAAGAGTCTGACGGCCGCAAATCGCGGCCACGATCACATGACGACGACGGGGTTTTTCTTCGATACCCGGCTGTAGAGATCGATGATGTCCTGGTTGATCAGGCGCACGCAGCCCGACGACATCGCCTGGCCGATGCTCCACCATTCGGGCGAGCCGTGGATGCGGTAGCCGGTGTCCTTGCCATCCTGGTAGATGTAGAGCGCCCGGGCGCCGAGCGGATTGGTCAGGCCGCCGGGCTGGCCGCCCTGCCACTTCACCAGTTCGGGCTTGCGCTGGATCATTTCGGGCGGCGGCGTCCAGGTCGGCCATTCCCGGCCGTACTGGATGTTGGCGCGGCCGGACCAGCGGAACCCGTCCTTGCCTATGCCGACGCCGTAGCGGATGGCGTCGCCACCCGGCTGGACGAGATAGAGCATGCGTTCCTTGAGATGCACGACGATGGTGCCGGGCGCCTCGCCAGTGGTGTCGACGACGATCTGGCGGCGGAATTCGGGCTTCACCTTGAGATAGGGCACCTCGGGCACGTTGAAGCCGTTGTCGGTCAAGGAGGCGTACATGACGTCAGGGCTGGTGATGTTCTTGTCGACGCTGATCGAAGGCCGGATCGGCACCGAACCGGTGACCGTATCGTCGAGCTGGAGTGCCGGCAGGTCGCCACCACCGGAAGTCGAGCAGCCGGCGACGCCGAGCAGCGCCAAAGCGCCCGCCCCGGACAGGACGGCGCGGCGGGAGAGAAGAAGATCGGTTTCGATTGCGTCGCCGTTTCGCGGCGGCGTCGGACCTTGCGGCAACTCACCCATATACCCAAACCCTACGCTTTCGGCGGGAAGCACGGTCCGGCCGGATAGCAGGTATTTTCATCATTCATGGTTGATAAAGCGTGAATGCCTTGTGCTGCTTGCGTTTGCAAAAACAAAGATTCGGCCCTTTACATTCTTCGGGACCCAAGGATTTATCCTCTTCTTTGAGCTCAAAGGAGACGAGCATGTCCTTCGAAAACTGGGCCGCCTTCGCTGCAGCGTCGACCGTCCTTCTTGTCATCCCGGGCCCGACCATCCTTCTGGTCGTGTCCTATGCGCTGGGCCAGGGCTGGCGCACCGCCTTGCCGATGGCCGTCGGCGTGGCACTGGGCGACTTCACCGCCATGACGCTGTCGATGCTGGGTATCGGCGCGCTGCTGGCGGCTTCCGCTGGTGTCTTCACCGTGCTCAAGCTGATCGGCGCCGGTTATCTGATCTATCTCGGCGTGAAACTGTTCCGCGCCGGCGGCACGCTGAAGGCCGAACCACGCACCGACGCGGTGTCGTCGGCCAGGATGATGGCGCATGCCTGGCTGGTCACCGCGCTCAACCCGAAGAGCATCACCTTCTTCGTCGCCTTCCTGCCGCAGTTTCTAGACCGGCATGCGAATTTCTGGACGCAGATGCTGGTTTTCGAGACGACCTTCCTGGCGCTCGCCTTCGCCAATGCCTTCGGCTATGCGCTGATCGCGGCACGCGCCCGCAATGTGGTGCGCAATCCCAGGGCGATCCGTATCTTCAACCGCACCGGCGGCACGCTGCTGGTCGGCGCCGGCATCGCCACTGTGGCGATGCGGTCGGGCAACTAGCCCGGTTCTCTGGTCGCTTGGCGCCCCAGCAGTTGATGCTCTAGGATCGGCGCCGGTGCGGCGATCCAGGGACGAGGCATGATGATCAAGGACGACTTCGGCCTGTCATTGTCAGGCGCGACACAGGGCGGGCTCTCTTCCTACGGCCGAGCTGTGCATGAATTGCAGTGTTTCATCGGCGACCCGGTCAACTCCGTCGATCGCGCCATCGCGCAGGACCCCGGTTTCGTCATGGCGCATGTCTTCAAGGGCTACCTCTTCGGCCTTGCTACCGAACCGGAGGCGACGGCCGTGGCCAGGGCCTGCCACGAGGCGGCGCTGCCGCTTGCCGCGACACCGCGCGAGCGGGCGCATGTCTCGGCCCTCGGCCACCTCGCCAACGGCCGCTGGCATCAGACCTCCGATATCCTGCGGGACATAGCGATCGATTTCCCCCTCGATGCCGTGGCGCTCCAGGTCGGACACCAGGTCGATTTCTTTACCGGCAACGCCCGCATGCTGCGCGACCGCATCGCCCGCGCCCTGCCATCATGGCAGACGGACATGCCGGGTTACCACGCCATCCTCGGCATGCAGGCCTTCGGGCTCGAAGAGATGGGTGAGTATGCGCAGGCCGAAAGACTGGGTCGCTCAGCGGTCGAGATCGAACCGCGCGACGGCTGGGCGCAACATGCAGTCGCGCATGTGATGGAGATGCAAAGCCGGCAAAGGGATGGCATTGCCTGGATGCGTTCCGATCCCGAAGCCTGGACGAAGGAGAGCTTCCTCCAAGTGCACAATTGGTGGCACCTGGCGCTGTTCCACTACGACCTCGGCGAGACCGCAGAGGTGCTGGCGCTCTATGACGGGCCGATCTACGGCAACAGATCGACGCTGGCGCTCAACATGGTCGATGCATCGGCGATCCTGTGGCGGCTCCATCTCGGTGGGATCGATGTCGGCGACCGCTGGGTGGCGCTGGCCGCCAATTGGGTGCCCAAGGCCGCCTCCGGCAATTACGCCTTCAACGACGCCCATGCGATGATGGCCTTCGTCGGCGCCGGGCTCGACGCCCCGGCCCGGACCTTGCTCGCCACCCAGCACGAGGCGATGCGGGGCAATGACGACAACGCCGGCTTCACCAGGGATGTCGGCCATCCCCTGACGCTTGCGATCAAGGCGTTCGGAGAGGGCGACTACGCCGAAGCCATCCGACTGATCGGTCCGATCCGGGCCATCGCCCATCGCTTTGGTGGCAGCCACGCGCAGCGCGACGTCCTCGATCTCACGCTGATCGAGGCCGCCCTGCGCGCCGGCGACGCCGCGCTTGCCCAGGCACTGACGACGGAGCGCGCGACGGCACGCCCGGACAGTCCGCTGTCGGCGCTGTTTTCTCGACGCGCCGCCGATTTGTCAGAGAATTGACCCGGAGCGGATCTTGCCTTAAAAACTGCTCAACCATATTTTTCGGGATCCGAAAAAAATAAGAACGTGGGAGGAAGCCATGTATCTCGGCCTCGACCTGGGCACATCGGGCGTCAAGGCGCTGCTGATCGATGCCGGACAGGGCGTCATCGGCTCCGGCCATGGTACACTCGATGTTTCTCGGCCGCATCCCGGCTGGTCCGAGCAGGATCCCCTGCACTGGATACGCGCCTGCGAGGAGGCGATCGCCGAACTGAAGGCGTCGCATCCCGGGCAATTCGCGGCGGTGAAGGGCATCGGCCTGTCCGGCCAGATGCATGGCGCGACCTTGCTCGATGCGGCCGATCATGTGCTGCGCCCCTGCATTCTGTGGAACGACACGCGCAGCCACGTCGAGGCGGCCGCGCTCGACGCCGATCCGCGCTTCCGCACGCTCACGGGCAACATCGTCTTTCCGGGCTTCACCGCGCCCAAGCTCGCCTGGGTCAAGAACAACGAGCCCGCTGTCTTCGCCAAGGTGGCGAAAGTGCTTTTGCCGAAGGATTTCCTCCGGCTTTGGCTGACCGGCGAACATATTTCGGAAATGTCCGACTCGGCCGGCACGTCCTGGCTCGACGTCGGCAAGCGCCGCTGGTCCGCGGACCTGCTCGCCGCGACATCGCTTGACGAGAACCATATGCCAGCGCTGGTCGAAGGTACTGCAAAGGCTGGCGCGTTGCGCGCCGAACTCGCATCGAAATGGGGCGTCGAAGCTGGCATTCCGGTGGCTGGCGGCGCGGGCGACAATGCGGCTTCCGCCTGCGGCATGGGCACAGTCGGCGCCGGCCACGCCTTTGTTTCGCTCGGCACGTCGGGCGTGCTGTTTGCCGCCAACGCGTCCTATCTGCCGAACCCGGCAAGCGCGGTGCACACCTTCTGCCATGCGCTGCCCAACACCTGGCACCAGATGGGCGTCATCCTGTCGGCGACCGATTCGCTCAACTGGCTGTCGGAGATCACGGGCAAGGGCGCAGGCGAACTGACATCGGAACTCGGCGATTCCCTGAAAGCGCCGACCGGCGTGTCCTTTCTGCCCTATCTCTCGGGCGAGCGCACGCCGCACAATGATTCCGCCATTCGCGGTTCCTTCACCGGCCTCGCGCATGAATCGAGCCGCGCCGTACTGACCCAGGCCGTGCTCGAGGGCGTCGCGTTCGCCTTCCGCGACAGCTTGGAGGCGTTGAAGACGGCCGGCACGACCTTGACGCGCGTGACCGCGATCGGCGGCGGCTCGCGCTCGCGCTACTGGCTGAAGGCGATCGCCACCGCGCTGCAACTGCCCGTCGACATCCCCGCCGACGGCGATTTCGGCGCCGCCTTCGGTGCCGCCCGGCTCGGCCTGATCGCCGCGACGGGCGCCGATCCGCTCAGCGTCTGCACGGCGCCGAAGACCGACGCCACGATCGAACCGGATTCGGCACTCGGCGGCGCCTATGCCGATGCCTATCACCGCTACCGGGCACTTTACCCGGCGATCAAAGCAGTAACCGCGTGAGCAGGCGCCAGGCGCCCCCCTCTGCCCTGCCGGGCATCTCCCCCTCTAGGGGGGAGATCACCAGCCTCGGCGGCTGTGCGGGTCCTGTAAGGTCGGTGAATGGCGAAGGCAGAAAAGCCAGCCAATCTCCCCCCTTGAGGGGGAGATGGCCGGCAGGCCAGAGGGGGGCGCCTCGCACCCCCCTTCCTAAGTTAGCCTCACTGCGCCGGCACCTTGTCCAGGAAGCCGGTGACGCTCTTCAGGCGGCCGTTCTCGATGACGCCGATATCGGTGCCTTCGATGACGGAAGGCGTGTCCTCGGGGCCGAGGTTCCAGGAGAAGCGGATTTTGTCGGCAAAGCCGTCCGGCGTGCCCTTCAGCGAGAAGCGGAAGCCGGCAAAGCGCTGCTGCACGCCGTCGATCAGCGCCGCGACGCCATCATGGCCGTCGCCCTGCATGAGCGGATCGCGATAGCTGACGTCTTCGGTGAAGACAGCCTCGAGCAGGGCTGCCCGGCGGTCGGCATCGGCTTCGTTCCAGGCGGTGATGTAGTTCTGGGCGATCGTGTCGAGGTCGGTCATGATCTGTCTCCTTCATTTGACGGTTTTGACATGACCGTTTTCGACCAGCGCCGACGTGAAACCAATTACGCCTGAGGTAATCAGGCAAAACTATCTTGGAGAGGAAGAGAACCATGAGCAGCGGCTTTTTCGGCGACATCCAGAAGATCAAATATGAGGGACCGGATTCGACCAATCCGCTGGCCTATCGTTTCTACAATCCCGATGAAGTGGTGGCCGGCAAGCGGCTGGAAGACCATCTGCGCTTTGCCGTCGCCTACTGGCATTCCTTCGCATGGCCGGGCGGCGACCCGTTCGGCGGCCAGACCTTCGACCGTCCCTGGTTCCCCAAGGCCGGTGACGTCGACACGATGGAACTGGCGAAACTGAAAGCAGACGTCGCCTTCGAGATGTTCTCGCTGCTCGGTGCGCCTTATTTCTGCTTCCACGACGCCGATGTGCGGCCCGAGGGCAAGGATTTTTCCGAAAGCGCGGCCCGTCTCGATGAAATCGCCGATTATTTCGCCGGAAAGATGAAGCAGACCGGGGTCAAGCTTCTCTGGGGTACGGCGAACCTGTTTTCCAACCGCCGTTTCATGTCGGGTGCCGCGACCAATCCCGATCCGGATGTGTTCGCCTACGCCGCGGCGACGGTGAAGAGCTGCATCGACGTAACCAAGCGGCTGAAGGGCGAGAACTACGTGCTGTGGGGCGGGCGCGAGGGCTATGAGACGCTGCTCAACACCGACCTTGCCCGCGAGCAGGAACAGGCCGGCCGTTTCCTGAACCTCGTCGTCGAATACAAGCACAAGATCGGCTTCAAGGGCACGATCCTGATCGAGCCGAAGCCGCAGGAGCCGACAAAACACCAGTATGACTATGATGTCGCGACCGTCTACGGCTTTCTCAAGCGCTTCGGCCTGGAGAAGGAGGTCAAGCTCAACATCGAGCAAGGCCATGCCATCCTGGCCGGCCATTCCTTCGAGCACGAACTGGCGCTGGCCAATGCGCTCGGCGTCTTCGGCTCGATCGACATGAACCGCAACGATTACCAGTCGGGCTGGGACACCGATCAGTTCCCCAACAACGTGCCGGAGATGGCGCTCGCCTATTACCAGGTCCTCCAGGCCGGCGGCTTCAAGACCGGCGGCACCAATTTCGACGCCAAGCTGCGCCGCCAGTCGCTCGACCCGCAGGACCTACTGATCGGTCATATCGGCGGCATGGATTCTTGTGCGCGCGGCCTGAAGGCGGCAGCCCGCATGGTCGAGGACAAGGCGCTGTCGGGTCCGCTCGCCGAGCGCTATGCCGGCTGGAACGGCACCGAGGCCAAGGCGATGCTCTCGGGCAAGCGGACGCTGGAAGAGATCGCTGAGCGCGTGGTGAAAAAGAAGATCGAACCGCAGCCGCGCTCCGGCCGTCAGGAACTGCTCGAAAACATCGTCAACCGCTACGTCTGACGCTGTTTGGCCGCCGGCAATCCAGACCGGCGGCCATGTGATACGAAAAAGCTTGGCGCGCGGAAACCTTTTGCGCGCCATGCTGAAACCGACGACAAGGTTTTGCCCCCAGCGCCTCTCAATGACCTCGCTCTTGCCTTCAAACTGCCGTCACGAATCTCGTATAGATATCGCTCGTGGCGGGAGAGGAAGAAGGAGGCGAACCGATATGCAGAACGAACGTGAAATCGACGCCCTGCTCTCACCTGGCGAGGCCGGATCGATCATCGACCGGCTGATGGCAATGCCGCATCCAAAGCAGGGCGCACGCAGCACCAATGAATGGGATCGCGCCGTTGCCAGCCGCTTCGAGACCCATCTCGCGCGGCAGATGCGCTCGCAGATCGATGGCGGCAGCGACCATCAGAATGCGGCATAAATCCTCTATCCGTGCATGTCGTTGCCCCAAAACCGCTGCACGCTTTTGGGCGACCTGCACTACAGCATGTCGCGGCGAATAGGATTCGCCCGACCTGCTGTAAGTTTCTGATTTTATGCATGTCGTTATCCCGGAACCGAGGACACTTCCGGGCGACATGCATTAACCCCGGCGAAGCCTGACAGGGGCTTCGCCAAAAGCTCTTGAAAACGCCCTGGAAAAGGCCGCGGCAGACGAGAACCCCGTCCGACCGGCGATATCCGCCATGGCGATCCGCGTGTCGACCACGAGCCGGCGCGCGGCACCCAGGCGCAGCCTGAGATAGTAGGCGCCCGGCGTCTCGCCGATCGACTTGCGAAAGATGCTTTCCAGCGTCCGCGCCGTCACGCCTGCACGTTTTGCAATGGCCTCTATGGTCAGCGGCTGGTCGACATGCGCTTCCATCAGCCGGATGGCTTGTGCCAGGCGCGGATCATAGCCATCGAGCCGGCCAAGCGAGACCAGCGGCTGTGCATCGGTCGCCACGCGCGCCTGATCGTAGATGAACGCACTTGCCACATCCAGCGCCACCGCCATGCCGAGCCGGGTGCGGATCAGATGCAACATCAGGTCCAGGGTCGGCGACGCACCGCCCGTGGTGAACACCGGCCCATCGATGATGTATCGATCGGGGCGCACGTCGACGCCTGGAAAGGCGGACGAAAAATCCTCCATGTCCTCCCAATGGGTGGTGGCGCTGCGTCCTTCCAGCAAGCCTGCACGCGCCACCAGCCACGTGCCTGCCTCGACGCCGCCGCAGGCGCGGGCCGACCGGGCCGCGCGGCGCAGGCCGGCAAGCAAGGCTGACGTGGCATAGTTCTGCGTACCGAAGCCCGCGACCACGACAAGGACATCGGTTGGTTCCGTCGCATCGAACCGGCCGCTGACCGCCACGGGCAAGCCGCATGTTGTGACCGGCGCCTCACCGGTCACCGAAACCAGTTTGAAGTCGAACAGGGTTTCACCGGCGATACGGTTGGCGGCACGCAACGGATCGACGGCGCATGCCACGCACATGATGGACGCTCCGGAAAATACCAGTAGCGTAACCTTGAGCGGCGACTGCTCGGCTCGAAAGATTGTCGTTTTTTCGTTTTTTATCATGCCGTCTTCGTAAAGCGCAAAGCAGTCTCCGGCAAGTCGCGCAATGCTACGCTCTCTGTTTGATTGGGAGGAAAATTCCATGCCGCTCGCGATGAACCGTGAGGTTTTCATTACCTGTGCCGTGACCGGATCCGGCGGCTCGCAGGACCGCTCCCCGCATGTGCCGCGCTCGCCCAAGCAGATCGCCGATTCGGCGATCGACGCGGCCAAGGCGGGTGCTGCAATCGTCCATTGCCATGTGCGCGACCCCGAAACCGGCAAGCCCAGGCGCGACGTGCATCTCTACCGCGAGGTGACCGAGCGTATCCGCGCGGCGGACGTCGACGTCATCCTGAACCTCACCGCCGGCATGGGCGGCGACATGGTGTTCGGCTCGCCGGAAGCGCCGCTGCCGCTCAACGAAAAAGGCACCGACATGGGCGGCGCCACCAACCGCATGGAGCATGTGCGCCAGTGCCTGCCGGAAATCTGCACGCTCGACTGCGGCACCATGAATTTCGCCGAGGCCGACTATGTCATGACCAACACGCCCGGCATGCTGCGCGCGATGGGCGGCATGATGACGGCGCTCGGCGTCAAGCCCGAGATCGAAGCCTTCGACACCGGGCATCTCTGGTTCGCCAAGCAGCTGGTCGAGGAAAAGGTGCTGAACCCCGACGCGCTGGTGCAGCTTTGCATGGGCGTGCCATGGGGTGCGCCCGACGACCTCAACACCTTCATGGCGATGGTCAACAACGTGCCGTCGGCATGGAACTGGTCGGCTTTCGCGATCGGCCGCAACCAGATGGCCTATGTAGCGGCGGCGGTGCTCGCCGGCGGCAATGTCCGCGTCGGCCTCGAAGACAATCTGTGGCTCGACAAGGGCGTGCTGGCGACCAATGCGCAGCTGGTCGAGCGCGCCGCCTCCATCGTCACCAATCTCGGCGCCAGGATTTTGGGACCGGAAGAAGTGCGCAAAAAGCTCAACCTGACCAAGCGAGCGCCGATAACGGCATAAATTATTCGCAGGGAGGGTTGATATGACTACCGTCAAATTCACCGCGATGAAGGATGGCGACAGGGACGACTACGAGTTCCTGACCGCCCATGAAATCGACTATGCGGCCAGGACCGGCGAGCGGCTGCTCGACGCCCTGGTGCAGCTCGACGAGGGCCTGTCCGGCTACAAGATTACTCGGCTCGGGCATTCGCTGCAGGCGGCAACGCGCGCCTGGCGCGATGGCGCCGACACCGACTGGATCGCCTGTGCGCTGCTGCACGACATCGGCGACATCTACGCGCCCTACAATCATGACGAATACGCCGCGTCGATCCTGAAGCCCTTCGTGCGGGAGCAATGCACCTGGGTGGTGGAGAAGCATGGCGATTTCCAGCGCCTCTATTACGCCCATCATCTCGGCGGCAACCGCCATGCGCGCGACCGCTTCGCCGGCCATGCCTATTTCGACGATTGCGATGCGTTTTGCGAGCGCTGGGACCAGTCGAGCTTCGATCCCGACTATGACACGCTGCCGATCGAATTCTTCCGGCCCTTCGTGCTCGAAGTCTTCGCTCGTAAGGCCTACGACCCATCAGTCATCCGCGCCGGCGAGCGCGTGCCTCTCACCGATCCCGAAACCGCCAGGACAAGAACCGGAGCCTCTCAATGAGCATCATCAACAAGGCGGCCGCCATTGGCGGCGGCGTCATCGGCGCCGGCTGGGTGGCACGGCTGCTCTTGAACGGCATCGACGTCTCGATCTTCGATCCCGACCCGGAGGCCTCGCGCAAGGTCTCGGAAGTAATGAAGGGCGCGCGCCGCGCCTACAAGCAGATGGTGCCCGGCGGTCTGCCCAAAGAGGGCAAGCTGACCTTCGCCAAGACGATCGCCGAAGCGGTGGCCGACGCCGATTTCATCCAGGAGAGCGTGCCGGAACGGCTCGACCTCAAGCACAAGGTGCTGGCCGAGATCGACAGCCATGCGCCTGCCAACGCCATCGTCGGCTCCTCGACCTCCGGCATCAAGCCGACCGACATGCAGGTGGCGATGAAGAAGCATCCTGAACGGCTGGTCGTCGGCCATCCGTTCAACCCGGTCTATCTGCTGCCGCTGGTCGAGATCGTCGGCGGCGACCAGACTTTTCCGGAAGCCATCGAGGTCGCCAAGGAAATCTACGCCTCGATCGGCATGAAGCCGGTCGTCATCCGCAAGGAGATCGAGGCCTTCGTCGGCGACCGCCTGCTCGAAGCCGCCTGGCGCGAGGCGCTATGGCTGATCAAGGACGGCATCTGCACGGTCGAGGAACTCGACGACATCATGCGCTATGGCTTCGGCCTGCGCTGGGCGCAGATGGGCATGTTCCAGGTCTATCGTGTCGCCGGCGGCGAAGCCGGCATGCGCCACTTCATGGCGCAGTTCGGGCCGTGCCTGAAATGGCCGTGGACCAAGCTGATGGACGTGCCGGAGTTCAACGACGAGCTGGTCGACCTGATCGCCACCCAGTCGGACGACCAGGCGCACGGCCTGTCGATCCGCGAGCTGGAAAAGATCCGCGACGACAATCTCGTCGCGATCATGGATGCGCTGTCGAAGCAGAACAAGGGCAAGGGCTGGGGCGCCGGCGCGCTGCACAAGGACTATACGAAGCAACTGGCCAAGCTGGCGGCGAAGAAGCCGGTGGCTTCAAAGGCAGCGGAACAGGCCAGGGCCGCCAAGCCGGTGAAGAAAGCCGAAAAACCGAAGAAAAAGAAGAAGGGCTGAGACCATGGATTTTGGTCTTTCGGAAGAGCAGAAGCTCATTGTCGAGACGACGCGCGCCTTCGTCGAGAACGAGCTTTATCCGCATGAACGCGAGGTCGAGCGCACCGGCGTGCTTCGCCGCGAGCTGATCGAGGAGATCAAGGCCAAGGCGATCGAGGCCGGGCTCTATGCCGCCAACATGCCGGCCGATGTCGGCGGCGCGGGGCTCGATACGGTGACCTGGCTGCTCTACGAAAAGGAGCTCGGCCGGGCCAATTACGCGCTGCACTGGACCTGCGTTGCCCGCCCATCCAACATCCTGCTCGCCGGCACGCCGGAGCAGCGCGAAAAGTATCTTTTCCCCTGCATCCGTGGTGAGAAATGGGACTGCCTGGCGATGACCGAGCCGGGCGCCGGCTCCGACCTGCGCGGCATGAAGGCAACCGCCGTGCAGGAAGGCGACGACTGGGTGCTGAACGGCACCAAGCATTTTATCTCGCACGCCGATCTGGCCGATTTCGCCATCGTCTTCATGGCTTCGGGCGAAGAGGATTCGCCGCGTGGAAAACGCAAGAAGATCACCGCGTTCTTCGTCGACAAGGGCACCAAGGGCTTCACGGTGCGTGACGGCTATCGCAACGTCTCGCATCGCGGCTACACCAACGCCATCCTCGAGTTCGATGATTGCCGCCTGCCGGCAAGCCAGGTGCTCGGCGAGGCGCACAAGGGGTTCGACGTCGCCAATTCCTGGCTCGGCGCCACGCGCCTGCAGGTCGGCGCCACCTGCCTCGGCCGCGCCGAGCGGGCGCTTGGCCATGCCGTCGAATACGCCGCGCAGCGCCAGCAGTTCGGCCAACAGATCGGCAAGTTCCAGGGCGTGTCGTTCAAGCTCGCCGACATGGCGACGGAACTCAAGGCCGCCGACCTGATGGTGTTCGAAGCCGGCTGGAAGTACGATCAGGGCACCGTCACCGACCAGGACATGGCCATGGCCAAGCTGAAGGCCACCGAAATGCTCGCCTTCGTTGCCGACGAGGCGATCCAGATCCATGGCGGCATGGGGCTGATGGACGACCTGCCGCTGGAACGCATCTGGCGCGATGCCCGCGTCGAGCGCATCTGGGAAGGCACTTCGGAGATTCAGCGACATATTATTTCGCGGGCGCTGCTGCGTCCGTTCGGCGCTTAGAGCATGATAGCCAAAGCCGGCATCCGGTTTTGTCGGGCAAACGAGATCGTTTGTCCTGAGATCGCGCTCAAACGAAAAGATGACCATGCATAAACTCGAACGTCTCCTGCGCCCGAAATCGATCGCCGTGTTCGGCGGCGTGCAGGCCGCCGCCGTCGTCGCGCAATCGATCAAGATGGGCTTTGCCGGCGAGATCTGGCCGGTACACCCGACCAAGGACGAGGTTGCCGGACGCAAGGCCTACCGCTCGGTCGCGGATCTGCCTGGCGCGCCCGACGCGGCCTTTGTCGGCGTCAACCGGCACCTGACCATCGAGGTGATCAAGGCGCTGGCCGAGCGCGGCGCCGGCGGCGCCGTCTGCTTTGCCGCCGGCTTCCTCGAGACCGAAGCCTATGACGAGGACGGCGAACGGCTGCAGGCCGAATTGGTCGCCGCCGCCGGCCAGATGCCGATCATCGGGCCGAATTGCTACGGCCTGATCAACTATGCCGACGGTGCGCTTTTGTGGCCCGACCAGCATGGCGGCATCAGGCTGGGCGAGGGCGGCAAGGGCGTCGCCATCATCACCCAGTCCTCCAACATCGCCATCAACATGACGATGCAGAAGCGCGGCCTGCCGATCGCCTTCCTGATGACCGCCGGCAATCAGGCGCAGACCGGCCTGTCCGAAATGGCGCTCGGCCTGATCGAGGACGAACGCGTGACGTCGCTTGGACTGCACATCGAGGCCTTCGATTCGGTAGCCGGCTTCGAGCGTCTGGCGGCCAGGGCGCGGGAGCTGAAGAAACCGATCATCGCCATGAAGGTCGGCCGCTCCGAACAGGCGCGGCAGGCGACGGTCTCGCACACCGCCTCGCTTGCCGGCTCGGACGCGGCCTCGGGCGCCTTCCTGAGGCGGCTCGGCATTGCGCGTGTCGATTCCATCCCCGCCTTCATCGAGGCGCTGAAGCTGCTGCACATCACCGGCCCGCTGCCCGGCTACAGGCTCTCATCGATGAGCTGTTCGGGCGGCGAGGCATCGGTCATGGCCGACAGCGCCGAAGGGCGCTGGGTCAACTTCCCGGTGCTGACGGACACCCATCGCGCCCATGTCAAATCGACGCTCGGGCCGCTGGTCGCGGTGGCCAACCCGCTCGACTACCACACCTTCATTTGGAACAACGAGCCGGCGATGACCGCCACCTTCACCGCCATGGTGTCGGGCGGCTTCGACCTCAACATGCTGGTGCTCGATTTTCCGCGCCCCGACCGCTGCACGGTGACCGACTGGTGGGCGACGCTGCGCGCCTTCGAATCGGCGCTGAAGACCAACAATGCGCATGGCGCGATCGTTTCCTCGCTGCCGGAGAACCTGCCGGAGGAATACACCGCCGAGTTGATGGCGCGGGGCATGGTGCCGCTGTTCGGCATTTCCGAGGCGATGGACGCCGCGCAGGCGGCGGCCTTCATCGGCTGGGCCTGGCGCGAACCGCAGGCGCAGCCAGTGGATACGAGGGCTGCCGGCGCATCCGATGCGCCGCGCGTTACGCCTGACGAGGCCGAAGCCAAGGCGCGGCTGATCAAGGCCGGGCTTCCCGTGCCGAAAGGCGAGCGGGCCGGCAATGCGGTCGAGGCGGTGATCTCGTCCATGGCGCTCGGCTTCCCCGTCGCCCTAAAGGCGCTGGGTGTCACCCACAAGTCCGAGGTCGGCGCCGTCAGCCTCAACCTCAAGGACGCCGAATCGGTCAGCACGGCGGCGCATGACTTGCTGCCGCTCGGCACCGGGCTCTATGTCGAACGCATGGTGCGCGACGGCGTCGCCGAATTGATCGTCGGCTTCACCCGCGACCCGATGTTCGGCGCTGTCATGACGCTGGGCACCGGCGGCGTGCTGGTCGAATTGCTGCGCGACAGCGTCACGCTGATGCTGCCGGCGACCCGCGACGACATCGAAGCCGCGCTGCGCGGGCTGAAATTGTTCCCGCTGCTCGAAGGCTATCGCGGCCGGCCGAAGGCCGATGTCCAGGCTGCTATCGACGCCATCGCGGGCATCGCCGGCTTCGTGCAGGAGAATGCCGGCGAGATCGAGGAACTCGACATCAATCCGCTGATCGTCTGCACGCAGGGCAAGGGCGCCTGGATCGCCGACGCGCTGCTGGTGCTGGGAGAAAACAAGAATGTCTGACGTCATTTCGACCCGCCGCGAAGGTTCGATTCTCGAGGTCACGCTCGACCGCCCCAAGGCCAACGCGATCGACCTGAAGACCTCGCGGCTGATGGGCGAGACCTTCAAAGCGTTCCGCGACGATCCGGAGTTGCGCGTCGCCATCGTCAAGACCGCGGGCGACAAGTTCTTCTGCGCCGGATGGGACTTGAAGGCCGCCGCCGGCGGCGACCCGGTCGATGGTGACTATGGCGTCGGCGGCTTTGCCGGCCTGCAGGAACTGCGCGACCTGAACAAGCCGGTCATCGCTTGCGTCAACGGCATGGCGGTCGGCGGCGGCTTCGAGCTGGCGCTGTCCTGCGACCTCATCTACGCGTCGGATCATTCCTCCTTCGCGCTGCCCGAGATCCGCGCCGGCACGCTTGCCGATGCCGCGACGATCAAGCTGCCGAAGCGAATCCCCTATCATGTCGCCATGGACCTGTTGCTCACCGGCCGCTGGATGGATGTCGCCGAGGCGCATCGCTGGGGCCTGGTCAACGAGGTGCTGCCCAAGGAAAAGCTCGAGGACCGCGTCTGGGAGATCGCCCGCCTGCTCGCCAGCGGCCCGCCGCTGGTCTTCGCAGCGATCAAGGAGACGGCGCGGGTGGCGGAATCGCTGACCTTCCAGGATGCGATGAACAAGGTGACACGCCGGCAGTTGCCAACGGTCGATGCGCTCTATGGGTCGGAGGACGGTATGGAAGGGTTCCGCGCCTTCGCCGAAAAGCGCGAGCCGGTGTGGAAGGGGAAGTGACGCTGCGGAGATGATGGCGCCAGGCACCCCCCTCTGCCCTGCCGGGCATCTCCCCCTCAAGGGGGGAGATTTGCGGTGTTGCCGACAGCGCTCTTCCGGAAACGTTGGAGGTTGGCGAAAGCCGAGACGACATCCGATCTCCCCCCTTGAGGGGGAGATGGCCGGCAGGCCAGAGGGGGGCGCCTGGGCGCATTCATTGCTGTCCGGGCTCCCTTCATGACCGACTACAAAACCCTCATCGACGCCGAAACCTGGGCCTTCATCGAGCGGACCAACTCCTACTATCCGCCCGATACGATCGACTACACGATTGCCCAGCAGCGCGCGATCTATGACCGCATGTGCCGCGAGTTCTTTGCCGGCTATCCGCAAGGCGTGACGGCCGAGACGACCGCCATCACCACACCCGCCAACACCATACCAATCCGCATCTATCGCAACGCGACGTCGGACCATGCCGCCATGGTGCTCTATATCCATGGTGGTGGCTTCATGCTCGGCGGGCTGGACAGCCATGACGATGTCTGCGCCGAGCTTTGCGGCCGCACCGGTCATGAGGTGGTCTCGGTCGACTACCGGCTGGCGCCGGACCACCTGCATCCAGCCGCTTTCGATGACGCGATGAGCGCCTTCGAATGGGCCGCAGGGAGCTACGACCGCCCGGTGGTGCTCTGCGGCGACAGCGCCGGCGGCAATTTTTGCGCCGCCGTTGCACACGCCACGCGTGGCCATGCGAAGAAGCCGATCGGCCAGGTGCTGATCTATCCCGGCCTCGGCGGCGATCGCTCGCGCGGCTCCTATGTGAGGCATGCCGAAGCGCCGATGCTGACGGTGCGCGACCTCGAATTCTACAAGCACATCCGCACCGGGGGCGTCGACCAGACCGGTGACATCACGTTGTCGCCGCTGGCCGATGCCGATTTCGCCAACCTGCCGCCGTCCGTGCTGATTACCGCCGAGTGCGACCCGCTGTCGTCCGATGGCGAGGCTTATCGCGACCGCATCGTCGCGGCAGGCGGGCGCGCCGCCTGGTTCGAGGAACCCGGCCTGGTGCACGGCTATCTCAGGGCCCGGCACAGCGTCGGCCGCGCCCGCACCAGCTTCACCCGGATCGTCGACGCGGTGGCCACGCTCGGAAAAGGCGGCTGGACCTGGTGAGGGCAACAACCGTCCCGCTCAGGACGCCTTGGCCAGAAAACTCTGATAGTCCGATTTCGCCTGCAGCAGGCGCAGCACGTTCTCGCGCGAGCCGCGGACATGGGCGCGGGCCAGGGCGCCGGCCTTGACGGCGTCGCCGGCGCAAATCGCCTCGACGATCTCGGCATGCTCGTCGCGGGCGATCTTCCATTCGTCGAGCCACAACAGTTCGGTCCAGACATAATGCTGGCACTTGTCGAGGATGCTGCACAGCATGCCGTGCAGCATCGCATTGCCGCTGATTTCGGCAATGACGCGGTGCAGGTCGATGCCGACTTCCAGCTCCTGGAATTTCTCGCGCGTCGTGCGATCGGGAATGGCGGCCAGCCGCTCGCATTCGGCCAGCATGGCGCGCAGCCGCGCCTTGTCCTTGTCGGTCGCGGCGACCGCCGCCAATTCCGTCGCATGGCCGTCGAGCAGTTCACGGATGTCGAAGGCCTCACGGAACATGTTGATGTCGAACTCGGTAACGGCATAGCCCTGGCGCGGCCGGCCGGTGACCAGCCCGTCGCGCTCCAGCCGGTTGAAGGCTTCGCGCACGGGCGTGCGGCTGACATTGAGTTTCGCCGCGATATCGGTTTCGGTGACGCGCGAGCCCGGCGGGATCTGGCCGGTCACGATCATCGCCTTGAGCGCGGAATAGACCGAGTCGCGCAGGGTGTTTTTGGTTTCCTTGGCCAAGTTCCGTTCCCAGTTCTCCGGCCGCTTTGGCCGGGCATTGCCTCGTTTGTAGTCGCAGTCGGCGCAATTTGCCACGCCCTGCGGCGCCGTCCCCACCGTCCAACTGATCGCGCCCATCGCAGTTGACAACACCGATCTCTCGGCTACATTCGAAATTGTATACAAAATCGCATGCCAAATCAAAAACAAATGGGAACACCGGTCGGAGAACCGAAATGAACAGGACCTTCAGAACTTTCGCGATAGCCGGCCTCATTGCCTCCGTGGCAGCGCCCGCCGTCGCCGCCGACACGATCACCGTCGCCTCATGGGGCGGCACCTACCAGGAGGCGGAGACCAAGGCTTTCTTCAAGCCGACCGCCGATGCGCTCGGCATCACCATCAAGGAAGACACCACCAACGGCCTCGACGACGTGCGCCTGCAGGTGACCGGCAATGCCGTGAAATGGGACATCACAGAGCTCGGCGCCGACGAATGCGCGCGCGGCTCGAAGGAAGGGCTGTTCGAGAAGCTGGATTACGGCGTCATCGACAAGAGCGGCATCAACCCGAAGCTGGTGCATGACGACTGGGTCGGCATTTCCTACACCTCCGTCGTGCTGATCTACCGGACCGACGTCTTCGGCGACAAGGGTCCGAAGACCTGGGCCGACTTCTGGAACGTGGAAAAGTTCCCGGGACGGCGCGCGCTGAGCAGCAGCCAGGCAACGGAGACGCTGAGTGTCGCCGCACTCGCTTCCGGCCTGCCGATCGACAAGGTCTATCCCGTCGACATCGACGGGGCGCTGAAATCGGTCGACAAGATCCGTGGCCATGTCGACGCCTGGTGGACCTCCGGCGCCCAGGCCATGCAACTGGTGAAGGACGGCGAAGTCGACATGGCGAGCATCTGGAACGGACGCGCCGGCACCCTGAAGAAGACAGGCGCGCCGGTCAGCTTCTCCTTCGACCAGGGCGTGCTCACCGCCGACTGCATGGTCATCCCCAAGGGCGCCAAGAACAAGGAAGCGGCGATGAAGGCGCTGGCCATGTTCGTCAGCCCGCAGCTGCAGGCCAATCTGCCGCTCTATGTCGACAATGGGCCGGTCAACGAGAAGGCCTTCGAGACCGGCAAGATCCCGCCGGAACGGATCAAGGACATCAACTCGGCGCCGGAGAACGTCAAGAAGCAGGTGTTGCAGGATGCCGGGTTCTGGCGCGACACCCTCGTCGAGGCGACGGAAAAGTTCAACAATCTGATCCAGCAATAGGCCGGAACCCTGACATTGCGGGGCGGTGCCAGCGCCGCCCCGCTCCTTCAGTCTCTGCCCGGGAGAAAACGATCTTGTCCATTGCACCATCCGCGCTGCCGATCAGCATGCGCCGGATCGAGAAACGATTTGGCAGCGTGCCGGTGCTGCGCGACCTGAACCTCGATGTCGAGGCCGGCGAGTTCCTGACGCTGCTCGGCCCCTCCGGATCGGGAAAGACGACGCTGCTGATGATCCTGGCCGGTTTCGTCAGAGCCAATGGCGGGAGCATCAAGGTCGGCGGCGACGAGATCATCACCACGCCGCCACACAGGCGCAACATCGGCATGGTGTTCCAGAACTATGCGCTGTTTCCGCATATGAACGTCTTCCACAACATCGCCTTCCCGCTGAAGCAACGCAGCGTCGCGGCCGCCGAGACGGCGCAGCGGGTGGAGAAGGCGCTGGAGCTGGTGAAGCTGCAGGGGCTGGGCGAGCGCCGCGTCGACCAGCTTTCCGGCGGCCAGCGCCAGCGCGTGGCGCTGGCGCGCGCCATCGTCTTCGAGCCGCGCATCGTGCTGATGGACGAACCGCTCTCGGCGCTCGACAAGGGCCTGCGCGAACATATGCAGATCGAACTGCGCGCGCTTCATCGCCGTCTTGGCATGACCACGGTCTATGTCACGCACGACCAGCGCGAAGCCATCACCATGTCGGACCGCATCGCCGTGATGAATGCTGGCCGCATCGAACAACTCGACAAGCCCGAAACCCTCTATGCCGCGCCGAAGACGCAATTCGTAGCCGGCTTCATCGGCGAATCGAATTTCATCCCGGTCGAAAGCCGCAACGGGTCGGTCTGGTACCAGGACAGGCGCATCCAGACCGCGGCACCGACGCCGCTGGCGGGCCCGCATCTGATGGTGGTGCGACCGGAAAAGCTGCGGCTGGTCATGGCAGGCGAGCCGTCGACCGGCATCAATGTGCTCGATGCGACGGTCAGCGACATCATCTACCAGGGCGACAGTTTCGTCTGCTACGCCAGCCTGAGCGACGGCCGCCAGCTGACGCTGCGCGACTATTGCCGCAGCGACGTGCTGGCAAGGCTGCCCGCGCCCGGCCAGCCGATCATGCTCGGCCTCGATGCAAAAGACACGATCCTGGTGGCGGCCGAGGGATGAGCGCGCAATCCGCCCTGCTGAACGAGACTGCCGGCCCGGCGGGGCAGGACCTCAACGCGCAGGCTTTGCGCGCCGATGCGCGGCGCGAGTCATTGCGGCTGCTGGCGCTGCTGGCGCCGAGCCTGTTCCTTGTCTGCGCCATCATCATCGTGCCGATCGGCTGGCTGTTCTGGCTGTCGCTGTTCGACGAGACCGGTGCCTTCAGCGCCGCCAATTACGCACGCTTCTTCGAGCAGGCCTCCTACATCAAGACCTTCATCACCACCTTCAAGGTCGCCTTCATCGTCACCGGCGCCTGCGTGCTTTTGGGCTATCCCCTGGCCTACATGCTGTCGCAGCTGCCGCGCCGGGCGGCGTCGATCTGCCTGATCTTCGTCATCCTGCCGTTCTGGACCTCGGTACTGGTGCGCACCTATGCCTGGCTGGTGATCCTGCAGCGCAAGGGCCTGATCAACAGCTGGCTGATCGATCTCGGCGTGATCAGTCGGCCGCTGTCGCTCGCCAACAATCTTTCCGGCGTGGTCATCGGCATGACGCACATATTGCTGCCGTTTCTCGTTTTACCGCTCTACGCCTCGATGAAGACGATCGACACCGACTGCCTGCGCGCCGGCATGAATCTCGGCGCCGGCCCGGCCGCGACCTTCCGGCAGATCTTCTTTCCGCTGTCGCTGCCCGGCCTCGCCTCGGGCGTGGTCATCGTCTTCGTGCTCTGCCTCGGCTTCTTCGTCACGCCGGCGCTGATGGGCGGCGGCAAGGTGGTGATGTGGGCGATGCGCATGGAACAGACCACCAGCCTCTATTCCAACTGGGGCGCGGGTGCGGCGCTCGGCGTGGTGCTGCTGGTGGTCACGCTGGCGCTGCTCGGCCTGTTCCAGTGGCTGCTCGGTGCGCGCGCCACCGGCGTATGGAGTTCGCGATGAGTGACAGTATCGGCCTGCCGATCTCGCACCGGCAACGCCTGTGGCTCTACGGCCTCGGCGGCCTCGTGCTTGCCTTCCTGATCGCGCCGTCGGTCATCATCGTCATCATGTCGTTTTCGGATTCGACACTGCTGCAATTCCCGCCGCAGCAATGGTCGCTGCGCTGGTACCAAAGCTATTTCCAGTCGCTGGAATGGCGTGACGCCACCATCGTGTCGGTCAAGGTCGCTATCATGACCGCGCTGGTGGCGACGCCGCTCGGCACCGCGGCGGCCTACGCGATCAACAGGGGCACGCTGCGCTTCAACGGCACCATCAACGCGCTGCTCACCGCGTCGCTGATCATCCCGGTGATCCTGGTCGGCATCGGCACTTTCTTCCTCTATGCGCGCATCGGCCTCAACAACACGCTGACCGGCCTGGTCATCGCGCATACGGTGCAGGCGCTGCCGCTTGTGGTGCTGACGGTGCTGTCGGGCCTGCGCTCCTACGACATGAACCAGGAGCGGGTGGCGCGCAGCCTGGGCGCGGGGCGCATCGCTGCCTTCTGGCAGGTGACGATGCCGCAGATCCGCTTTTCGATCGTCTCTGGCGCGCTGTTTGCCTTCATCACCTCCTTCGACGAAGTTGTCGTCTCGCTGTTCATCTCGGGCGGCGACACCACGACCCTGACGCGCCGCATGTTCAACGCGCTGCGCGACCAGATCGACCCGACCATCGCCGCCATCTCGACCTGCCTGATCGTGCTGTCGGTGCTGCTGTTGTCGCTGGCGCAGATCTTCGGCCGGCGGCATTGATTTCATCGGATCCATTCGCTTCAAGTGCCTCAAGGATATCCAGACCAGATGCGTGATTTCCAGTTTCCCGGCCGCTCGCCGGTTCGTGCCACCGAAGCGATTGCCGCGACATCGCATCCGCTCTCGACGCTTGCGGCCATCGAGATGCTGCGCGCCGGCGGCAATGCCATGGATGCCGCCATCTGCGCCGCCGCCGTGCAGGGCGTGGTCGAGCCGCAATCGACCGGGATAGGCGGCGATTGCTTTGTCCTCTATTGCCCCAACGGACAAAGCGAGGTGCTGGCTTTCAACGGCTCCGGCCGGGCGCCGGCGGCCGCGACCGTCGACTGGTATCTGGAAAAGGGTTTCGACCGCATCCCGCTCCAAGGGCCGCATCCCGTCACCGTGCCAGGCGCCATCGACGCATGGTGCCGGCTGCTGGAGGACCATGGCCGCAAGGGCATCGCCGAGGTGCTGGCGCCAGCGATCCACTATGCCGAGAACGGCTATGTCGTGCACGACCGCGTCGCCTTCGACTGGGCCGACCCGGAAATCGATCTTTCCGCCGACGAACATTGCGCGCGCATCTTCCTGCCGGGCGGCAAGGTGCCGACGGCTGGCGACGTGCACCGGCAGCCGGAGCTTGCCGCGACGTTGCGGATCATTGCCAGACAGGGCCGCGCCGGATTCTACGAGGGCGCGGTCGCCGACGACATGGTGCGCCGGCTCAAGGAATTGGGCGGACTGCATTCGCATGAGGATTTCGCCGCGGCCCGGGGCGACTACGTGGCGCCGGTCAGCGTCAGCTATGGTGGCCACGAGATCCACCAGATGCCGCCGAACAACCAGGGCCTGACGGCGCTTTTGATGCTGAACGTGCTGTCGGGCTTCAGGCTCGGCGAGCTCGACCCGAACGGCGCCGAGCGCCTGCACCTGGAGATCGAAGCCGGGCGGCTGGCCTATCGCGACCGCGATCGTTTCGTCGGCGACCAGGACCGTGTCCCGGTGCCGGTGAGGGAGCTCCTGTCGGCCGCCTATGCCGATCGGCTGCGCACCGAGATCGACCGCGAGCGCGCCATGACCCATCTTCCGGATGTCCAGCTGCCAGGCAGCGACACGGTCTACATCTCCATCGTCGACCGCGACCGCAACGCGGTCTCGTTCATCAACTCGACCTATTATTCGTTCGGCAGCGGCGTCGTCGGCCCGAAGACCGGCGTGGTGCTGCAGAACCGCGGCTCGAGCTTCCGCCTCGACCCGGCGCACCCCAATGCCATCGCGCCCGGCAAGCGGCCGATGCACACCATCATGCCCGGCATGGCAACGCGGAACGGCCGCGTGGTGATGCCGTTCGGCGTCATGGGCGGCGGCTACCAGCCGTTCGGCCATGTCCATCTTCTGACCAACATGATCGATTTCGGCATGGACCCGCAGCAGGCGCTCGACGCGCCGCGCGTGTTCTACAATGACGGCATGGTGGAAGCGGAGCGCAACGTGCCCGCCGAGGCGATCGAAGGCCTGCGCCGGCGCGGCCACGCCATCACCGAGCCGAACCACCCGCTCGGCGGCGGCCAGGCGGTGCTGATCGACTGGGAGAAGGGAACGCTGACGGGCGCCTCGGACCCACGCAAGGATGGGATGGCGCTGGGGTATTGAGGGATGGGCGAGGCGGTGGCGAGGCGCAGATGGGCAGGTGTGGCGCTGGTCGCTACTTTTCAGGCGCTGGCGCCGCCCCTCACCTGCCTGCCGGCATCCTCTCCCCGTATAGTGACGGGGAGAGGGGCGCGCCGGTCCCTCGGCGCTTTCTTGGCAACGCTGGCAGTCGGCGAAGCCATCGGCGGCAGCCCCTTTCTCCCCGTCACTATACGGGGAGAAATGCCCGGTAGGGCAATGAGGGGCGGCGCCAACGTCGACTGGACATTCACAACCACTCGTCTGAAACATAGCCGGTGACCATGAACCAGACCCACTCAGACCTCTCCCGCCGCCTCGTCGCCGGCGCCGACGATGCGCCTGCCATCCTGGCACCCGACAGACCCACGCTCACCCATGGCGGCCTGCGCGCGCTGATCGCCGCCACCGCCACACAGCTCCACGCACTGGGCATCGGCCGGGGCGACCGGGTGGCGATCGTGCTGCCGAACGGGCCGGAGATGGCGACGGCCTTCATCGCGGTCGCTGCCACGGCGGCGACGGCGCCGCTCAATCCGGCCTACCGGGCCGACGAGCTCGATTTCTACCTGACCGACATCGGCGCCAAGGCGATCCTGGTCGCGGAGACCGAGACTGGACCAGCGGTGACGGTGGCCGAGCGCCTCGGCATCGGCGTGCTGCGGCTCATCGTGCCTGCTGGCGCGCCGGCCGGCAGCTTCACCATCGAGGGCGAGGCGGTTGGCCCGCAAGCGGCGCCCGCCATGGCTGGGGACGGCGACATCGCGCTGTTCCTGCACACCTCAGGCACCACGTCGCGGCCCAAGCTGGTGCCGCTCAGCCATGCCAATGTCGCGGCCTCCGCCCGCCATATCGGCGCGACGCTCGGCCTGACGGCGGATGACCGTTGCCTCAACATCATGCCGCTGTTCCACATCCACGGCCTGATCGCGGCGGTGCTGTCCTCGCTGGCCTCAGGCGGCAGCATCCATTGCACGCCGGGCTTCAATGCGTTGCGCTTCTTCCAGTGGTTGGGCGACGCGAAACCGAGCTGGTACACGGCCGTGCCGACCATGCACCAGGCGATCCTGGCGCGCGCGGCGCGCAATCCGGACGTGCTGGCGGCGGCACGCCTGCGTTTCATCCGCTCGTCCTCGGCATCGCTGCCGGCGCAGGTGATGGCCGAACTCGAAGCGACCTTCGGCTGCCCGGTCATCGAGTCCTACGGCATGACCGAGGCCGCGCACCAGATGGCGTCGAACCGGCTGCCGCCGGGCTTGCGCAAGCCGGGCAGCGTCGGTGCGGCGGGCGGGCCGGAAGTGGCGGTCATGGCGCCGGACGGGCGGCTGCTCGAACCAGGCGAGACCGGCGAGATCGTCATTCGCGGCCCCAATGTCACGTCAGGCTACGAGAAGAACCCGGATGCCAACGCCACGGCCTTCGCGCATGGCTGGTTCCATACCGGCGACCAGGGCGTGCTCGACGAGGACGGTTATCTCCGCGTCACCGGCCGGCTGAAGGAAATCATCAACCGCGGCGGCGAAAAGATCTCGCCGCTCGAGGTCGACGACGTGCTTATGGATCACCCAGCGGTGGCGCAGGTCGTCACCTTCGCCATGCCGCATGACAAGCTCGGCGAGGAGGTGGCGGCGGCCGTGGTGCTGCGCGAAGGCATGAGCGCCACCGAGGGCGACATCCGCGCCCACGCCGCGATGCGGCTCGCCGACTTCAAGGTGCCGCGCAAGGTGCTGATCCTGGACGAGATCCCCAAGGGCGCGACCGGCAAGCTGCAGCGCATCGGGCTTGCCGCCAAGCTCGGGCTCTAATGCATGTCGCTTGGAAGTGTCCTCGGTTCCGAGATAGCGACATGCATAGAATCAAAGGCTCACTACGATGAAGATCACCATCTTCGGCGCCGGCGCCATCGGCGGCTATCTCGCGGCCAAGCTGGCCATTGCCGGCCGCACCGACCTGTCGATCGTCGCACGCGGCGCGCATCTCGAAGCGATCAGGGCAAATGGCCTGCGCCTGATCGAGGACGGCAAGGAGACGACCGCCCCCGTCCGCGCCGCCGCAAAGGCGGAAGAGCTCGGCGCGCAGGATTACGTCGTGCTGGCGCTGAAGGCGCATTCCGTCGCGCCCGCGCTCGACCAGATCGCACCGCTGCTTGGGGACCACACATCGGTCGTCACCATGCAGAACGGCGTGCCCTGGTGGTATTTCTACAAGGCAGGCGGCGCGCTCGAAGGCACAAGGCTGCATCAGGTCGACCCCGGCGGCACGATATGGGACCGGCTCGGCCCGCGGCGCGTCATCGGCGCGGTGGTCTACCCCGCCGTCGAGGTCGACGCGCCCGGCTTGATCCGCCATGTCGAGGGCAGGCGCTTCTCGCTCGGCGAACCCTCGGGCGAGAAGAGCGAACGGGCCACGCTTCTGGCCGGGGAGATGGTCAAGGCCGGGCTGCAGGCGCCGGTGCGCGACGACATACGCGCAGAGATCTGGATAAAACTCTGGGGCAACCTCTCCTTCAACCCGATTTCGGCGCTGACCGGCAGCACGCTGGCCGCGATCGTCGCCGACGAGGGCACCCGCACGCTCGCCCGCACCATGATGCTGGAAGCGCAGGCGATCGGCGAAAGCCTCGGCGTGCGCTTCCCCATCGACGTCGACCGCCGCATCAAGGGCGCCGGCGACGTCGGCGAACACAAGACCTCGATGCTGCAAGACCTGGAACGCGGCCGGCCGATGGAAATCGATGCGCTGGTGGGCGCGGTGCAGGAGCTCGGGCGGCTGACGGGCAAGCCAACGCCGGCTATCGATGGGGTGCTGGCGCTGGTGAGGAGGCTGGCGGTGGAGCGGGGGTGTTATGGGTGAGGGTGGGCTGAACAGGTAACAGCCCATTCGCCGAACGGTAAATCCGCAGATTCAAAGAAATGCATACCTTCAAAAACTTTAGTATTCGACGACCATGGGATTCGGGGTTTTTATTCATCGCTCAGATTCGATCTACGACGACAGCCCGGCGGAGCAATATCAGTTCCCAAGCCAGTATCTGCGTCGCGTCGAGGCATGCGTCGGTGGCTGGATCATCTACTACGAGCCTCGGAAGATCGCGGAGACTCGGGGCTATTTCGCCATGGCCAAGGTGCAGCAGGTCATCCGTGATCCTGCGATTCAGGGCATGTACCTCGCTCTCATCGAACCGGGAAGTTACCTCGATTTCGTCAATCCGGTTCCGTTCAGCGGGATGGATGGGCTCGTAGAGCGAGGGTTGCTCAATGATGAAGGGCAGATTTCTGGTCGCGCCCAATCGGCGGTTCGTCCGCTCAGCCCGAGCGATTTCAACCGAATTGTCGATCTTGGATTGAACGAGAACGAGCCGCTCCTGCCGCGTGTCGATGAGATCGGTTTTGAGTTTGAAGAGGAGCAGGTTCCATTCCAGTTCGAGCAGAGCCGCGACCGTGTCGCTTATGTCGGATCAAGGATTGTACGGGACCGCATTTTCCGCCGCATCGTTTTGCGCGCATATGACGAACGCTGTGCGATCACGGGACTTAAGCTGATAAATGGTCGTGGCCGTGCGGAGGTTGCCGCAGCCCATATTCGACCTGTCGAAGCGAGCGGGCCAGATATTGTCAGCAACGGCATTGCACTCTCCGGCACAGCGCATTGGATGTTCGATCGCGGATTGATCGGCCTAAATGATGATCTGGAAATCCTGATTTCACGACAGGTCAATGATCCTGAGAGCGTAAGGGCGTTCGTCAACAAGTCAGGCCGGGCGCTTACACCCCGTCGACAGCTTGAACGTCCTCATCCTCATTTCCTGCAATGGCACCGCGAGCACTGCTTCAAGCGGTGATGGTTCCGCATTACCGCGTTGGAACGACTTCCACCCCTCACCCCTTCCCCACCCGCCCCAGCACCCGCGCATATACCTCCCCCACAATCCCGCGCCGAAACACCAGCACGCAGACCATGAAGATCAGCCCGGTGGCGATGGTCACCGGGAAACCTGATGTGGCCAGCGTGTTTTCCAGGCCGACGACGAGGCTGGCGCCGATGATCGGGCCGACCATGGTGCCGATGCCGCCCAGAAGCGTCATCAGGATCACCTCGCCCGACATCTGCCAGGTGACGTCGGTGAGCGTGGCGAACTGGAAGACGATCGCCTTCAGCGAGCCCGCGAGCCCGGCCAGCGCCGCCGACATGACGAAGGCGCCGAGTTTGTAGCTGGCTACGGAATAGCCAAGCGAAATGGCGCGGTTCTCGTTTTCGCGGATCGAGCGCAGGATCATGCCGAAGGGCGAATTGACGATGCGCCAGATGGCGAAGACGCCGAGCAGGACCACGACAAGCACGAAATAATAGATGTTCATCGGGGCGTTGAGGTCGAGGACGCCAAACAGGACGCCGCGCGGCACGCCCTGGATGCCGTCCTCGCCTTGCGTGAACGTCGCCTGCACGCAGAAGAAGAAGAACATTTGCGACAGCGCCAGCGTGATCATGGCGAAATAGATGCCTTGCCGGCGAATGGCGAAGAAGCCCATGACGAGGCCGAGCAGTGCGGCGCCCGCCATGCCGAGCAGGATGCCGGCCTCCGGCGGCCAGCCCCAGACCTTGACGGCATGCGCGGTGAAGTAGGCGGCGCCGCCGAAGAAGGTGGCATGGCCGAACGACAGCAGGCCGGTATAGCCGAGCAGGAGATTGAAGGCGCAGGCAAACAGCGCGAAACACAGCATCTTCATGAGGAAGATCGGGTAGACGAAGAACGGCGCCGCCAGCAACGCCAGGATGCCGAGCCCGACCAGCACCCATTCGAGCCTTGCCGAGGGTTTGGCCGATGCCTCGCGCAGTGTCAGCTCGGCCATGTCGGATGTTTCTTCCGCCATGTCAGGCGTCCCTTCCGAACAGGCCGGCCGGCCGGACCAAAAGCACGATCGCCATGATGACGAAGACCACCAGGTTGGAGGCCTCGGGATAGAAAACCTTGGTCAGACCTTCGGCCAGGCCGAGCATGTAGCCGGTGACGATGGCGCCGAGGATCGATCCCATGCCGCCGACAACGACGACGGCGAAGACGACGATGATGAGATCCGATCCCATCAGCGGGCTGACCTGATAGACGGGCGCGGCCAGGATACCGGCGAGCCCGGCCAGCGCGGAGCCAAGGCCGTAGGTGAGGGTCAAAAGCAACGGCACGTTGACGCCGAAGGCCTGGACGAGACGGGGATTTTCGGTTGCGGCGCGCAGGTAGGAACCGAGCCTGGTCTTCTCTATCAGCGCCCAGGTGCCGAAGCAGACGATCAGCGAGGCGACCACCACCCAGCCGCGATAGTTGGGCAAGAACATGAAGCCGAGATTGGTGCCGCCCGCCAGCAGCGGCGGCACGGCGTAGGGGTTTCCCGACACGCCGTAATAGTAGCGGAAGATGCCTTCGAGCACGAGCGCGAGGCCGAAAGTGAAGAGCAGGCCGTAGAGCGGATCGGTGTCGTAGAGCCTGGACAGCGCCAGGCGTTCGACGACGACGCCGAACAGGCCGACGATCAGCGGCGCCAGGACCAGCGCCGGCCAATAGCCGATGCCGAGATGGGTGAGCAGGAGATAGCCGACGAAGGCGCCGAGCATATATTGGGCGCCATGAGCGAAATTGATGACGCGCAGCAGGCCGAAGATCACCGCCAGGCCCAGACTCAGCATGGCGTAGAAGGAGCCGTTGATCAGGCCGACCAGCAACTGGCCGAGCAATGCCTGGATGGGGATGCCGAAGATCATCGTCATGGCGTCATCATACACCCAGAATTTCGTGGAGCAGCGTCATGCGGTCCGCCAGTTCGCCGGTCGGAAATCCGGCCACGACCTTGCCGTGTTCCATCAGGTAGAAACGGTCGGCGACACGGCTGGCGAAGCGAAAATTCTGTTCGACCAGCAGGATGGTCATGCCGCGCTTTTTCAACGTCGCCAGCAGCTCGCCGATGCGCTGGACGATGACAGGCGCGAGTCCCTCGGTCGGTTCGTCCAAGAGCAGCATCTTGACGCCGGTCCGCAGCATGCGCGCGATCGCCAGCATCTGCTGTTCGCCGCCCGACAGCCGCGTGCCCGGGCTGTTGCGCCGCTCCTTCAGATTGGGGAAGAGATCGAAGATTTCCTCGACGCTCATGCCGCCCGGGGCGACGACGGGCGGCAGCACCAGGTTCTCGTCGACGGTCAGCGTCGAGAAGATGCCGCGTTCCTCCGGCACGAAGCCGATGCCCTGGTGCGCGGTGCGGTGCAGCGGCAGCCGCATCAGGTCGGCGCCGTCGAAGACGACCTTCCCGGTTCGCCGGCGGATCAGGCCCATGATGGCACGCAATGTCGTCGTCTTGCCGACGCCGTTGCGGCCGAGCAACGTCACCGTTTCGCCGGCAAACACTTCGAGGTCGACGCCGTGCAGCGCATGGCCTTCGCCATACCAGGCGTTGAGACCGCTGACCGCAAGCAGGGGCGCGGGGCTAGTCATCGGCGGTGCCCATATAGGCGACCTTCACGCGCTCGTCGCGGCTGACGGTGGCGTAGTCGCCGGCCGCGAGCACCTCGCCGCGCTGCATCACCGTGATCCAGTCGCAGAGATCGGCCACCACGGTCAGATTGTGCTCGACCATCAATACCGCGCGGTCGCTCGCCACCGAGCGGATGAGGGCGGAAACCGTGGCCACGTCCTCATGGCCCATGCCGGCCATCGGCTCGTCCAGCAGCAGCACTTTGGGATCGAGCGCCAGCGTCGTGGCGATCTCGAGCACGCGCTTCCTGCCATAGGAAAGATCGCCGGCCAGCCTGTTCGTCGCATCGTCGAGGCCGACGGAGCGCAGCAGCTCCATGGCGCGCGGGGTCAACCGGTCGAGCGCCGCCAGCGAGCGCCAGAACTGCACGCCGAGCCCGGCCGGCCGCTGCAGCGCGACGCGCACATTGTCGAGCACGCTGAGGTGCGGAAAGATCGCCGATATCTGGAACGAGCGCACCAGCCCCATCCGCGCCACCCTGGCCGGCGGCGTGCGGGTGATGTCGTGGCCGAGCAGGTCGATCCTGCCGCTGGTCGGCGCCAGGAATTTTGTCAGCAGGTTGAAGACGGTGGTCTTGCCGGCGCCGTTGGGGCCGATCAGGGCATGGATGTTGCCATGGCGGACATCCAGGTCGACATTCCTGACGGCGACGAAGCCGGCAAAGTCACGCCGCAGGCCGCGGGCGGAAAGCACCACCCGCGGCTCTTCCGCGCTCGGATCAGGCGGCACCATGGCCGCGCCGGTCACTGGGCCGCCGTCGGGCAGCCGCTTTCCTTTTCGCTCAGGAAGGCTTCCTTGCCGGGAATGGTGGCGAGGTATTTGTAGTAATCCCAATCCTTGGTGCTCTCGCTGGGCGCCTTGACCTGGTAAAGATACATGTCGTGGACCATGTTGCCGTCGGCCTGGACCTTGCCATTGGCGGTAAAGACGTCGTTCACCGGCAGCGAATGCAATTGCTTGGCGACCGCTTCGGTCTCGTCGGTGCCGGCCTTGTCGATCGCCTTCAAATACTGCGTCACCGCCGAATAGGTCGCGGCCTGGATCATGTTCGGCATGCGGTTGGTGCGCTTGAAGAAGCGCTGTCCGAATTCGCGGCTCTTGTCGTCGCGGTCCCAGTAATAGCCCTCGGTCAGCACGACGCCTTGCGCCGCCTGCAGGCCGAGCCCATGCACCTCGGCCAGCGTGAACAGGAGTGCGGCCAGGCGCTGGCCGCCCTGCACGATGCCGAACTCGGCCGCCTGCTTGATGGAATTGGAGGTGTCGAGGCCGGCATTGGCCAGCCCGATGACCTTGGCGCCCGACGATTGCGCCTGCAGCAGGAAGGACGAAAAATCGGTCGCGCCGAGGGGATAACGCACCTCGCCCAGCACCTTGCCGCCATGGCTCTCGACGAACTTGGCGGTCTGCTCCTTCAGCGAATAGCCGAACGCATAGTCGACGGTGACGAAGAACCAGCTGTCGCCGCCCTGCTGCACCAGCGAGCCGCCGGTGCCCACAGCCTGCGAATGGGTGTCATAGGCCCAGTGGAAGCCGTAGGGCGAGCACTGCTTGCCGGTGAGCTCGGTGGTCGCCGCACCGGTGACGATGTCGATCTTCTTCTTTTCCTTGGAGATCCCTTGCACGGCGAGCGCGACCGAAGAGGTCGTCAGCTCCATGATGGCATCGACCTGTTCGGTGTCGTACCACTGGCGTGCGATGTTGGAGGCGATATCGGGCTTGTTCTGGTGGTCGGCGCTGATGATCTCGACCGGTGCTCCCTGCACCTTGCCGCCGAAATCCTCGACCGCCATCTTGGCCGCCTCGACCGACCATTTGCCGCCGAAATCCGCATAGACGCCGGATTGGTCGTTGAGGATGCCGATCTTGACCTTGCCATCGGAAATCTCGGCGGCCGAGGCGGGAATCGCGGTGGCCGCGAGCAGCGCGGCGGAAACGACATAGCATAGCTTCATGAGTTTATTTCCTCCCAGTGTGGATGAATCCGGCCGCCCTCAACGATCGTCATCCGCAAGCACATTAGGAAAATGAGGCGGAAGGGCAAGGGGCGGCCGCGGATTTCATGGCGGCAAGGCCGACCCCATGGCGTGTGACACGAATATGTGAAGCTCGGCCGGCGACACACCGAGCTTGTTTGAGCCTGGACGGCTTCAACCCCCGGCCGCGACCAGATGGCCGTTGCCGGCATCACTCACCGCCAGTTTCAGCGGGGCCTCGCCGATCCGGCGGCTGGCGCTGGGGATTTCCTAAATCCGCCGCCGCTATTTGGCCGCCGGCCTGTGTTGGCGGGCATAGGTTACGCAAGCATCCACGGTTGAGACACAAAGCGCGTCGCGCCTGTTCGGCAGATTGTTGTCGCCGGCATAGGCAACTTCGGCGACGTGGCCGCCGACCATGCGAACCTGCGTGTCGCAGTAACCGCCGGGAGCGACATTGACGGAACCGCCGACCGTCGGGATCGCCCCGACGGCCAAGGCAGGAACGACGACGCTGAGATTGCCGCGCTGGACGACGCGCTTGTAGGTCCAGATCTGCCCGGACTGACCGACATCCGCGGTGGCGGTCGGAAACCCCGCGCACATTCGAACGTCGGCTTCACTGAGGCCGACCATCTCCTTGCGGGCCGCTGCCGCCGTGGGATCGACCTTGGCGATGCGCGACGTGTCGTCGGGAACGACGCAGGAAGACTGGACGACGACGATGAGACCAGAGAGGGCAAGCTTTCGAATGCAGGAAAATGTCATACCGATATTGAGATCGCGTGGCGCCCGGCCGCCCTCTCTACCTAGGCAAGCAGGCCGCCGGATCAACCCGCATGCCTTCACGAAAAGGTGGCCGAGCAAGCCGCAGAGCTTTTTGACTTGCGCTCGCCGCGGATGAACCCGCCGGCAGCCGACGAAGGACGTCCATCATTTCCGGGCGACGTCCTCGAAGCTCAAGTCGAACCGCATGAGATATTTGCGTAGCCGGTCGGCATCGTTGCCGCTGGTCTTTTGCAGCCGCGAAACGGCGAACAGTTTTCGGCCGGCGGCGCTGATCGAGTTGCTGTCGCGGCAGACCTCGAGCACGGTGGCAAGTTGCGGCCGATCGAATAGGTCGATCCGGCTTTGCCGCTCGACACCCAAAGCCTCCACCAGGATGGCCTCGCGGCCGCCGGCATCCCCGGCACGCCACAGCATCGTCAGTCGTTCGATCTCGTCGCGCACGGTCTCCTCGTTGATGCGGCCGAGCGGCGCCAGTGTCGCCATGCGGGTAATGGATGCCGACAGATCGCGGAAATTGGCACGCCACATCGCCTGCGGCGCGATGGCGAATTTCAGGTAGAGATCCCGCGCCTCCCTGTTGAAGGTCACGTTCTGGCCCTCGCGTTCGCCGAAGCGGCGCAGCTCGAAGTCGAGGTTGGGCTCGATGTCTTCCTTGCGGTCGCGTAGCGCCGGAAGCTGGAAGGTCCAGAGATTCAGACGTGCGAACAAATCCTCGCGGAACCTGCCCTCCTTCACGCCGATCGACAGGTCGCGATTGGTGCCGGCCAGAAGCTGGAAATCCGAGATTACGTCCTGGTCGGCGCCCACCGGCAGGAAACGCTTCTCCTCGATGGCGCGCAGGCACATGGCCTGTTCGTCGATGCCGAGTTCACCGATCTCGTCGAGAAACAGCACGCCCTTGTTGGCCGACTTCATCAGCCCGGCGCGTTCGTTCTGCGCGCCGGTGAAAGCGCCCTTGACGTGGCCGAACAGCGTCGACATCGCCTGGTCGCCGCGCAAGGTCGCGCAATTGACCTCGATGAAGGCGCCGGAAACCTGCCGCTGCGCTTTCTTGAGTTCGTAGATGCGGCGCGCGAGCTGCGACTTGCCGGCGCCTGTCGGGCCGGTGAGCAGGACGGGCGCGCGCGAGCGGATCGTCACCTTCTCGATCTGGTCGATCATCTGGTTGAAGGCCGGATTGCGGGTGGCGATGCCAGACTTCAGGAACGACGTCGCCTCGTCGCGCTCCGCGGTAAAGCGTGTAGCGATCGCATCATAACGCGACAGGTCGAGGTCGATGATCGAGTGGCTGCCGGAGACGTCGTCGCGCCCATCCTTGCGGGGAGAGAGCTGTAGCAGGCGTGCAGGGATGAAGTGGGCCTCGGTGAGCAGGAACCAGCAGATCTGCGCGACATGCGTGCCGGTAGTGATGTTGACGAGATAATCCTCCTTCTCGGGATCGAACACATAACCCCGGGCAAAATCGCGCAGGCCGGTGTAGACCTCGCTGAAATCCCAGGGGTCTCTCATGCCGATGATATGCGGCCTGACCTCTGTCGCCGGCGAAACCTGTTCGATGTCGGCGATGATCTGCGTGGCGAGCTGCCGGGACTGTGTCCCGTGAATGAGTTCCAGGCGGTCAATGAACAATCCCTGCTGCTGGCACAGCGCAACCGTCGGCCGCCATTTCTTCCAGCGGTCGTCGGTGCGACCCGCATCGAGCGTCGTCCCGAGAATACCTATAGCGACCCGTCTTCGCATTTTATCCCGTGATATAAGAGTCGATACAATTGGATTATATTACAGGCTTCTTCTCGCGAAGCGCCAGATGCAAAAGGTTTAGTCCGTGATTTTTGTTTCTCAATAAAATCAATCGATTATGCGCGATGAGGCGACCTGAAGCAGCCCCGCTCTTCAAACTGGCACGCAGCTTGTAATGCTGCTGGTGTGAAATGAAGGATCAGAACAATGGCGAACAAATCCGTGTTTGCGACGAGTGCAGGAAAGCTGCTCCCGCCGGCTGACGCCAAAAACCGTGAGGGTGCCCGGGCTTACCGCCTATCGCCCGAGCAGTCTCTGGCGCAGCTGGCGGCGACGGGAACGTTCAACGCCACCTTCTACGCCGAGCCGCGTGAGCAGCTGGACGAGGTGCTGAAGCTTGCCTGGCAGGTCGAGCCGGGGTTCCTGGCACGCACCGCCGTCCACGCTTTCGAGCAGGGCTACATGAAGGACATGCCGGCGCTGCTGCTGGCCGTTCTCTCCTCGATGCAGGGCGACGAGTTCGACCGTGCTTTCGGGCGCATCGTCCGGAACGGCAAGATGCTGCGCAACTTCGTGCAGGTCATGCGTTCGGGCGCCACCGGCCGCAAGTCGCTCGGCACGCGGCCGAAGCGCCATGTCCAGGCCTGGCTCGAGCAGGCGGCCGACTTCGAGATCATGCGGGCCGCGGTCGGCAACGATCCGTCGCTGGCCGATGTCGTGAAGATGGTTCACCCGAAGCCGAAATCGGCGTCGCGTGAGGCGCTTTATGGCTATCTCCTGGGCAAGCCGCACGACGTGGCCGTGCTGCCGGACGTGGTGAAGGCATTCGAAGCCTTCAAGCGCGATCCATCGCTGCCTGTGCCTGAGGTGCCGTTCCAGATGCTGACCTCGATGCCGCTGTCGCGTGAACATTGGGTGCAGATCGCGCAAACGGCCGGATGGCAGATGCTGCGGCAGAACCTGAACACCTTTGCCCGCAATGGCGTGTTCGAAGTGGAAGGGTTCGGCGAGAAGCTGGCGGCGCGTCTGCGCGATCCCCAGGAGGTCCCGCGCGCCCGGGTGTTCCCGTATCAGCTGATGGTGGCGTTCACCGTGGCCGATGCGAAAGTGCCTGGCGTGGTTAGGGACGCGCTGCAGGATGCGATGGAAATCGCGCTCGGCAACGTGCCCCGGATCAAGGGCAACGTGGTGGTGTGTCCAGACGTTTCGGGCTCAATGAGCTCGCCCGTCACCGGCTACCGCCAGGGCGCGACGTCGGCCGTGCGTTGCATCGATGTGGCCGCCCTGGTGGCCGCCGCACTGCTGCGACGCAACCCGACGGCCAGGGTGTTGCCGTTCGAGAACGATGTGGTTGATGTCAGCCTCAACGCTCGCGATACGGTGATGACCAACGCCGCCAAGCTTGCCACCGTCGGTGGTGGCGGGACCAACTGTTCGGCTCCGCTGGCGCGGCTGGTGCGCGAGAAGGCCGATGTCGACCTGGTGGTGTTCGTGTCGGACAACCAGTCCTGGGTGGATGCCTCGGCGCATGCGCATCAGGGGACGGCGACGATGCAGGAATGGCAGAAGTTGAAGGGGTTGAACCCGGCAGCCAAGCTGGTCTGCATCGACATCCAGTCCCATGCGACGACGCAGGCCAAGTCGCAGGCCGACATCCTGAATGTCGGTGGCTTCTCCGACCGCGTCTTCGACGTGGTTGGGACGATGTTGTCGTCGAGCGGCGACCCGGACCATTGGGTGCGCACGATCGAGGCGATCGAACTCTGAAAACGGTCCCGGCGGCGCGCCCGCCGGGACTACCGGAACAAAAACAGGGCATGACGAATGCCGATGGAACTACAGGCTGTTCACCTCCAGGTCGCGGGTTCGAATCCCGTCGGGTCCGCCACTATGGACCCGTAGCTCAGCGGATAGAGCGGGACGTTTCATCAAACCTTGTCGTCATGCCCGACGGCATTACGCGGTTTCGGCCGCAACTGAATAGGAAAGGAACTGAACAAACAGCGTGACGAATGCCTGTGGAACTACATCCTAACTTTCGGGTCGCGGGTTCGAGTCCCGCCGGAGCTGCCAATCGGCTCCGTAGCTCAGTCGGCAGAGCAGAAAGGCAGTTTTCGCAGAAATCTTGTCGTCACACCCGAACAAAGCCGCGGCGAATGCCGGATGGAACTACAGCAACATGAACGGGATGCTCCGTGAGGTTCGACTCCTCACCTTGCAGGCGCTCTCTGGCACGAGCGGGACTCCCGGTGTTTCATCATCCCTTGTCGCCGCGGCGACCGAACAAATGGCGAATGCAGGCAGGACTACAGGTAGCGCGCCCGTCGAAGGACGGGAGGTCGGGTGTTCAAATCACTCTCCCGCTCTCTGGAGCGGGGTGGCGCAGTCACCGTCTTGCCGATCCTTGTCGCCAGCCGATTGAACGGGCGAATGCCTGCGGGAATACATTGGTATCTGGCGGTTCGAATCCGCCCGTCGATCGGTTGATCGATCGGTTTCTCGCTTCGATTTGTCGCCCGCCGCAGAGAAGGGAATGAATGGCGAATGCAGGCAGGATTACAGGATAGAGCATCCGCGGCGAAAGCGGCGGAAGGTCGGATGTTCAAGCCATCCCTTCCATCCCACTGGGACGGAAAGTAGCTCAGTTTGTCTTGCCGACACTTGTCGCCAGACCGAATAAGGACGAATGCCTGCGAGACTACAGGTAGACGCGGCCCGCTCCGAAGCAAACAAGCAAGCGGGTGCCGAAAGGCGTGAGGGTTCGTATCCCTCCTTCGCATCTTCGCGAAGTGGCGGAAAAATGTCTCGCATTCCCTTGTCGTCCGTCCGCAATGCGCAGTGCTTGATGTATCGAAAGTGAAGGACATGACCGAGATTTTGAGTGGACAGGATTTGATCGACGCCGGCATGCCGCAGGGCAAATGGTTCGGCAAGGCGCTGGCCGCCGCCAATGCGGTGCTGGAGAAGGGTGGATCGCAGGGCGATGCGCTGGAGGCCGCGCGCGCTTTCGCGCCGCCGCCCGCCATTCCGCTGCATGCGGCTTCCTCGATGCCACTGCACCTCAACATCGAGGCCGAAACGCCTGACGAAGCCGCCAATGTCGAAGCGGTGATGCGCTCGATGACCGAGCTGATGCGCACGCCGGTGATCCGCGCCGGCGCCATCATGCCGGACGCCTGCCCGGCTGGTCCGGCGGGCACGATTCCGGTCGGCGGCGTCGCCGTGTCCGAAGGCATCCACCCCGGCATGCATTCTGCCGACATCTGCTGCTCGATGGCGATCTCGGTATTTCCCGGCGTGGCGCCCGTCGCGCTGCTCGATGCCATTCATGGGGTCACCCATTTCGGACCGGGCGGGCGTCCGCGGGGCCAGCAGATCCGGCCGGCCAAGGAGATCTTCGAGCGTTTCGAGGCCAACCCCTTGCTGCGCGACCTGACCAGTGCCGCGATCGAGCATTTCGGCACGCAGGGCGACGGCAACCATTTCGCCTATGTCGGCACGTTGAAGTCGAGTGGCGAGACGGCGCTGGTCACCCATCACGGCTCGCGCTCGCCTGGCGCGCGGCTCTACAGCAAGGGGATGAGGATCGCCGAGGGCGTCCGCAAGACGCTGTCGCCGGAAACCTTGCCGCAGAACGCCTGGATCCCGGCCGACACGCGGGAAGGCGATGAGTATTGGGACGCCCTGCAAACGATCCGCGAATGGACCAAGGGCAACCATATGCTCATCCACGACCTAGCGGCCGAAAAGCTGTCGGCGAAGGTGTCGGACCGGTTCTGGAACGAGCACAACTTCGTCTTCCGCCGCTCGGATGGGCTATTCTACCACGGCAAGGGCGCCACACCGGCATTCGACAACTGGGCCGACGACGCCACCGATCTGACGCTGATCCCGCTCAACATGGCGGAACCGGTGCTGATTGTACGTGGCAAGAACGCGGTGCACGGGCTTGGCTTCTCGCCTCACGGCGCCGGGCGCAATTTCTCGCGCACCCAGCACCGGCGCATGCAGGCGGGGCGCAGCGACGCCGATATCTTCGCGCAGGAGACGAAGGGCATCGATGCTCGCTTCTTCTCCGGCGTGACGGATATTTCGGAGTTGCCGAGCGCCTACAAGAACGCGGCCTCGATGCGCCGCCAGATCGAGCATTTCGGTCTGGCGGAGATCGTCGACGAAGTGCTGCCTTATGGCTGCATCATGGCCGGCGACTGGGAGGCGAACGCGCCATGGCGCAAGAAGTGGGAAGCGCGCCAGCAACAGGGGCGCTAACCCCGACCGGATGCGGGCTGCAAGCTCGCATCCGGTGATCACTGGTCCCGCAACTGCCTCCGCCGCCAGGCGGCTGGGGCCTCGCCGATCCGCTCGCGGAAGAAGCGTGAGAAATAGGCCGGGTCGTCGAAGCCGATCTCGTAGGCGATGTCCTCGACCGTGCGCACGGTGAACAGCAGCAGACGCTTGGCTTCCAGCAGTCGGCGATCGCCGACCACCCGCTTGACGCCACTGCCCAACACCGCGTGCGCGGCCTTGTCGAGCAAATGCGGCGTGGTGGCGAGAGCCTCGACGTAGCGGTCGACCGGCCAATTCTCGCGGAAATGCGCATCGACAAGCCGGCGCAAGCCAAAGGCCAGTGTCGCATCGGAAGACGCCGTGGCGGCCACTCTCGCGGGCGCAAGACGCGCAATATGGGAGAGCGCGACGACGATCAGCGCCGGCAGCACCTTGTCGTTGCCCGCCTGCGCCTCGGCGTACTCGGCGGCGATCATGTCCAGCACCGTCGCCAGTCTTTGCCATGCAGCGTGCTGCGGGAAGGCGTCGGCGAAGACCGGCCGGTCCAGCGGCAGCAGGCTGTCGCCGGCGAGCGTGGCCAACGCATCGTCGGCGACGGATACGACGATGGCGTCGGTGCCTGGCCCGATCGAAAAACCATGCACGACATTGCTCGGCACGAAGCTGACGGCCGGCGCCGAAAAGTCCCAGGACCGATCCTCGATGCGGTAAGTACCGGAACCGCTGGTCCAGTAGGTGATCTGGCCCATTTGCGGGTGCTTGTGCGCGGCAACCTGACCGAGGTGAATGTTGCTGCGCGCAAGCACTGTCTCGACATGAAGGAAGCCGACATCGAGCGGCCGCACCGGTTCGCCGTAGACGAAGAAATCGGGAATCGAATTCTGACTCATGGTGCCGGAAAAAGTCCAATCGGTTTTGCCGTTCCGTCCATATCCGATCCCCCGCGGAGGCGCTAGGGTTGCGATACCAAGTGGAGGAGCATCAATGCGATCAGAAGATTTTCGCGCGGATAAAGCGCGCCCGTTCACCGGGGCCGAATACCTGGAGAGCCTGCGCGATGGACGCGAGGTCTATATCAATGGCGAACGCATCGCCGACGTCACCGCGCACCCCGCCATGCGCAACTCGGCGCGGTCGCTGGCGCGGCTCTATGATGTGCTGCATGACGGCAAGCGTCGTGAGACGCTGACCTCGCCGACCGACACCGGTTCGGGCGGCTACACCCACAAATACTTCCGCGTCGCCAAATCCTCCGGCGAACTCGCGGCCCAGCAGACGGCGATCGCCGAGTGGTCGCGCATGTCCTATGGCTGGATGGGGCGCACGCCTGACTACAAGGCGGCGCTGATGAACACGCTCGGCGCCAATGCCGACTGGTACGGACCGTTCAAGGACAATGCGCTGGCCTGGCACAAACGTGCGCAGGAAGCCGTGCTGTTCATGAACCACGCCATCGTCAACCCACCAATCGACCGCCACAAGCCGGCCGAGCAGGTGAAGGACGTGTTCGTCCACATCACCAAGGAAACGGATGCCGGTATTTTCGTTTCCGGCGCCAAGGTGGTGGCGACGTCCTCGGCGCTGACGCACTACAATTTCCTGGCGCAAGGCTCCGCGACGGTCACCGAGGATCCGTCGCTGTCGGTGATGTTCATCGTGCCGATGAACGCGCCGGGGATAAAGATGTTCTGCCGCGTTTCCTATGAGCAGACCGCCAATACCGTGGCGGCACCGTTCGACTATCCCTTGTCGTCGCGCTTCGACGAGAACGACGCCATCCTGGTGCTCGACAACGTCTTCATCCCCTGGGAGGACGTGCTGGTGCTGCGCGATGCGCAAAAGATCCTGTCCTTCCATCCGGCGTCGGGCTTCATGCACGGCTATTGTTTCCAGGGCTGCACGCGCTTCGCCGTCAAGCTCGATTTCCTCGCCGGCCTGCTGGCCAAGGCATTGCGCGCCACCGGCGGCGACGCCTTTCGCGGCAACCAGGCGGCACTGGGCGAAGTCATTGCTCTGAGGCACATGTTCTGGAGTTTCTCCAATGCCATGGCCCACAACCCGATCCCGTGGGCGAACGGTGCGGTGCTGCCCAATCTCGATGCCGCGCTCGCCTATCGCACCTTCATGTCGGAGGCCTATCCGCGCGTCATCGACACGGTGCGCCGGGTGGTCGCGTCGGGGCTGATCTACCTGCCGTCCTCGGTGCGCGACTTCAACAATCCCGAGATCGACAAATATCTGACGCAATATGTGCGCGGCTCCAACGATATGGGCCATGTCGAGCGCATCAAGATCATGAAGTTGCTGTGGGACGCGACCGGCACCGAGTTCGGCGGCCGCCATGCGCTCTATGAACTCAACTATGCCGGCGCGCCGGAAGAGGTGCGGCTGCAGGTACTGAAGGGCGCCGAGCGCGGCGGGCAGCTGAAGGCGATGGAGGAACTCGTCGATACCTGCATGGCCGACTATGACGAGAACGGCTGGACAGGCGACACCTGGCTGCCGCCGCTTGGCTCGACGGCCGGGTGAAGCCGATGGCCGCGCAGATTTCGAAGGCCGATTTCCGCGACGCCATGGCGAGGGTCTGCGCGCCGGTCAACATCATCACCACCGATGGGCCGGCGGGACGCGGCGGCTTCACCGCCACCGCCATGTGCAGCGTCTCCGACGAGCCGCCGACGCTGCTTGTGTGCATGAACGGACGTTCGACGCAGGCGGCGATGTTCCTGGCCAACCGGCGCTTCTGCGTCAACGTGCTGACGCATGACCATATGCACCTGGCCGGAAAGTTTGCCGGCGCGACCAGGGACATGGCGGCCCGTTACGAGGCCGCGCGCTGGCAGACACTGGCCTCGGGCACGCCGGCACTGTCGGACGCCATCGTCAACTTCGATTGCGAGATCGAGACCGTGCACCTCGTCGGCACGCACAATGTCATGGTCGGCCGCGTCATCGACGTCAGGCACGGCAGCGGCGGCTCGGCGCTGCTCTATGTCGACCGCAACTACACACAGCCGACGCGATTGGGGAGTTTCGGGGGGTGAGCAGGAGCGAACGGCCCTGACCGCGGAGCGGTCAACTCTCGCCGTCGATCAGGCTCTCCAGGAGATCGAGCAGCTGCTCCAGCCGCTCGTGGCCGAACCGCTGCTCGATGTCGTCGTAGATGACACGCCTCTCCGGCGACAGCGCGTCGATCAGCGCGGAGCCCGCCGGCGCGATGGTCAGCACGACGCGGCGGCCGTCGCCTTCCGCCTTGTTGCGGGTGATGAATTTCCGGCCCTCGAGCGCCTTGATGATGCGGGTCAGACTGGGCGGCAGCACGGAGGCGCGATCGGCAAGCTCGGTCGCCTCGACCGGCCCGGCCTCGCTCAGCACGCGCAGCACGCGCCATTGCTGCTCGGTCACGTCATGCGCGGCAAGCATCGGGCGAAACCGCGCCATCACTGCTTCGCGGGCGTGAAGCAATGCCATCGGCAAGGAGCGACGAGTGTTTTCCGGCAGCAAGAAGCAGCGCCCCCAATAATGCGGTGGTCAGCGGATTTCGGCCCACATGGACCAATGTCGAAACCCGACCTTTCCATCCCGTATCGTCGCCTCCAGCCCGATGCAAGACTTGACTTTGGGGGTAGGTCATGTAATTAACGCGTTAACTACAACAATGCGACAAACCAGGGACGAAACGCGGTGCCGCACTTCTCCATCGAGTATTCGGCCAATCTCGATGCCAAGGTCGATATGGATGAATTGTGCGCGCTGGTGTTGCGCACGGTGCTGGACACCGGTCTGTTCGAGACCGGCGCCGTGCGGGTGCGGGCCTTTCGCGCTGACGCCTACGCCATTGCCGATCACCTGCCGGAAAACGCCTTTCTCGATATGTCGTTTCGCATCGGTGCCGGCCGCAGCGCGGAGGACAAGAAGCGGACCGGCGAGGCCGTGTTCGCGGCGATTAGTCAATTTCTCCGCCGCTTGTTCGAGACTCCGCATTTCGCCTTGTCGCTGGAGATCAGGGAAATCGACCCGGTGCTGAGCTGGAAGAAGAATGCAATCCACCCGCGGCTGCGCGACAAGTGACGGAAGACTGACATGTCCGATCTCGAAGGCAATCTGAAAAAGGCGCACGCCTACCTCGCCCGCTTCAAGACCGACGGCGTGCTGAACCAGATCGGCGGCGAGGCGGTGCCGGCCGCCGACGGCTCGACCTTCGAGACGCTGTCGCCGGTCGATCTGCAGCCACTGGCCAAGGTCGCGCGCGGCGACGCCGCCGACATCGACCGTGCGGCCAAAGCGGCGAAGGGGGCTTTCCCGGCCTGGGCCGCCTTGCCGGGCGAGGCGCGCAAGAAGCTGTTGCACAGAATCGCCGATGCGATCGAGGCGCGCGCCGAGGAGATCGCCTTCGTCGAGTGCATGGACACCGGCCAGGCGCTGAAGTTCATGGCCAAGGCCGCGTTGCGGGGCGCCGAAAACTTCCGCTTCTTTGCCGACCGCGCGCCGCAAGCGCGCGACGGCGAGACGCTGCGGACCCCGGGCCAGGTCAATATGACGACGCGGGTGCCGATCGGGCCGGTCGGCATCATCACGCCGTGGAACACGCCGTTCATGCTGTCGACCTGGAAGATCGCGCCGGCCTTGGCCGCCGGCTGCACCGTCGTTCATAAGCCGGCTGAGTTCTCGCCGCTCAGCGCGCGGCTGCTTGTCGAGATCGCCGAGGAGGCCGGCCTACCGAAAGGGGTGTGGAACCTGGTCAATGGCCTCGGTGAATATGCCGGCAAGGCACTGACCGAGCATCCCGACATCAAGGCGATCGGCTTCGTCGGCGAAAGCCGCACCGGCTCGATGATCATGCGCCAAGGCGCCGATACGCTGAAGCGCGTGCATTTCGAGCTCGGCGGCAAAAACCCGGTGATCGTCTTCGCCGACGCCGATCTCGAACGCGCGGCGGATGCGGCGGTGTTCATGATCTATTCGCTCAACGGCGAGCGCTGCACCTCATCGTCGCGGCTGCTGGTGGAAGCCCCGGTCTATGACCGGTTCACCGATCTGGTGGCGGAGAAGGCAAAGCGCATCAGGATAGGCCATCCGCTCGATCCGAAAACCGTGGTCGGGCCGCTGATCCATCCGGTGCACGAGGAAAAGGTGCTGTCCTATATCGAGATCGGCAAATCGGAAGGTGCCGTGGTCGCCGCCGGCGGTGGCAAGTTCGCCGGCCCCGGCGGCGGCTGCTATGTCAGCCCGACACTGTTCACGGGCGCCACCAACAGGATGCGCATCGCCCAGGAAGAAATCTTCGGACCGGTGCTGACCGCCATCGCTTTCAAGGACGAGGCGGAGGCGCTGGCGCTGGCCAACGACACGCAATACGGCCTGACCGGCTATCTCTGGACATCGGACGTCACCCGCGCCTTCCGCTTCACCGAAGCGCTGGACGCCGGCATGATTTGGGTCAATTCGGAGAATGTACGCCATCTGCCGACGCCGTTCGGCGGCGTCAAGAATTCCGGCATCGGCCGCGACGGCGGCGACCATTCCTTCGATTTCTACATGGAGACCAAGAACATCGCCTTCGCCACGTCAGCGCACGCGATCCAGAAACTCGGCGGCTGACCGGAGGAAACCAGATGCCCTTGCCCAAGCCCAACCTCTATCCGGCCTTCAACATCGTGCGGCTGAGCCATGTCGAACTGGCCGTCACCGATCTCGCCAAATCCCGAGCTTTCTATGTCGATACGCTCGGCCTGCAGGTCACCGACGAGACATCAGGCGCCATCTACCTCAGGGCCATGGAGGAGCGTGGCCATCACTGCATCGTGCTGAAGACGGCGACAACGGCGGAAGCGCGCGATCTCGGTTTCAAGGTGTATTCCGAAGAAGACCTCGACAAGGCCGAGCATTTCTTCAGGGGCAAGGGCATGCCGGTCGAATGGGTCGAGCGTCCCTACCAGTCGCGCACCTTCCGCACGCGTGACCCGCACGGCATTCCGCTCGAATTCTACGCGACGATGGAGCGCTTGCCGCCGATCCACCAGAAATACGCGCTCTACAAGGGCGTCAAGCCGTTGCGCATCGACCATTTCAACTGCTTCTCGCCTGATGTCGACGAGTCCGTCGCCTTCTACAACGAGCTCGGTTTTCGCGTCACCGAATACACCGAGGACGCCAGCAGCGGGAAGCTGTGGGCGGCCTGGACGCACCGCAAGGGCGGCGTCCATGACATCGCCTTCACCAATGGCGTCGGCCCGCGCCTGCACCATGTCGCCTTCTGGGTGCCGACGCCGCTCAACATCATCGACCTGCTCGACCTGATGGCGACGACCGGGTATCTGCCGAACATCGAGCGCGGCCCCGGCCGGCACGGCATTTCCAACGCGTTCTTCCTTTATGTGCGCGATCCCGACAACCACCGCATCGAGATCTATTGCTCGGACTACCAGACGGTCGATCCCGACCTCGAGCCGATCAAATGGGATCTGAAGGACCCGCAGCGCCAGACGCTGTGGGGCGCGCCGGCGCCGAAAAGCTGGTTCGAGGAGGGCAGCGTTTTCGCGGGTGCAGAGGTGCGGCAGCCGGGCTTGGCGGCGTCGCCGATCATCGCGCCGTAAGGGATTTTGATTTTATGTCAGCGTTCTGTGTCGCCCCCCTCTGTCCTGCCGGACATCTTCCCCTCAAGGGGGGAGATCGGACTTCATTTCCGCTTTCTCCAATCGTCGACGCCGCAAGGAAAGCGCTAACGCCGGAGCCAGCCAATCTCCCCCCAAGAGGGGGAGATGTCCGGCAGGACAGAGGGGGGCGCCGTAGAACTCCGGCCTGGCCAGCATCGAACAACACAGATGGCGGGGTGGCCGCATGAATGCCCGGCTCGCCACCTTCACCATCGACGGCAAGACACGCTACGGCGCAATCACCGAGAAAGGCGTCGTCGACCTCTCCGCCCGCCACGGCCAGTGGCCGACATTGCGCGAAGTGATCGAGGCCGGCGCCTTGCGGCGGCTGGCTGAAGAGGCAGGCACCCTCGCCGCCGATTTTCCGCTCGACGCTATCACTTACGACATCCCCATCCCCTCGCCGGAAAAGATCATCTGCGTCGGCGTCAATTTTCCCGACCGCAACGAGGAGTACAAGGACGGCCAGGCAGCCCCCTCGAACCCCTCGCTGTTCATCCGCTTCGTCAACTCCTTCGTCGGTCATGGCGCGCCGCTGGTACGGCCGCCGGAGTCGCCACAGCTGGATTATGAGGGCGAGATCGTCATCGTCATCGGCAAACCCGGCCGGCGCATCGCCGAGGCAGACGCGCTCGGCCATATCGCGGCATTGTCGCTGTGTAACGAAGGCACCATCCGCGACTGGGTGCGGCATGCAAAATTCAACGTCACGCAAGGCAAGAACTTCGACTGCACCGGTTCGATCGGCCCGTGGCTGGTGCCGTTCACGGACGAGGCGCAGATCGCCGACATCGCGCTCACCACGCGCGTCAACGGCGAAGTGCGCCAGCAGGACCGCACCAGCCGGATGATCTTTTCCTTCCGCAAGATCATCAACTACATCTCGACATTCACCACGCTGGCGCCCGGCGATATCATCGTCACCGGAACCCCGACCGGCGCTGGCGCTCGCTTCGAGCCGCCGGTCTGGCTGAAGCCGGGCGATTTGATCGAGGTGGAGGCCGACGGCATCGGTATGCTCAGAAACGGCGTCGTCGACGAGGCGGAAGCATGACCCCAAGCCAAGTGGAAGACGCGGCCGACCGGCTGTTCGAGGCCGAGCGCTCACGCCGCCAGATCCGGCTGCTCAGCCTCGATTTTCCCGAGGCGACGATGGAGGACGCCTATCGCGTGCAGGCCGCGCTGGTGACGCGCAAGATCGATGCCGGGCTGAAGCCGAGAGGCTGGAAGATCGGCCTGACGTCCAAGGCGATGCAATATGCGCTGGCCATCGACACACCGGATTCGGGCGTGCTCTTCGACGACATGTTCTTCAATGACGGCGCCACGATTCCCGCCGGCCGTTTCATCCAGCCGCGCGTCGAGGCCGAGATCGCTTTCGTCATGAAGGCGCCGCTGAAGGGGCCCGGCGTGACCATCTTCGACGTGCTCAACGCCACCGACTACATCACGCCGGCGCTGGAAATCCTCGACACGCGCATCGAGCGCGTCAATGCCGAGACCAAGAAGGCGCGCACCTTCTTCGATACGATTTCGGACAATGCCGCCAATGCCGGCATCGTCATCGGCGGCAGGCCGCAACGGCCCGATGAAGCCGACATGCGCTGGATCGGCGCCATCGTCTCGCGCAATGCCGAGGTCGAGGAGACCGGGCTTGGCGCCGGCGTGCTCAACCATCCGGCGATGGGCATCGCCTGGCTGGCCGACCGGCTCGCCCGCTACGGCCTATCGATCGCGGGGGGCGAAGTGGTGCTGTCGGGGTCCTTCGTGCGGCCCGTCGAGGCGCGGCCCGGCGACACCATTGTCGCCGATTTCGGCGGCTCGGGAACGGTCAGCATCCACTTCGCAAAGGGCTGACGGTTCTTAGTCTAACGCAATTCCGGACAGAAAACCGCTTCACACTTTTCCTGGAATTGCTCTACTCGCCTCGCAGATAGGCAATGACCACATCGGCCGCGATATCGGACATGCGCAGGCCGACCTCCCTCGTAATGTCGCCTTCGACACGGCTTTGCACCCAGCCCAGAAACGCGAAGGCCCGCAGCGCGGCGAACAGCGGCAGCGCGGCGATGTCGCGCACGGTCAACTCGCGCTGCTGCCGGTAGCCTTCCAGCAGCGATGCCTCGATCAGCGGATAGAGCGGCTCGTCGCGGTTCTGGTAGAGCGCGACGGCAAGGTCGTACATGTGCCAGCCAAGGCCGCAATCGTCGAAGTCGATGATGCGCACCGCACCGTCATGGATGAGCACATTCTCGCGCACCAGATCGGCATGGATGATGCCGAAATTGCGGGCGCTGCGTTCATGCTCCGACAGCGCCTTCACGGCCTTTTCCCGGGCCTGGAAAACCAGGTCGCGGCGCGCGCCGTCGAGGAAGGGCGAGGTCTCGAAGCGTCCCCAATTTGGGGCCGCGCCGAAGAAGCCGTCGAAATCCCAGGCATGGCGGGCGAAGCCGGCAGGCGGCACCCAGGCGGCGGTGACTGTATGCATGTGGGCGACGCTTCGACCGATCGCCATGAAGACCTGCTTCAATTGTTCCGGCGCATAACCCAGCGGCACGCCGCGCGCACCGACGGCGCGGCCTTCGAGCCAGCTCAGACAATCGATCTGGCGCGGTTGCGCCAAGGCGGCGGTGCTCACGAGCACGAACGGATCGCCGGCCTGCGTTGCGATCGGAGACGGCGTGGCGACGCCGGCGGCTTGCAGAAAGCTCATCCATTGCAATTCCCCGCGCAGCGCGGCATCCGTGTGATAGCCAAGCCGGTGCACGCGCATCACGGCCGGCCGACCGCCGGGCAGGTGAACCCGGAAGACCGCATTCTCCCGGTATTTCAAGAGCTCCGGTTGCCCGTGGCGAACGCCCCAATGTTCGAGCGCGCGACTGGCAAGGTCGGTCACGTCAGCTGCCGTTTCCGGCTCGGCATGCGTCGAGACAGCGTTCACGCCGGCACTCCGCCGACTTCGCCGAGCACCTCGTCGAGCGTTCCGATCAGCAGATCGGCATTGTCGCGGGAGAAGGGCATTGGCGGGCGGATCTTCAGCACATTGCCATGAATGCCGGTCTTGCCCATCAGCACGCCACGGTCGCGCATGGCGTTGATGACGCGGCCGGCGATATCGGACGCCGGCTCGCGGGTCTGGCGGTCGTGGACAAGCTCGGCGCCGAGGAACAGGCCGGCTCCCCTGACTTCGCCGATGCAATCATGCCGATCGGCCAGCGGCCGCAGCAGCTCGAGCGCGTAGGCGCCGACATCGCGCGCATTGGCGACGAGGTTTTCGTCTTCCAGGACATCGAGGACCGCATTGGCCACCGAGCAGGAGACCGGATTGCCGCCAAAGGTGTTGAAGTAACGGAAGGCGTTGCGGAAGGTAGCCAGGATATCTTTCGTTGTGACCACGGCGGCGACCGGATGGCCGTTGCCCATCGGCTTGCCCATGGTGACGATGTCGGGCACGAAACCGGCGCGCTGGTGGCCCCAGAAATGGCTGCCGGTGCGGCCGAAACCGGGCTGAACCTCGTCGGCGATCATTAGACCGCCCGCCTCGCGCACCGCCGATACGGCGTCGTCGAAAAAGCCGTTGGGAAGTGACGGAAAACCTTCATTGGCGAGCAACGGGCACAGGATCATGCCGGAAAGGCCTATGCCTTCCCTGGCCAGCGAGGCGATGGCTTCGCGCACGGCGTCGCCGAAAGCCTTGCCATTGGCCATCGCATCGGGATGGCGAAAACTGTCAGGCGCCGGCACCAGCCTGACATGGTGGGCGCGGCCGCCGACCGGCGGCATGCGGGTCGAGAGCTGCGAAACCGCTGTGGTGTTGCCGTGATAGGTGGCGTCGGTGGCGATGATACCCATCTGGCCGGAGACCGCCTGCGCCATGCGCAGCGCGATGTCATTGGCCTCGCTGCCGGTGCAGGTGAGGATCGCGGTCGACAGGCTGGCATCGAAGGTCGCGGTCAGCCGCTCGACATAGTCGAGGATGGCGGTGTGGAGATAGCGCGTGTGGGTGTTGAGCAGGCTTGCCTGCCGGCACAGCGCCTCGACCACATGCGGGTGGCAATGGCCGACATGCGCGACATTGTTGTAGGCGTCGAGATATTTTCGGCCATCGGCATCATGGAGCCAGACGCCTTCGCCGCGCACCAGGTGCACGGGCTCGTCATAGAACAGTTGCGATTTCGCGCCGAGCAGGCGGGAACGCCGGCTAACCAGCGCCTCGTCGGCCATTTTTTGCTGAGCCATCACCAAAACTCCGTTGTGTCCGTCAGACCTTCGACAGGCCCGCGTCGATCGCCTCGCCGATCCTGGTAACGTCCGCGGCGCCGATGATCAGCGGCGGCGACAGGATGATGGTGTTGCCGGAGACGCGCAGCATGACGCCGGCCTCATAGGCAGCCTCGGAAACGACGGCCATGGTCTTCTTGTCGGCGGCCTTTTTCGTCGCGCGATCGGAGACCAGTTCCACCGCCGCCATCAGGCCCTTGTACCTGACGTCGCCGACCATCGCGTGCTTCGCCTTCAGGCCTTCCAGCACCGCCGCAAGCTCGACGCCGCGCGCGGCCGCGTTCTCGTTCAGGCGCAGCCGTTTGGTCTCGGCAAGCGCCGCCAGCCCGGCCGCGCAGCCGACCGGGTGGCCGGAATAGGTATAACCATGGCCGATCGCGCCGAAACTGGTCTTGTCGGCCTCGAAGGCGTCGGCAACCCTGGCGCCGATCAGGGTCGCGCCGAGCGGGAAATAGCCCGAGGTGATCGCCTTGGCGATGGTCATGAAATCCGGTTTTACACCGGACAGCCGCGAGCCCGACCAGGCGCCGGCGCGGCCGAAGCCGGTGACCACTTCGTCGGCGATCAGCAGGATCTCGTGGCGGTCGCAGATTTCGCGCACCAGCGGCATGAAGCTCTCATGCGGAACGATGACGCCGCCCGCACCCAGCACCGGCTCCATGATGAAAGCGGCGATGGTGTCGCCGCCCTGGAAGGCGATCTCGTCCTCCAGCGCCTTGGCGCACAGTTTCGCCAGCCGCGCCGGATCGGTTTCGTCGAACGGGTTGCGGAAGGTCCATGGGGCGGGAATATGGAAGACGCCGGGCAGCAGCGGTTCGTAGTTGCGGCGGAAATTGGCGTTGCCGTTGACCGAGGCGCCGCCGAAATGCGTGCCGTGATAGCCCTTCTTCAAGGCGAGGAATTTGGTGCGGTCGCCCTGGCCGCGGATCTTCCAGTATTGCCGGGCCAGCCGCAATGCCGTTTCGACCGAATCGGAGCCGCCGGAGGTGAAGAAGGTCCGCACCATGCCCTCCGGCTCGAACCACTCGGAGAGCTCATAGGCGAGCTCGATCGACGGCCCGGTCGAGGTGCCGCGAAAGCCCGAGTAGTAAGGCAGCGCGCCGAGCTGGTCGGCGATCGCTCTCTTGATCGGATCGCAGCTGTAGCCGAGGTTGACGTTCCACAACCCGCCGACGGCGTCGAGCACGGTGTTGCCGGCGATGTCGGTGACCATCACGCCCTCGCCCTTCATGATCACCTTTGGCGGGTTGGCCCGCATCTCGGCCGGATGCGCCATCGGGTGCCAGATCGGCTTGGCATTCTTCTCGGTGAGGAAATTGATGTCGCGCATCGCAAGGCTCCGCAAATGTCTCAGGCAACTGGAACGAGGTCGAAATGGCCGAGTGCCTCGGCATAGGAATAGGCCGGCCGGGCAACGTCGAAATGAACCGTGCGCATGCCGGCGGCACGGCCGCCATCAACATTGCGCTGCTGGTCGTCGACGAAGACGCAGGCGGCGGCCGGCAGGCCAAGCGCTTCGGTGACGAAGGCGTAGGCACGCGGATCGGGTTTGAGGATGCCGGTATAGGTGGCGTCGACGATCACGTCGAACAGGCCGAGCAGCGGCAGACGCTGGCGGAAGCCGGCGCCGTAGAACAGGTCGAGTTCGTTGGAAAGGATCGCCAGGCGAAAGCCCGCGGCATGGACGGCGCGGATGGCGCGCTCGGCTTCGGGTCGCACCACTTTTTCGGGCTCGGCGCCTCGTGCGCGCCGAACGAAGGTTTCCATCGCCTGCCAGTCCTCGCCGACGAGGCGGCCGACCTCCCCGGTGCGCGTTCGCCAATAGTCGCGTTCGCTGATCTCGTCGGCCTGCATGGCCAGCCACAGCGGATCCGAGTCCGGATCGAACGGCCCGCGCCAATTCAGCGTTCCTGACGCCAGGCCGAGCGCCTGTTCGGTCAGGGCGTGGGTCTCGAACAGCGTGCGGGTGACGACGCCGCCGAAATCGAGGACCAGCGCCTGGGCGGGAATGGCACTCACGCGGCGACCTCCTTGGCAGGCGTGCCGCGCGGGACAATGCCTTCCTCGACCCAGCGGTCGAAGATTTCGAGCGCCTTGGCGACGAAGCCGTCGCTGTTGATGTGGGCGTCGATCTCGTGGAACTCTACTTGCGCGGGAATGGCCTTGCGCATTTCATCGACGAAGGCGGCATGCGCTTCGGGCTCATGGAGTGGCTCGCCCTCGGCGTCCCATTCCTGGATGCCACGGGAAGGCAGGATCAGGGCGGAACGGCCCTTTGCCATGCCGAGCTTGGCGGCGATGGTCCGGGCGACCTCGCGGCGGTCATCCGCATCGACGGTAACCGAAGCAATCAGCCTGTTGTGAGCGTGAAACGGGCGTTCGGAAAATTTAGCCGGCAAAGCCTGCCAGGTCGGCAGGTCAACCATGTCGATCGCGCCTGGCGCCGCGATCTGCGGGACGCCACGGGCGCCGGCATTCTCCAGCCGGTCGATGCCGGAACTAACGACGGAGCCGGCCAGATGGTTGGTGATCTCCTGCAGGCTGAAGTCGAAGACGGCGCAGAAATGATCCTGGCCGGCGATCGATTCGAAAGCGCGGCCGCCCATGCCGGTGGTGTGGAAGACCGCGACATCATAGCCGCGCTGTTCCAGCGCCGGCTTCAGCGTCTTCATATAGCGAAGGCAGGAGCTGCCGAGCGAGGTCATGCCGATGGTCGGGCCGGTCGCCGCAGCCGAGGCCCGTGAGGCGAGTGCCAATTTCGCCGCGCCGACGACTGCGCCACAGGCCTGCGACAGGACCAGCTTGCAGATCGAGTTGAGGCCATAGAGCCCACCCGCCCACAGGATCATCATCAGGTCGGGCGCGACGCGCTCCGGCGGGATGAGGTGCGAATAGGCAATGGTGGAGACGACGAATTTCGGCACGCCGAGCGGCAGGCTGAGCGCGACATCCAGCGCCAGATCGGTTCCCATCGAGCCGCCGATGGCGATGAAGGCGTCGATCTCGCCGGCTTGGTGCAGCTTGCGCACCAGCTGCACGGCGCCGCCGGCCATTAGCGTCATGGCGGTGTTCTCGTCACCGCTCGCGACGATCTCGCCGATCGTGACATCCACGGCGCGGGCGACCGCGTGCTTGTCATGATCGGGGCTATAGGGCGGGTCGCCCAGCACACTGACGTCCATCATCACGGCGCTGCCGCCCGATGCCTCGATGCATGCTTTCATGAACAGCAATTCGTCGGCCTTGGTGTCGCCGGTGCCTATGACCAGGATGCGGGGCGTCTGTTCGGACATCAGGCCTGCCTCCTCAGCGCTTGCAGATTATCGCCGTTGAGCCGCATCGAAATCTCCCGCGCCACGGCCACGGCCGCAAGTCCTCTTTCCACGATGTCAGCCGCTGTCGTCCTGGCTTTCGGCGCCGCCACCGCGATCGTGCCGAGCGCGAACCCGTCCGCCGCCAGGATTGCCGCCGCGACGCTGATGACGCCTTCTTCCAGGCCCTGGTCGCAGATCGAATAGCCGCGCTCGCGTGCCTCGCCCATGGAGCGGGAGATAGCGGCCGGCTCGGTCAGCGTGTGCGCCGTGAAGGCGTCCAGGGGGCCAGCCAGGCATCCTTTGACGGCGTCGTCCCTGGCGAAGGCCAGATAGACGATGCCCGAGGCGGTCGAATGCAGGGGCAGAAGCTGGCCGATATCGACATTGACCCGGTTTGCCCGTGCCGGATGCTCGACATGGACGGTGACCAGCCTGTCGACGCCGAATTCCGACAGATGCACGGTCTCGGCCGTGGCACTTGCCAGATCCCGCACCAGCGGCACCGCGGTCCGCAGGAAGGGAAAGCGGGCCTCGCGGATGCGCGCCAGCCGCGATAGGCCGGCGCCGAGCCGATAGTGCCGTGTGGCCGCATCCTGCTCGACGAGACCATGGCCGGTCAGCGCGACCAGCAGGCGCCGTGTCGTCGCCTTGTCGAAACCCGACCGGCGCGCCAGGTCCGAGAGCCCGAGCTCGGGCTCGGCCACGGTGAACAACTCCAGAAGCGAAATCGCCTTGCCGACCGTACTCAATGCATCCTCCCTGAGCGGGCAATCAATTAACGTGTGAATTAACTTGACAGGAAGCCGCTTTGTTTGCAAGTCTATATTCAAAATAATGGTTCAAATAATGAACCACATCCAGAGCGTATGGGACAGGCCGATCGGCCGGCAAGCCAAACGGCTTGCAAACAGGAGGGACCAATGTCAGCAATTTCGGAAACGGCGCCGGCCAACAGGCTGCGCAAGAACAGTCTGGGTGTCGGCGCCATCACCTTCATGGTGATCTCGGCGGCGGCGCCGCTCACCGCGGTCGCCGGCGGCACGCCGCTCGGCATGCTGATGGGCAATGGCGCCGGCTTTGCCGGCACCTATCTGATCGTGACGGTGCTGCTGCTCCTGTTCGCGGTCGGCTATGTCGCCATGTCGCGCCATGTCGGCAATGCCGGCGCCTTCTACGCCTACGCGGCGCGCGGCCTCGGCGGTCTGGCCGGCGGCGCCACGGCGCTGATTGCCATCCTGTCCTACAATGCCATGCAGATCGGCGTCATGGGCCTGCTCGGCGCTGCCACCTCCGGGCTGTTCGCCGGCTGGGGCATCAACCTGCCCTGGTGGGTGTGGAGCTTCATCGCCATCGCCATCGTCGCCGTGCTCGGTTATCGCCAGGTCGATCTGTCGGCCAAGATCCTGACGGTGCTGGTGCTGTGCGAATACGCCGTGGTGCTGATCCTTGATCTCACCATCCTCAAGACCGGCGGCGACAGCGGCCTTTCGGCGGCTCCGTTCAGCTGGAGCCAGATCACATCAGGCGCGCCGGCCATAGCCATCCTGTTCTGTTTCGCCGCCTTCATCGGCTTCGAGGCGACGACGATCTACGCCGAGGAAGCCCGCGACCCCAAGGTCACCATTCCGCGCGCCACCTATTTCTCGGTCGTCCTGATCGGCGTCTTCTACACGGTCACGGCCTGGCTGATGGCGGTCGGTGCCGGCGTCGACAAATTGCTGCCGGCGCTGCAGGGCCTGCAGGATCCGACGACTTTCCTGTTCGGCCTGTCCGACCGCTACTCCGGAACGCTGCTGACCCACGCGATGAGCATCCTGTTCGTGTCGAGCCTGTTCGCCGGCGTGCTGGCATTCCACAATGCCGTTGCCCGCTACATCTACGTTTCCGGGCGCGAGAAGCTGCTGCCGCAGTCGATCGGCGTGACGCATTCGGCACATCAGAGTCCGCATGTCGCTTCGGTCATCCAGAGCGTGCTCGCCGCTGTCGTCGTCGGGCTGTTCGCCGTGCTCGGCCTCGATCCCGTGCTGGCGCTCTTCTCGTGGCTGACCAATGTCGCGACGCTCGGCGTCATCGTGATGATGGCGGTCGCCTCGCTCGCCGTGGTGATGTACTTCCGCGCCAACCCGTCGGCCCAGGAGAATGCCGTAAAGACCACGCTCCTGCCCGGGCTGACCTTTATCGCCTTCGCCGTCATCATCTACCTGATCGTCATCAATTTCGGCAGCCTGTCGGGAGCCGGCGGCTTCCTCGGCGTGTTCCTGCCGGGGCTGGTGCTGATCGCGGCGGTGATCGGACTGCTGCTGGCGGGTGCGTTGAAGAGCCGGGATCCGGTCGCCTTCGAAAGCCTCGGTTTGCCGCTGAAGGATTGAACGACCGGTTTCAAAGCATCCAGGGGCGGCGCGAGATGCCGCCCCTCCGACCTCAAAAGGAGCGGCCGGTTTGAGCTTTGCCGAAAACATCACCGTCGAGGCGCTGGAAGCGGACCCCTACCCGATCTATGCCGAAATGAGGCGCAGCGCGCCGGTCGCCTTCGTGCCGTCGGTAAATCTCTGGTTCGTCACCCGTTGGAACGATGTCGAGCTGGTGGCGAAGTCGCCCGACATCTTCTCGGCAATCATCACCAATGGCGTATCGCCCGTCGAGCGCTCCTTCGGCAAGCCGACCATCCTGACCAGCGATGGCGCGGTGCACAAGGACCTTCGCCAGGGCGTCGATCCGAAATACCGGCCGCGCACCGTCGCCTCCTATGCCGGCGATCTCGTGTGCTCGATCGCCGAGCCCTATCTCGACGCGATCGCCGAGCGCGGTTCGGCCGAACTGATGGCCGATTATTTCGAGCCGGTGTCGTCGCTCAGCCTGGCGCGCTCGCTCGGTCTGACAGACATCGACATGCCGACCCTGCGCCGCTGGTTCTATGGGCTCGCCCAGGGCGCCATCAATTTCGAGAACGACCCGAAGCGGCAGCAAATCGCCGACGCGATCGGCGCCGAGGTCGGCGATGCCGTGATGCCGACGCTGGAAAGGCTCGTCCGCGAGCCCGACGATTCCGCGCTGTCGCACATGCTGCATGACGGCATGCTCGAGGGCAAAACCCGGTCCTTCGACCTCCTGATGCCTACCATAAAGGTGATCCTGCTTGGCGGCATGCAGGAGCCGGGCCACGGCGCCGGCTCGATCCTTGTCGGCCTGCTCCGGAATCCCGACCAGTTGCGGCAGGTGCTCGACGATCCCGAAACTTTCGTGCCCAAAGCCGTCGACGAAGGCCTGCGCTGGGTGGCGCCGATCGGTACGCAGACGCGCGAAACGACCCGTGCGGTCGAGATCGGCGGGGCGACGATTCCCGCTGGCGCGCCGGTCGCCGCACTCGTCTCCTCGGCCAGCCGCGACGAGAGCCGCTTTGCCGATCCGGACCGCTTCGACATAAACCGCGACGAGGGCAATCACGCTGCCTTCGGCTTCGGCCATCATTTCTGTTCCGGCCGGTTTTTCGCGCGCGAGCAAATGTGTCTCGCGGTAAGGCTGCTGCTTCAGCGTTTCCCCGATCTCAGGCTGGTGCCCGGCAAGGAGCCGGTGTTCCGCGGCTGGGAGTTCCGGGCGCCAACCACATTGTATGTCAGTTTCGGAGCCGGTTCCCCATGATCAGTCAAAATGCCATCGACACACTGCGCAGGACCGAGATCGGTGCGCGCGGCCTGTTCATCGATGGAGCCCAAGCGGAGGCGGCAAGCGGCGCGACACTGCCTGTCATCTCGCCGATCGATGGCCGCGCCTTCGCCAGCATCGCCGACGGCAATGCAGCCGACATCGACCGCGCCGTGCGCTCGGCGCGCAAGGCGTTCGAGAAGGGTTCATGGTCGCGCGCCGCTCCTGTCTTTCGCAAGAAGGTGCTGACCAGGCTCGCCGAGCTGATCGAAAAGCATGTCGACGAGCTGGCCGTGCTCGGCGTGCGCGACAACGGCACCGAGATCGGCATGGCCTACAAGGCCGAACCGCTGTCGGCCGCCGGCACCATCCGCTACTATGCCGAAGCGATCGACAAGGTCTATGGCGAGATCGCGCCGACGGCCGACAACGTGCTCGGGCTGATCCACAAGGAGCCGCTCGGCGTCGTCGGCGTCATCGTTCCGTGGAATTTTCCGCTGATGATCGGCGCCTGGAAGATCGCGCCGGCGCTGGCCGCCGGCAATTGCGTGGTGGTCAAGCCTCCGGAGATCGCCTCGCTGACGTTGCTGCGGCTGGCGGAACTGGCTGCCGAAGCCGGGCTGCCGGCGGGCGTGCTCAATGTCGTCACCGGCCGGGGCGCGGTCGCTGGAGAGGCGCTTGGCCTGCACATGGATGTCGACGCCATCGCCTTCACCGGCTCTGGGCCGGTCGGCCGGCGGCTGCTTGAATACTCCGCCCGCTCCAATCTGAAACGTGTCTTCCTCGAACTCGGCGGCAAATCGCCCAACCTCGTCTTTGCCGATGCGCCTGACCTGAAACAGGCGGCGGTCGTCTCGGCCAACGGCATCTTCCGCAATTCCGGCCAGGTCTGCGTCGCCGGCTCGCGCCTTCTCGTCCAGTCGTCGGTCTATGATCGCTTCATGGACGAACTGCTCTCGGCGACCACAAGGCTGAAGGTCGGCGACCCGCTCGATCTCGGCAGCGATGTCGGTGCCGTGTCGAGCGCGGAACAGCTGGACAAGAATCTCGGTTTCGTCGCCAAGGCCACGGAAGAAGGCGCAAGGCTGGTCACCGGCGGCGAACGGATCCTGGCCGAGACCGGCGGCAGCTACATGGCGCCGACGATCTTCGAAAGCGTGACGCAGGAGATGCAGCTTGCCCGCGAGGAGGTATTCGGGCCGGTGCTCGGCGTCATGCGCTTCGAGACCGAGGAAGAGGCGGTGCGCCTCGCCAACGCGACCGTCTACGGGCTGGCGTCGGCGGTGTGGAGCGCCAATCTCTCCACCGCGCACCGCATGGTGCGCGCCATCAACGCCGGCGTCGTCCACGTCAACACCTATGGCGGCGCCGACATCACCGTGCCGCTGGGTGGCGTCAAGCAGTCCGGCTTTGGCCGCGACAAGTCCCTGCATGCACTGGAGAAATATCTGGAGCTGAAGACAGCCTGGATCGCGCTTTGAGAGCCCGCCGGTTTTCGCTGAGACTCCGAGGCATCAAGGTCGGCGCCACTATGCGTAATTTGGGAACCACAACGATTTCCGGGTAAGCCGGGCTAGCGCCTCAATCTCACCCCTTCCGGATCGAAGAATGGCATCGGCGCCACCACCGCGCGCGTCGGCTTTCCGTCGATGTCGATGCTGAGCTCGGTGCCGATGGCGGTGAACGGCAGCCGCAGATGCGCTGTCGCCAGCACCTTGCCCAGGGAATAGCCATGGTCGCTGTAGGTGACGACGCCCACATCCTCGCGATCGGCCATCACCCGTGCATCGGTCGCGGCTGATTTGTCGCCGTCGAGGATCAGGCCGGTCCAGCGTTCGCCGAGGCCCCTGTCGCCCACCTTGAGCAGCGCTTCGCGGCCGACGAAATCGCCTTTGTCGAACTTGATCCAACGGTCGAGGCCGACATGGAACGGCGTGCGGGTCTCGTCCATGTCGATGCCATGCGCCGGATAGGCCTTTTCCAGGCCGAGCGTGAACATCGCCAGCACGCCATAGGGTTTCAGGCCGAAGTCCGCTCCCGTCCGCATCAGGGCCTCCCAGACCGAGGTCGCCTCGTCCGCAGGCACGAACAGTTCGAAGCCGAGCTCGCCGGTCACGCCGGTGCGCGAGATCAGCACCCTGGTTTCGCCGACACGCCCCGATGTGAACGCCCAGCGCTTCAAGCCATCAAGATCGGCCTCCGAGACCAGTGCCTTCAGGAGTTCGCGCGAGCGCGGGCCCTGGATGGTCGGGAAGGCGACCGCGGCGGTGATATCGGTGACATAGGCTTTTCGCGCCTGCGCGTGATGCTGGAGCCAGGGCAGCATCTTCAGGCGGTTGACCGACCCAGTCACCAGCATGAAGTGCTCGGGTGCCAGCCGGAACACGGTGAGGTCGTCCATGATGCCACCATCCTCCCGGCAGACCGTGGAATAGCGGACCTGGCCGGCTTTCATGGCGGCGGCATCATTGACGATGACGTGGTTGACCAGCGCTTCGGCGTCCGGACCCTTGATGTCCATCTTGCCCATGGTGCTGAGGTCCTGGACACCGACATTCTCACGAGTGTTCAGGTGCTCGTCGGCGATGCCGGAATAGTATTTGGCCGAGATGAAATCGCCGCCGACCCGGCCCATGGTCGCACCCAGCCCGACGATGCTGCTGTAGAAAGGGGAACGCCGCTCGGCCAAGGAAGTCTCCACGCTTGTCATTGGAAAATACGTGCTTTTGGATCGCCGGCGGAGACGGAAACGACATGCGCTGCGCCGATCCCGGCGGGAACTCGGTCGACCTCTCGTGAGCTTACGGCGATTGTTGCTAGCGATCACGCTTTTCGACTGCGTTCAAAGCAGCCAAACCCTGCGGAGCCAGCTCTCCTCCAACCAGATATGTTTGGATCAGTTGCTCATCCTGTGAGCTCCTATAGGCGGGAGGAATGCCTCTTACCTGACTTGGCATGTCCCAATCGAGTGGCCGCTCCCTAAGCGAGAACCACTTACATCGCCTCATCTCGATCCAGTGCCGCCGGAAAGACAAACAGTTTTCTAGCATGTCGTCTTCATAGCCGAACTCTACGCCACAACAGGGGCATATATCGTGGGTCGGCTCCTTGCCGCTTTCTCCCCATGGCACATCAGGAAATTGATCAAGGCCACAAACGCGGCACTTGAATCTGTCCTGAGCATTATTCGAGCTGTCCATCCAGGGCGACCCCAAACAATTCCTTGGCCTGTTCTGATGTATAGTATCCCAGCCTGACATCCTCGGCGACCTGTTTCGGATCACGCTCACTCGGATCGCCATAGCCGCCACCGCCCGGCGTGCCGACGCGCACGCGGTCGCCGGCCTTCAGCGGGATGTCCTGCTCCTTGGAGAGGTGCGGCGGTATGTGTTGCCCGCCATTGCGGAAGACGGTCACGCTGTTGGGCTCGCCGTCCCCACCGCCGAGGGCGCCTTGCGGGCCGAAGCGGCCGTGATCCATGACGAAAGAGGCACGCGCCTCGCCGCGCAGAATCTCGACCTCATAGGCGAGGCCGAAACCGCCGCGATGCTTGCCGGCGCCGCCCGAGCCTTCGCGCAAGGCATAGTGCCGGTAGAGCACCGGAAAGGCCTGCTCCATGATCTCGACCGGCGGCGACTTGGAGATGCCGATGGTCGAGCAGCCATTGGTCAGGCCGTCATGGCCTGAATTGCCGCCATAACCGCCGCCGGAGATCTGGTACATGACGTAGTCACGGCCGCGCGCCGGGTCGTTGCCGCCGAGCGCGAAATTGCCGCTGGAGCCTGCTGGAGCCGCCGTCACCTTGTCGGGCAGCGCCTGCACCATGGCCGCGAACACCGCCTCGGCGATGCGCTGCGAGACCTCGGCCGCACAGCCCGAGACCGGACGCGGGTATTTCGCGTCGAGGAAGGTGCCTTCCGGCCGCTTGACCTGGAGCGGCTCGAAGGCGCCGGCGCTGATCGGCACGTCCGGGAAGATATGGCGCATGGCGAGATAGACGGACGACAATGTCGTCGCCAGCACGCTGTTCATCGGCCCGGCACAGGGCTTTGACGAACCGGCGAAATCGAAGGTCAGCGTGTCGCCCTTTTTCTCGACGGCGAGTGCGATAGTCAGCGGTTCGTTGACCACGCCGTCGGAATCGACAAAAGCCTTGGAGCGGTAGGTGCCGTCAGGAATGGCCGCGATGTTGGCGCGCATCTGTTCGGCGGCACGGCGGCGCAGTTCGGCGATCGCCTCGACGACGGTTTCGTCTCCGTAACGATCCAGGATTCCATTGAGCCGATCCTGGCCGATCAGCAGCGCGGCGGCCTGGGCCCTGATGTCGCCGATGCGCTGATCGGCAACCCGGATGTTGGAGCAGATGATGGCGTAGATTTCGGAATCGAGCACGCCCTTCTTGAACAGTTTTACCGGCGGCAGCCGCAGGCCTTCCTGCTCGACGGCGGTTGCGGACGCGGAGAAGCCTCCCGGAACGGAACCGCCGATATCGGGCCAATGGCCGGTGTTCGACAGCCAGCAGAAGATCTTTTCACCGCGATAGACCGGCATGGCGAAACGCACATCCATCAGATGCGTGCCGCCGAGATAGGGATCGTTGACGATGTAGATGTCGCCCGGCTCCGGAGCCAGGCAGCGGCCGTCGGCGATCATCTCGATGACCGTCCTGGTCGAATATTGCATGACGCCGACGAACACCGGCAGGCCCTGACTGCCCTGTGCGATCAGCGAGCCGTCTACCGCTGAATAGATGCCGTCCGAGCGGTCATTGGCCTCGGCGATCACCGGCGAGAAGGCGGCACGCGAAAAGGTCAGGTCCATTTCGTCGCAGACCTGCTGCAGGGCCGCCTGGAGAACCGAAAGGGTAATGGCGTCGAGCTTCATTTCAGGCCTCGCCAATGTCGATGACGATGTTGCCGTCGGCGTCCGGTCGCGCGCGGTCGCCGGGTTCCAGCACGGTGGTTGCGTCCATCTGTTCGAGGATCGCCGGCCCTTCTATGACAGCGTCGAGCGGCAGCTTTTCCCTGATATAGACCGGCGTGTCATACCAGCGTCCGCCATACCAGACCGGCCTGATTTCGCGCCGCGCCTCTTCGAGCGTCTTTGACCGCCCGGCCGGGTCGATCAGTCGCGACAGATCGATCGCCGGGCGCACGCCGGTGACCGAGGTGTTGAGATTGACGAGGTTGGCGCGGATTTCCGGCAGTTCTACCTTGAAGCGGGCGAAATAGGCCTTTTCGAACAGGGACTGCAATTCGTGCCGGGTCACCGACGAGGACGGCAACGGCACGTTGATGATGTGGGTCTGGCCGACGAACTGCATGTCGGCGGAGTGAGTGACGCGGATCGTTTCCGGCTTCACCGCTTCCTTGGCGATCAGCTCCTCGCCTTCGTTCCGGTGCCGTTCCAATACCTGGTGGAGCCGGGCTTCATCGAGCACAGCCACGGGCTGGTTGATGGTGTTGACGAAGTCGTGGCGCAGATCGGCGACGACGCAGCCGAGCGCGTTGGTGATGCCGGGACGCGCCGGCACCAGCACTTTGGGCAAGCCGAGTTCGCGGGCGAGCGCCGTGGCATGCAATGGGCCCGCGCCGCCGAAGGCGAATAGGGCGAAGTCGCGGGGGTCGTGGCCGCGCGACACCGAGACCATGCGGATGGCGCCGGCCATCTTCATGTTGCCGAGCCTGAGCACCGCGCCCGCGGCCTCGACACCCGACAGGCCCGTCGCCTTGCCGATCCTGTCCTCGAAGATGCCGGTGACGCGCTCCGACGTGACCGGATTGTCGACTGCGAGCAGCTTCTTCGGCGCCAGCCGGCCGAGCACCAGATTGGCGTCGGTGATCGTCGGCTCGGTCCCGCCGCGCCCGTAACAGACCGGGCCGGGATTGGCGCCCGCACTTTCCGGACCGATCTGGATCAGGCCGGCCGCATCGACGCGGGCGATCGAGCCGCCGCCGGCGCCGACCGTATGCACCGCCACCATCGGCACATGGATCGGCATGGCGTATTCGATCTCGATCTCGTTCGAAACAGCCGGCTCGGCGTTGCGGATCAGCGCCACGTCGGTCGAAGTGCCGCCCATGTCGTAGGTGACGAGATTTTGGAAGCCGGCGCGCTTGCCCGTATAGGCGGCGGCGATGACGCCGGAGGCGGGGCCCGACATCACGGTCTTGGCCGATTCACGTGTGACGAAGCGCGCCGAGATCATGCCGCCATTGCCGTTCATGATGAGAAAATCGCGGGCATAACCCTTGTCGGCCAATTCCTTGCGCAGGCGCTCGACATAGCGCTCCAGGATCGGTTGCACCGAGGCGTTGACCGATGCCGTCACCCCACGCTCGAATTCGCGCGCTTCCGACAGCAGCGCATGGCCGGTGGTGATGTAACCGTTCGGCCAAAGCTCGGCGGCGATTTCGGCCGCGCGCCGCTCATGTGACGGGTTGGCGTAGGAATGCAGGAAATGGATGACGAGGGATTCGCAGCCGGCCGCGATGAGCGCCTGCACCGCCGCGCCCATCTCGGCCTCGTCGAGCGGCGTGCGGACGGCGCCTGATGCCTCGACGCGTTCGGACACTTCTAGGCGCAAATTGCGCGGGATGATCGGGACAAAGGTTCCGGTCATGCCATAGGGCTGCGGCCGCGTGCGCCGGCCGAGCTCGATCACGTCGCGAAAACCGCGCGTGGTGATCATGCCGGTCTTGGCCAGCCGGCGCTCCAGCACCGCATTGGTGGTGGTGGTCGTGCCATGCACGATGAGGTCGATGCCGTCGACCGGAAAGCCGGTGGCGCCGAGCGCCGAAACCACGCCGAAGGCCTGGTTGTCGACCGTGGTCGGGGTCTTGGCCAGATACACCTTGCCACCGTCCCTGCCGTCGATCAGAAGCAGGTCGGTGAAGGTTCCGCCGACATCGATGCCGGCGACGACGCTGCCCAGGGAATCCGGCGGCTGCACCGAAAAATTCTCTTTCATTGTCGAAACCCGAAATGCTGGGACTACGGATATGCCACAGTTTGGAAAGGTGTTTTACGGCGGCATCTTGACGCAAATATCGTTTGTATACTAATAAATTCCGGACACAAGAGCTTACCGCTTCGGTAGCGTGCATGGCACGCCGGAACCTGAATGGTCCGGGCGCGCACGGGAAAGTTTGGCGCCCGCGTCTGTAATTGGGCGAGAAGGTTGGAATTGATGAATACCACGCCCGCGTTCAATACCGCTGAAGCCCGCCCGCTACAGTTTCCGATTCCGGCCAATGTCTATGCCGAAACCGTCGTCTCGGTGAAGCACTACACCGACCGGCTGTTCTCGTTCCGCATCACGCGCCCGCAGTCGCTGCGTTTCCGCTCCGGCGAATTCGTCATGATCGGCCTGCCCAATGCCGAGAAGCCGGTGTACCGCGCCTACTCCGTCGCCAGCCCGGCCTGGGACGAAGAGCTGGAATTCTTCTCGATCAAGGTACCGGATGGCCCGCTGACCTCGGAACTGCAGAAGATCCAGGTCGGCGACACGGTCATCATGCGCCAGAAGTCCACCGGCACGCTGGTGGTCGACGCACTGACCCCGGCCAAGCGCCTGTTCATGATCTCGACCGGCACCGGCATCGCGCCCTTCGCCAGCCTGCTGCGCGACCCCGACACCTACGAGAAATTCGATCAGCTGATCCTGACCCACACCTGCCGCGACAATGCCGAGCTGATCTACGGCCAGGAGTTGGTGGCGGCACTGGAAAGCGACCCGCTGATCGGCGAGCTGACCGCCGGCCGCGTCACGCTGTACAATTCGACGACCCGCGAGGAGTCGGCGCGCATGGGCCGCATCACCGCGCTGATCGGCTCCGGCAAGTTCTACAGCGATCTCGGCATCGAGAAGCTCGATCCAGAGACCGACCGCATCATGATCTGCGGCTCGATGCACATGCTGAAGGACGTCAAGGAGCTGGCCGAAAGCCTCGGCTTCCAGGAAGGCTCGCTCAGCCATCCCTCGAGCTTCGTCGTCGAGCGCGCCTTCGTCGGCTGAGGCTGGCGCTTCTCTCGTCAATCGAGTTTTGACCTTCCGGTCAAAAATCAGCTGCTTTCGCGGCCTTTTTCAGCTATCCCTCGCTTGAGGACTCGTGAAGCGCGGCTTCGCGGGCTATCTTCGTGCGTGTCGCCCAAAGTGCCGAACGGCTTTGGGAGAACGATGCGCACCAAGAGCGCACGCCGCTGAATGAAAGGGCAGGAGATGAGCAGCACAATCCGCGAAGCCGATCTTGGCACCAAGGTGACGCCGCTGCCGGCACGCGCCGCCGCCAACACGCCGGTGCCGCTGGACCATCACATCGCGCGCAATCCCGGCCTGAAACTCGACCTCGGTTTTCTGGAATCGGTGCGCAGCGTCAACCGCTCGGCGCTGGAACGCCGCGTCGCCAGCCTGACCAAGCGGCGCTCGATCAAGGCCGACAACCAGGCCGCCTGGCTGCTGCGGGCGATCGCCTGCATGGACCTGACGACGCTCAACTCCAACGATACCGAGGAGCGCGTGCGCCGGCTCTGCGCCAAGGCGATCAACCCGCTGCGCCGCGACATCATGGAAGGCCTCGGCATTGCGGGCGAGACCATCCGGCCCGCCGCCGTCTGCGTCTACCACCCCTTCGTCGCCACGGCTGTCGACGCCGTGCGCGGCACCGGCATCCATGTCGCCGCCGTCTCCACTGCCTTCCCGCATGGCCTGGCGCCGCTGTCGACCCGGCTGCAGGAGATCGAGGCCTCGGTGAAGGACGGCGCCGACGAGATCGACGTCGTCATCCCGCGCGGCCTGGTGTTCGGCGCCAAGTGGCGCGAGCTCTACAACGAGATCGTCTCGATGCGGGCCGCCTGCGGGGACGCGCATCTGAAGGTGATTTTGGGTACAGGCGACCTCGCCACGCTGCGCAATGTCATGCTGGCCTCGATGGTGGCGATGATGGCGGGCGCCGATTTCATCAAGACCTCGACCGGCAAGGAAAGCGTCAACGCTACGCTGCCGGTCGGGCTTGCCATGGTGCGCGCCATCAGGGCCTATTTCGAGGAGACCGGCTATCTCATCGGCTTCAAGCCGGCCGGCGGCATTTCCACCGCGAAAGTGTCGCTCGACTGGCTGGTGCTGATGAAGGAAGAGCTCGGCCGGCCATGGCTGGAGCCGGAGCTGTTCCGCTTCGGCGCCTCCAGCCTGCTGACCGATATCGAGCGCCAGCTCGAGCATCATCTGACCGGGCATTATTCGGCCAATCATCGCCACGCGATGGCTTGAGGCGAGCGAGGCTTTGAACGTGGAGCCCTACGGCGAAGAAATGCTTCCCGAGACAATTATCTGGAGCGCCCCATGAACATTCTCGAACGCTATCACGCCATGGAATACGGCCCGGCGCCGGAGGCCCGCAACGAGGCGGATGCCTGGCTCGCGGCGCGCGAATTCGGCAAGGCGCTGTTCATCGGCGGCGACTGGAAAGCCGCCAGTGGCGGCAAGACTTTCGACACCAGCGAACCGTCTTCCGGCAAGCTGCTGGCCAAAGTCTCCGACGCCAATGCCGCCGATATCGACGCGGCGGTCGCTGCGGCCACCAAGGCGCTACCGAAATGGAGCGCCAGTTCGGGCTACCAGCGCGCGAAAGTGCTCTACGCCATCGGCCGGGCCATGCAGCGCCACCAGCGCCTGTTCGCCGTGCTTGAGACAATCGACAACGGCAAGCCGATCCGCGAAAGCCGCGATATCGACGTGCCGCTGGCGATCCGCCATTTCATTCATCATGCCGGCTGGGCGCAGGCGCTGGACCGGGATTTCCCCGGCCACAAGGGTGTCGGCGTCGTCGGCCAGATCATCCCGTGGAATTTCCCGCTGCTGATGCTGGCCTGGAAGATCGCGCCGGCGCTTGCGGCGGGCTGCACCGTGGTGCTGAAGCCGGCCGAATTCACGCCGCTCACATCGATCCTGTTCGCCGAGATCTGCGAACGTGCCGGCGTGCCGAAGGGCGTCGTCAATATCGTGCAGGGCGGTCCGGAAGCAGGTGCGGCCATCGTCAACCATCCCGGCATCCAGAAGATCGCCTTCACCGGTTCGTCGGAAGTCGGCAAGATCATTCGGAAAGCCACCGTCGGGTCGGGCAAAAAACTGTCGCTGGAGCTCGGCGGCAAGTCGGCCTTCATCGTCTTCGAGGACGCCGATCTCGACAGCGCCGTCGAAGGGCTGGTCGACGGCATCTGGTTCAACCAGGGCCAAGTCTGCTGCGCTGGTTCGCGCCTGCTGGTGCAGGAAGGCATCGCCGACGCCTTGATCGCCAAGGTCAAGACGCGGATGAGCCGGCTGCGTGTCGGCAGCCCGCTCGACAAGAACACCGATATCGGCCCGCTGGTCGACCTGACCCAGCTCGACCGAGTCAAGGGGCTGATCGCCGAGGGCGCCAGGCAGGGCGCCGTCTGCTGGCAGCCGGACGCGGCGCTGCCGTCGTCGGGTTACTATCACCTGCCGACGCTTGCAACGGGTGTTTCGCCGGCTAATATCCTGGCGCAGGAAGAGGTGTTCGGGCCGGTGCTCGCCACCATGACCTTCCGCAACACCGAGGAAGCGATCGAGCTCGCCAACAACACGCGCTATGGGCTGGCGGCCTCGGTGTGGAGCGAGAACGTCAACCTTGCCCTCCATGTGGCGCCGCAATTGAAGGCCGGCGTGGTCTGGGTCAACGGCACCAACATGTTCGACGCTGCCTGCGGCTTTGGCGGCTACCGCGAGAGCGGCTTCGGCCGCGAAGGCGGGCGCGAAGGCATGTTCGAGTATCTTTCGGCGAAACTGCCGCTAGGCCCGGTGATCAAGCCGGCGACGTCTTCGGCGCAGCCCGTCGATCAGACGGATGGCGCTGATATCGACCGCACGGCTAAGCTGTTCATCGGCGGCAAGCAGGTGCGTCCGGACGGCAATTACTCGATTGCCGTCGCCACCGCCAAGGGCAAGCTTGCCGGCGAGGTCGGGCTCGGCAGCCGCAAGGATATCCGCGATGCGGTTTCGGCCGCCCGCGCCTGCAAGAGCTGGCCGGAAGCGACCGCCTATAACAGGTCCCAGGTGCTTTATTACCTGGCCGAAAACCTTTCCGGCCGTGCAAGCGAGTTTGCCGCCCGCCTTGCCGAGTTGACAGGCGCCAATGCCAAGGCCGCGCGGGACGAGGTGGAACTCTCGATCGAACGGCTGTTCCTCTATGCCGGCCTTGCCGACAAGTTCGAAGGCCGCGTCCACCAGCCGCCAGCCAGGGCCGTGACGCTGGCACTGCACGAGCCGGTCGGCGTCGTCGGCATCGTCGCGCCGGACAATCAGCCCCTGCTCGGCTTCATCTCGCTGGTCGCGCCGGCGCTGGCCATGGGCAACATGGTGGTCGCCGTGCCGTCGGAACGGTATCCGCTGCTGGCCACCGATCTCTATCAGGTCATCGAATATTCCGACGTGCCGGCCGGCGCCATCAACATCGTCACCGGCCGCAGCGCCGAACTTGCCGGCGTGCTGGCCAAGCACGACGACGTCGACGGGCTCTGGCTGTTTGCTGACGCCGATACCTGCGCCAAGGCGGAAGCCGACTCCATCGGCAATCTCAAGCGCGTGTGGAGCGGCAATGGCCGCAGCCTCGACTGGGCCTCGGAAGAAGCCGCCGGCGACGCGTTGCTGCGCCGCGCCATCGAGGTGAAGAATGTCTGGGTGCCTTATGGCGATTGAACGCTGTCGTTCGGGCTTGACGGGCGGGTATATGTTCTTTAACGAGAAAAAACATCTTTATCAGTGAACTGGCACAGGCCGCATAATGGCGCCTGACTGGCACATGACGCCTTCGCCGGCCGCCGATAGAGGCAGTTGACCCAAGCAGGCGAGGAAAACATGGCGGATCTGGCAGGCAAGGTCGTTGTCATCACGGCAGCGGCGCAAGGCATCGGCAAGGCAAGCGCGCTGGCCTTCGCCAAGGCTGGCGCCACCGTCCACGCCACCGACATCAACGAGACGCTGCTGGCGGAACTCGCCAGGACCTCCGGCATCAAGACTCGCAAGGTCGACGTGCTCAACGACGAGGCGGTCAACGCCGCCTTTGCCGAGATCGGCGCCGTCGACGTGCTGTTCAACTGCGCCGGCTTCGTTCATTCGGGCTCGATCCTGGAGATGAAGGACGCCGATCTCGATTTCGCCTTCAATCTCAACGTGCGCGCCATGATCCGCACCATCCGCGCCGTGCTGCCCGGCATGCTGGAGCGTGGCGACGGATCGATCATCAACATGGCCTCGCTCGCCAGCTCGACCAAGGGTGTGCCGAACCGCTTCGCCTATGGCGTTACCAAGGCGGCGGTCATCGGCCTGACCAAGGCGGTCGCGGCCGACTATGTCGGCAAGGGCATACGCTGCAACGCCATCTGCCCCGGCACGGTCGAAAGCCCGTCGCTGCAGGACCGCATGCATGCCCAGGGCGACTATGACGCCGCCCGCGCTGCCTTCATCGCCCGCCAGCCGATGGGCCGGCTCGGCACACCGGAAGAGATTGCCGATCTCGCCGTGTATCTGGCCGGCGCCACTTACACATCGGGGCAGGCCTATAATATCGACGGTGGCTGGTCGATCTGAGCGCCGCCCGGGGACAAAGATCGGGCTTGACGAAGGATCGGGAAGTCTGAAAACCGGCTAGCCGGCCGTCAAAGCAGGCTGTCCGCGCTTGTCGTGAAGCAGGCCGGTGGCTACGGTCCGCCCGGTTCCGGAAGGGCTGATGCCTCGGCGGAGAGTTTTAGAACGGCCACGAGGTCGCAATCAGGAGAAGATGCATGAAACTGCTGCGCTATGGCGAGATGGGGAGCGAACGTCCCGGCCTGCTCGATGCGGATGGAACGATCCGCGATCTCTCCGCCCATGTCGCCGATATTGCCGGCACCACGCTTCATCCGGCGTCGCTGGACATGCTGTCGAAGCTCGACGCGAAGTCGCTGCCGGTGGTTCCCGGCAAGCCGCGCCTTGGCGCCTGCGTTGCCGGCACCGGCAAGTTCATCTGCATCGGCCTCAACTATTCCGACCACGCCGCCGAGACCGGCGCCACCGTGCCGCCTGAGCCGATCATCTTCATGAAGGCAAGCTCGGCCATCGTCGGCCCGGACGACGACGTGCTGATCCCGCGCGGCTCCGAGAAGACCGACTGGGAAGTCGAGCTCGGCGTGGTCATCGGCAAAACCGCGAAATACGTCAGCGAGGCCGACGCGCTCGACTACGTCGCCGGCTACTGCGTCGCCCATGACGTGTCCGAACGCGCCTTCCAGGCCGAGCGCCAGGGCCAGTGGACCAAGGGCAAGAGCTGCGACACGTTCGGCCCGACCGGCCCGTGGCTGGTGACCAAGGATGAAGTGGCCGACCCGCAGAATCTGAAAATGTGGCTGACCGTCAACGGCAAGACGATGCAGAACGGCTCGACCAGGACCATGGTCTATGGCGTTGCCTACCTCGTCTCCTACCTCAGCCAGTTCATGTCGCTGCACCCCGGCGACATTATTTCGACAGGCACCCCGCCCGGCGTCGGCCTCGGCATGAAGCCGCCGGTGTTCTTGAAGGCCGGCGACGTGGTGGAACTGGGCATCGAAGGGCTCGGCCAGCAGAAGCAGACGTTCAGGGCTGATATTTAAGGGCGCCCTTTCCTTCTCCCCTTGTGGGAGAAGGTGGATCGGCGCGCAGCGCCGAGACGGTTGAGGGGTGCGTGACGGATCGCCGTCATTGCCAAGCTGGAGCACCCCTCATCCGGCCGCTTCGCGGCCACCTTCTCCCACAAGGGGAGAAGGCAAGAAGCGTCGGCGCCTGCCTACTTCAGCACCTTCCCGTCAGCCCCGAACCGATACGTCTTCGCCGGATCCGGCGTCGCGTAAAGCGTCGCACCCGGCTCCGCGTCGTACACGCCGAAAATCCGCACGGTGATCAGCCCGGCCTTCTCGCAATCGAGATAAAGATTGGTGTCGGCGCCGAGATGCTCGGCGTGGACGACAGTGCCTTTCCAGGCGCCCGATTTCGGATCGACGGTCAGGTGCTCCGGCCGCACGCCGATGGTCTTGGCCGTCTCGCCGAGCCGGGCGCCGTCGACGAAATTCATCTTCGGCGAACCGATGAAACCGGCGACGAATTCGTTTGCCGGCGAATTGTAGAGCTCCATCGGGCCGCCGATCTGCTCGATCTTTCCGGCGTTGAGCACGACGATCTTGTCGGCGAGCGTCATCGCCTCGACCTGGTCGTGGGTGACGTAGATCATCGTCGCCTTCAGCCGGCGATGCAGCTGCGCGATTTCCAGCCGCGTGTTGACGCGCAGTGCCGCGTCAAGGTTCGACAAAGGCTCATCGAACAGGAACAGCTTTGGTTCGCGCACTACGGCGCGGCCGATGGCGACGCGCTGGCGCTGGCCGCCGGAGAGTTCCGCCGGCCGCCTTTCGAGATAGGGCTCCAGCGACAGCATGGACGAGGCGATGCCGATGCGACGGTCGATCTCCGTCGCAGGGGTGTTCGCCTGCTTGAGGCCGAGGCCCATATTGTTCTTCACCGTCAGATGCGGATAGAGCGCATAGGTCTGAAACACCATGGCGATGCCGCGCTTGGCAGGCGGGGTGACGGAGACATCCTCGCTATCGATCAGCACCCGGCCGGAGGTCGAATCCTCCAGCCCGGCGATGACGCGGAGCAAGGTCGACTTGCCGCAGCCCGAAGGGCCGACGAAGACGACGAACTCGCCATCCGTCACTTCGAGGTCGATGCCCTTCAGCACCTCGACCGGCCCAAAAGCCTTCTTCACATTCTCGATCTTCAGCGAGCCCACGGCAGTCCTCCAAATTGATGAGTGGGCGCGAAAGCACCCCCCTCTGGCCTGCCGGCCATCTCCCCCTCAAGGGGGGAGATTGGCAGCGTCGACCCAGGCATTCTTCTTGCAATGTTGGTGATTGGCGAAGGCAAACGAGACAGCCGATCTCCCCCCTTGAGGGGGAGATGGCCGGCAGGCCAGAGGGGGGCGCCGTAGGGCGCGGACGACAACAGCCTCATCACAGTCGCACCGCCTTGCCGCTGCGCACGCTCTCGTCGGCGGCAAGGCAGACGGCGAGCGATCGCACCGCGTCGTCCATGTGTCTGGTGAGATCGATATCCTCGCGGATCGCCTTGAGGACAAAAGCCTGTTCGAGATCGCAGAGGTCCTGATGGCCGGGTTCGCCCTCCATCGACAGCATCTCGTCCGGCCTGGCGAATTTGCCGTCCGGCCCGGTTGCGGCGCTGTGCAGACGGATGGTCGAGGTCTTGGTATGGGTGTCGATGTCGTCGGACTTGACGCCTTCCTTCATGACGATCGACACGCAGCCCTTTGGCGACATGACATCCTTCACGAAGAAGGCCGTCTCGGAAATCATCGGACCCCAGCCGGCCTCGTACCAGCCGACCGAACCGTCGTCGAACAGCACCTGCAGATGGCCGTAATTGTACATGGAGGGCGCCACCTCGTCGGTCAGCCGCACCCCCATGCCGCGCACCTCGACTGGCTTCGCATCGGTGATCTGCAGCATGACGTCGAGATAGTGCACGCCGCAGTCAACGATCGGCGAGGTCGTCTGCATCAACTGCTTGTGCGTCTCCCAGGTATGGCCCGAGGATTGCTGGTTGAGGTTCATGCGGAACACGTAGGGACCGCCGAGCTTGCGCGCCTCGGCGATCAACCTGATCCAGGACGGGTGATGGCGCAGGATGTAGCCGATCACCAGTTTTCGGCCGTTGGCCTTGGCGGCGGCGACGACGCGCCTGGCATCCGCCACCGTCGTTGCCAGCGGCTTTTCGACGAAGACGTGGCAGCCGGCCTCGAACGCTCTCACCGCATAGTCGGCATGGCTGTCCGAATAGGTGGCGATGCAGGCGACGTCGGGTTTTTCCTCGCGCAGGGCGTCGTCGAAGGACCGCCTGATGCCATAGCCGGACAGCCCGCCAGGCAATGGCACGTCGGAGCGGTTGACCAGCGCCGCGATCTGAAAACCCGGATTGGTGTGGTAGGCCAGCGCATGGCTGCGGCCCATATTGCCGAGACCGGCGACGACTACACGAAGAGGGGCTTGCGAACTCACTTGACGGCTCCCGACGTAATGCCGCGGATCAGCTGCCGCGAGAAGATGACATAGAGGATCAGCACCGGCAGGATCGCCAGCGACAGCGCGGCCAGGATGGCGTTCCAATTGGTGACGAACTGGCCGAGGAAAAGCTGGGCGCCGAGCGTCACCGTCTTGGTCTCTTCGGATGGCGCCAGGATCAGCGGGAACCACAGATCGTTCCAGATGGGGATCATGGTGAAGACGGCGACGGTCGCCATCGACGGCCGCACGAGCGGCACCACCAGGCGGAAGAAGATGGTGTATTCCGACAGGCCGTCGATGCGGCCGGCATTCTTCAGATCGTCGGACACCTGCTTCATGAATTCGGACAGGATGAAAACGGCCAGCGGCAGGCCTTGCGCGGTGTAGACCAGGATCAGCGCCGTCAGCGTATTGACCAGCCCGCTCGCCACCATCAATTGCAGGATGGCGACGGTGGCGAGGCGGATCGGGATCATGATGCCGAGCGCCAGGTAGAGCCCCATCAGCGTGTTGCCGCGAAAGCGGTATTCCGACAGCGCGAACGCCGCCATGGCGCCGAACAGCAGCACGAAGAACAGCGAGCCGACGGTGACGACGAGGCTGTTCTGGAAATAATGGATGAAGTCGCCCTGGCCGATCACCGTGGTGTAGCCGATCATGTCGAAGGTCTTCGGCGTCGGCGGCGTCAGCGGCGCGCCGAAGATGCCGGCGCGGGACTTGAACGAATTCATGATGACCAGGACCACCGGGAAAAGCGCGATCACCGTATAGGTCAGCAGGATCGCGTGGGCGCCGATGGTGCGGGGGAGCGAACGGGTGGCGATGCTCATTGGAAAACCTCCCTGCACAGAGAGGTTGGCGCCAAGGCACCCCCCTCTGTCCTGCCGGACATCTCCCCCTCAAGGGGGGAGATCGGCAGCGTTGGCCTTGCCGCCCACTTTGCAACGTTGGCGATTGGCGAAAGCAGTAGCGACATCTGATCTCCCCCCTTGCGGGGGAGATGGCCGGCAGGCCAGAGGGGGGTGTTCAGCCGTGACATTTCCGCCCCTCAGAACTGGTAGCGACGCAGGCGCGTCTGGATGAGGAAGAGGTAGACGCAGACACCGCCGAGGATGATCAGGAACATGATCGTGGCGATGGTCGCGCCCATGTTGGGGTCGCCGACCTGTAGCTGGAAGCCGAAGAAGGCGCGGTAGAGGAAGGTGCCGAGAATATCGGTCGAATAATTCGGTCCGGCGAGCGCGCCTTGCGCGGTGTAGATCAGGTCGAAGGCGTTGAAATTGCCGACGAAGGTGAGGATCGAGATGATGCCGATCGACGGCAGGATCAGCGGCAGCTTGATCTTCCAGAACTGCGACAGGCCGGTGATCCCGTCGCATTCGGCGGCCTCGATCACCTCTTCGGGGATCGACAGCAGCGCGGCATAGATCAGCATCATCGGGATGCCGATGAACTGCCACACCGAGATAAGGCTGAGCGCGGTCAGCGCGTATTGCTCCTTGCCGAGCCACGGCGTGAACAGGCTCTTCAGGCCGACGAAATCGAGCAGATGCGGCGCCACGCCCCACAGCGGCGACAGGATCAGCTTCCAGGCAAAGCCGACGATGACGAAGGACAGGATGGTCGGCACGAAAATCGCGGTGCGGTAGAAGGCCGAGAACCGGAGCTTCGGGCTGGACAGGAGCGCCGCCAAAAGCACGCCGACCGGGTTCTGCACCAGCATGTGGATGATGAAGAACCAGACATTGTTGCGCAGCGCGTTCCAGAAATTCACCGACCAGTTGGGGTCGCCGAACAGTGTGCGGAAATTGTCCAGGCCGACGAAGATCTGGGACTGCTCGACGTTTCGGAACAGCGAGAGCTGCAGCGTGCCGGCGAGCGGCAGGATCATGATTGCCGTATAGACCAGCACCGCCGGCGCCAGGAAAACGGCGATATGCCAGCGGAACGGTCTTTTCGGTCGTGTTTGTGCGGCCATGAGTTCGGTCCCCGCCGTCTCTCGGTTCCAGATGATGTGATACTAGATGATGCCTCGATGCATCGCCCAAACCTTGCCCGGTGCGGCAAGACAAAGGCCTGCGACTGATCAGCCAGCCTTCCCCAATAAGAGCAGGGTAAGGCCGAGAGGCAGAGCCGACAATCGCAATATGAAAACAGGATAATCCGGAACCGTCCGGGCATGCGCCCAGCCGATTCCGTTGCCTGAGCTCTTACTTGGCGGGCTTATACCAGCTGTCGAGACCGGTCTGCAGCTTCTTGGCCGCGGCCTCGGGCGTGTCGGTGCCGTTGATGACGTTGGCCGATTCAACCCAGGTCTCGTTTTCGAGGTTCGGCGTGCCGCGCGACAGGATCTGATAGGTCGAGCGGATCGTCGACTTGCACTTGCCGCGCCAGGAGACGAATTCCTGCGCCAGCGGGTCTTGCATCTTCACCGGCGAGGAGTTCAGGCTGAAGAAGCCCGGCAGCGCGTTGGCGTAGATGGTGGCGAAATCCGGCGAGGCCACCCAGGACAGGAAGGTCTTGGCCGCGTCCGCGTGCTTGGAGGCTGCGTTCAGGCCCATGCCGATATCAGTATGGTCGGAGATGTAGCAGGTGTCTCCGGCCTTCTCGACCGGCGGCGGGAAGGCGCCCATCTTGAACTGGGCCTGGGTGTTGAACAGGCCGATTTCCCACGAGCCGGCCGGGTAGATGGCGGCGCGGCCGAGGGTGAACAGGTTCTGGCTGTCCGGATAGGTCTGGGCTTCGAAACCGTCGCCCAGATATGGCTTCCACTTGGCCAGTTCCTCATACGGAGCGACCCAGTCCTTGTCGGTCAGCTTCTGATCGCCCTTGATCAGCGCCTTGCGGCCGTCCTCGCCCTTCCAGTAGTTGGGGCCGATGTTCTGGTAGCCCATGGTCGCGGCTTCCCAGAGGTCCTTGGTGCCCATCGCCATCGGGATATAGGTGCCGTCGGCCTTGATCTTGTCGAGCGCGGCGAAGAACTCGTCGCGGGTCTGCGGCACCTTGATGCCGAGCTTTTCGAAGGCGTCCTTGTTGTAGATGAAGCCGTGGATGACCGACGCCATCGGCACGCAGAAGCTCGCCTTGCCGTCATCGGTCTGCCAGGCGGACTTGGCGACGGGCGAGAAGTTTTCCATGCCGGGCAGCGCCGAGAGATCGGCAAGGTTGCCCTTCTTGAACAGTTCGAGCGACTTGTCGAACGGGCGGCAGGTGATCAGGTCGCCGGCCGAGCCGGCGGCGAGCTTGGCGCCGAGCGCGGCGTCATATTCGGTCGGAGCCGAGGGGGCGAACACCACCTTGATGCCGGGGTTCTTGGCTTCGAAGGCCGGGATCAGCTTGTCCTTCCAGATGGCAAGGTCGTCGCCGCGCCAGCTTTCGATGTTGAGCGTTACGTCCTCGGCGTGAGCCATCCCGGCCGAGCCGAGAATGCTTGTGCCCAGAAGCAGTGCCGTCAGTAGTTTCGTTGTCATGCTCAGTCTCCCTGTTGACCTTTTTCAGGTTCGGTTTTGATGAGAACCTAGGCTTTGGAGCCCTTGTTCCCCTCGCAAGCCCGTTTCACCCCGATCGAAATCGGGATGAAACAGGCTCTATTTCTTTGTTCGAGCATGATCTTTTCCGAAAAGCGGTTTCCAGTTTTCGGGATCATGCCCCAGCGCGGAAAGGGCTGGCCGCAGCTTATGGCCCGTCCGTTCCAGTATCTTCCGCGCGGCGTCGGCGCTGTCGGCGCCGGCGGCGAGCAGAATGGCGGTCTTGACGGCGCCGCCGCTCTTTTCGAGCAGGCTGGCAGCCTCTTCGCGGCTCGCGCCGCTGATGGCGGCGACCATCCGCGCCGCCCTGTCGCGCAGCTTCATGTTGTCGGCCATGAGGTTGACCATGTAGCCGTCATGAACATGGCCGAGATGGATGGCGGTCAGCGTCGACAGCATGTTGAGGGCGATCTTCTGCGCCGTTCCGGCGCCCATGCGGGTCGAGCCGGCGATGACTTCCGGCGGCGTTTCGAGCAGGATGGCGGTGTCGGCCTGCCTGAGCAGAGCCGAGTCCCTGTTGTTGGCGACGCCGATGGTGGCGGCACCCCGGCGCCGCGCGTCCTCGATGGCGCGCACCGCATAGGGCGTCGTGCCGCTGGCCGAAAGAGCGATCAGGCAATCGCCCGCGCCGATGCCGGCATTGGCGACCGCGGTCGAGGCCTCCTCGGCATCATCCTCGGGTCCGCCGGCCAGTGTTTTGAAAGCTTCGTCGCCGCCGGCGATCAGCATGACGATGCGGTCGCGCTGGAGGCCGAACGTGCCGGGCAGTTCCAGCGCGTCGGCCAGCGCCATCAGGCCGGAGCTGCCGGCCGCGGCATAGGCAAGTTTGCCGCCGCTGCTCAGGCTGCCGGCAATGATCTCGGCTGCCCTGGCGATGGAGGGAATGGCGTTGCGGACGGCCTTCGCGGCCTCGACCTGCGCATCGGCCAGCGAGCCGAGGATCGCTTCGGGAGCCTGGATATCCAGTCCCTCGGCATTCCCATGCAGCGCTTCGGTGCGCATTTCGGCCATCCCAGTTCCTCCAACTTCGAAAACAATACCAAAAAAATACCACTTGTCCACACGCATTAACGAATTCGCGGACAGGAAATCGCCGAGCCGACGAATTGAGCAGCTTTTTCAGTAAAATACGGCTTAATCTTTTTGAAACGGAAATTAACCCTTGGCTATTGGTATTTTATTGGTATTATCCGCCCGGAGGAGAAATCGCGTGAAATTCGTGCTCGGCATCGATGGCGGCGGCACCAGCTGCAGGGCCGCACTGGCTACAGCGGACGGCGTTGTTGTCGGCCGTGCCAAAAGCGGCGCCGCCAACATCCGCACCGACCTCACCGGCGCCCGCTCGAACATCGTCGATGCGGCGCGGCAGGCTTTCATCGCCGCCGGGCAGGATCCGGACCTGATCCCGCAAACACCGGCCATTCTCGGCCTTGCCGGCGCCAATGTCGGCACCTACCGGCAGCAGCTCGAAGCGATCCTGCCGTTCAGCACCAGCCGCGTCGAGACCGATGCGGAGATCGCGCTCGAAGGCGCGGTCGGTTCCGGCGACGGCGCGATGGCGATCCTTGGCACCGGCACCGCCTATATGGCGCGCAAAAATGGCAAATCGCGTGCCATCGGCGGCTGGGGGTTCCAGGTCGGCGACCAGGGCAGCGGCGCCCGCATCGGCCGCGACCTGCTGGAACAGACATTGCTGGCGCATGACGGCGTGCGCCAGGCCTCGCCGCTGACCGACAGCATGATGGCCGTTTTCCGCAACAATCCCGAGGACGTGGTCGAATTCACCACCAACGCCAAGCCAGGCGATTTCGGCGGCTTCGCGCCGAAAGTGTTCGAGCACGCGCAAAAAGGCGACATCGTCGCCAACTGGATCCTCGACAAGGCGGTCGCCGATGTCGAGGCCTCGCTCGGCGCGCTCGACCTCGCCGCCGGCGCGCCGCTCTGCCTGCTTGGCGGGCTGGCGCCGCTCTATGCGCCGCGCCTGTCGGCGCGCTACCGCGCCTTGCTGAAGGAACCGCTCGACGATGCGCTTGGCGGCGCGGTGCAGATGGCGGCGCGCCTTTTCACTGGGCACTTGGGGGCGGCGCGATGAGCGATGCCGCCGACCAGATCTTCGCCGCCCTCAAACAATCCTCGCAAAGCGGCGCGCCGCTTTACCTGCAGCTGCGCAAAAGCATCGAGGACGCCGTCAATCGCGGGCTGATCGGCCCGGGCGACGCGCTGCCATCCGAGCGCGACATCGCCACCAAGGCCGACATTTCACGCGTCACCGTGCGCAAGGCGGTGCAGGACCTGGTCAAGGGCGGCATATTGGTGCAGCGCCACGGCTCCGGCACCTTCGTGGCGCCGCGCATGGAGCGCGTCGAGCAGTCGCTGTCGCGGCTGACTTCCTTCACCGAGGACATGGCGCGGCGCGGCATGGCGGTGCGTTCGGCCTGGCTCGACCGCGGCCTCTACGCGCCGTCGCCCGACGAGATGATGGTGCTAGGCCTGTCGTCGAACGAGCTGGTGGCGCGCGTGGCGCGCCTGCGCATCGCCAACGATACGCCGCTGGCGATCGAACGCGCCTCGCTGTCGGCCAGCGTGCTGCCCGATCCGGCCGGCATCGGCTCCTCGCTCTACGCGGCACTGGAACTGACCGGCAACCGGCCGGTGCGGGCGGTGCAACGCATCGCCGCCGCCAATCTCGGCGATGGCGATGCGCGCCTGCTCGAAGTGCCGCCGGGTATTGCCGGCCTGCACATCGAGCGTATTTCCTATCTGGCGAGCGGCAAGGTGATCGAATTCACCCGCTCCATCTACCGGGGCGACGCCTATGATTTCGTCACCGAACTGCGGCTGACAGGGCCGAGCGAAGAGAGCCGACCATGATTGCCAACACCACCCATATGCAGCGCGAGATCGAGGAGATCCCGCAGGCCGTCGCCCGCCTGCTCGACGGCTCGGGAGCGGTGCTGGCCGAAGCCGGGCGCGGCATCAGGGAACGCGACCCACATTTCGTCGTCACCGTGGCGCGTGGTTCGTCCGACCATGCCGCCACCTTCATGAAATATGCCGTGGAACTAACCGCGGGCCTTGCGGTCGCCTCGGTCGGCCCCTCCATCGCCTCGATCTACGGCCGCAAGCTCCGGCTCGGTGGCTCGGCCTGCCTGGCGATCTCGCAGTCGGGCAAGAGCCCTGACATCGTCGCCATGGCCGAAACCGCCCGGGCCGGCGGCGCGCTGACCATCGCCGTCACCAATACCGCCGATTCGCCGCTCGCGCGGGCCTCGGATTTCGCCATCGACATCCTGGCCGGTCCCGAGCGCAGCGTCGCGGCAACCAAGACCTTCATCAACTCCGCCGTTGCCGGTCTTGCCCTGATGGCGCATGCGACCGGCGATGAAGCGCTTCTCGCGGCACTTGCCCGCCTGCCCGAGCATTTCGGCAAGGCGATCGCCTGCGACTGGATGAGCGTGCTGGCCGAGACGATCGAGAAGCAGAAGTCGCTGTTCATTCTCGGCCGCGGCCCGTCGGCGGCGATGGCCAACGAGGCAGCGCTGAAGTTCAAGGAGACCTGCGGCATGCATGCCGAGGCCTATAGCGCGGCCGAAGTCATGCATGGTCCGCTGGCGCTGATCGGCCCCGACTTTCCAGTGCTGGCGCTGGCCGCGCGCGACGCGTCCGAGCCCTCCGTCGCCGAAGCGGCCGACAGCCTGGCGGCCAAGGGCGCGCCGGTGTTCGTCACCTCGGCGCTCGCCAATCGCGCCACGCGCCTGCCGCATGTCGCCACCGGTCACCCGTTGACCGATCCGCTGACGCTGATCGTCTCCTTCTACATGTTCGTCGAGGCCTTTGCCCGGCATCGCGGCCTCGACCCGGACGCGCCGCGCAACCTTCGCAAGGTGACGGAGACCGTATGAGCGACCGTTTTGCCCTGACTGGCGCCCGCATCTTCGACGGCGACGACTGGCATGAAGGCTCAGCCCTCGTCGTGCGCGACGGCCTCGTCGAGGCCATGCTGCCGCAAGGCGCGCTTCCGGGGGATATCCGCGCCATCGACACTGGTGGCGGCATGCTGGCGCCGGGCTTCGTCGACATCCAGGTCAATGGCGGCGGCGGAGTGATGCTCAACGACCATCCCGATGTCGCTTCCATCGAAACCATCTGCCGCGCGCATGCGCCGTTCGGCACGACGGCGCTGCTGCCGACGCTGATCACCGACACGCCCGCGATCACCGCCGCGGCAATCGCCGCCGGCGAAGCGGCAGCGCTGCAAAAAGTGCCGGGTTTTCTCGGCCTGCATCTGGAAGGTCCGCATCTGTCGATCGCCCGCAAGGGTGCGCATGATCCGGCGCTGATCCGGCCGATGACGGACGCCGACCAGGCCATGCTGATCGCGGCGCGCAACAAATTGCCGGTGCTGCTGACCACGATCGCGCCCGAATCCGTCGATGCGGCCCGGGTCACGGCCTTGGCCAAGGCCGGGATCATCGTCAGCCTCGGCCACTCGGATACGGGCCATGCCACGGCAAAAGCCTTCGCCGAGGCCGGCGCCAGCGTCGTCACGCACCTCTTCAACGCGATGAGCCAGATCGGCAACCGCGAGCCCGGGCTGGCGGGCGCGGCCATCGACATCGGCGCCTTGTCGGCCGGGCTGATCGCCGACGGCATCCATGTCCATCCGGCCACGATCAGGATCGCGCTCGATGCCAAGCAGGGGCCGGGCAGGATCGTGCTGGTCACCGACGCGATGGCGACAATCGGCACCGACATGAGTTCGTTCGCGCTCAACGGCCGCACTATCTACCGCAAGGACGGAAGCCTCAGGCTTGCCGACGACACGCTGGCGGGCGCCGACCTCGACATGATCTCGGCCATCCGGTTCATGCACCGCACCGTCGGGCTCGAGCTGTCCGAAGCCTTGCGCATGGCTTCGCTCTATCCGGCGCAGGCGATCGGCCAGTCGCGCCGGCTTGGCCGCTTCGCCAACGGCACGGCGGCGGACATCGTTGCGCTATCGGACGATCTTGGCATAGGAAGCGTCTGGATCGGCGGCGACAAGGTGTTCGAGGCTGCCGCTTCCCGCTGAGAGCGAGGCCATGCAGACAATCGATTGTGTCGTCGCCGGAGCAGGCGTCGTCGGGCTGGCCATTGCCAGGGCGCTTGCCTTGTCGGGCCGCGAGGTGGTGGTGATCGAAAAGGCCGACGCGATCGGCACCGTCACCAGTTCACGCAATTCGGAAGTCATCCATGCCGGGCTCTATTATGCGCCTGGCAGCCTGAAGGCCCGGCTCTGCGTCGAAGGACGCCGGCTTCTCTACGCCTACTGCGCCGAACACGATATCGGCCATCGCCGCGCCGGCAAGCTGATCGTCGCCAGCGAGCCTGCCCAGGCGGACGGGCTACGGGCGATCGAGGCCAATGCGAAGCGCTGCGGGGTCGACGATCTCGAACTTTTGACGCGCGGCGAGGCCGAGCGCCTGGAACCGGCGCTGACCTGCGCCTCCGCGTTGCTGTCGCCATCGACCGGCATCATAGACAGCCATGCGCTGATGCTGTCGCTGCGCGGCGACGCCGAGGCCGCCGGCACATCCTTTGCTTTCCTCACTTCCGTTGCCGGAGCAGCGATCGAAGCCGACGCGATCCGGATCGACACGCGCGATGCCAATGGCGAGACCTTCGTCCTGGAGGCCGGCGCTTTCGTCAACGCCGCGGGCCTCGATGCGCAGGCGGTGGCCAGCCGGATCGAGGGTTTCCCAAGGGGCCTCATCCCCCGGCAGTGGCTGGCGCGCGGCAATTATTTCGCGCTTCCGGGGCGGTCGCCGTTTTCCCGGCTGATCTATCCGGTTCCGGTCGAAGGCGGCCTCGGCGTCCATCTGACGCTCGACCTTGCCGGCAATGCGCGCTTTGGCCCCGACGTCGAATGGATCGACGGCGTGGATTACACGGTCGACCCCGGCCGAAGCGCCGTCTTCTACGAGTCGATCCGCCGCTATTGGCCCGACCTTGCCGACGACGCCCTGCAGCCGGCCTATGCCGGCATCAGGCCGAAGCTGTCCGGCCCGGGCCAAACTTCAGCCGATTTCATGATCCAAGGGCCGGCCGATCATGGCGCGGGCCGGATCGTCAATCTGTTCGGCATCGAGAGCCCCGGCCTGACCGCGAGCCTGGCGATCGCCGACCATGTCGTCGAACTCTTGTACCCGGCCTGAGCCGGAGCGGAATATCTGCTTAGCCGGCTTTGGCGGACACGTAGAGATCCTTGTAGCTGTCGCGGAGCAAGTTCTTCTGCACCTTGCCCATCGTGTTGCGCGGCAGTTCGTCGACGAAAATCACCCGTTTGGGATGCTTGTACTTCGCCACGCGTCCGGTGATGGCGTCGAGAATCTCGGCCGCGCTGATCCGCGACGCGGGTGAGCGCACGACGACAGCGGTGACGCCTTCGCCGAAGTCCGGATGGGCAAGGCCGATGACGGCGCTTTCCAGGACGCCGTCGAGCGCGTCGATCTCGCTTTCGAGTTCCTTCGGATAGACGTTGTAGCCGCCGGAGATGATCAGGTCCTTGCCGCGACCGACGATGTGGACATAGCCGTCGGCGTCGATCATGCCGAGGTCGCCGGTGATGAAGAAGCCGTCGGCGCGGAATTCCGCCTTGGTCTTTTCCGGCATGCGCCAGTAGCCGCCGAACACGTTCGGACCCTTGACCTCGATCATGCCAACCTCGCCCTGGGCAAGCGGCTTGCCGCTATCGGGGTCGGCGATGTGGAGCGACACGCCGGGCAAGGGGAAACCAACCGTGCCGGCGCGTCGCTCGCCTTCGTAGGGATTGGAGGTGTTCATGTTGGTCTCGGTCATGCCGTACCGCTCGAGAATGGCGTGGCCGGTACGATCGCGCCATGCCTTGTGCGTTTCGGCCAGCAGCGGCGCGGAACCGGACACGAACAGCCGCATGTTTTTGGCCGCCTCTCGATCCAGCCCCTCCTGCTGCAGCAGCCTGGTGTAGAAGGTCGGCACGCCCATCAGGGCGGTGGCGCGCGGCAGCAGCGAGATGATGCGGCCGGCGTCGAATTTCTGCTCGAACAGCATCGAGGCGCCGGCCATCAGGACGACGTTGGTGGCGACGAACAGGCCATGCGTGTGGAAGATCGGCAGCGCGTGGATCAGCACGTCATCCCTGGTGAAGCGCCACTGATCGACCAGCACCCGCGCGTTCGAGGCGAGGTTCTCGTGGCTGAGCATGGCGCCTTTCGAACGGCCGGTCGTTCCCGACGTGTAGAGGATCGCCGCAAGATCGTCCGCGCCGCGCTCGACATCGTGGAAATCGGAGGACTGACGCGATGCCTGGTCCGCAAGGGATCCCTGGCCATTACGGTCGAGCGTGACCACGACGGCACCGGATGGGTCGACCATCCCACGGATATCCGCCGACTGCGCCGGATCGCAGACAATCACGCGAGGCGCCGCATCGTCGAAGAAATAGCCGAGCTCGGCCAGCGTATAGGCGGTATTGAGCGGCAGGAAGACGGCGCCGGCGCGCACACAGGCGAGATAGAGCAAAACCATCTCCGGGCTCTTCTCGACCTGCACGGCAACGCGGTCGCCGGGCGTGACATCCATTTGCAGCAGCGCATGCGCGAGCTGCGCCGACTGCGCCTGCATGTCGCCATAGGTGAGCGAGCGCCCATCATCGGTTTCCATCAACAGATGCCCAGGCGCCGGCATCCGGGACCAGAATGCATCGAACAGATGATTGCTCATGAAATCTTCCAGGGTGACGGCAATTGGGGGTGACAGCAATGTCGACGCCGGCCGTGGGTCGGCACGCGGCGAAGAGTTCGCGTTTCCCGGCCCGGCCGTCAAGGCCGCAAAGGGCTGCCCGGCGTCTATCGAAAAGATTCGAGGGATGGGGACAGCAGAGCGCGACGATCAAACAGCCGTCAACGGTGGGCGCGATGACCCGGACCGGCGGCGACCTTTGTTGCCTCGCCTTGCTTGAAGCGTTCCATGCACATGGCGGCGGTCAGCTGGTAGTGATCGATCAGGGCCTGGACGGCGCCATCCGCATTTCCGTCCAGCGCATTTTCAGCAATCAGCCGGTGTTCGGCGAAATCGTCGCGCTGGACGCTCTCGCCGTCATGGGCCATCTGGCGATAGCGGTAGGCGTGATCGGAAAGCTGCTCGCAGAAGCCCACCAGCCAGTGCGACCGGCAGGCCGAGATCAGCACCCGGTGGAAGGCGCGGTGCAATTTCTCCCAGTCCGGATCGAGCGACGAGCTACTTTGCGGCGAAAGCCGTGAGGCGCGCCCCAGGCGATGCAGCGCCAGCACCAATTGTTCTTCCCATTCGGGGGTGCGGTGGGCGATCGATTCGCGCAGCGCCCGCTCCTCGAGCCAACAGCGCGTGCGCGTCAGCTCCTCGAGTTCGGCCGCACTGACCGGCATGATGAAGAAGCCGCGCTGGTCATGGCGGCCGAGGAGACCTTCGGAGGCAAGGCGATTGAGAGCTTCGCGAACCGGAGAGGCACCGGCGCCATACTTGGAAACGACCCATTCGACGCGCAGCTTGCTTGGGGCTTCCAGAGCGCCGCCGAGAAGATCATCCCGCAATTGATGATAGACCGTGCTGGCAAGCGTACTCTTGGCTTCCGTGCCGTCGTCGTTCAGATTGGCAGCTCCATATGTCAAAGCGACTCCTTGTCCCCAACTGTCGTCTTGGGCAATTCGAGTCCGAACACTCCCCTTCTGTACATGTACCATACAGCGCCACGCTTCCGCGGCTCAAGCAGAAGATCGCGCTATTGTACTTTAGAACAAAGAAATATACCCAATCGGCGCGCCGATCGCGGGAATTCGAATATCTCTGCAACCAGCAGAAACTGAACGTGTTTGTATGCACGCAGAATCATATGTTTCTCGTGCGCCCGTGCGAGCATCTTTTCTGTCGCGCGCAAAGACAGTGGCAGGTTCGACCGAATCGATCGGGCCGAGTCAGAGCGGTTCAGTGTCTGTTGGAATTGCCGAACAGCTCTAACTCTTTGTTTTCCCGCAATTCCCAAGGGAAAGCGCTACGCGCTTTTCCCGGGAAAACCGCTACGCACTTTTCCTGGAATTGCTCTAGCCGGCGGCCTTGTCGGCCGTGGTCCTAATGGCTTCGATGTTGGCGCGGTAAGCCTCGACACTGCCACCTTTGAAGATGGCAGCACCCGCCACCAGCACGTCGGCGCCGGCTGACGTGACCAGCGGCGCGGTTTCCGGCGAGACACCGCCGTCGATCTCGATGCGGATCGGCCGGTCACCGATCAACGCCTTGACCCTTTTCACCTTGTCGACCATTGCCGGGATGAAGGCCTGTCCGCCGAAACCCGGATTGACGGTCATGATCAGGATCAGGTCGAGCCGGTCGAGCACATATTCGACGGCGCTTTCCGGCGTCGCCGGATTGAGCGAGACGCCGGCCTTCTTGCCGAGGTTCCTGATGGTCTGCAGCGAGCGGTCGAGATGCGGCCCGGCCTCGGCATGCACCGTCATGCCGTCGCAGCCGGCCTCGGCGAAGGCGGCGAGGTAGGGATCGGCGGGCGCGATCATCAGGTGGCAGTCGAAAAAGGCCTTGGTGCGGTTGCGGATCGCCTTGATGACAGGCGGCCCGAAAGTGATGTTCGGCACGAAATGCCCATCCATCACGTCGAGATGGATCCAGTCGGCACCGGCCGCCGCCACCGCCTCGACCTCGTCACCAAGCTTCGAGAAATCCGATGCCAGCACCGACGGTGCGATCAAGGTTTTTTTGCTCATCTCGCGGCCTTTCCGGGCGCCCTTTTCATACGGACGCCCCGAACCGACTGCCTAAAGCGCTGCCGCCGACTTGTCGAGGGCACAAGCGCGGTTCCACAGGGTGGTGTCACGGCGCCGATCTTGTCGCCGCCAATCACCACCTGACCTGATCATAAAGAAAACCCGCCGGACTGCTCCGGCGGGTTCTCGTTTGGCGTCGCGCGGGTGGTTACTGCTGCTGGAGTTTCAGGAGCCTGTTTGGAACCGGATCCTGTTGCTGGTCGATCTGCTGCCTGCGTCGCGGCAGCAATTGCAGCAACTGGCCCGGATCGATTTCCAGCGATGGCTGTCCGCGTATCGGCCGGCAGTTCGGATACCGCCCGATCGTACCCTCCGGACAGTGTCGCCTGAAGATCGGCTGGCACTGGCCGTTGACCATCTGCGAGCCCGGCGCGCATTCGCTCTGTTGCCTGGGCTTGCGGCAGGCGCCGTCGATCACCTCGGTCCCACGCGGACAGACGCATTCGCCGCGCTTGTTGTGGACCTGGCCGCGTATGTCGCACTGCTGCATGTCAGGCTGCTTGCGCCGGCAGGCATTGCCTTGCACCTCGGTACCCCTCGGGCAGAAGCAATTGCCATCGGAGTCATGGACCTGGCCACGAATGGTGCACTGGTCAGGCTTCGGCCGGATCGGGCGGCAGGCGCCGTCGCGCACCTCGGTGCCTTGCGGGCAGACACAGTCCCCGTCCGCATTGTGGACCTGGCCACGGATGGTGCACTGCTCGGGCTTCGGCCTGATCGGGCGGCAGGCCCGGTCTCGCACCTCGGTGCCTTGCGGGCAGACGCAGTCGCCATCCGCATTGTGGATCTGGCCGCGGATGGTGCACTGCTCGGGCTTCGGCCTGATCGGGCGGCAGGCGCCGTCACGCACCTCGGTGCCGCGCGGGCAGACACAGTCCCCGTCCGCATTGTGGACCTGGCCACGGATGGTGCACTGCTCGGGCTTGTCGGTCCTGACGCATTTTCCGTTCTCCAGCCCCGTGCCGCGCGGGCAGACACAGCGTCCGTCCTCGGTGCGGATCTGGCCTTCGAGCAGGACGCAGCGCGGTGGCGGCGGCAGTGGCAATGGCAGAAGGTTGGTGCCGCCGCCAGTGCACTGGCCGTTGCGGAAGGTGGTGCCTTTCGGGCAGACGCAGCGGCCGGCGTCGTTCATGACGAAGCTCGGCGAACACTGGTTCTTCACCTCATGCGTGATGGTGAAGGGATGGCACGCATAGGCCTTGCCGCGATCGCCCTGCCCGTTGGTCGCATCCTTGGACAGCACGTCGCCGCCCTGCACCCGTGTGTCGGGAGACAGCACGCCGACGCAGTTCTGGCCACTGACGTTGCCCTGCAGGTTGGCCAGGCGCCCGTCGCCGGGAATGACCACCGTCACATGGTGCGACTGGCTTTCGCCGGCGCCGAGCGTCAAGTTGGCGATGCAGGAGGCCGGCAGCGTCGTCGGTTCGGGCGAGCAACCGAAGGGCGGGTCGATCGAAGTGATCGCAACGCCATCCAGCCGGCCAAGCCCGTCCACGCCGATCGCATCGCCGATGCGGACCGGACCCGAGAAGGGGCTCGTCCCGTCATTGGATATAGTGATGTCGAACGAGCAGGGCTGGCCGACGCGGCACTCGCGGTCGCCGGTCTTCTCGACACGAATGGTCGAGGAGCCGCCGCCCTTGGCGCAGGCCTGGCCGATCGGATAGACGACGTCGTCGCCCTGTGCCGGGCCATAGGAGCCCCGCGCGCAGTTCTCGAACTCGCCATTGGCCGAGACAGTCACGTCGAAGTGCCTGGAGGTTCCGGGCGTCATGACGGCGCCGGGAATCTGGCACGACAACGTATTGGCCGGAACCGGTCCGCACGCCCATTCCGCGCCGTCGGGGGTGACGGTCTGGATCTGGACAGGCGCTCCGCCCGACACCAGCGTGGCGGCATCGTTGACCCGTACCGGACCGGTGGGGGCAGCCGTACCGACGCTGGTGACGGTGATGCGGCAGGAAACCACTGCTGCACCCGCCAGCGAGCCGCTGCAGACCTTGGTGATGCGCAAGGTCGGCTGGCCGCCATTGGGATGGCGGATGCGTTCCTTGGCGCAGGCCCTGTTGTTGGTGAGATCGACCTCACCGGGGATGGCCTTCACCTCGGCGCAGTTCTCGACCGTGTCCGACCGATAGCTGGCCGGCACCACCGCCTTGACGAAGATCGGCGTCGAGGCGCCCGCGGGCAGCGAGATGCCGGCATTGTCGCAGCGGAACTGGCCGGGGCCGTTCGGGCCGCAGGTCCAGGGCGGGCTCGGTCCGAAGGTCGAGGACGTCGGCGCGCCGCTTGGGTAGTTGTCGATCACCGTCAGCGGACCGTTATAGGTCGATGTACCGTTGTTGATGATGTCGATGATGAAGGTGCAGACGCCATCGGCGGTGCAGACTTCGGTGCGGGCACGCTTCTTGAGGATCAGGTCGACCTTCTTCTCGACCGGCGGCTGGCAATCCGGGTTGCGGTCGCCGCGGCGGCAGATCGGGATCGAGGCGCAGCCACGGTCATTGGCCTGGCTGCCGAACAGCGGCTTGCCGCTGGCGCCGTAATTGTAGGTGGCGCAGTTGCGCAGCACGCTGCCTTGCCAGCCTCCGGCCGGCCTGAAGCCGAGCTTGAGGTCGACAAAGGCCCCCGGATTGAGCGTGGTCACCGGATAGGTGCACGTCATCGGGGTGGTTCCCGGCGCGCAGACCCAGGGCGGATTGGGTCCTGAAGTCAGCGTCGAGCCGGCCGGCAGCGTCACCTCGTCGAGCACGATCTTGCCGTTGTAGGGCGCTGTGCCGACATTGGTGACGCGGATGGTGAAGTCGCACCCGCCGGCCACGGTGCAGCGCGGAACGTCGGCGCGTTTCTCGACCTTGAGGTCCGGCTCCTTGTCCCGGGGCGGGCATCTCTGGTCACGCGGAATGACGATGTCGATGGTTTGCGTGCAGCACAGGCCCCAGCCCTCCTTCGGCCCGGCATAGGTCTCGATGCCGGTGACGATGAGGTGGATGACGTCGCCGGGTGACGCGCCGACGATCTTCCAGTCGAGCACGCCCCCGCCCGCCGGCACCTTCTGGGTGTCGGGGATGATGGTGATGCCTGATGAGGTCGTCGAAACCTGCACCCACTTGCCGCCCATCTCCGGGCCGACCGGCATGTGGTAGATGAAGGCGCCGCCGCCAGGCACGCAGTCGACGGTGCCGCGCTCGACCTTGAAGCATTCATGGTCGGTGGGAGGCGGAGGCTGCTTGTCGCATTTGGTGAGGTCGATCCGGATCGAGGTCTTTTCGCCGGTCGCGATGTTGCCATCGTCCGGCTTGCCCGGATCCTGCGACGGGATGATGGTTCCCGTGCCGACGCCGCCGGTGACCTTGATCAGGCCCTGATTGTCGACATTGACCGGCGCCGGAAACGCGGCGTGGTCGATCTTGGCCGTGATGCGGAAGGTGATGACGCGTTCGTTCGGTGCGCCCGAGCCATCGAGATCGCTGGCGGAAATCCGGAAATCGGAAACCGTTGCCGTATCGTTGGGTCCGGCCGAATTGCTGACGACAGCACTCGGCAAGGCCCCACCCGATGCATCGGTGCCGTCGCCGGATACCGTCACGTTGACGATCGAAAGACCGTGCGGAAGCTGGTCCTTGAACTCGAGCTTGGCTTTCTTCAGCGCCGCCTCGAGGCCCGGATCGGCAAAGCCCTGCGGATTGCCGCGCAGGCCGAAGGTCAAGGTGTAGAAGACAGAGTCGCAGCTGCGCTGGCCACCGGTCTTGGTGAAGAACGGCACGACACGTCCGGGTTCCGGGTTGATGATGCGCGGATTGTCGAGCTGCAGCTGCACATCCGGGCTGGTGACGGCCTGGACGGCCTGCGCGGCGGATGCCGGCAGTGCGGGCGCAAGGGCGACCGCGATACCGGCCGCCATCAGCCAGCGCGCACCGCGCCTGGCATATGACAGGGGTTTCATGATCGTCTCCATGACGGTTTTTTGCGTTTCGGTCGCGAGCGGGGAGGGGGCAAGAATGGTCATCTTTGCCTCCTCAACGTTCGCAGCTGACGGCTGGGGTGCGGAGCGGCAAGGTCATCTTGCAGCAAGGGTAGTAGCCACCCTTGTCCTTGTCGGACTTCCTGTAGAAGCACAGCCCGACATCCACTCTGTCGCCCGGATAGTGGCCGGTGATGTCGATCGTGTACGGCTTGCCTGGCGCATGCGACATGGGTGAGGTCACCCCGACGCCTGGCGTCCTGGATTGGGCCTTGATCGAATCGCCGCCGAAGCCGGCATGGTCATGGAGATAGAGATCGGCCTCGAGGCCGCGCGGCGTGCAGTAATACTGCACGGCCTCGACATCGAGACACGGAGGCAGATTGCCGGGCGGTGGGAAGTCCGGCGGGTAGAAAGGAGACTCATAGCCGCCCGGGATTTCCTCATAATAGCCGGCACGGCCCTCGCAGGGGTGCCAGACGGCGACGTCACCGACATGGCCTTCCACTTCGGGATCCTCGAAATAGCCGTCGAAATCGACGAACCAGGAGCCGAAGGGCGGCACGTTGGCCGGCTTGACCAGCTCCTTGGGCGTGATCTGCACGCCATGCACGGCAAGCGGCCCGCCGGCGGCGAGCTTTTCGGCAAGTGTGGGGTTGTCGCGCAATTTGTCGCCGGTGTTGACCAAGGTCTGGGTGCACACCGAAGTGTCGAGATTGCCGTCGGCATCGTAGCCATATTGCAGGTCGAGGCCGCCGGCCGACTGCCTGTTGCCTTGCGGGAAGCCGACCGCATATTCCTGCGGTGCCTCCACCCAGACCGATTCCGTCGCGGGATCGTCCGGATTTTCTCTGAAGTAGCGGATGACCTCGCCCTTGCCGGAATCGGCGAAGCGGCTGTAGTCGTAGCGGTTTTCGACCGGGCCGCGCTGGGCTAGGTACATGAAGCCGCTGTTGTCGAAGGCAATGTCGGTGACGGCGTAGTCCTTGTCGGCCCTGACCGTCAGTTCCCAGCGCGGATCGCCGGCGAAGGTGCCGTCGCGGGCAATGCCCACCGACCAGATTTCCGATTTTTCGCCAACCGAATAGTAGAGGCGGCCGCCATGATAGGAGACGGCCCAGACGCGGCGCTCATCCTGGGTGTAGCCCCAGCTGTCGGGGTCTTCGGTGTCGAAAGCCGCGCCCTGTATGTCCATCACCGCGCCATCATCGGCGACGGGAGCCAGCCCATGCGCCGGTCGCCCGGCGACGCCGTGATCGAACGTGTCGACCAGTCTGCCGTTGGCGTCGATGCGATGGATCACGCCGGTATCGAGGTCGGAAGCGAAGAACTGGCGGTGGACGGGATCGAAGGTGATATTGCCGATGCCGGGACCGCTGTTGGTGTCGATGTCGGCGAATTTGACGACCTGGCCGGTGATGCCGTCGATCTTCCAGATGGTGCCCGGTCCGCCGCCGTTTTCGGTGCCGAACTGGCCCTCCATGAAGGTGGCGCCGGCCGTTCCGCGGCGCTGCCGCTCCGGCCTGCCGTCCTTGTCGGCGTCCGGCGTGACGATCTCGATGCCATGCAGCGAGGTCGCGGCGGCATAGAGGTTGGGAATGCCGGACGGCACCCCGTCGCGCACGCCGTCATCATAGGTAAGGCCGAACACCTCGCCGATCTGGCCCGCCGTCACCTCGAAAGGCGGCGGCGTGAAGACGAGCTGGCCCGACGCCGGACCACCCAGGTGCGAAACGTCGAACACGCGCAAAGTGGCGCGCGAAGTGTCGATGAAGGTTTCGTCGATCGGATCGACGCCGGGCGGCAGCCCCTCGTCGAAATTGGGGATGATGGTGCCGGGAAAGCCGGTGACCGCCATCGAGCCTGGATAGATGATCTGGGTTTCCTGCGCCCGGGCGGCGCCTCCAAGGCACAGGCTGGCGGCAACCACCAGCGCCAGCAAGCCGCCGGCCTGCAATGCACCGCGCAAGCGGCCGTCAAAGTCAAAAGAAGACACGAACGTGCCGCGGACGCGAGACATCAAGCTACCCCCGTTAGCCACGGGAGAAACACCCGGCGTCGCCGCGCAAATCAGGGCAAGGCGCGATGGTCCGGCACGTTCTTCCCTGATCGAATTGTCTGCTTTCCTCATGGTGACGATACGCCTGCTCCTGCGCAGGGTCAACGGAATCAACGGAAAGCCCAGCGCATCGATCCCGTCCCGAAGGCGGTGGTCGCGCCGAGCTCCTGTTGGTCCCGGAGACCATGGAGTCTCTGGGTTGCTGGTCATGGGGGCTTCCTTTCCGGGGCCACACCATGCGGCACCTGGACATCAGTCGCGGGCCGGCGCGGAAAGGTTCATGGACGCCTTGCGCAGAATGCTTGCGCGCGATGCCGCCTGTTCTTATATACGCGCCAAGCCGTGCGGCGCCGGAGAACCGGTGGCCGAACGGGAATTCTTGTGAACAGGGGCTTTCGTCGGAACGCCTTTACCGGGTCCTGAGAGCCTGCTTAGCGGAGAGACTAGAAAAATGGCAAAAGTAATCGGTATCGATCTTGGCACCACCAACTCCTGCATCGCCATCATGGATGGCAAGGAGCCGAAGGTGATCGAAAATGCGGAAGGCGCGCGCACGACGCCTTCCATCGTCGCCATCTCGGGCGACGGCGAACGTCTCGTCGGCCAGCCGGCCAAGCGCCAGGCTGTCACCAATCCTGAAAACACCATCTTCGCGGTCAAGCGCCTGATCGGCCGCCGCTATGACGATCCGGTAACGGAGAAGGACAAGAAGCTTGTCCCCTACAAGATCGTCAAGGGCGACAATGGCGATGCCTGGGTCGAGGCCGGCGGCAAGAAGCAGTCGCCCTCGCAGATCTCGGCCATGATCCTGCAGAAGATGAAGGAAACGGCGGAAGCCTATCTCGGCGAGAAGGTCGAGAAGGCGGTCATCACCGTTCCGGCCTATTTCAACGACGCCCAGCGCCAGGCCACCAAGGACGCCGGCAAGATCGCCGGCCTGGAAGTGCTGCGCATCATCAACGAGCCGACCGCGGCGGCGCTCGCCTACGGCCTCGACAAGAAGGAAGGCAAGACCATCGCCGTCTATGACCTTGGCGGCGGCACGTTCGACATTTCGGTGCTCGAGATCGGCGACGGCGTGTTCGAGGTGAAGTCGACCAATGGCGACACCTTCCTCGGCGGCGAGGATTTCGACATGCGCCTGGTCGAGTATCTGGCGGCCGAGTTCAAGAAGGAACAGGGCATCGACCTGAAGGCCGACAAGCTCGCCCTGCAGCGCCTCAAGGAAGCGGCCGAGAAGGCCAAGATCGAGCTGTCCTCGACGACGCAGACCGAGATCAACCTGCCCTTCATCACCGCCGACGCGACCGGCCCGAAGCACCTGACGCTGAAGCTGACGCGCGCCAAGTTCGAGAGCCTGGTCGAGGATCTCGTCCAACGCACCATCGAACCGTGCAAGGCAGCGCTCAAGGATGCCGGCCTGAAGGCCGCCGAGATCGACGAAGTGGTCCTGGTCGGCGGCATGACCCGCATGCCCAAGATCCAGGAGATCGTGAAGCAGTTCTTCGGCAAGGAGCCGCACAAGGGCGTCAACCCGGATGAGGTCGTCGCACTCGGCGCCGCCATCCAGGCCGGTGTGCTGCAGGGCGACGTCAAGGACGTGCTTTTGCTCGACGTGACGCCGCTGTCGCTCGGCATCGAGACGCTGGGCGGCGTGTTCACCCGGCTGATCGAGCGCAACACGACGATCCCGACCAAGAAGAGCCAGGTGTTCTCAACGGCCGAGGATTCGCAGTCGGCCGTGACCATCCGCGTCTTCCAGGGCGAGCGTGAAATGGCCGCAGACAACAAGGCGCTCGGCCAGTTCGATCTGGTCGGCATCCCGCCGGCGCCGCGCGGCGTGCCGCAGATCGAGGTCACGTTCGACATCGACGCCAACGGCATCGTCAACGTCTCGGCCAAGGACAAGGGCACCGGCAAGGAGCACCAGATCCGCATCCAGGCCTCGGGTGGTCTTTCGGACGCCGATATCGAGAAGATGGTCAAGGACGCCGAGGCCAACGCCGATACCGACAAGAAGCGTCGCGCCGTGGTCGAGGCCCGCAACCAGGCCGAAGCGCTGGTGCATTCCTCGGAGAAGTCGCTGAAGGAATATGGCGACAAGGTCTCCGAGGCCGAGCGCACCGCGATTTCCGATGCGATCGCGTCGCTGAAGACCGCCGCCGAGGGCGACGACCCGGCCGACATCGAGGCCAAGAGCCAGGTGCTTGCCGAAGCTTCCATGAAGCTTGGCCAGGCCATGTACGAGGCCTCTCAGAAGGAAGCGGCGGAAGCCGACGCCAAGGCGGATGCCGCCAAGGACTCCGACGTGGTCGACGCCGATTTCGAGGAAATCGACGAAGACGACGACAAGAAGAAGTCGGCCTGAACGGCCTGACGGCAAGACAATGCGAAAAGCCCGGCGCAAGGCCGGGCTTTTTTGCAACCCTCGCTGAAAAAAGCGCGAGCACTGCCGAAAAAATCACTGAAAACCACGGACAAGTTCGCGCCGGCCCTAGCATACGGGCAGCACCGCTCCTAAATCGAGACAACGTGCCGGCAAACGACGCAACACCATGCATCAAGACGTTGATCCGGACTGCGGGAAAAAATGAAAGCTGATTTCTACGAAACGCTGGGCGTGCAAAAAGGCGCCGACGAGAAGGAGCTCAAGAGCGCTTTTCGCAAGCTCGCCATGCAGTTCCACCCCGACCGCAACCCCGGCGATCATTCCTGCGAGCACAAGTTCAAGGAAATCAACGAAGCCTACGAGACGCTGAAGGACCCGCAGAAGCGCGCGGCCTATGACCGTTTCGGTCACGCCGCCTTCGAGCAGGGCGGCATGAATGGCGGCGCGCAAGGCTTTGGCGCCGGCGGCTTCGCCGACATCTTCGAGGATATTTTCGGCGACATGATGGGCGGCCGCCAGCGCCGCTCGTCCGGTGGCCGCGAGCGCGGCGCCGACCTGCGCTACAACATGGAAATCTCGCTGGAGGAAGCCTTCGCGGGCAAGACCGCGCAGATCCGCGTGCCGGCTTCGATATCCTGCACGGAATGCTCCGGCAGTGGCGCGAAGCCGGGCACCCAGCCGGTCACCTGCTCGATGTGCAACGGCCACGGCAAGGTGCGCGCCACGCAGGGGTTCTTCTCGATCGAGCGGACCTGCCCGCAATGCCAGGGCCGCGGCCAGACCATCAAGGACCCGTGTCCGAAATGCGCCGGCCAGGGCCGCGTCACCGAGGAGCGCTCGCTGTCGGTCAACATCCCGGCCGGCATCGAGGACGGCACCCGCATCCGCCTTGCCAATGAGGGCGAGGCCGGCCTGCGCGGCGGGCCTTCGGGCGACCTCTATATCTTCCTGGCGGTCAAGCCGCACGAATTCTTCCAGCGTGACGGCGCCGATCTCTATTGCAAGGTACCGATCTCGATGACCACGGCCGCCCTTGGCGGATCCTTCGAGGTGACGACGCTGGACGGCACGCAGACCAAGGTGAAGGTGACCGAAGGCACGCAGAACGGACGCCAGTTCCGCCTCAAGGGCAAGGGCATGCCGGTGCTGCGCCAGCCCAATGTCGGCGACCTCTACATCCAGACCGCGGTCGAGACGCCGCAGAACCTGTCGCGCCGCCAGCGCGAATTGCTGGAAGAGTTCGAACAACTCTCCTCGCAGGACAATTCGCCACAATCGAGCGGCTTTTTCGCCCGCATGAAGGACTTTTTCGAGTCTTTCGGCGAGCGTTGAGACGCGACCAGAGCTATCTTATCCACGACAGAGGCATGGCCGCGCCTTGCCTTGCGTCACCCAGGTGTTAAGTAGCTTCCACGGGAGCGCTGAGGAGAGCTTGCATGGCACGTGGTCACGGACTGCGGAAGGCGTTTGCCGAGAAGTTCGACGACGAACTCAAATTCTTCAAGGGCTGGATCGACAAGCCGAAGACGGTCGGCTCCATCGTTCCGACCAGTTCGATCACCGCACGCAAAATGGCCTCGATCGTCAACCCGAAGTCCGGCCTGCCGGTGCTCGAGGTCGGTCCCGGCACCGGGGTCATCACCCGCGCCATCCTCGCTCAGGGCGTGCGGCCCGAAAACCTCTACGCGGTCGAGTACAATACCGATTTCGTGCGCCACCTGCGCCAGCTCTACCCCGGCGTCAACGTCATCGAGGGCGATGCCTTCAACCTCAACGCCACGCTTGGCGAGAGGAGCGGGATGATCTTTGACAGCGTCGTTTCCGGCGTGCCGCTGCTCAACTTCCCGGTCGCCCAGCGCATCGCCTATATCGAGAGCCTGCTCGACCGCATCCCGGCCGGACGGCCGATCGTGCAACTGACCTATGGTCCGATGTCGCCGATCCCGGCTGGCCGCGGCGACTATACGGTCAAGCATTTCGACTTCATCTTCCGCAACATTCCACCGACGCAGCTTTGGATCTATCGGCGCGAAGCGCATTAGGTTCCCCGTCGCGGAGGCGCTCGCGGTTCCTGGGTGCTGGCCTGCGTATCTTCGCGATTGGCGGAAGCCCCAGGATTTCGTCATCCACGGGCGGGGCAAGGAGCGCAGCGACGCGGCGCAGACCCGAGGATCCATGCCGCGACCTCGGAGCGCTGCTGCGGTGGGGAGTTCTGCTCCGTTGCGTCCTTCGGCGAATGTCGCGGCATGGATCCTCGGGTCTCCGCGACGGAGCTTCGCTCCTGCTTCGCCCCAGGGATGACGAAGTTTAGAGTTGCGGTTTCCGTTTGATGCGTTGATTTGATCGAACCTTGGCTGTACGTGTCCCAGAACAAGGGTGGCCAATGGCAGTGATCCCGAAAATCCTCGTCTTCGCCGGCTCGGTGCGCGGCGGCGCCTATAGCGGCAGGACCGCCGACGTGGCGCAACAGGAACTTGCGGTGCAAGGCGCCGAGGTCACCCGCATTTCGCTCGCCGACTATCCCTTGCCGATCCTCGACGAGGACCTGGAGAAGGAAAGGGGCGTCCCCGAAAACGCCCAGAAGCTCGCGCGGCTGATCGCCGCTCATGACGGGGTGCTGATCGCGACGCCGGAATATAACGGCTCCATCCCGCCGCTGCTCAAGAATACGATCGACTGGGTGAGTCGGGTGCGAAGGGATGGCGGCCGGTCGGTCAGGCCGCTTGCCGGCAAGGTCGCGGGCCTCTGCTCGTCCTCCAAAGGCCATTTTGCCGGCATCCGCTGCATCAACCATCTGCGCGCCGTCCTGGTGCGCTGCCAGATGGAGGTGGTGACGCCGGAATGCTCGGTGCCGGAGGGTGGCGACGCCTTCGACGGGGACGGCCATTTCCGCGACGAAAGACTGCACAAATCGATGGAGCACCTATGCCGCACGCTGATCGAAACCTCACGCATGCTGTCGACCAGGGTCGAGGCGTGACTGCCGCTACCATGCAGGCCCACCCCATGCAGGCCAAATCCATGCAGGAAAGATTGATCGTCGGCCTCGACGTGGCGACCGTGAAGGAAGCCGAGCAGGCGGTGCGCGAGCTCGACGGCGTCGTCTCTTTCTACAAGATCGGCTATCAGCTGGCCTTCGCCGGCGGGCTCGACTTTGCCAGGGAGCTGGTCAGCGGCGGGACGAAAATCTTCCTCGACATGAAGCTGCTCGACATCGACCACACGGTGGCCAAGGGCGTCGAAAACATCGTCAAGATGGGCATGACCATGCTGACCATCCATGCCTATCCCAAGGCGATGCACGCGGCGGTGGAGGCAGCGCGCGGCAGCGAGCTTTGCCTGCTCGCCGTCAGCGTGCTGACCTCGATGGACGAGCAGGACATGATCGACGTCGGCTATGAATATGACCCGCACACGCTGGTGCTGAGGCGGTCGGAACAGGCGCTGCATGCCGGCATGGGCGGCATCGTCTGCTCGGCCGCGGAGGCCGAAGCGGTGCGCCGCATCGTCGGCCCCGACATGGCGGTGGTGACGCCCGGCATCCGGCCTGCGGGCAGGGACCATGGCGACCAGAAGCGCGTGGTAACGCCGGCACAGGCGATCCGCAACGGCGCCAGCCACCTCGTGGTCGGCCGGCCGATCGTGGCGGCCGGCGACCGGCGCGCCGCGGCGGAGGCGATACTCGAAGAGATGCGCTCGGCCTGACGAGCCCCCACGAACAGGAGAAAGAGAATGCCCAAGGGATACTGGATCGCCCGCGTCGATGTGCGCGACGCGGAAGGCTACAAGGATTACGTCGCGGCGGCGAAACCAGCTTTCGAGCGCTTCGACGCGAAATTCCTGGCGCGCGGCGGCGAGCATGAAAAAGCCGAGGGTCCCGGGCGGGCGCGCAATGTGCTCATCGAGTTCGAATCGCTCGCCGCGGCGCATGATTGCTATCACTCGCCGGAGTATCAACGCGCGGTGGCGATCCGCCAGAAAGTGGCCGACGGCGAGATCGTGCTGGTAGAAGGGGTCTAGAGCGGTTCAGCGTTTGATAGAATCGCCGACCCGCTCTAACTCTTTGTTTTCACGCAATTCCGGACGGAAAACCGTTACACACTTTTCCTGGAATTGCTCTGGCGGAAGAGCCTGTTCGCCGCGGTTTCCGCCATCGCGTCGGCCAGGCTCAGCCCCCATTGCTGGCGGCAATAGGCGCGGAAATCGAAGCACGGCAGGCCGGGGCAGACCTCGAACTCGATGAGATGAACCGTATCGTCGGCCTCGACGCGCAGGTCGACCGAAAACACGTCGCGCAGGCCGAGCCCGTCCATCAACCGTTTGGCAATCGCGCGGATCCTGGCATCGGCCACCGGCTGGCTGGCCGCGACCGGGGCGAGTTCGGGTTCGGCATAGTGCCCGGCAGCCTTTGCCGCCTCGCCGGTGTCGCCATAAAGCGCCAGGCTGTCGGCCATGGTCTGGAAATCGACGCCTGACTCGACAAAGACAATGCCAAGCGCCTCGACACCAACTTGCGGCGTCAACCCGAGGAAGCTGGCGCGCACATTGCGGCCGCCGACATAGGGCTGGACGACGACATCATCGCGATAGGCCGCGAAAACACGCCGGCTAAGCTCCAGCGCGTGACCGAGATCGGTTATGCGCGAATCCGGCCAGATGCCGATCTTGGCGCCGAGCCGGTTGGGCTTGACGAACCAGCCCGCCGCGGAGGCCGGCGGCGCGACCAGCCAGGTTCCATCCCGGGCAAGGCCCGCCTGCGGGACCGGCAGGCCGAGCGCGCCAAGCACGGCGCCGGAACGGAACTTGTCCTGGCAGAGCGCGAAGAGCGAATCATCGGCACCGATCGTCCTCAAGCCGTTGAGCCGCGCCAGCGCGGGTGCGGCGCCGCCACGGAAATAGGCGATGCCGTCGGTCAGCGTCCAGACCAGCGTCGTGGAAGGATCGGCTTCGGTGAGCGCGCTTGCGGCATGGTCCAGCTCCACCGCGGCGAAGGCGAGGCCACGCCTGTCACAGGCGGCGGCCAGCGCATCGAATTCGGGGGCGAGATCGGTCGATTGCGCCAGGTAGGACGAAATCTCGGCGGCGCGCTGCGGCGCATGGCCGTCGGCGACCAGGCGGTCGAAGCATGCCTTCTCCGGTTCGTGGACGAGGATCAGCTTTGGCTTGTGACTCGACATGAGACGAACATTCCCGGCGGTGCGATCACCTAGCATCGCACGACCGACGCAAACGGCTTTCGCGAAACCGACTCAGGCCGGACGCCTGCGTGACAGCACCACGACAGATATGAGCGGAGCCGATCGCCGGCCTGTTCAGGCGATCAGCACGCGCGGTTCGAAGCGGCCGTTGACGGGAATATCGAGCAGAAAGGTCATGCCGGCCTGCGGATCGAGCTGGCGCTGTTTGTCGTCCTTGCCTTTCCAGGCCGACGTCACCGCCAGCCGGTCGGCGTTCCGGCCGACAAAGGCCGGGCAGGAGGGCTGCGTCACCGGCATCGCAATTTCGCGCAGCAATGTGCCGTCGGGCGAATAGGCCTTGACCGCCTTGCCGCCCCAGACGGCGTTCCACAGCACGCCGTCGCGGTCGACGACCGAACCATCGACATAACCCTTAGACGAACGGTGATCGACGAATACTTTTGGTTCTCCAGAGGGCAGGCCGCTCGCCGGATCGCAGGCGACGCGCATCAAAAGGCCGGTCGAAGTGTCGGTGTAATAGGCGAGCGCGCCATCCGCGGAGAAACAAATCGAGTTCGACACGGTGATGCCGGAGAACAGCTTGCGCAGTTCGCCCCTGAAGAACCAGTAGATCGCACCGGCGCCCTTCGATTCGCTCTTGCCCATCGTCCCCATCCACAGGGCGCCGCAGGGATGGACACGGGAATCGTTGGAGCGGGTAAGGGGGTTGTCCGCCTCGACAGGCGTATGCAGCGTCATCTGGCCGGTCGCGACGTCGCGGACGAAGAGGCCGGTTTCGGTGGCGATCAGCTGGCGCTTGTCGTCGATGATGGCGATGGCGCTCGCCATCTGGCCAAGCTCGTGGATCTTCAGCGCACCGCCGGCCACGGGCTTTTCCAGGAGCTGTCCGTTGACGATGTCGAACCAGAACAGCGCGTCGGTGGCGGGATCGTAGCTTGGCCCTTCGCCGAGCTCGCAGACATGGTCGGAAAAAACAGAAACCTCGCTCATCATGCGTCTCCGAATGCCGCGTCCCAGGCAGCGACGGCGGCGTGAGCGCGCGCCGCCACGTCGTCGACGCTCATGCCCGGCTTGAACAGGCTGGAGCCAAGCCCGAACACCGTCACGCCTACCGCCTTGTAGCCGGCAAAGTCCTTGTCCGAAACGCCGCCGACCGCGCCGACCAGCGTCTGCGCCGGCAGCACCGCCCGGATCGCCGAAATGCCTGATGCACCCAGCACGCTCGCCGGGAAGAATTTCAGCGCCGAGGCGCCGAGCCGGATCGCCTGGAAGGCCTCGGTGGGGGTGAACACGCCGGGCATGGTCACCATGCCGTATGTCCTGGCGCGGCCCATCACCTCGGCATCGATGTTGGGGCTGACCAGCAGCCGTCCGCCTGCCTCGTGAAGATTGTCGACATCGGCCGCCGTCAGCACCGTGCCGGCGCCGATCAGGGCTGACTTCGGCAGCACTTGGACAATCCTGGCGATCGACGAGAATGGCTGGGGCGAGTTGAGCGGCACCTCGATCGCCTCGATGCCGGCGTCGAACAGCGCCTGACCCATGGCGATCGCCTCGGTGGGCTTCAGGCCGCGCAGGATGGCGACCAGGCCGCGCTTGAGTTTTGGAAAGGGGGCGGTCTGGCTCATGTGGCGGCTCCGGTTCTGGCGATCATGCCGTTCTCGCGCGCGGCCTCGATCAGGCCGGCGCGTACAGCTTCGTCCGCATCGACTGTCCGCACACCGAGTCCGGCAAGGTCGAGCGCTGCCTGGTAAAGCACCGCCAGAGCCCCGGAGGCAATCAGCACCACCGACGTGGCCCCGGCGCCGTGGCGCCGTTTCGCCGAGGCGATCTCGCCGCCGATCAGCAGGCCCGACAGACAAGCGGCCGCGTCATCGGCCTCGAGATCCTGGAGCAGGCCGGCGGCGCGGATGGCAAACAGCCGCGAGGTGATGTCACCACCCTCGCCCAGTGCAATTTCGCACCAGCGGCGGAAGAACGGATTGTCGGCGGCAACCGGGCTCGGATGTTCGCCCAGCGAATGGCGCAGGATCGAGTGCGCCGCAAGCACGGAAAACAGCTCGCCCGTCGGCCAGGTGCCGAAGCCGGCGACGGCGCCGTCCTCGACCAGCACCCATTTCGAATGGGTGCCAGGCATGCAAACCAGCTCGCGGCCCTTGGCCGGCAGGCCGGCGCCGGCAAGCTGCGTCTCCTCGCCGCGCATGACGTCGGGCGCGTCGGCCAGACGCTGGGCAAGGCCGGGAACGATACGGATGTCGCGTTTCTGGCCGGGCACCCGGGCCGCGCCGCCGAGAATGGCGCCGAGCGGCGACGGCACGCTGACATAGGGCGCCTCCAGCCAGCCCTGGCGGGAGCCGGCCATGCCGCAGATGATGACGGGCAATTCCTCCGGCGCGCCCATCGCTGTCAGATGGCCCTCCAGGACGTTGACAAAACCCTTTTCGCGCGCGGTGATGAGGCCATCGTCGCCGCGACGCTCGGCAAGCACCTTGCCGCTTCCGTCGATCAGCCAGGCCCGCAGCCGGGTCGTGCCCCAATCGAGCGCCGCGACCGCCGGAACGTTGCTGGCTGGACTCACAGGAAGCCTCCATCGACGATCAGCATCTGCGCGGTCAGCATGCGCGAGGCATCCGAGGCCAGGAACAGCACCGTGCCGACCATGTCGTCCGGCCGCATGACGTCCCTGATGCACTGCTTGGCGACATGGGCGGCAAGCGCCTCTTCGGTCACCCAGCGCTCCTGCTGCCGTTCGGTGATCACCCAGCCGGGCGCGACAGCGTTGACGCGGATGCGGTCGGGCCCGAGCTTGCCGGCCAGCCCCTTGGTGAGGCCGAGTATGCCGGCCTTGGCGGCGGTATAGGCCGGCATGTCGGGGTGGTTGATCAGGTAGGATGTCGAGGTGAAATTGATGATCGAGCCGCCGCCGGCCCGCTTCATCCCTGGTGCCACCGCCTGCGCGGTGAAGAAATGCGGCCGCAGGTTGATTGCCTGGTTGTTGTCCCAGAATTCGACGGTGACGTCCTCGACGGCGTGGCGTTCGTCCCAGGCGGCATTGTTGACCAGCACCGTGACATCGCCATGCGCCTCGGCCGCCCTTGCCGCAGAGGCGCGCAAGGCCTCGACATCGCGCAGGTCGGTCTTGAGGTAGAGCGGCCGCCGGCCGAATTCTTTCTCGATGCGGTCGGCAAGCGCCGTGCTGGGCTCATCGGCGATGTCGATGAAGGCGACCTTGGCGCCCTGCCGCATGAATCCTTCGGTCAACGCCGCGCCGATGCCGGAGCCGCCGCCGGTGATCAGCACCGAAGCGCCTTCGAGGTCGGCAAAACGCGCCGATGGCATCATGATTTTCGTCTCCCGGGTCAACCGGCGCGCATCCTAGCCAGACATGTCCGGCGGGCAAGGGCGAAAAGACGCTATTTCGGGCTTATGTCGGACAAAAAGGCGATCGCGTCCGCGCGCGACCCGCCAGGCGGCATCGCTGCATGGCGGGCAACGCCGAAATCTGGCGCTCAGATCGCCTTGGCGCGCAAGGCGCCACGGAAGGAATCGCGGAGGTAGCCCAACGTGGCGTCGGCATCGGCCGGCTTGCCGAAGAGATAGCCCTGCCCGCCGGCGCAACCGAACTGGACCAGCCGGTCGGCCTGCGCCTCCTCTTCGATGCCTTCGGCGACCACGTCCATGCCGAGCCCTTCGCACATGGCGAGGATGGCGCGGATGATGTGTTCGGACGGACGGTCGTCGAGAATGGAGGAGACGAAGGCGCGGTCGATCTTGAGCTTGTCGAAATGGAACTCGCGCAGACGGCCGAGCGAGGACTGGCCGGTGCCGAAATCGTCGAGCGAGACGCGGATGCCGACGCGCCGCAGATCCTCGACGATCTGCGCGGCCGAGGCCGGGTCGTTCATCAGGCCGGTTTCGGTGATCTCGACCTCCAGCCGGCGCGGATCGAAGCCGGTGCGGTCGAGGATCGCCAGTATGTGCAGGCCGGTGTTCTGGTCGACGAGTTGCGAGGGCGACAGGTTGAAGGACAGGAACAGGTCCTTCGGCCAGCTCCTGGCGGCTTCGGTCGCCTTGCGCAGCACCAGCTGCGACAGCGGGCCGATGATGCCGCGCTCCTCGGCGATGGGGATGAAGACGGTCGGCGGCACCGCGCCGAGGTCGCGGTCGGTCCAGCGCGCCAGCGTCTCGAAGCCGATGGTGCGGCGCGTGGTGAGATCGACGATCGGCTGGAAATGCGGCTCCACCTCGCCGGCGGAGACGGCGCGGCGCAGCGCCTGCTCGATGCGGGTGACGCGTTTGGCGGCCTCTTCCATCTCACGGGTGTAGACGACGACGCGGCCGCGGCCGGAACGCTTGGCATGGTAAAGCGCCGTTTCGGCCTTGTTGATGAGAATCTCGGTGGTCTCGTCGCCGGAATAGAACAGCGAGCAGCCGACCGAGGCCGAGAGCCTGGCGGTGCGCTCGCCGACATCGTAAGGCGCCGACAGGATCTCGATCAGCATGCGGGATTTTTCCGCCGCCGCCTCCTCCGAGAACACCAGGGGGTAGAGGAAGGCGAATTCGTCGGCGCCGATGCGGCAGACGGTCGAATGGCCGTCCATCGAGGCGCGCAGCCGCATCGCGACCTGGATCAGGATGTCGTCGCCGGCCTTGTGGCCGAACAGGTCGTTGATCGGCTTGAAGCCGTCGAGATCGAGAATGCCGACGGTGAAGGGCGCGGGATCGTCGGCACGATCGCTAATCAGGCGGTCTACCTTGTCGAAGAAGCGGCGATGATTGCCAAGCCCGGTCAACGGATCGGTGAACGCCAGATCCGTGCTTTCCCTGTTTGCCTGACCGGTGCCAAACGGAGTTTGCATCGGTGTCCCTGCTCGTCCCTGCTCTTGTCGTCGGAATTTATTTCGAGACTGGCAGCAAACCCTTTAGGAAACGTATCCCAAAAACGATTTTTGTAGCCGGAGCACGATTCCGAAAACGGGATCCGCCTTTCGCCGTGACCCGTGCCCAGACGCCGGATACCTTCGTGAAGCCGGCTACAAGATACGTCGAGCACCCGGATTTTCAGCCGTTTGACTTGACGCGGTAGAGCTCCAGGGGGCTGCCCCTGGTCTCCGCCACCGGCTCCAGCCATTCCGGCACGCTGCCGCGCATCAGCCCGGCCAGAAAACCGTCCGGCGCCCTGGCCGCGAACAGCCGGCTTTCTGGGTTGCCGCGGCAGAGCGCGACAAGGCCGACATGGTGGCTTTCGACGATGGCTTTCGCGTCGCTGGCCGAGCCCAGCAAGGCATCGAACACGAGCAGGTTTCCGGCGACGTTGCGATGATAGGGCCCGGCGAACACGCGATGACCGGTAAAGGCGAGGACGGGCGAACCAACATTGGAGATGGCAAGCACCGTGGTAGGGGCCATCGCGCCAAGCACGGCGAACGAGGCCTTGCTGTTGCAGGGCGCATCGATGCTGGCGTCCCTGGCGGGTGCGGTGGTTGCGAAGGCGCTCGAGGCGGCCTCGGCGGCACCCGACCAGATCGCATTGACCGAGATCAGCCAGGCTGCGGCCATTCTGAGCACGGAGCCGCTGGAGGGGCGGGCCTCCGCCCGCTGCCGCCATTTGGCGATCCAGGCCGAAAGCGGAATCACCGCGAAGGCGATGGAAAAGGTCGAGCCTCGCACTTCCCAGGCGCTGACCAGGACCGCCACCACCAGCAGTGCGGCGACGAGGCTGTCCTGCCGCCGCCAGTCGCCACGGCTGAAGCGGAGCGCCATCAGGACGATCGCCACCAGGGGCGTCGCAAAACGCGCCACGGCCCTGGCCGGATCGTCGGCGACAAGCTGAACGATCGACTGCGCCTCCTCGATATAGCCGAGCCACATCCGCTGCAGGCGCGGGTCGAGATGGGCATAGGGCGCCGCCAGGCATTGCGGGAATAGGAGCCCAATAACGAGAGCGAGGGCGGCGGCAAGCAGGCCAAGCGACATCAGGCGCCGGGCCGCCGTTGCGTTGGCGGCCTTCCATGAAGCAATGATTGCCAGGCCGGCGCCGGCAAGCCCCGTCACCGCGAACTGGACGACCGAGAACGTGTCGCACTGGGCCTGGCCCCAGGACGACATCGGGACAGTAACGGCGAAGACGACAGCCGAGGCGCCGGCGACGCCGAGGCCGAAATCCCTGGCGATCAGCCTTTCACCGTCACCCTTGCCGAGAAACAGCAGCGCGACGACGGCGCCGAGGGCGCCGGCATAGGGCGCGCTTTCCATGCCGATGGCCAAGGTCAGCGTGGCGCAGATGCCGGCGACAAGGGCAGCCGGCCGATGCGTGGGCGCCTCGAGCAGCAAGGCGAGGCTCGCCAGCGTCAGCATCAGCTGGACATTGTGATGGTCGAGCGCGCCGGGAGAGAAAATGCCGATGTAATACAAGGCAGCCCCGCCGACGACGGCGGCGGGCAGCACGGCGGACGCGCCGGCGAAAGCGCGCGCGGCGCGGATGGTGAAGAAGACCGCCAACCAGAACTGCAGCGCAGGCCAGAGCACTTGCACGATTTGTTCGGCCAAGGCGGTGCTGCCCGTCAGGGCCGAAGCGGCAAGGATGCTCAGCGCCAGCGGCGCATCGAGCAGCCGCGACCAGTGCATGACGAAGCCGCCCTCCAGCCCCATCCTGTACTGGTGCAGGTCGAACCAGCCCTGGCCCGCCAGCAGGTCGCGGACTTCGACCAGTTGCAGCAGGCTGTCATTGTCGCCCGCCGGATTGGCCAGTTGCGGGAATCCCTGCAGGGCCTCGAGCGCCAGCAGCAGCAATGCGGCAAGCAGCGCGAACGCGATATCGGACTTCCAGGTGGAAGTTCCCCTTGCTGTGCCCATCCCGATCGCCCTTGGCGGGAATGCCGGGCCTTTCCAGGCCAATCGACACTCATGAAGTCGGCCTTAAACCTAGCCTTAACGGCTTCAATAAATAGTAAAACCGCCTGAACGCGGCCGGTTTCCGGAGCGCGACCGTATGGTCGACAAGGCATTCGGAGACAAAAATGCCGCAAGACATCAGCCATGAACCCGTCATCGCCGTGCTCCTGCCTTGCTACAATGAGGAGCTGACCATCGCCGAGGTGGTGCGGCGATTCCGCGAGACGCTGCCTGCGGCGACCATCTACGTCTACGACAACAATTCGAAGGATCTGACGGCCCTGCGCGCCCGCGCGGCCGGCGCCATCGTGGTTCGCGAGCCGCGCCAGGGCAAGGGCAATGTGGTGCGGCGCATGTTCGCCGACATCGACGCCGACATCTATCTGATGGCCGACGGCGACGGCACTTATGCGCCCGACGACGCGCCGCAGCTGATCAACACGCTCTTGACCGAGCGTTGCGACATGGTGGTGGGGACTAGGCGCGGCGTCACCGACGATGCCGGCCGCGCCGGGCATGCCTTCGGCAACCGGGTCTTCAACGGCCTCTACAAATGGCTGTTCGGCAACGATTTCACCGACATCTTCTCCGGCTACCGCGTCTTCACCAGGCGTTTCGTCAAGAGCTTTCCCGCCGTCTCCGGCGGCTTCGAGATCGAGACCGAAATGTCGGTGCACGCCTCGCAGCTCAAATTGCCGGTCAGCGAAATCGCGCTCGACTACGGCCGCCGGCCGGAAGGCTCGTCGTCGAAGCTGTCGACCTTCCGCGACGGCGCCAGGATCCTGTGGATGTTCGCCATGCTGATGAAGGAGACGCAACCGCTGCGCTTCTTCGGCGCCTTTTCGCTGTTCTTCCTGGCTTCGAGCCTGTTCCTGATGGCGCCGGTGCTGGTCGAATTCGCCGAAACCGGCCTCGTTCCGCGCATGCCGACATGGGTGCTGTCGGTCGGCCTGCTGCTTCTGTCGATGCTGGCGGCGGTGACCGGACTGATCCTCGATTCGGTCTCGCGTGGGCGCGCCGAACAGAAGCGGATCTTCTATCTCTCCATGCCTTCGGGCCGTGTCCAGCGCCGCACGGGCGACGTGGTGCAGAAGCCGGGCAAGGCCTCGCGCGCGGCCTGAACGATGCAACGCGTCGTCCGCTTTGTCTTCGCAGGCGGCATCGGCTTCGTCTCGGACGCGGCGGCGCTGTGGCTGCTGCTCGCCGTCACGCCGCTCGGGCCCTTCGTCAGCCGCATCCTGTCGATCGGCTTTGCGCTCTGCGTCACCTGGCAGATCAACCGGCATCTGACCTTCTCGCCGTCGAGCAGGGGAATGACAAGGGAAGGCGCCCGCTATGGCGGCGTCGGCGTCGCCACCAGCATCGTCAACTATGCCGTCTATTCGGCCATCCTGTTTGCGGTGCCGGCAATCTCGCCTCTCGTGGCTCTCGCCATCGCTTCGCTGGTGGCCATGGCGCTGTCCTTCCTGGGTTACTCGCGGCTGGTCTTCGACCGTTAGCGGCGTGGCCCGATTGGCAGAAGGCGCCGCGACGCTTATATCGCTGTCAATTCAAAAGTGTTGGAGCGTCCTTGTCCATCCAAGGGGATGCACGTCGCTCCAATTGCGCTGGGAACCTGCCATGAAGCTCAAAATCGCCGTCCAGATGGACCATGTCTCCACCGTGTCGATCGCCGGCGACACCTCGTTCGCGCTGTCGCTGGAAGCGCAGCGGCGCGGTCATCAATTGTTCCACTACACCCCAGACCAGCTGTCGCTGCGCGACGGCAAGGTGTTTGCCCGCGTCGAGGAGATGCAGGTGCGCGACGAGAAGGGCAGCCATTACTCGCTGGGCGAAAAGGTGCGCACCGATCTGTCGGAGATGGACGTCATCCTGCTGCGCCAGGACCCGCCCTTCGACATGAACTACATCACCACGACCCACATCTTGGAGCGTATCCATCCGAAGACGCTGGTCGTCAACGACCCGGCCTGGGTGCGCAACAGCCCGGAAAAGATCTTCGTCACCGAGTTTTCCGACCTGATGCCGGACACGCTGATCACCAAGGATCCGCTCGAGGTCGCCGCCTTCCGCAAGGAATTCGGCGACATCATCGTCAAGCCGCTCTACGGCAATGGCGGCGCCGGCATCTTCCATCTGCTGGAAGGCGACCGCAACCTCGCCTCGCTGCTCGAAATGTTCGGCCAGTTGTTCCGCGAGCCCTATATCGTGCAGCGCTACCTGAAGGATGTGCGCAAGGGCGACAAACGCATCATCCTGATCGACGGCGAGCCGGTTGGCGCCATCAACCGGGTGCCGGCGGAGCACGATTCGCGCTCCAACATGCATGTCGGCGGCCGAGCCGAGAAGACCGAGCTGACCGAACGCGAGCGCGAGATATGCGCCCGCATCGGACCGTCGCTGAGGGAACGCGGCTTCATCCTGGTCGGCATCGACGTGATCGGCGACTACATGACCGAGATCAACGTCACCTCGCCGACCGGCGTGCGCGAAGTGCAACGCTTCGGCGGCGCCGACATCGCCAGTCTTTTCTGGGATTGCGTTGAAGGCAAGCGGCGACTCTAGGCAGCGCCCCGACCTTTGGTTACCGCCTGTTGCCGCGGGCAGCACGACAATGACCCCGCCACGCAGCCGGCTGACCGACCGCGCTATTTCATTTCCGCGCCGCCGTGACCAACGTTCTGATCGCCCAGCGCTTCACGTCACGCGCTTCCGCATCGTCGAGCTGCAAAACATCCTTGCACACCACCATGGCCTCAGGCCCGAGGATGAGCGCAAGCGCCTTCGCAAGCCTGTCGAGGTCCTCCGGGTGGTACCAATCACGTGCCGGCTCGAGCGCCGCCTCGATCAGCGGTGTGCGTCGGTTCTGGCGGGCAGGGAGGTCGCCATCCTCGACGGCTCTGGCCCGGCGCTCGATTGACTGGGCCAGCATTGCACGGAGCGCGGGCTCATTCGCGAGGATCATGTCATGCAGGACCCGGTCGGCGCGCTCAACGCGCGCCACCGGATCAGTCGAGGATTCATGCTCGAACAGTTCTTCCGGCCCGGGCACAGCGATGTCGATGGAGGCTTCCAGGAGCAGCGCGTCGATGCTCGGGAAGTAGCGGTAGGCGGTGGCTCGTGAGACCAGCGCCTCCGCCGCTACATCTTCGAGTGCCGGCTGGCGGCCCTGTTTCATGAGCCGCGTCGCGGCTTCAAGCAGGTCCTTGCGGGTCCGCCGCCGTTGGTTCGGCCGTCCGGCCTTACCCGCTCGGGTCATTGATCAGTCCTGTGGCAGTTGCCGAATGATTGCTGCAAGGTCGAGCCAGACATTTTCCCGCTTGATGTCGCCCTGGCCGTTGAACTCTATGACATGGAGCAGCCGGAACTCCAAAGGACGATTGCGGCCTTCAAGCCCAAAGGGCCGGCCTGACGCGCGGCCCCGCCATAGTGACTCATCCACGAGGAAGCCATCGCCGTAAAGCCTCTTGACGCAATCGACCGAGCTTTCCGCCAGATCGGAAAACGTCGCCTGGTAGAAGGAGCGGGCAGCATCGCGTCCATGTGAGGGTCCGAAGGGCCAGCCGACAACGTCATGCTCGACGTCTTCGGACAGGGTCCGCAGCACGCCTTCGACGTTGTCGCTTGCCTCGAAGCCGAAATGCTCGTCAATCTTCCGATCCATGTCCTTGGGGGTAAGCATCATCTTGGTTCTCATTGTTCGCGGGAATGATGCCGCGGCATCGGCGCGGCGGCGGATTAGCAGTCTTACTTCGTGACGAGCTTGTCGCCGGCCAGACGGGCCTCCGGCGACAGGAAATACATGTGAATGTCGTAGTGCGGAATTTCGTAGCCATGGTGGCCGTTTGGCTCGAACCCGATATCGATGTGATTGATGGGAGGCTGCCGCTTGCCGTCAAACCAAGGCACGAGCTTGTTGTGGGAGACGCCTTCGGCGAAATCCTTCTGTGAAATCATGTACTCCATGCAGGTGATGTGGCCCTCGATCACACAGTAGATGGGTCCGAAGGGCAGATTGGCCGGGTTCGCCCAATGCTCGCCCACGCCGGGCACATAGGGTGAAATCTGCACCACGCCGGCAGGCAGGACCCGGGTTCTCGGCAGTTGACTAAGTTCGGCCTTCAACGATCCGGCAGACGCGCCGCTCGCGGCGCCCATGGCGAGCCCAATTGGCAGCGCCGCTACGAGCAACATTCGAAGGATCGGCCCAGGGGGCGTCCAACGATGATGTTCAGAGGCATCGGAATGAAATGCTCGGGTCGAAAACATGTGGTGTGATCCCTGGGTGAGATTGAACGATGGGCACCTCATAATGAGATTTCTGTCTCATTGCAATAATAATCTTATTAGGAGACGATGGTTTTGACATCCCGGGACACTGGACGCGGGTCGGCCGCGGCAGCTATCGCGCCGATCTCCGGCGAGGGCTGGGGTGTTGGTCTGATCTCACCTGATCGCAGCGTGGCGGACGGACTTCGTTCAGGGCCCGGACAGTTGGTGGCGGGTTCGCACAATGGCTCCCGGCCTCGTGGCGGCCGATGTCCCGCTGATGAATCGCGCCGGGCGGCATGCAGATCGTCGGCCTGCCCGACAGGGCGGTGACTGCGGGCGCGGACAGGCGGCGCTCCAGGCATCGGCGGCGGACCTGCCCAGGGAAGGCAGCCGTTACCACCTGCCGACCGCGCTCGGCCTGGAGCCTACATCTTACTATGCCTTGGCATACTGCTCGGCACTCATGACTTCGATGCAGACGAAGCGCTCGTTGCCTTCCACCCAGGCGTCGTGGCCCGGCGGAATCGTATAGGACGTGCCTTGCCCAAACGTTTTCTGGGTTCCGTCATTCATTTTGATGGTGATGGTTCCCGAGACGACGTAGCCGACATGCGAAACCTGACAACTGTCGGTCTTGACCACCGGCTTCACGCATTCGGACCATTTCCAGCCCGGCTCCATGTTGAGCCGGCCCAACGTATAGCCGGGAAGGCGCACCACTTCGACGCGCGTCTTGTCCGGCGTGCGAACTTCATCCGGGCTGTTGTGAGACTTGGACGCAAATTTGCTGACTTCCACACCGGCCATGTCATCCTCCCTGTACTCGACGCGGAGCCTGACGTTGCGATTGTCGGAACCGCGACGGATTCATATCCCATTTGGAGCCGGCATACAATTATAAGCAGTTGCTAAAATATATACTGACCGTGCCCGCTCCTCTCCTCTGCGGCGCCGGGTCGAATGGCCTGTTTTCATTTTGTCTTAACCATGTTCCGCTTTCTGCAACCGCATACAAGCGCTGTGCAGCCGGGGCGGTTACAGGTTCCGGAGATGTTCCGGGTTTGATCGGGGGGCCAGTGGAACCCTTGCGTGGGGGACAAACCGAGGGCGAGGGGAGGGCTAGCCTTTTCCACGAAATCCGTCCTTTTTGTTCTTGTATTGTTCTTGCCTAAGCCTGAAATCTGTGGTTGTCTTGCGTTGACGTCGCTCGCGGCCTGTTCACAAGGCCCGCGGCGAGCCGGCATCGGGGGCAGAAAATGGTGGCGCGGGTTCGTACGGTCGCTTTCCAGGGCATCGAGGCCGTGCCGGTCGACGTGCAGGTGATGATCGCGCCCGGCAAGGTCAACATGCACATCGTCGGCCTGCCGGACAAGGCGGTGGCCGAGAGCCGCGAACGGGTCCAGGCGGCCCTGCACGCGTCGGGCCTGTCGATGCCATCGAAGAAAGTAACGATCAATTTGGCGCCCGCCGACTTGCCCAAGGAAGGCAGCCATTACGATCTGCCGATCGCACTCGGGCTGATGGCGGCTCTCGGCGCCATTCCGGGCGACATGCTGGCCGGCTATGTCGTGCTCGGCGAACTGTCGCTAGACGGCACCATTACGGCGGTCGCCGGTGCCTTGCCGGCGGCGATCGGCGCCAATGCCGAGGGCAAGGGCCTGATCTGCCCGTTCGCCTGCGGCCCGGAAGCGGCCTGGGCGGGGCGGGAATTCGACATTCTGGCGCCGCGCAGCCTGATTGCCATAGCCAACCATTTCCGCGGCACGCAGGTGCTGTCTCGCCCCGAAGCCGGCATCCATGCCTCGGCCCGCGACCTGCCCGACCTTGCCGACATCAAGGGCCAGGAGACGGCGAAGCGCGCGCTGGAGGTGGCGGCCGCCGGCGGCCACAATCTCCTGATGATCGGTCCGCCCGGTTCCGGCAAATCGATGCTTGCGCAGCGTTTGCCGTCGATCCTGCCGCCGCTGGCGCCGAAGGAATTACTCGAGGTTTCGATGATCGCCTCGGTGGCTGGCGAGCTCGGCGAGGGCAAGCTGACCGACCGGCGGCCGTTCCGCGCTCCGCATCATTCGGCCTCGATGGCGGCAATGGTGGGCGGCGGCATACGCGCGCGGCCGGGCGAGGTGTCGCTCGCACATCACGGCGTGCTGTTCCTCGACGAGTTCCCCGAATTCACGCCGCAGACGCTCGATGCGCTGCGCCAGCCGCTGGAGACCGGCGACTGCATGATCGCCCGAGCCAACCACCGCGTCACCTATCCGGCACGCATCCAGCTGGTGGCGGCGATGAACCCCTGCCGCTGCGGCATGGCCGGCGAGCCGGGCTATCGCTGCCTGCGCGGCGAGCGCTGCCGCACCGACTACCAGGCGCGCATCTCAGGCCCGCTGCTCGACCGCATCGATCTCAGGATCGAAGTGCCGGCGGTCTCGGCCAGCGACCTGATCCGGCCCGACCGGGCGGAGAAGAGCGCCGAAGTTGCACTCCGCGCCGGCCGCGCGTGCACCCTCCAGCGCGAGCGCTTCGAACGGCTCGGCGTCAACAGCGCCACCACCAACGCGCATTGCTCTCCCGCGGTCATCGAGGCGATCGCCGTGCCGGACGCCGCCGGCCTGTCGCTGCTCAAGGACGCTAGCGAAAAACTCGCCTTTTCCGCCCGCGCCTACCATCGCGTGCTGAAAGTAGCACGCACGCTGGCCGATCTCGACGCCAGCGAGACCGTCGGCCGCATCCATTTGGCCGAGGCGATTTCTTATCGGATGAGTGCGGAGCGCGTGGCACAGGCGGCGTAGACGCCACCCTCGAATGCACTCGACGATGTGCGTTTCGCGCCGAAGGGTGCATGCTATGATGGCGCGTGGCTAATCGGGGGCGTGGATGATTTCAGTTTCACCGGCGCGCAGCGCCGAAGATTTCGTGATCATGGCCATGCTCTGCCGCAGGCTTGCGCAATGGGATGTCGACGCGTCCGCACCTCATGGCGTCTCGGAGGAGGATGTAAGGGCGCTCTTCCAGCCTGAAACCAGCGGCCTTCAACTGGCATCGCAATTCGGCGCGCCGAATGCCGTGGCGTTCGTTGCTCGGTCGGGAACCCTGCCGGCGGGTTGCCTCGCCTTCGACCAGTTCGGCGACGACACGGTAGAGCTTCACAAGTTCTTTGTCGACGCATCCTTCCGCGGGCAGGGTATAGGCCGCGCACTAATGGGTGCCGTGCTGGCGGAAATCGAGAAGGGTCCAGCTCGCACGGTGCTAATCCATACGAGTTTTTACATGAAAAGTGCCGTTGCTGTGTATGAGGCGTTCGGCTTCAACCCCTGCGCGCCTTTTCGCGAAACCCCGGCGCATGTCAGGCATACTGACGTATTCCTGTCGCGCGCGATCAAAGGCGTGTGAGGGCTTTCAGGCTGATTCCTGCCTATCGCGCGCCTTCAGCTCCAGCCGCCGCTTATGCAGCACCGGCTCGGTGTAGCCATTTGGCTGGCTCGTCCCCTCGAACACCAGGTCGCAGGCGGCCTGGAAGGCGATCGAGCTGTCGAAATCCGGCGCCATCGGCCGGTAGAGAGGATCGCCGACATTCTGCAGATCGACGATTGCGGCCATGCGCTGCAGTGAATCCCTGACCTGGATCTCCGAGCAGACCTTGTGGCGCAGCCAGTTGGCGATGTGCTGCGAGGAGATGCGCAGCGTGGCGCGGTCTTCCATCAGGCCGACATCATTGATGTCAGGAACCTTGGAGCAGCCGACGCCCTGGTCGATCCAGCGCACGACATAGCCCAGAATGCCTTGCGCGTTGTTGTCGAGTTCGCGCTGGATCTCGTCGGGCGTCCAGTTAGGCCGCACGGCCACCGGCACCGACAGGATGTCGTCGAGCCTGGCCTTCGGCCGGCTCTTCAGCGCCGCCTGCACGGCGTGCACGTCGACCTTGTGATAGTGCGTGGCGTGCAGCGTCGCCGCCGTCGGCGACGGTACCCAGGCGGTGTTGGCGCCGGCCTTGGGGTGCGCGATCTTCTCGACCAGCATGGCCGCCATCAAATCCGGCATTGCCCACATGCCCTTGCCGATCTGGGCATGGCCGGCGAGCCCGCATTCGAGACCGGTGTCGACATTCCAGGCTTCGTAGGCGGAAATCCAGGCGGCCTGCTTCATGTCGCCCTTGCGGATCATCGGGCCGGCTTCCATCGAGGTGTGGATCTCGTCGCCGGTGCGGTCGAGGAAGCCGGTGTTGATGAACACCACGCGCTCGCGTGCCGCGCGGATCGCCTCCTTGAGGTTGATCGTGGTGCGCCGCTCCTCGTCCATGATGCCCATCTTGATGGTGTTCCGGGCCATGCCGAGCAAAGCTTCGACTCGGTCGAAGATGTCGACCGCGAAGGCGACCTCCTCCGGCCCGTGCATCTTCGGCTTCACCACATACATAGAGCCGGCGCGGGAGTTCATCCGCCGCCCCTTCGGCCCGACATCGTGCAGCGCGATCAGCGCCGTTATCGCGGCGTCCATGATGCCTTCCGGCACCTCGCTGCCGTCGCGGTCCAGGATCGCCGGATTGGTCATGAGGTGGCCGACATTCCTGACCAGCATCAATGAGCGGCCAGGCACGGTCAGCGTGCCGCCGGCAGGCGCGGTATAGACGCGATCGGGGTTGAGCTTGCGGACGAAACTCTTGCCGCCCTTGCTGATCTCTTCGGCCAAATCGCCCTTCATCAGGCCGAGCCAGTTGCGGTAGACGACGACCTTATCCTCAGCGTCCACCGCCGCGACCGAATCCTCGCAGTCCTGGATGGTGGTCAGCGCCGATTCCAGGATGACGTCGGCAATGCCTGCCGGATCGGTGCGGCCGATCTGGTTGGCGCGGTCGATCAGGATCTCGACATGCAGCCCGTTTTTCACCAGGAGCACGGCTTGCGGATTAGGGGCGTCGCCGCGATAGCCGACGAATTGCCTGGGGTCGGCCAGCGTCGTCGAGCCGGCGCCTTCGCCGACCTTCAGCGCGCCGTTCGCGACGGACAACCCGTTGACGCCGGCCCATTTGCCCGTGGTCAACGGCACCGACTGGTCGAGAAAGTCCTTGGCCCAGGCGATGACCTTGGCGCCGCGCGCCGGGTTGAACCCCTTGCCCTTCTGCGCGCCGTCCGTTTCGGGAATGGCGTCGGTGCCGTAGAGCGCGTCGTAGAGCGAGCCCCAGCGCGCATTGGCGGCGTTGAGCGCATAGCGCGCGTTCATCACCGGCACGACGAGCTGCGGCCCGGCGACGACGGCGATTTCCGGATCGACATTGTCGGTCGAGACGCTGAAGGCCGGTCCTTCGGGAACGAGATAGCCGATCTCCTTCAGGAACGCCTTGTAGGCCTCCATGTCGATGGGCGCGCCATTGTCGCGATACCAGCCGTCGAGCTTTGCCTGCATGGCGTCGCGTTTTGCCAGCAGCGCCCGGTTCTTGGGCGCGAGATCATGGACGACGGCCGAAAACCCATCCCAGAAGTGCGTCGCTTCGATGCCGGTGCCGGGTAGCGCTTCGTCGACGACGAAGTCATGCAGCTCGCGGGCAATGCGCAATCCGGCGATCTCGATGCGATCGGTCATCAGGGCTTCTCCAGATGAAAGGCTTTGCGGGGCGTTTGGCATGTCAGGGGTGCAGGGTCAATTCGGCTTAGGGTGAAGGTGGGGCATTTTGGGCGGTTAGCCAATCTCCCCCCTCGTGGGGGAGATGCCCGGCAGGGCAGAGGGGGGCGCGAAGGATCGCCGACGCTGCCCATCTTGCCGTGGAAATGTCATCCCCACCAAAAAGTTGGAGCAAAGGGAGAACGGAGATGCTGGCGGGACAGCGCCCCCCTCTGGCCTGCCGGCCATCTCCCCCACGAGGGGGGAGATCGCTCTTCTTCCTCAAACCGCGATCCTCGGCCTGCCCGAGGCAACCGCCACGACATGCGCTTCGATGAACATGCGCTGCGCTTCGACGGTCGAGACACGAAACTCGGTCGCAACGTCGATCTCGGCGCTGTCGGTGCCGGCATCAAGGGCACGCTGGGCGACGATGGCGCGCACGTCGGCCTCGGCGGCCGCGATCGCCGCCGCCTCGTCGAGGAAATCGCGCACCGTCTCACCCGAGGCAAGCCGGAACAGGCCTTCCTTGGGCTGACTGACGCGGGCCTCGGCGGACACCCTGACCTGGCCGACGACGGCGCCGAGCGCGTTGGCGACATCGGTATCCCGGGGCACCAAGCACTCATTGCCGACCAAGGGCGCCAGGCCGGCATAGTGCAGGGGGGCCGACGCGCCGAGCCCGATGACCGGCCGGTCGAGCGCGACGCTGAGGCGGGCGATGCCGGGGTGGGCGTCGACGGCGCGCTGGACCAGCGCGTGCGCCACGGTCGCCGCGCCATCGAGCCCGTCCTCGGCAAAGGCGGTTTCCAGGATGTATTCGGCCGACCAGCGCGTCAGCGTCACCAGCACGCGTTCCGAAATCACCTCCGGTGATGCGGCGATAGGCTGGCCACGACCATCGCGCCTGCGGGCGAACAGTTCTGCGCCGAGGCGGGCGGCGGCGGCATCCCAGTTCGCCTGCTTGCCGAGCACATGCGCGGCGTCCGACGGGGTGAAGCCTGAGATATGCACCAGCCCTCGCGAGACCAGCCGGTTCAGCGTGGCGTTCTGGGCGTTCGAGGTCAGCAGCCTGTCGAGGGCGAGCGGCGTCGCGCCGATCGCCTCATAGAGCTTTGTCTCGGGGGCGGTCAGCCCCGCGGCGAGCCGGTCCGGCACGCCGGTGCGGACCGCGAAGCGGCCATCCATGCGGCCGGTGTTGGGGGCGCGCAACTGGCGTTCGAGTTCCGCGGTCACCGCCTCGCCATGCGCCATGCCGGCCAGCGCCAGCGGCACCAGGCGGCGCGGCCCGAGCAGGATTTTCGGGTTGAGCGCGCCATCCTCCAGCGTCACCTCGGAATCGCCGCCGAGGCCGAACGTGCGCATGGCGACCGCCTCGACCATGGTACGGAAGCCGCCGACCGTGGCGCCTTCCGGATCGAGCCGCGGCCGGCCGCCATCGAGCACGGCGACGTCGGTGGTGGTGCCGCCAATGTCGGACACCACCGCATTGTCGAGCCCGGTCATGTGGCGGGCGCCGACCAGGCTGGCGGCGGGACCCGAGAGGATCGTCTCGATCGGCCGCTGGCGGGCAAACGCCGCCGAAACCAGCGCGCCATCGCCGCGCACCACCATCAAGGGAGCGGCGATGTTGCGCGCTGTGAGAAACCCCTCGGTCGCCGCCACCAGCCGGTCGATCATCGAGATCAGCCTGGCATTGAGCAGCGTGGTGAGCGCCCGGCGCGGGCCGCCGAGCTTGGCCGACAGCTCATGGCTCGATGTGACCGGCAGACCGGTCCTGTCGCGGATCAGTTCGCGGGCGGCGATCTCATGCGCGGGATTGCGGGTGGCGAAATAGGCGCAGACGGCAAAGCCGGACACCGAAACGCCGAGTTCCGGCAGCATCGCCTCCAGTCCGGACAGGTCGAGCTTTGCCGCATTGCCGTGCACATCATGACCGCCCGGACAAAACACCACCGGGTCGGTGCCGAGCGCCGTCTTCAGCCCATCGCGGGCAAGATCGGCCTCGGAGAAGCCGATCATGACCAGCGCCACCCGGCCGCCCTGGCCCTCGACCAGCGCGTTGGTGGCAAGCGTCGTCGACATCGAGACCAGCTTGATGTCGGCCGGATTGGTGCCAGCCTTTTCCAGCACCGCATCGACGGCGCCCGAAATGCCGACGGCCAGATCATGCCGCGTGGTCAGCGCCTTGGCCTTGGCCAGCACCTTGCCCTTGTTCGGCCCCTCTTGTGGGCCCTCGGTCTCGGACCACAGCACGGCATCGGTGTAGGTGCCGCCGGTGTCGATGCCGAGGAAGAGAGGGGCGGGCTTGGATTTGGCGGTCATTTTGGGGCGAAAGTCCGGGCAAATGGTTTGGTTGCCTGCCCTTAGCCGATACGGGCTTGCGGATAAAGTCGGGAGAGATGGGCCAAGGGACGCGGCACTGGCGCGGTGGAGAATTTATTGAAAGGTTTGGCGTGAGGCGCCCCCCTCTGTCCTGCCGGACATCTCCCCCTCAAGGGGGGAGATTGGCAGTTTCAGTGCCGGCGCTGCCCCAGCAACGTTGGCGATAGGCGAAACCCGGCGTGGCATCTGATCTCCCCACCTGAGGGGGAGATGCCCGGCAGGGCAGAGGGGGGCGCCTCGCGCCAACCTCCGCAGCTACCCCACAAACCCAACCTTCTTATGGCTGCCGTCGCAGAACGGCTTGTTCGCTGAATGGCCGCAGCGGCACAGGAAGACCTTCGTGGTGCGGTCGACCGTGTGGCCGGTGCCGGTGACGATCTCGACATTGCCTTCGAGTTTGAGCGGGCCGTTCGCGGTCGGCGTCGCCTTCAGCGGGCCATTACGGGTCTCCAGCGCTGGCGTATCCTTCAGCGCCGGTTCGCCGGTGGCGGCAAAGCCGGCCTTGATATGGCTGTTGTCGCAGAACGGCTTGTTCTGCGAGGCGCCGCAGCGGCAGAGCGTGGCGCGGAAAAACGTCTCGTCGCCAAGCACGATCTCGGCATGCACCGCCAGCGGGCCGTTTTCGCGCAGCCGCACGGTGTTGACCGCAGGCGGCTTTTCCTGCGGGCCGCCATCCTTGCGGACATAGGTGATGGCGCCCGAGGGGCAGTTCTCGGCCAGCGCGACGATCTTTTCGACGCTGGCCGCCTCGGGATGGATCCATTGGCCCGGCGCGTTGGGCACGAAGACATGCGGGTCGCCAAGCACGCAATTGCGCGAGTGGATGCAGCGTTTGCCGGAAAATCCGACGTCGATCTTGTCGCTTTCGACCATGCCGGCCATTGGCGTGCTCCCTGTTTGCCTGGACCACGCCGCCTGAATGACGCGGCGTGCCTTAGGTGTTTGGGTAGGCTATGGCTCCCAGCAGGAAAACCGTCAAGCTGGCAAACCGGTCAGGGGACCAGCTCGATCTCCTCGGTCTCGCCGCCGCTGCAGGTGTAGCAGCAATCCTCGCATTTTTCCTTGTTGCCGGGGCCGACGCCCCAATAGGTGCCCTCATCGCCATCGACCCAAGCGCCGTAGCAGATCGATTCGCCTTCATTGCAGGAAATCGGCAGCTGCTTGGTCTCGCCGTCGTCGAGATAGAAATCCTTGCCATTGCCCGGCCAGACATAGTCGCGGTCCTGGCTGTAGAGCTCGAGGCGCATGGCGTTTGGATGGCTGTTCTTGACGGCGAAGGTGACGTCGCCGGCATGGGCCGACGGCACCAGCAACATGGCGAGAGAAAGCGCGGCCAGCGAGCGGCGCGCATAGGCGCAGAACATGGTAACCCCCTGAATAAGCGGCCCATCTGGCCGCGCCGCAACCATCGCATGCCGTGCTGAATCGCGGAAGTGGGGCTGGTGACTGGATCCCTGACTTAATTTGGGTCCGACGCGCTTATGGCCCACCTTGTCTTACGGCACCAGGTCGATCGTCTCGGTCGTGTGCTCCACGCAGATGAAACAGCAGGTATCGCAGGGCTGGTCGTTGTCTGGCCCGACGCCAGCGGAAATCTTGTCATTGCCGTCGACCCAGGCGCCATAGCAGATGCGTTCGCCCTGATTGCAGGAGATCGGCACCGATTTCTGTGAGCCCGGATCGACGAGGAACACCTTGTCGCTGCCCGGCCAGACGGTCTCGCGGTCGCGGCTGAACAGCTCGACCGCGACCGCCTCCTTGCGCAGGTTCTTGACGAAAAACGCCATGTCGGCGGCCTCCGCCGAATTGGTCAGGACCAGTGCCGCCAGCGCAACCATGCGAAACAGCGTCACCGCCGACCTCCCTCGAATCATCGCGGGCAGACTGGCACGCTCGCCGGCAACTAGGAAGACAGCGGGCGCTGCGCAGTGATCTCGCGCCCAAGCCTCACGACTTCACGCACCAGCAGATCGAGATCGTCGCGTCGGGTGCGATGGTTGGTGATCGCCACGCGCAGCCAGTGTTCGCCATGCACGGTGGTGTCGGAGAGTGCGGCGATGCCTTGCTCCTGCAGCCGCAGCATGATCTCGGTGTTGAGCGCCTTCAGCGCTTCGCCCGCCAAACCGGGCTGGTAGCGGAAGCAGACGATGTTGATGGTCGGCGCCGCCGCCAGCTCCAGCGAAGGCTCGGCCTCGATCAGCCCGGCCAGATAGGACGCCTGCGCGATGTTCTGGTCGATCAGGCGGCCGAATTTTTCGACGCCATGTTCCTTCAGCGCCATCCACACTTTCAGCGCGCGAAAGCCGCGCGACGTCTGCAGGCCGTAATCGTGCAGCCATTCGCCGGAAGCGAGGCCGCGCGGCGTCGACTCCAGATATTCCGGCGTCACCGCGAAGCTCCGGCGGTGCGCTGCGGCATCCCTGACCAGCGCGCAGCCGACCTCGAAGGGTGCATGCAGCCATTTGTGCGGATCGAGCGCGATCGAATCGGCCCATTCGATGCCGGCAACGCGGTGGGCGTTTTGCGGCGCGATGGCGATCAGCGCGCCGATGCAGCCGTCGACATGGAACCAGAGGCCTTCCTCGTGCGCCAGCTTGGCAAGCGCCTTGAGGTCGTCGATCGCTCCGGTGTTGACGGTGCCGGCGGTGCCGATGATGCATGCCGGCTTGAACCCGGCTGCCCGGTCCTCTGCGATCGCCGCGCGCAGGGCCGATATGTCGATGCGCAGTCCGGCATCCGTCGGGATGCGGCGCAGCGCCCGGTTGCCGAGGCCAAGCGCTTCCATCGCCTTGCGGTGGCAGGAATGGATCTGGTCCGAGCCGTAGAATCGCAGCGGTTTTTCGATCGCGGCGACGCCGTGCTCGCGCACATCGATGCCGGCCTTGACGTTGCGCGCCACCGTCAGCCCGATGATGTTGGCCATCGAGCCGCCGCTGACCAGCGTGCCGGAGGCGGAGGCCGGAAAGCCCAGCATCTCCTTGCACCAGTTCACCACTTGCCCGTCCATCAGCCCGGCGGCGTGGTTGCCGCCGCCGAGGTTGGAGCCCTGGATCGCCGCGAGGAAATCGCCGAGCGCGCCGGTGAAGTTGCTCGACCCCATGTACCAGGACCAGAAGCGCGGATGGATGTTGCCCATTGGATAGGACATCACCGTGCGGGAGACCTCGCCGTAGACATCGGCCAGCGGCGCCGGCGCACGCGGCAGGGGTGCCGCGAAAAACGCTCGCACGTCCACGGGCATTTCCCGCCATACCGGGCGGTCGCGCACGTCGCGCAAATAATCGACGGCATCGTCGACGACCCGGCGCGACAGGGCCTGGACATCAGCCCAGTCGGCGGGGTCAAGCGCTTCTTCGGTTGCGACGCCGAGGGTTTCCTGCGCGATGTCCATGACTGCCTCCGTCAAGCCGCCGGGAATTGGCAGCCAGGCGTCGAGCGCGACAGCGCCAGCTCGTCGGCGTCCATCTCGGCCTCGATGCCGTCGAACAGCGGCGTCGACATATAGCGCTCGCCAGTGTCGGGCAGCATGCACAGGATTACCGATCCCGCGGGCGCCTTCTCCGCGATCTGGCGCGCCACGGCGAAGGTCGCGCCGCCGGAAATGCCGGTGAAGATGCCTTCCTTCTGGGCCAGCGCCCTGGCCCATTTGATACCGTCTGACCCGGCGATCGGGATCACCTCGTCGTAAAGGCTGGCATCGATCGCCTCCTGCAGGACGTTGGGGATGAAATCCGGCGTCCAACCCTGGATCGGGTGCGGCTCGAAGGCCGGATGGCTGGCCGCAGGGGCGCCATCGGCCCCGCGCTGCTGCGCCTTGCCGCTGCCGATCAGTTGCGCATTGGCCGGCTCGGAGAGCACGATGCGGGTGTCGGGCCGTTCACGGCGCAAGACGCGCGCAACGCCGACGACAGTGCCGCCGGTGCCATAGCCGGTGACGAAGCAGTCGAGCCGCGAGCCGGCGAAATCATTGATGATTTCGCGCGCGGTCGTCGCCTCGTGGATGGCGGCATTGGCGGCCGTCTCGAACTGGCGGGCAAGGAACCAGCCATTGGCCTCGGCCAGCTCGACCGCCTTCTTGTACATGCCGAAACCCTTTTCGGCGCGTGGCGTCAGCACCACCTTGGCGCCGAGCATGCGCATCAGCTTGCGGCGCTCGACCGAAAAGCTGTCGGCCATGGTGACGACCAGCGGATAGTTCTTTTGCGCGCAGACCATGGCGAGGCCGATCCCGGTGTTGCCGCTGGTCGCCTCGACCACGGTCTGGCCCGGCTTCAGCGCGCCGCTGCGCTCGCCCTCCTCGATGATGTTGAGCGCCAGCCGGTCCTTCACCGAGGCGCCCGGATTGAAGAACTCGGCCTTGACGTAGATGGTCGCATGGGCCGGTGCGAGATTGTTGATGCGCACCGCCGGCGTGTCGCCGACCGTGTCCAGAATGCTGTCGAACAGGTGGCCGCGCCCGGCGGTGGTCCTGATTCTTTGTTTGTTCAACATCGTTGATCTCCTCCATCGTGTTCATCTTCACAGGCCGGTTACAAACCGCCGGCCTGGGCGGCGAGGTTTCGAGACCTTGTCGCGCTAGGGCTGACATGCCGGCGATGCGGCATTGACCGCGGCCGGCGCGAAATTCGCCGCCGGATGCGCCGTGTCGTGTTTGGTGATAAAGCAAGGGCCGACAGGCCAGCGTGGGAGCAGGCGTGGAAACGGACGTGGAAACCGCACCATCAAGGCAGGACGGCGGCATGCCGTGCCTGTCCGTGCGGCTGCTCGGACCGTTGACGGTCACGCGCAACGGCGCGCCGATGGCGCTGGCGGCGTCACGCAAGCTGCGGGCGCTGCTGGCCTATCTCGTGCTGGCGCCGCACCCGGTGGGGCGCAGCCGCCTGTGCGAACTTCTGTGGGATGTGCCCAACGATCCGCGAGGCGAGCTGCGCTGGTGCCTGAGCAAGTTGCGCGGCGCTCTCGACACGCCGGACCGGCGCCATGTCCGCACGCAGGACGATACGGTCGCGCTCGATCTCGGCGGCTGCCTTGTCGATGCCCTGGAGATCAGCCGTGCCGCCGCGCACGGGATCGACACACTCGATGCGGAGCGGTTGCGAACCCTGGCAAAACTCTTCGCCGGCGATTTTCTCGACGGGCTGGAGCTCGAACGCAATCCGCACTTCAACAGCTGGCTGATCGGCCAGCGCCGCCGCTTCCGGTCCGTCCATGCAGCGGTGTTGGAACGGCTCGTCGCGAGCCTGCCCGCGGACTGCGACGAGGGCATCGCGCATCTCGACAGGTGGGTGGAACTCGCGCCTTTCGACGAGCGCGCGCATACGACGCTGCTGGCGAGCCTCGCCCGGCGCGGCGAGATCGCCGCGGCCGAGAGGCATCTGGCGGTGGCGGCACAATTGTTCCAGTCGGAAGACCTGGATTTCGCCCCGCTGCGGGCAACATGGCGCATGATCCGTGACCAGCAGGCGCAGCCGGCCTGCCAGTCCACGGGATCGCAATTGGCGTCATCGCTAGACCTGCTCAACCATGGTCCGCCCGACTCCGGTCCAGTCGAGCCGAGCCATGCTTCGCTGGCGGTGATGCCGTTTGTGGAGGAAGCCCGCCTGCGCGGCGGGCTGGCCGACGGCCTCACCCATGACATCATCACCCGTCTCGCCAAGCTGCGGGATTTCTTCGTCATCGCGCGCGGATCGGTGTTCGCGCTGGCCGACAAGGGCATCGCGCCCGAGGAGGCAGGCCGCCGGCTGAAGGTCGACTATGTCGCCACCGGCACGGTGCGCAGCATGGCCAGCCGCCTGATCGTCAGCGTCGAACTCGTCGAGGTGCGTACCGCCAGAATCGTCTGGGCCGAGACCTTCGAGCGCCGTCCGGACGACATTTTTGCGGTGCTCGACGACATCGGCGACAGCATCGTGTCGTCGATCTCGGTGGAGATCGAGACGGTCGAGCGCAACCGCGCCCTGCTGAAGGCACCCAACTCACTCAATGCCTGGGAGGCCTATCATCGCGGCCTCTGGCACATGTACCGCTTCACCCAAGCCGAGAACGAAACGGCGCGGCATTTCTTTGCCAGGGCCTTGCAGCTCGATCCGACCTTCGCCCGCGCCTATGCCGGCCTGTCCTTCACCCATTGGCAGAACGCCTTCCAGCGCTGGGGCGACCGCGACCGGGAAAGCGCGCTGGCCTTCGAGAGCGCCGGCCAAAGCCTGCTGGTCGACGACCACAATCCGGCCGCTCACTGGGCGATGGGGCGGGCGCTGTGGCTGCGCGGCGAACAGGAGGGCTCACTGGGCGAACTGGAACAGGCGGTGAAACTCAGCCCCAATTTCGCGCTCGGCCATTACGCGCTGTCCTTCGTCCATTCGCAGTCGGGCGACCCGCGGGCGGCAATCGGCTCCTCCGATCATTCGCGCCATTTGAGTCCCTTCGATCCGCTGCTGTTCGGCATGCTGGGCGCGCGGGCCATGGCGCATGTCCGGCTCGGCCAGTTCGAGGAGGCGGCCGTATGGGCGCTGAAGGCGGCGGCGCGGCCGAACGCGCACACCATCATCCCGGCGATCGCGGCACATTGCCTGGCGCTGGCAGGACGGCTCGACGAGGCGCGCGGCTTTGCCGCCGCCATCCGCAAGACGTTGCCGGACTACCGCGCCGACGATTTCATCGGCACGTTCCGCTTCGAGCCCGACGCCGAAGCGTTATTCCGGCAAGGCGCCAGGCGGATAGGGTTGGGCTGATTTCAGGCTTGAACGCCTGGGTTAACGAAGTCGGAAGGAGTTGCTTAACCGTTGACGGCTATGTGACCTCGGGGGGTCCATGGCAAAGTGAGTGTGATGAGCGACAGCCCCGACAAGCGCAGCAGCGAATGGCGCGCCATTCTTCATATACAGGCCCGTATCGCCGTGCTGTTCGTTCCGGTCGTGGCCAGCCTGCTGCTCATCGCCGCCCTTGCCGGCAACGATCGCAAATCCGTTCCCGATGTCGACCGGACCGTTACCGGGTCGGTACGATAAATCAGGCCGAATCCGCTTTTCTCCGGGCTGCTCGGTAGCTCAGTAGAAGCGAGGGATCGGGCCGTTCTGCGGCGTCGTGCGGTCGCCGAGGTCGAGAAAGATCTCGTCGACATAACACCAGCCCCAGCCTTCCGGAGGATCATAGCCCTCGATCACGGGATGGCTGGTGGCATGAAAATGCTTGGTGGCGTGGCGGTTGGGTGAGTCGTCGCAGCAGCCGACATGGCCGCAGGTGCGGCAGAGCCGCAGATGCACCCACCACGAGCCGCTCTTCAGGCATTCCTCGCAGCCAAGCGCGCTCGGCGTCACGTCCTTGATATCAGCCGCGTGTCTGCACTCGTCAGCCATCACACTCTCCCGACAGGTCGAGGCGCGTCGGCACGGCTGCCTTCCCGCGCAAGAAATGCATGCAACGCCGCCACCACCTGGGCGCCTTCGCCGACGGCAGCCGCGACGCGTTTGACCGAGCCGGAGCGCACGTCGCCGATAGCGAACACGCCGCCGCGGCTCGTCTCCATCACGCCGTGCGCCGATGCTGTGTCCGAGCCGGTGCGGATGAAACCCCTGGCATCCAGCGCCACGTCGGATTGGGCGAGCCAATCGGTGTTCGGATCGGCGCCGATGAACAGGAAGAGATGGCGGATCGGCCGCGTCGTCGAGGCGCCGCTCGAGCGGTCGCGCCAGCGGACCGTGGCAAGATTGCCTTCCTCGCCGTCCAGCGCCTCGATCTCGGTGCCGGTCAGCACCTCGATATTCGGCTGCGCCCTGATGCGCTCGACGAGGTAACGCGACATCGAGGCTTCGAGACTGCCGCCACGCGCCAGCAGCGCCACTTTCCCGACATGGCTGGCCAGGAAGACGGCCGCCTGGCCAGCCGAATTGCCGGCGCCTACCAGCGCCACTTCCTGGCCGCCGCAAAGCCGTGCTTCGATGGGCGAGGCCCAATAATGCACTGAAGTGCCTTCGAACTCGGCGAGGTTGGCGACATCGAGGCGGCGATAGCGCGCGCCGCTGGCGATCACCACCGAGCGCGTGCGCACCGTCTCGCCGTCGCCGACCGCAAGCTGGTAGCGCGCGCCGTCGGTGGCGGCGCCGAGCAGCTTCACCTCGTCGGGGATGACCATCTCGACGCCGAATTTCTGCGCCTGGTTGTAGGCGCGTGCCATCAGCGCCATGCCGGTAATGCCCGTGGGGAAGCCGAGATAATTCTCGATGCGCGCGGAAGCGCCAGCCTGGCCGCCGAAGGCCCGGCAATCGAGCACGATGGTCGACAGCCCTTCGGACGCCGCATAGACCGCCGCCGCCAGCCCGGCCGGTCCGGCGCCGACGATGGCGACGTCATAGACCTTGCTGGCGTCGACCGGCCGCAGCAGGCCGATGCAGCGGGCGAGGTCTTTCTCCGCGGGATTGAGCAGCAGCCTGCCATTCGGGCAAAGCACGACCGGCAAATGGTGCGGATCGACATGGAAGTGCTCGAACAGCGTCTTCGCGCAAGGATCGGTTTTTGAATCGAGCACGCGGTGGGGCTGGCCGCTGCGGGCGAGAAAGCCCTGCAGGCGCAGAACATCGCCATTGTCGGCCGGCCCGACGATGATTGGACCGATCGTGCCGCTCTCGAGCAGCCCGACGCGGCGCAAAATCAGCGCCCGCATGATGCGCTCGCCGAGATTGGCCTCCTGCACCATCAGGTCGCGCAACCTCTGCGAGGAGATGACGAACGCCTCGACCGGCTCGGCCGCCTGCGCATTGACCAGCGAGGGACGAGCCGAAAGCTGCGCCAGTTCACCGACGAAGCTGCCGGGACCATGTGTGACGAGCGTCTCGCGTCGGCCGAGCTTGCCATCCTGGGTGATATCAACCTTGCCCGATAGGACGACGATCAGCCCCGGGGACACATCGCCGGTCTCGAAAATGTGCTCGCCGGCGGCATAGGCGCTGGCCTCGCCGAACCGGCGCATGCGATCGATGTCCGCCTCGGCCAGCGTTGGAAACGCCTGGTCGCGGCGGGCGCCGAAGATCGCGGTGCTGGATTGAGACATGGCAGCGAGCGTAGCGAAGCGGGAGCGCGGTTTGAAGCGGTTTGTTCGCGGACTAGCCGGGAGGGGAGGTTGGGCCAGTCACCATGCCGTCGCTCTGGGATGACCAGGGCCGGCCCACTTGAGAATTTCGAAACTCAGGGTTCGCCGCCCAGAGGAATGATCGCCTTGGGCCGCCGCCGCCTCTCAGGAGCCAGCCGCATCCGGCAACATACGCTTGAGCACATCGTCCTTGCGTATGAAATGATGCCACAGCGCAGCGGCCGCATGCAGTCCGGCAAGGATGAGGATCAGATTGGCGCAGAGGCTGTGCAGCTCCCTTACGAATCGGGCCGCGTCGCGGTCGGGAGAAACCGGCGCCGGGATGGTGAAGAGGCCAAAGAAGCTCAACGCATCGCCCCTGTACCACGTCAACACGATGCCAAGAACCGGTATGGCCACGAGCAGTGCGTAAAGCACCAGATGCGCGACCTTGGCCGTCCATCGTTCCAGCTCTGACATTTGCCGCGGCAGCCCCGGGGTTCCCAATGTCAGGCGCAGGCCGACGCGGACAACGATCAGCACGAACAAGAGCATCCCAAACGAAATATGAAGCCACCAGACGAGCGCACGGCCGGGGTCGCCGCGGGGAAAAAGCTCCTCGACATAGGTCAAGCCATAAAGACCGATAACCAGCAGGAACACGGCCCAGTGCATGGCCTTTTGCGCGCTTGTGTAGGTGGGATTCATGCGAGGCATCCAGTTTTGAATGTTTCTAAACTACGCGCGATCATGTCAAAGCTTTGTCGGGACAGTGGTCCTTTTTGGTCGCGCCGGGCCGGACACGATGCGTCCTTTCGGGAGGCGCCGGGAGATGAGGCACTGAGCCGTAGCCGAACCGGCGCATGCGATCGACATCCGCCTCGGCCAGCGTTGGAAACGCGTGGTCGCGGCGGGCGCCGAAGATCGCGGTGCTGGCGGGAATTGCGGCGTGGATGGTGGGCGGTGCGTCGTGCCTGTGTCGCTGCCTAGCTGCGAGGCCTGCCTCGACGGTGCGCATTTTGATCAAGTCAAAGTAACCTATAAGTAAGATAGGACCGGTATCGATAAGGTACTTTGAATAGTATCGCATATTAGAGATAGTTAAAATACAATGGTCTTAACTACTGAAGTTTCTCAGTACAGCCCGCCGGCAAAATGGTCAGTGAGACTGGCATTCTGCGTAGGCATCTATGTCCTGGTCGCATTCTTCCTGGACCCGCAATCATTCGTAGCTCTAAGTCAGATTCACGTCGAAAAATTCGTCGTCGCCATTCCGATATTGTTGGTTGGCGGCGTTGGCACCGCCGCGCTCATTTTCGGGCGTCAGGCTCCGACGCGATACGCCGTCGAACTGCTTCGAGCGCGCTGGCGGGGGTGTGTGCCGGTGCTCCTGTTCTTCCTCGTCGGGATGACTGCGTTTTCCACCCACAAGAGCATGATCCCGAGGATCGTTCCGTTCTATGCCGACCCATGGCTTGCCGACCTCGACGAGTGGATACACCGAGCGGCGCCATGGGAATTGGCGCATCGTCTCGATCACGATCTATGGGCGTTCTTCGTTTTCAAGAATTACGATGTGCTTTGGTATGCGCAATGGTTTGGAACGGTTCTTTTCGTGGCGATGTGGTCGGATCGGATCGCACGCATTCGCTATCTCTGGGCGTTGGCGTTGACCATCTCGATCATTGGTACCTTGCTCGCCCTCTTCCTGTCGTCGGCGGGTCCGATCTACTATGATCACTTTGTCGGCGATAATCGCTTCGGTGGTCTCGGGGTCGCCATGTCTGCGCTGGAGTCCAGCGTTATCGTGCGAGAATACGCCGATTATCTCTTGACCCTGCACACGACAGGGAATGCAGGCCTGGGAGGCGGCATCTCGGCCATGCCCAGCCTGCACGTCGCCCTTGCCGTCCTGAACGCATATTTCCTTTCCTCCCTCAACCGCTGGCTTGGCGTTCTCGGCTGGATCTTCGCGGCCTTGATCATGTACGGGTCGGTATACACCGGATGGCACTACGCGGTGGACGGCTATATCTCGATCATAGCGGTATCGGCGATCTGGTGGGGGAGCGGGCGCCTGGTGCGCGAATAGCTTTTGCCGACTCGCCGTATCATACCGACGCGAAACCTTCGAATACCTGGTATTTGTCCATGGCTTCTTCTGAAACCACGCGAGATCTTTCGCAAGCAAAGCGGTTTCGTCTGTGGCTCGCATACGCGAGGCGCCGCGATGCGACGCTTCACGCAACCGTCCTTGCGTTCGTCGTCCTGACCTTTCTGGTCGCAACAATCAGGGGCGAATCGATCCTGCCCCATGTCTTCGAATATGCCGGCCGGGTCGTTCGAGCCTTTGTGTTGTTAAGTTCCGCCCTTGTCCTCTGGGCTTGTTCATGCGCGCTCGTCCGGGGTCGCCATGGATCACCCGTCAGTCTCGCAACGGCTCAGCTGCGAAGCTTGGTTACGTCGAACACGTTGGTACGGTATCTCTACGCTTGCGCCATATTGGCCCTCTTCATGGCAGCCTTCCTCTACAACAAGATGATGATCCCGGTTGTGGTCCCCTTCCAATGGGACGAAACCTTCTCCCGCTGGGACGCAAGTCTTTTGGGTGGATACCAGGCATGGCAAATCATTCAGCCGATCGTTGGCGTACCCTGGATCACCCTGCTGTTCGACATTGCGTATTCATCATGGGTGCCGATGGTCTTCCTGTTCTGGGGAGGGCTGTTCGCCAGCCCGCGCGTGCCGCAGCCGATGCGTGTCCGCTACTGGCGGGCAACGGTCATTTCCTGGCTCCTGATAGGCCTCGTGATGGCAGCGATGTTCTCTTCCGCGGGACCTGTTACTTTTCGAAAATAGTCCCGGGCACGCCCTCGCCGTATGTCGATCTCATGCGTTATCTTGATGAGGTCGCAGCCGCCTATCCGTTGTCTTCAGCCTTGGCCAAGAATCTTCTCTGGCAGGTCTATATTGGCAATGTCGACCTGCCCGGAGGCATCTCGGCCATGCCCAGCATGCACAACGCGCAGGCGGCATTGTTTGCGGCGGTCGCGTACTCCATCAACCGCAGGTTCGGCCATGTCATGCTGGCCTATGCCGTGCTGATCTTTCTCGGCTCCATTCATCTTGGATGGCACTACGCCGTGGATGGCATTGTCGGCGTTACCGTAGCGCTCGCCATCTGGCTGTGTTGCGGAAAGCTTGGCCAGGAGCGAACAGTGGCACTCTCTTGAGCGTCGCGTGAGAGAGAGGTGCGGCAATGTAAAGGGAGTTGGCGCGCCCGGACCGGTTTATCCTCCGGCAAGCCCGGGGGCGCCGCGTAGGAGCTCTGCGGCCATCGTCGTCCCTCCCGCCGCACCATTCGATTGGCGGCAGGGGTAAACCGCGTGCTCGTGCCGTAGCAGCCTTTTAGTTCAACAGGCGGACACGCCAAAAATGCACAAAAAAGTGGGCGCAATAAATCGAATGGCTTGTGATCCCGTTGGTAGTCGGGAAAAAATGGTGCCCAGAAGAGGACTCGAACCTCCACTCCTTGCGGAACACGGACCTGAACCGTGCGCGTCTACCAATTCCGCCATCTGGGCTGGTGCGGGCTCAATAAGCGGGCAAGCGATTGCTGTCAACGCGCTTTTTTCGAAGGCCGCCACTCGCCGACTCAGTTTCGGGCGTCGGCGCTGCCCCTCACCTGCCTGCCGGTGTCCAGCGGATAGATGGGTAACAGAATGAACCGGATACATAGGTAACAGTTTTCTCCCCCTAAGATGCGGTTGCCGCAGCGCCAAGCGGTCCGGTTGGCGCGGCGCTGCGGCGAACCAGTTTCATGTGCTTGTCGTCGATGAAGCCGAGCGGATGGGCGTAGAAACGCATGGCCCACTTGCCGTTCTCGGTCTCCTCAATGGCGATCGGTTCGCCGGCCAACGTGGCCGAGACATAGATCTCTGTGCCTCGCCATTTGACGGCGCCATTCTGGCGCACGCCGCGCACCGCTGCCTCGGCCGGATAGTCGGGTTCAGGAGCTGTCTTCGGCATCGGCCGGGTCGAGGGACGGTAGTGCTGCGCCGGGGTGTCCATGCTAAGCGCCTCGTGCGGACGCTCCTCATTGTAGCTGCGCCGAAAGTCCTCGAAAGCCTGGCTCTGGGCCGCCCTGTCGGCCGCCGGTTCCTTGGCCATCGGCAGCATGGTCAGGTGGAAACGCTCATGACGTCCGTTCTGCTGCGGCTTGCCTGGCTGGATGCGCTCCAGAGCGATGCCGAGCTTGATGAAGCGCACCGCAAGCGGCGTCAACCCTGTGACGCCGGCCGACGCAAATGGCGGGCCGTTGTCGCTTCGGATGCGATCCGGCAGACCGTTCTCCTCAAACAGCCGCTCAAACACCGGCCACGCCTCCTGTCCGAACCGGATAGATAGGTAACAGAATGGACCGATAGCATGGGTGACAGTTTTCTTGTCCGCCGGGAGGACCGGCGATGGTTTGGCGAGAGACTGGCATCATGGACGAGCGGCTTCGGTTTGTAGTGGATTGCCTGGCCGGCGAGGAGACGATGAGCGCGCTTTGTGGGGCCTACGGCATATCGCGCAAGAGCGGCTACAAATGGCTTGGTCGCTATCGGGAGTTTGGCCCGGAAGGTTTGCATGATCTGCCGCGGGCGCCGCTCGAGCACGGCCGAGCAACGGCAGCGGAGCTGGTGGATCGGATTTTGGCGGGCTGTGGGGTCCAAAGAAGATCATTGCGCGCCTGAGACGCAGCGAGCCCTGCTGCGACTGGCCGGCGGTCTCGACGGCAGGCGAGATCCTGAAGCGGCACGGTCTTGTGGGACGCCGGCGCAGGCGCTGGCGGGCTGAGGGCAACGGGCCATGGCCGGAGCCTGCGGAGCCGAATGCGGTGTGGACGGCAGACCACAAGGGGTGGTTCCGGACCCGTGACGGATGGCGCTGCGAGCCGTTGACGGTGATGGATGCATTGAGCCGCTATCTGCTGGGGCTCGAGGCGACGGGCTCGACGGCCGACGAGGAGGCGTGGCCGGTGTTTGAGCGGCTGTTTGAGGAGAACGGTCTGCCGGATCGCATCCGAAGCGACAACGGCCCGCCATTTGCGTCGGCCGGCGTCACAGGGTTGACGCCGCTTGCGGTGCGCTTCATCAAGCTCGGCATCGCTCTGGAGCGCATCCAGCCAGGCAAGCCGCAGCAGAACGGACGTCATGAGCGTTTCCACCTGGCCATGCTGCCGATGGCCAAGGAACCGGCGGCCGACAGGGCGGCCCAGAGCCAGGCTTTCGAGGACTTTCGGCGCAGCTACAATGAGGAGCGTCCGCACGAGGCGCTTAGCATGGACACCCCGGCGCAGCACTACCGTCCCTCGACCCGGCCGATGCCGAAGACAGCTCCTGAACCCGACTATCCGGCCGAGGCAGCGGTGCGCGGCGTGCGCCAGAATGGCGCCGTCAAATGGCGAGGCACAGAGATCTATGTCTCGGCCACGTTGGCCGGCGAACCGATCGCCATTGAGGAGACCGAGAACGGCAAGTGGGCCATGCGTTTCTACGCCCATCCGCTCGGCTTCATCGACGACAAGCACATGAAACTGGTTCGCCGCAGCGCCGCGCCAACCGGACCGCTTGGCGCTGCGGCAACCGCATCTTAGGGGGAGAAAACTGTTACCTATGTATCCGGTTCATTCTGTTACCCATCTATCCGCTGGACACGGCAGGACAATGAGGGGCGGCGCTAACGTCACAATTGGCAGAACTAACAGAAGCTCAGCCTTCCAGCACTTCCTTCGAGGCCACGGTCGAATCGGCATTGAGCTGGTAGATCACAGGCACGCCGGTGCCGAGCTCCAGCTTGACGATCTCCTCGCCCGACTTGCCGTCCAGCGCCATGATCAGCGCACGCAGCGAATTGCCGTGGGCGGCGACCAGCACCGTGCCGCCGCGCAGCACGTGCGGCTGCAGGTCGTGCAGGTAGTAGGGCCAGACGCGGGCGCCGGTGTCCTTCAGGCTCTCGCCGCCGGGCGGCGACACGTCATAGGAGCGGCGCCAGACATGCACCTGCTCCTCGCCCCATTTCTGGCGTGCGTCGTCCTTGTTGAGACCGGAGAGGTCGCCATAGTCGCGCTCGTTGAGCGCCTGGTCGCGAATGGTCTTGAGGTCGCTCTGGCCGACCGCGTCGAGAATGTGCTGGCAGGTTTTCTGCGCACGGACCAGCGCCGAGGTGAAGGCGATGTCGAATTTCAGGCCGCGCGCCTCGAGCTTCTGCCCGGCGGCCTTGGCCTCGGCGTGGCCCTGCTCGGTCAGGTCGACGTCACGCCAGCCGGTGAACAGGTTCTTCAAATTCCATTCGCTCTGGCCGTGGCGAACGAGCACGAGAGTTCTCGACATTTTTGCTCCTCTGGGGTCTGAGCGTTCAAGGAAAGTGTGTAGCGGTTTTCCGTCCGGACTTGCGTAGGAACGAAGATGGTTCAGGGTCGTTTCAGGCAAGCCCGAGCACGTCGCGCATCGAATACAGTCCCGGCTTCCTGCCGCGCGCCCACAGTGCGGCCTTGACGGCGCCGCGGGCGAAGATGGCGCGGTCCTCGGCATGGTGGGACAGCGTGATGCGCTCGCCGGTGCCGGCCAGGATCACGCTGTGGTCGCCGACGACCGAGCCGCCGCGCAGGGCGGCGAAGCCGATCGAGCCGGTTTTTCGCACACCCGTATGGCCGTCGCGTGAACGCACTTCGTTGCCGGCCAGTGCGATGCCGCGCCCGGCGGCGGCGGCTTCGCCGAGCAGAAGCGCCGTGCCCGAAGGCGCGTCGACCTTGTGCCTGTGGTGCATTTCGAGGATCTCGATGTCGAAATCATCGGCATCGAGCGCGCGCGCCGCCTGCTCGACCAGCACCGCCAGCAGGTTGACGCCGAGGCTCATATTGCCCGACTTGACGATGGTCGCGTGGCGCGCGGCGGCGGCGATTTTCGCATTGTCGTCGGCCGAACAGCCGGTCGTGCCGATGACATGGACGATGCGCGCCTGCGCCGCGTAGCCGGCGAACTCTACCGTGGAGGCCGGAGTGGTGAAATCGAGCACGCCATCGGCCCTGGCGAAGACTGGTAAAGGATCGCTGCCGATCGCCACATCGATGCGGCCGACGCCGGCCAGTTCGCCTGCATCCTTGCCCAGGTGAGGCGAATCCGCGCGCTCGACCGCGCCGATGACGCGGGCGCCCGGAATGGCGTGGATGGCACGGATCAGCGTCTGGCCCATGCGGCCGGCCGCGCCCACCACCACAAGGCCCATATCGCTGGTCGGCTCGCCCGATGTTGCCGATGTTTCGCTCATGCCGTGCTCCCGGCGACGTTCTGGGTTTCCAAGTCCTGAACCGAAGTCTCGACCGGCGCGCTGTCGTCGACAAGCCCCAGGCCCTTGACGCCCTGTATCCGGTGGAAACGGGCATAGACGCTGTGCGGGTCGGCCATCAGCGAGGCGTGCGTACCCTCCTCGACCAGATGGCCCTGTTCCAGCACGATGATGTGGTCGGCATTGACCACGGTCGAGAGGCGGTGCGCGATGACGATGGTGGTGCGCCCTTCCATGACCTTGGTGAGCGCCTGCTGGACCCGGGCTTCGGCCTCGTTGTCGAGCGCCGATGTCGCCTCGTCGAGCAGCAGGATCGGCGCCTGACGCACGATGGCGCGGGCGATCGATACGCGCTGGCGCTGGCCGCCGGACAGCGTGGCGCCATTCTCGCCGACCGGCGTGTCATAGCCTTGCGGCTGCTGGCGGATGAATTCGTCGGCCGCGGCCAGTCGCGCGGCCTGTTCGATCTCGGCATCGGTGGCCGAGGGGCGGCCATAGCGGATGTTGTCGCGGATGGTGCCTTCGAACAGGTAGGGGGCCTGCGAGACATAGGCGATCGAGCCGCGCAGCGACTGTTTGGTGACCTTCGAGATATCCTGGCCGTCGATCGTGATCGTGCCGCTCTCGACGTCGTAGAAGCGCTGCAGCAGCGCCACCAGCGTCGTCTTGCCGGCGCCGGATGCGCCGATGACGGCGGTCATCTTGCCGGCGGCGGCGACAAAGCTCAGACCCTGCAGGACCGGTGCCTCCTCGACATAACGGAAGGATACGTTGTCGAAGCGCACTTCGCCCGTGGTGAAATGCGCCTGCGTGGCATCCGGGGCGTCGCCCTGCTTCGGCTCGAGGTCGAGCAGTTCGTAGATCATGCGTGCATTGACCAGCGCCCGCTCCATGCCGACCTGCATGCGCGCCAGGCGCCGTGCCGGGTCATAGGCCAGGATCAGCGCGGTGATGAAGGAAAAGACCGCGCCCGGCGGCTGCCCGAGAACGAGCGCCCGGTAACCGGAATAGGCGATGACGGAGGTGACGGCGAGGCCGGCCAGCATATCGGAAATCGGCGCCAACCGTTCGGAGACGCGGGCAATCTTGTTGGAGCGCTGTTCGGCGTCGCTGGCAAGCTTGCCGATGCGGCCCGCCAACTCGTCCTCCATGGTGAATGCCTTGACGATGGCGATCCCTTGCGTCGCTTCCTGCACGGCGCCGATCAACCGCGAATTGATCAGCACGGATTCGCGGGTTATGCGCCGCACGCGACGGGTGAGGTAGACGACGGCCCAGATCAGCGGCGGCCCGATCAGCAGCGAACTGAGCGACAGAACCGGATCCTGGTAGACCATGACGCCGAGAAGCCCGATCAGCGTCACGGCGTCGCGGGTGATCGAGGTCAGCGTCAACGACAGCAGGTCGCGGATGCCGCCGACGTTTTCGTTGACCTGCGCCGCCAGCCGGCCGGAACGTGTGTCGTTGAAGAAGCCGACGCCGAGCTTCATCAGGTGATCGAAGATGCGCTTCTGGTAGCGCGCCACCAGATTGTTGCCGATCTTGGCCAGCGCCACCGCCTGGCCATAGCCGGCGAAGCCGCGCAGCAGGAAGGCCGCCATGAAGCCGGCGCAGATCCACACGATCGCGTCGCCACGCCGTTCGTAGAAGATCTGGTTGACCATCGGGGCCATGATCCAGGCCGTGAAGGCGGTCGTGCCCGAAACGATCAGCGAACAGGTGATGACCATGACATAGGTCCAGCGATAGTCATGGCTGTTCTCAGCGAGAATGCGGCGCAGCACCGCTGTGACCTCGCCAGGCCGGGCTTTCAGCTTGTTTGGGTTTTGAAGTGTCAAATCAGAGGGCTTCGTCGGTTTCCGCTTCCCGGTGGCCGGGCAATTCGGCACCCCTATTAACGCCAAGCAGCCGGCTTGCCTATGCCTTGGGCTGACTAACTTCGTCGCGCCAGCGCCGGCCCGCCGTCTGGACGCCGAACAGTGAGGGGTTCCTGGCATAGGCGGCAAGTCCGAGGAGCGCCGCCAGCGGATGGGTGATGACATAGACCGGCATGGTGCGCATCAGCGCGCTGTGCGGCGCCTTGTCCTCGAAGGCGGCGCGGAAATTGCCCTCCTTCAATGCCGGCACGATCTTTTGCGCGATGCCGCCGGTGAGGAACACGCCGCCCCGGCTCATGAACACCAGCGCAAGGTCGCCCGCGGTGCGGCCGAGGCAGGTGACGAAGGTCTCCAGCGCTTCCTGCGCCACAGGATCGGTCTTGGCCAGCGCCGCAGCGGTGACCTCGGCCGGCGTGGTGAAGGGCGACGGCTTGCCGTCCGCCTTGGCCACCGCCCGGTAGACGTTGACTAGGCCGCGTCCGCACAGGATCTGCTCACCCGAAATGCGGCCCTCGAGCTTCTCGATATGCGGAAACACCTCGAAATCGCGCGGCGTGCGCGGGCCGATGTCCATATGGCCGCCTTCGCCGGGCACCGGTATCCAGTCATGCAGCGCATGGACCAGCCCGGCGACGCCGAGCCCGGTTCCCGGCCCCAGCACGACGCGGCCGGCATTGGGCTCCGGCGTGCCGCCGCCGATCTTTTCCATATGCTCTTCGCCGAGCGCCACGACGGCCAGCGCCTGCGCCTCGAAATCGTTGAGCACGACGATGTCGCTCAAGCCGAGACTGGCGAACATCTGCCTAGGCTTGACGACCCACGGGCAGTTGGTGAGCTCGATCTCGTCGCCGTCGACCGGCCCGGCCACCGCCAGCACCGCCGAATTGGGACGGACCGAGGAGCGGTCGAGCACGGCCGCCTGGATCGCCTCGTCGATGGTGTTGTAATTGGCGGTCTGGACGATGGTCGGCTCGCCGGCCTCGGAGTTGGCGTCGAGCACGATCGAAAAGCGCGCATTGGTGCCGCCGATATCGCCGATCAGGATCGGAAATCGCAGCAAAGTCTCGTCATCGGCTGTGCTTGGCATGCTCTCGTCCGTTCCCCGTCCGGGCTACGTGCCGCTGTTTTCCCGTTGACTAGCGCATGGCCTTGCAAAGGGAAAGCCGCTTGCTTTCAGTTCCAGGACAATCGCTTCGAATTTGAATCCGATCCTTGCGCCGTCTGCGCCGCCCCTCACCTGCCTGCCGGCATCCTCTCCCCGTATAGTGACGGGGAGAGGGGGCTACCATCGCCGATTTCGCCAATCACCAGTATTGCAAGGAGGACGCGGAGGTTGCGGCCAGCCCCTTCTCCCCGTCCCTATACGGGGAGAAGTGCCCGGCAGGGCGATGAGGGGCGGCGCCGACCTCGGCAATCAATCGTCAATTGCCGGGCCGTGGCCGTGGCACCGGCACGCCGACCTCCGGTGTCGCCATGAAGGCGTTCACAGCGCTTGGCAGGCCGGCCGTGCTGCTGGCCGTCACAGCGGGCAGCGCCGGCGCTTCGGGTTCGGGCGCCGCCACCGCGATCGGCACCGCGTCGCCATGATAGGTCGCGGCCTCGGCCGAGGCAGGCCCCGGCGCGTCGAGCACGGCGCGGCATTCCCTGGGCAGGTTGGCCATCGTCATCAGGTCGCGGGCCTTGGGCGCATCGGGGTTCTTGTTGGGCCGCCACGGCTCTTCGGTGAACCACCAGGCCAGCGGCTTGCCGCAGCCGTCGTCATCCGGTGTCGCCTCCTGCGCCTTGCAGTTGGGCGAGCCCGGCTGGCAGCCGATGCGCATGTGGAAATGATAGTCGTGGCCCCAGAACGGCCTGATCTTGCGCAGCCAGGAGCGGTCACCCTTGACGGTGTCGCAGAGCTTTTTCTTGATGCCCGGATTGACCAAGATGCGCTCGACCTGCGGATAGCTCGCCGCGCGCTTCAGCAACGCCGTGTGCTGCGGCGTCCATAGCGCGTCCTTCACCAGATGCGTCTTCTCGTCGACCATCAGCGTGGCGCTCATGGTCTCGCGCTGCGCCCTGGTCATCGTGCGGTCGGGCATCGGCGTCAGCCAGATGTCGGCGTCCAACCCGATCTGGTGCGACGCATGGCCGGTCAGCATCGGGCCGCCGCGCGGCTGCGCGATGTCGCCGATCAGCAGACCCGGCCAGCCGTCGGCGACCGCGTCGCGCGACAGTTTCTCGATCAGCGCGATCAGCGCCGGATGGCCCCAGCGACGGTTGCGCGATGGCCGCATCACCTGCCAGGTCGGGCCATCCATGGGAATGGCGACGCCGCCGGCAAAGCAGCCCTTGGAATAGAAGCCGAAGGATTGAGGGGCGGTAGCCGTCGGCAGTTTCTCGGCGCCGAACAGGTCTTTTGCCCGTTCCTCGGCCGCTGCCGGTTGTGGGGCGAGACCGGTCAATGCGAACAGACCAAGCGCGGCGGCGAGCAGTGATTTTTTTCCGAGAGACGTCGCTGTCTTCATGAAACCGGATCCACAAACCCCAAGCCCGAATCATAGCACGCAACATGCGACGCTTCGATCGCTCTAGCTTTTGGCGCAATTCCGGACGGAAAACCGTTTCACACTTTTCCTGGAATTGCTTATCCCTTCATCGGACTGCGCGGCGCGCCCTCGCGCCAGTCGCCGCTTGCCCACATATGGTCGAAGGCGGCGCGATAGTCGGGAAAGCGAAACCGATAGCCCGCCGCCTTGATCGCCGCATTGGCGACCCGCTTGTTCTCGCCATAGAAGGACCGCGCCATGGGCGAAAGTTGCGCGGTCTCGAACGGAATTTCGGGCGGCGGCTCAACCCCCATCAGCGAAGCGGCATAGGCGACGACATCCTGCGGCGGCGCCGGCTCATCGTCGGTGACATTGAAGATGCCGCCCGTATTGCCGCCGATCAGATGCCACAGCGCGCCCGATATGTCGTCGCAATGGATGCGGTTGAACACCTGGTCCGGCTTGACCAGGCGTCTGGCCGTGCCGTTTTCCAGGTTGACCAGCGCGTTGCGGCCCGGACCGTAGATGCCCGACAGCCGCAGGATCGCCACCGGCCGGTCGATGTCCCGGCCGAGTTTCAGCCAGGACTGCTCGGCCTCGACCCGCATCATCGAGCGCTTCGAAACCGGCCGGCACGCGGCCGTTTCATCGACCCAGGCACCGCCATGATCGCCATAGACGCCGACGGTCGAGAGATAGCCGATCCACTTCAGGTCAGGCATCCCCGCGATTGCTTCCCGGGCGGCATTCAGCACGGGATCGCCGGTTTCTTCCGGGGCGATCGAAATCACCAGATGGGTGGTTTTCTCCAGCGCATCGCCGATGTCGCCCGTCAACCTCCCATCGAACAGCAGTGGGTCGATGCCGGCCTGCCGCAGCGCATCGAATTTTTCTTCAACGCGTGTCGTGCCGACGATCGTGGCGGCTCCCGTATTGGCGCGGGCAAAGGCCTTACCCGAATAGCCGGCGCCGAAGATGAAGACCTGCTTTTCGCTCATGCATGCGTCCTGTTTGGCCGCGCCAGGCGCCATTCCTCGCGGACGGCGCCATCGCTCTCGCTCTTCAGGCCGTTCGCGGCCCGTTCGGCATATTCGGTTTCCGGCACCAGCCGCGCCAGCGCCCATATTGCCGCGCCCCGCACCAGCGGCGAGGCGTCGCCGAGCAGGTCCCGGACGATGCCGGCAAGGGCGGCCTCGCCGGAATTGCCGGCGGCGATCAGCACGTTGCGGACAAAGCGGTCGCGACCGATGCGTTTGATCGGCGAGCCGGAGAAGAAGGCGCGGAAGGCCACGTCATTGAGGGCCAAGAGGTCGGCGAGCGCAGGCTCACGCAATTCGTCGCGCGCGGCGAGCTTGGCTTCGGACGCGGCGCGGGCGAACTTGTTCCACGGGCAAGCGGCGAGGCAGTCGTCGCAGCCATAGATGCGGTTGCCGATCGCCTCGCGGAATTCATGCGGGATCGGCCCCTTGTTCTCGATGGTGAGATAGGAAATGCAGCGCCGCGCATCGAGCCTATAGGGGGCTGGGAACGCGTCGGTCGGGCAGGCGTCGAGGCAGGCGCGGCAGGAGCCGCAATGGTCGATCTCGGCGCTATCCGGCGCCAGTTCGGCCGTGGTGAAAATGGTGCCGAGGAACAGCCAGGAGCCGTGCTCGCGGCTGACCAGATTGGTGTGCTTGCCTTGCCAGCCCAGGCCTGCTGCTTCCGCCAGCGGCTTTTCCATGACGGGGGCGGTATCGACGAACACCTTCACGTCGCCGCCGGCGCGCGCGACGATCTTGCCGGCGATTTCCTTCAGCCGGCCTTTCATCACCTCGTGATAGTCGCGGTTTTTCGCGTAGACCGAGATCGCGCCACGGTCGCGCCTTGCCAGCACATCGCGCGGGTCATGGTCCGGCCCATAATTCATCGCCAGCACTATGATCGAGCGCACGTCGGGCCACAGCGTCGAAGGCTCGCTGCGGCGCTCAATCGTCTCGGCGATCCAGTCCATGGAGCCGTGAAAGCCGTCGGCGACGAACTCGGCCAACCGTGCCGGCGCCAGCGGAATCGCGTCGGGAGTGGTGACGGCGACGGCATCGAAGCCGGCGCGCCGCGCTTCCGCGTCGATCAGTGCACGCAGTTTTGCCGCGTCAGAAGTCGAGGTCCGCATAATGCGATACCGGCGACAGGCCGCGCACGCGGTCGGTCAAGAGCGGCCGGAAAGAGGGCCGCGACTTCACCCGCGTGTACCATTCGCGCGCGGCGGGGTGTTCGCGCCAGTCGATCTCGCCGAGATAGTCGAGCACCGACAGCGTCGCGGCGGCCGCCAGATCGGCATAGGTGACCCTGCCGCCGGCCAGCCAATGACGGGTGCCGGCCAGCCAGTTGGTGTATTTCATGTGCTGGCGGATGTTGGCGCGCGCGGCGCGGATGGCGCCCGAATCGGGCGAACCGCCGCCGGCGGTTTCCGGCATCACCGGCTTCAGCACGCGCTCGCGCACGAGGTGGCGGGTGACTTCGCCTTCGGCCTTGTTGAGATACCAGTCGATCAGCCGGCGGATTTCGGCGCGCTGCATCGGGTCCTCGGCGAACAGCCGCTTGTCGCGCTTGAGCACGCCGCGCGTCTCGTCGAGATATTCCGAGATGACCGTCGCACCGATGATCGGCACGTCACCCTCGGCCAGCAGGATCGGCAGCGTGCCGGCCGGATTCAGCGCCAAGAACTCCTTGCGGCGCGTCCACGGCTTTTCCTCGATCAGCGCCAGCTCCTCGCCATACTCGCCAAAGGCGAGGCGGACGAAGCGGCAGGTGGCGAACATGGGATGGTGGAAAAGCGTCAGCATGGTTCCGCGATGATAAAGCGCACTGGTTCAGAATCCGGAATTCGCGCATCGCGCTTGTCCCAGGTGTGGCGAATTCCGGATTGCCACACTGGCGAATCGCAAGGCGCACCGGTAAGTCTTGGCCGCCCGGTTAGCGGGCCGTCAGGGGTGTTGCGACCTATAGGGGGACTTCGGCGCCATGACAAGCAAGCCATTCCGTTAGCCGTCACGCCAATGCCGAGGTAGAAATGGAAAGCCAGACCATCGTCGAAGCCCTGCTGCTCGGCCTGCTGGAGGGACTGACCGAATTCATCCCGGTGTCCTCGACCGGCCATATCCTGCTCGCGGGCCATTTCCTCGGCTTCCAGTCGACCGGCAAGGCCTTCGAGATCCTGATCCAGCTCGGCGCCATCCTGGCCATCCTCAGCGTCTATTTCCGGCGCCTGTGGCAGATGCTGCTCGACCTGCCGCATGACCGGCTGACGCGGCACTTCGTCATCGGCATCCTCATCGCCTTCCTGCCGGCCGCGATCATCGGCGCGCTGGCGCACGACTTCATCAAGACGGTGCTGTTCGAATCGCCGCGACTGATCTGCATCATGCTGATCATCGGCGGCGTGGTGCTGCTGGTGGTCGACCGCATGAACCTCAAGCCGGTCTATCGCGACGTCGAGCGGTTTCCGACCAGGCTTTACCTGCAGATCGGGCTTTTCCAGTGCCTGTCGCTGATCCCCGGCACGTCCCGCTCCGGGTCGACCATCGTCGGCGCGCTGCTTCTGGGCGTCGACAAGCGGGCGGCGGCGGAATTTTCCTTCTTCCTCGCCATCCCGACCATGGTCGGCGCCTTCGCCTTCGATCTGTTCAAGAACCGCAACGTGCTGACTTCTGCCGACCTGCCGATCATCGCCATCGGCTTCGTCGCCGCCTTCGTCACGGCGCTGTTCGTGGTCCGCTTCCTGCTCGATTACGTCTCGCGCAACGGCTACTCGCTGTTCGGCTGGTGGCGGCTGGTGGTGGGGATTGTCGGGTTGGTGGCGCTGATGGTTTGGGGGTGATTGCAAGGGCAATCGCGTCGGTTTGAATAGGCGCGTTATCAGAAATTTGCGCTGCCCCTCACCTGCCTGCCGGCATCCTCTCCCCGTATAGGGACGGTGAGAGGGGCGCTGTCATCTGCGATTTCGCCAATTACAACGGTTGCAAGAAGGGCGCAGTCGCTGCGGCCGCTCCCTTCTCCCCGTCACTATACGGGGAGAAGTGTCCGGCAGGGCGATGAGGGGCGGCACCGCTTTTGCAATCTAGCTCCTCCCATAAAACGCATTCGGGACATGCACCGGCCAGCGCCAGGGTAGCACGGCGACCATGTCGAAGCGCATCGACAGCCTGCCATAGTCCGGCTGGCGCGACAGCCAGATGTCGGCCGCACCCTCGATGCGGCGCTCCGATTCGTGGCCGATCGCTTCCATGGCTTCGATCAGCGTGCGGCGCGCCTTGACCTCGACGAACAGGACGAGGTCGCCACGCCGTGCGATCAGGTCGATCTCGCCGAAGCGCGTGCGATGGCGGCGCGCCAGGATGCGGTAGCCCTTCAGCATCAGCGCGGCAGCCGCCAGCCATTCGCCGCGATGGCCGCGCCGGTAGGCCTTCTGGCGGCTGGCGCTCGGGCGCTCAGCCACCGCCGCCTTCCCTTTGCTCGACCATGACCTCTGGACAAACGAAACCGTTTGTCCGAGAAAACCACGCTCCACTTTTTGGGGTCATGGCCTGTCCCTGAGTTCCAGCAGCCGCCGATACAGCGCCTGTTTCTGGCCGCCGGTCATTTTCGCGGCCTCCGCCGCCGCCTTGGAGGCCGGCATTTCGGCGGCGAGCGACAAAAGCAGACGGTCGATGTCTTCGGGTTCGTTGGCCTTGGCCTCGGCGGGGCCGATGCAGACGACGATCTCGCCCTTCGGCGTATCGGCCGCCGCATAATGGTCGGCGAGCGCCCGCAGCGTACCGGTGCGCATCTCCTCGAAGGTCTTGGTCAATTCCCGGCCGATGGCGGCTTGGCGTTCGCCGCCGAGCGCTTCGACCATGGCGCCGAGCGACTCGGCCAGCCGGCGCGGCGATTCGAAGAAGATCAGCGTCGCCGGCACGGCTTTCAACGCTTCCAGCCGCGACAGCCGCTGGCCAACCTTGACCGGCAAAAACCCGGCGAACAGGAAGGCGTCGGACGGCAGGCCGGATGCGGTGAGCGCGGCAAGCGGCGCCGAGGGCCCGGGAATCGGCACGACGCGAATGCCATGGTCGAGCGCCTCGCCGACCAGCCGGTAGCCGGGATCGGAGACCAGCGGCGTGCCGGCATCGGAAATCAGCGCCACGCTCTGGCCGGCTTCGAGTGCCGCGATCAGTTTCGGCCCGGCCTCGCCGGCATTGTGTTCATGATAGGCTGTTGTGCGGCGGCGAATGCCGTAGCGGTCGAGCAGCACGCGCGACACGCGCGTATCCTCGCAGGCGACGATGTCGGCGGCGGCCAGCGTCTCCAGCGCGCGCAGCGTGATGTCGGCCAGATTGCCGATCGGCGTCGCCACCAGATACAGCGCCGGCTCGAGCGGACGGGCCGCGATCTCGGTCTGCCCGACCACATAGCTGCGCTTGCCCGTCTCGCCAGTCACCGATGCCGTCTCCGTTCAAGCCTGTTTGGCCTGCCAAATCCTGTTTGGCATGGCTGGCGCCGGCTTGCAAAACTCACGCCGATGTAAGGCAATCGCCATTCCTTCGCCACAGTAGGGAACGAAACCGGTCTTGGCAGATTTAGCCCCTGATTCCCAAGGGAGGGCAGGATGGACAGCCTGACGATACAGGACGCTTTCGAGCCCTATTATGCCGGCCGCAGCCGGATGGCCGCACGCCAGGACAAGCGGCTGCCAGCCCGGAACGAGACCAGCCTGACCAAGCAGGCCGCGAGTGCCTTGCCGACAGACGTCAGGCTTTCCGACAACAAACCCGACAGCACGACGGAGCACTGACCGGACGATGCCCAATCGCTTCGATATCTTCATCACCCGTCTTGAAACGAAAAACGCCCGCAACGGCGCACCCTTGCCCTCTTTGGGCGACCAGCACCGCGGCCGCCGCGACAAGGACAACGCCAAGCCAGTCCGCTCCGGAGAGTCCCACGCCGAGAAGGAGCGCGGAAAGCACCGCCACAAGCACGACGCCTGATCTGGCTCGGATCGGCGAGGCGGCCGCCGAAGGCGGAGAGGCGAACGCCGGGGCCGGGCGCTCAGTCCAGATATCGTGAAACGCGTGCCTTCAGAAGCGCTATCAGCTCCGGGTCCATGAACTCGTAGTCGTCCGCTATGTCGAGGCAGATCACCTTGGCCGCCTTCAGGCCGGCCTTGAATTTCTTCTGCAATTTCGTGCGGTGGATTTTCTCCATGACAAAGATGATATCGGCCCAGGCGACCAGCTCATGCGTCAGCGGCTTTTCGGCATCGTGATTGGTGCCGGCCGAGGTGACTTCGATGTCGCGCCGCGTGGAAAACACCTGCTCGGCGGTCGGGCTGCGCAAGCGGTTCTGGCTGCAGACGAAGAGGACGTTTTTCAAAGGATTACCGTGCTAGGTCCGCCACCACGGCGTCGAGCACGATCATGCCGGCCGGCGTGGCGCGCAGCCGCGCATTGCCGATCGGCGCCACCAGCCCCTCGCCCTGTAGCGCCGACAGCCGCGCCGTGGACAAGCCGCGTCCGGAAAAGGCCTCGTAGCGGGAGAGGTCGATGCCTTCAGCGAGCCGCAGCCCCATCAAAAGAAACTCGTCCGCCTCTTCCGAGCGCGTCAGGAGCTCGCCGCCGGTGACGCCATGGCCCTTGGCCTCGACCAGATTGGCCCAGGTTTCCGGCATTCTCTCCGCGATGGTCACCACCCGATGGCCGTTCTCGACGAAGCGGCCGTGCGCGCCGGGGCCGACGCCGACATATTCGCCGTAGCGCCAGTAGGTCAGATTGTGCCGGCTCTCGGCGCCCGGCCGCGCGTGGTTGGAAATCTCGTAGGCCGGCAGGCCGTGCGCCGACGTGATTTCCTGCGTCAACGCGTAGAGGTCGGCGGCGTGATCGTTGTCTGGAATGATGAATTTCTTCGCCGCGTACAGCGCATGGAAGGGCGTGCCTTCCTCGATGGTCAGCTGGTAGAGCGACAGATGGTCGGCGGCATGGCCGATCGCCTGTTCGAGCTCCGCCCGCCAATCCTGTGGCGTCTGTCCGGGGCGCGCATAGATCAGGTCGAAGGACAGGCGCGGAAAGATTTCGCGCGCGAGCCCGATGGCGTGCAAGGCTTCCTCGACATTGTGCAGCCGGCCGAGAAAGCGCAAATCCTTGTCGTTCAGCGCCTGCACGCCGAGCGAGACGCGGTTGACCCCCGCCGCCCGGTAGCCACGGAAACGCTCCGCCTCGACTGAAGACGGGTTGGCCTCGAGCGTCACCTCGATGCCGTCAGGCACCGTCCAGTTCCTGGCCACCGCGTCGAGAACCCTGGCCACCGTTTCGGGCTTCATCAGCGACGGCGTGCCGCCGCCGAGAAAAATGCTGGTCACTTCGCGCGGCCCGGTGCGCTGGCGCATCGTTGCCAGCTCGGCCTCGAAGGCGGCGGCGAAACGCTCCTGGTCGACCGGCTGGTGGCGGACATGGCTGTTGAAGTCGCAATAGGGGCATTTGGCCGCGCAGAACGGCCAATGTACGTAGACGCCGAAGCCGGGACTGCGGTCGAGCGCCATGGTGGTGCCGGGTCCGATCATGCTGAGCCAGGCCTGGCCGAACCGAGCCGAGCTTGGGCGAATTTCTGGAAGGCGCGGGCGCGGTGCGACAGCGCCGTCGCCTGGCCGGGTTTCCAGCCGTGCTTTTCCTCCGCGCTCATCTCGCCGAAGGTTTTGTCGAAGCCATTGGGCAGGAACACCGGATCGTAGCCGAAACCGAGCTCGCCGCGCGGCGGCCAGACCAGCGTGCCCTCGGCCTCGCCGCGATAATATTCGGCCTCGCCGTCGGGAAAGGCGAGGCAGATGACGGCGACGAAGCGGCCCGTGCGCCGTTCGGGCGTGGCCGCGCCGACTTCCTGCAGCGCCACTTCGGTGCGCTGCATGGCCATGGCGAAATCGCGCGATCCGTCCGGCGTCTCGGCCCAGTTGGCGGTATAGACGCCGGGCGCCCCGTCGAGCGCGTCGACGCAGAGGCCGGAATCGTCCGACAGCGCCGGCAGGCCGGTCGCCTTCGCGGCGGCGAAGGCCTTGATGTAGGCGTTTTCCTCGAAGGTGGTGCCGGTTTCGTCCGGTTCGGGCAGGCCATACGCCTTGGCCGATTTCGCCTCGAAGCCGAACGGACCCATCAGGTCGGCGAATTCGCGCAGCTTGCCAGCGTTGTGGCTGGCGACGACGATCTTCTTGCCATCGAGTGAATGCATCAAAGGCCCCAGATTCTTGGCTCGGCGAACTCGATCGAATTGCCCGAGGGGTCGCGTATATAGATCGAACGGCCACCTTGCGGCCATTCGAATTCGCTTTCGATGGCGATTTTCTTCGCCTGGAGATGGGCTCTCCAGCCGTCGATTTCAGCGGCGGTCGCGGCAAAGCACAGATGGCCTTCGCCGATAGCGCCGTGCGGCGGCACTTTTAGCCTCGCGTCCGGTGCGGGCGGAATTTTGGTCGCCTCGGCGTTGAAGACGAGCAGAACGCCCGGACCGCAGCGGAAGAAGAGGTGGCGGCCGTCGACCTTGCCGAGCGGTTCGAGGCCGAGGACGTCGGTGTAGAAGTGCTCAGCGGCGTCGAGGTCGGAGACGTAGAGGGCCGATTCCAGGATGGCGGAGGGTATCACGAGGCGCCCCCCTCTGCCCTGCCTGGGATCTCCCCCACTAGGGGGGAGATCAGCGGCCATCGCGGCTTTCGCCAATCATTTGCGTTGCAGGATTGAGTGGAGCGCCGAAGCTGCCAATCTCCCCCCATGTGGGGGAGATGTCCGGCAGGACAGAGAAGGGCGCTCAAGCTCGACATTTCGAAATTACGCCACCGCCATCTGCTGCAGGCTGACCAGCCGGGAAATGCCCTTCTTGGCCAGGCCCATAAGCGCCGCGAACTGGTCCTCGGAGAAAGGTTCGCCTTCGGCGGTGCCCTGGATCTCGACGATGCCGCCCTTGCCGGTCATGACGAAATTGGCGTCGGTGCCGGCCGAGGAATCCTCGACATAGTCGAGGTCGATGACCGGCTGGCCGTCATGGATGCCGCAGGAAATCGCCGCGACATGGTCCTTCAGCACTTTCGAAACGCTGGCCATCTGCCGCGCTTCCATCCAGCGCAGGCAATCATACAGCGCCACCCAGCCGCCGGTGATCGAAGCGGTGCGGGTGCCGCCATCAGCCTGGATGACATCGCAGTCGACGGTGATCTGCTGTTCGCCCAGCGCCTGCAGATCGACCACGGCGCGCAGCGAACGGCCGATCAGGCGCTGGATTTCCAGTGTGCGGCCGCCCTGCTTGCCGGCGGAGGCCTCGCGGCGCATGCGCTCGCCGGTCGAACGCGGCAGCATGCCGTATTCGGCTGTCACCCAGCCCTTGCCGGAATTGCGCATCCAGCCCGGCACCTTCTCCTCGAGGCTGGCGGTGCACAGGACATGGGTGTCGCCGAACTTCACCAGGCACGAGCCTTCTGCGTGCTTGGAGACGCCGCGCTCGAAGGATATGGCGCGCATTTCGTCGAATTGGCGTTTGGAGGGGCGCATTCAGCCTGCTTTCTTGTCATTTTTTGAATCGTGGCCGGCTTTTAGACGCAAGGGGGGCAGCGCGCAAAGGAAAACGGACCGGTGATCCGACACGGACACCGGGGTGATCCGACACAGACGCCGGGGTGATCCGACACAGACGCCGGTTGCGCGCGGCCCACCGAAGTCTATATCCTGGAGCCGGAGGTTTTTTGGCCGAATGACCAAGGCAGTAGATCCCGCGTCGCAGTCGCCCGCGCTTCAATCGCTCGACATGCGCTCGCGCGACATCTTCCGACGCATCGTCGATTCCTATCTGAGGGACGGCGAGCCGGTGGGCTCGCGCAGCCTGTCGCGCATCCTGCCGTCCTCGCTGTCGCCGGCCACCATCCGCAACGTGATGAGCGACCTCGAGCATCTCGGCCTGATCTACGCGCCGCATATTTCGGCCGGGCGTCTGCCGACGCAGGCCGGCCTGCGCTTCTTCGTCGATGCCTTTATGGAGCTCGGCGACCTTTCCGACGAGGAACGCCGCACCATCGAAGCGCAGGTGCGGGCCTCCGGCTCGGGTGCGACGCTGGAGCACATGCTGACCGAGGCCAGCCAGATGCTGTCGGGCATGTCGCGCGGCGCCGGCCTGGTGCTGGCGGCCAAGAACGAGGTGGCGCTGAAGCATATCGAGTTCATCCAGCTCGAGCCGACCAAGGCGCTTGCCGTGCTGGTGTCGCAGAACGGCGACGTCGAGAACCGCGTCGTCGACCTGCCGGCCGGCATCACCGTTTCGCAATTGCACGAGGCTTCGAATTTCCTCAACGCGCATATTCGCGGCCGCACGCTGGCCGAGGCTCGAACCGAGATCGCCCGCATCAAGGAAGAAACGAGGGCGGCGCTCGACACGCTGTCGCAGGACCTCGTCGAGAAGGGACTGGCTGTGTGGGCGGGCGCCGAAAGCGGGCTGCCGGCACGACTCATCGTACGCGGCCGCGCCAATCTGCTCGAAAACGTCACCGCCCAGGCCGACATCGAATTGCTGCGGCATTTGTTCGAGGACATGGAGACGCAGGACGGACTGATCCAATTGCTCGACCTCGCCGAGGAGGGATCGGGCGTGCGCATCTTCATCGGTTCGGAAAACAAGCTGTTCTCGCTGTCGGGCTCGTCGCTGGTGGTGGCGCCCTATCGCGACAAGGACGCCCGCGTCGTCGGCGCGCTCGGCGTCATCGGCCCGACCCGGCTCAACTATGCCCGCATCGTGCCTATGGTTGACTATACGGCGCAGCTGATATCGCGCATGCTTCGATAGGTGTATTGATATTCGGGTGAAGCCGGCCTGCAAACGGTGGCTTCCTGCGCTTCCGGTGCCCGCGTACTTAAGTACGCTCCGCTCCGGTTCTCGTAAGCCACCGTTTTCGACTCGGCCAGACCCGAATCTCGACACCCTTTGGTGCGACACCGAAGGACCGGCTGCAAAGGAGAAAAAGAATGGCGCTGGAATCATTCAAGGCCCAGATCAGCCTGCTGCTCGAAGAGATGGTCAACCAGCCGGAGGACCAGCACGAAATTCAGGAACAGCTGCGCGAAAAACTGCGGGAAATGCGCGCCATGGGCCTGCCGTTGCCGGCCGATCTCGTGGAACTGGAAAAACGCCTGGACGACGATTTTTACGCTGCCGGGACCTGATTCCAGAAGTTTGCTCTCCGGGCGTGACGGAACCCACGGACAAGCCGATCGTTGATTTCTTCCACGACCCACTGGAGAAAGTGATGCGATTGGCCGGACTGGCGATGTCCGCACTGTTTCTCACGACCGCGGCTCTCGCCCAGCAGGCCGATCAGCCCGTGCTCAAAGGCCCGGCGGCCTTCGGCGACTGGCGGGCCGACAAGCCCGGCGTGCGCCGGTTGATCAAGCCGGAAGACTTGCCGAGGCCCTATGTCACCAAATCCGCTTCGAACAGCGCCGGCCTGACGGATAGGCCGCAAGACGCCAAGCCACAACTGCCGCCCGGCTTTTCGGCGGAACTCGTCGCGTCCGGCATCGACAATCCGCGTGTGGTGCGCGTCGCGCCGAACGGCGACCTGTTCGTCGCCGACAGCGAAGCCAACCAGGTCCGTGTCTACCGGCTGACGAACGGAAGCGCGAAAGCCGCGGAGAAAAGCATCTTCGCCGGCGGCCTCAACCGGCCCTACGGCATCGCCTTCTATCCGCCCGGCAATGACCCGCAATGGGTCTATGTCGCCAACAGCGATAGCATCGTGCGCTTTGCCTATCGCAATGGCGACCTGAAGGCCTCGGGCGAGCCGCAAACCATCGTCGACAACATTCCGGCGAATCACCACTGGACGCGCGACATCGCCTTCTCGCCCGACGGCAAGACACTTTACCTCTCCGTCGGCTCCGGCTCGAATATCGCCGAGGACATGGGCAAAAGACCCAGAGGCGGGCTCGACGCGTGGGTCAAGTCGAAGCCGCTCGGCGCCAGTTGGGGCGCCGAGGCGGGCCGGGCCGAGGTGCGGGCCTTCGACCCCGACGGCAAGAATGGACGCATCGTCGCCACCGGGCTGCGCAACTGTTCGGGCATGACCGTGCAGCCGGCGACCGGTGCGCTGTGGTGCGTCGTCAACGAGCGCGATGCGCTCGGCGACAATACGCCCGCCGAATACGCGACGACGGTCAGGGAAGGCGCCTTCTATGGCTGGCCCTGGTATTACATCGGCAACAATGAGGACCCGCGCCACAAGGGCGCGCGTCCCGACCTCGCCGGCAAGGCTGATATTCCCGATGTGCTGATGCAGGCGCATTCGGCGCCACTCAACATCGCTTTCTACGATGGCAAAAGCTTTCCGGCCGAGTATCAAGGCGATGCCTTCGTGGCCCTGCACGGCTCGTGGAATCGCGGGAACAGGACTGGCTACAAGGTAGTCCGTCTTCTGTTCAAGGATGGCAAGCCGACCGGCGAATACGAGGATTTCATGACCGGCTTCGTCGTCTCCAATGGCAAGGTCTGGGGCCGGCCGGTTGGCGTGGCGGTGGCCAAGGACGGGGCGCTGATCGTCACCGAGGACGGCAACGGCACGATCTGGCGCGTGACTTATAGTGACGGACGGTCCTGATCCGTCTATTGGCAGCCCTGGCCCCCATCAGGTCTCACAGAGGTCTGGTGCAATCGAATCCATTCCTCGGTAAATTCAATTCCATTCAGATATATGCGATAAAGCGCCCTCATCCGAGACCACATCCATGACACTCACCGGCTTTCTCGCCTACAGCGCCGCGCTCGGCGTCGCCGCCGCCATCCCGGGCCCCGGCGTCACAGCGCTCGTCGCACGTGCGCTCGGCTCCGGCTTTCGCTCGTCGCTCGCCATGTCCTTCGGCCTGATGCTTGGCGATCTCATCTATCTGACCGCCGTGGTGCTGGGCCTGGCCTTCGTCGCACAGGAGTTCGGCATGGTTTTCCTGGCGATCAAATGGGCCGGCGTCGCGTATCTCGCCTTCCTCGGCTGGCGCTTCTGGACCGCCGGCATCACGCCCGAAACCATCGAAGCCAGGAAGGGCAAGGGCGGCTTGCTGTCGAGCTTCGTCGCCGGGTTGACCGTGACGCTCGGCAATCCAAAGACGATGATCTTCTACCTCGCCATCACGCCCACCATCGTCGACCTGAAGACGATCACGCTTGCCGACTACGGCATTCTCGTCGCGCTGACGGTCGTCGTGCTGTTCGTCGTGCTGGTGCCTTACCTGGCGCTGGCGGCCAAGGCGCGCTGGTTCCTGAAGTCGCCGCGCGCGCTCAAGGTGCTGAACCGCACCGCCGGTGCCTTCATGGTTGGCGCCGCAGCGGCGATCGCTGCTCGTCAGTAGGCCTTTTGGCCAAACCATTCCCTGGCCCGGCTGTTTCGAGAAATGGTTTTCCGGGGGCCAGGCGTTTTCAGCACGCGCCCCACTCGGATATTTTCGAGCCGCAGCCTATCTTGCGCGGCTGAAAGCCCTATTCTGTCGGCTACTGCCAATTGCCTGAAATCCAGGGAGCGAAACCAATGAACAAGCCCGTCACTTCAGCCCGCGTGCCCGGCCGCGGCCGTATCTACGATTCCGTCACCGACACGATCGGCGATACGCCCCTGGTACGGCTCGACAAATTCGCCAAGGAGAAGGGCGTCGTCGCCAATCTGGTCGCCAAGCTCGAATTCTTCAATCCGATCGCCTCGGTCAAGGACCGCATCGGCGTGGCGATGATCGAAGCGCTGGAGGCAGCCGGCAAGATTACCCCGGGCAAGACCACGCTGATCGAACCGACATCCGGCAACACCGGCATCGCGCTTGCCTTCGCCGCCGCCGCCAAGGGCTACAAGCTGATCCTGACCATGCCGGAGACGATGTCGGTGGAGCGCCGCAAGATGCTGGCGCTGCTCGGCGCCGAGCTGGTGCTGACCGAAGGCCCGAAAGGCATGAAGGGCGCCATCGCCAAGGCCGACGAACTGGCCGCGACGATCCCCAACGCCATCATTCCGCAGCAGTTCGAAAACCCGGCCAATCCGGAAATCCACCGCAAGACGACAGCGGAGGAAATCTGGAACGACACGCAGGGCGAGATCGACATCTTCGTCGCCGGCATCGGCACTGGCGGCACCATCACCGGCGTCGGCCAGGTCTTGAAGAAGCGCAAGCCCGCGCTGCATGTCGTCGCCGTCGAGCCGGATGCCTCGCCGGTGCTGTCGGGCGGCCAGCCCGGCCCGCACAAGATCCAGGGCATCGGCGCCGGCTTCGCGCCAAAAATCCTCGACACCACGATCTATGACGAGATCGTCAAGGTCTCGAACGAGGATTCCGTCGCCAATGCGCGCCTCATCGCCCGCCTCGAAGGCGTGCCGGTCGGCATCTCGTCGGGCGCGGCCCTGCAGGCGGCAATCGTCGTCGGCTCGCGGCCCGAGAACAAGGGCAAGACCCTGGTGGTGGTCATCCCCGACTTCGCCGAGCGGTATTTGTCGACGATCCTGTTCGAGGGGCTGGGGGCTTAGGTTTTCGACACCCAGGAATAGCATGCGCCGGCGGGCCAGCGCCCCCCTCTGCCCTGCCGGGCATCTCCCCCTCGAGGGGGAGATTGGCAATTTCAGCCCCGCGCTCGTTCTTCAGCGTCGAAAATTGGCGAAAGCATTCATGACATCCGATCTCCCCCCTTGAGGGGGAGATGTCCGGCAGGACAGAGGGGGGCGCTGGCCCGCCAGCCTCACTGGTCCTGCACCGTGAGCCTGGCCCGCTGAAAAACTCCCCGTGGCCGCCGGCGCGCCGCTTTAGCCGACCCCTGCTTCCGGTTCATATCACCTCCGGTCCGCGAGAAGACGGCCGGGGGAGGATTCCATGTACAAGCTCTATACGCGTCCCGGCAGCGGCGGCTTCGTCGTCGAGGCGGCGCTGGCGCTGATCGATGCGCCTTTCGAACGGATCGACGTGCCGAAGAGCGAGGCGCCCGATCCGGCCTTTCTCGCCATCAGCCCGTTGAACCAGGTGCCGGTGCTGACCTTGCCGGACGGATGCTCGATCACCGAATCGGCGGCGATCTGCATCCTTCTCGCCGAGCGCCACCCGCAGGCCGGCCTGGCGCCGGCGGTCGATGCGCCCGCCCGCGCGGAGTTCCTGCGCTGGATGGCTTTCATGCCCTCGGTGCTCTACCCGGCGGTGCTGCGGTTCTACTATGCCCATCGCTACACGGCGGATGCGGACGGTACGAAGGCGGTGAAACAGGCGGCGGTCGCCGAATTGGACCGCGGTTTTGCCGTCGTCGATGACGCCTTACATGGCCGCGACTGGCTTGTCGGCGATAAGATGTCGGTGGCCGACATCTATCTCGTCATGCTGGTGGCCTGGCATCCCGACATCGACAGGGCGCGGGCAGCCTGGCCCGATATCGAACGCCTGTGGGCGCGGTTGCGGGAGCATCCGCTCATGAAGACGCTTAACACGGCGCACGAGATGTGGCCGGCCTGAACGGACGGACCGAAAGGCCACCCGCGCTCCGGCACCTCACTGCACGAGCGCGGCGCGTTTTTCCTGCAGGAAGCGGCGCACCGCCGGATCGCGCTCGAGGCCGATCGCGCGGTCATAGGCTTCGACCGCCTGCGGTCCCTGGCCGAGCCTGGCCAGAAGGCCGGCACGCGCGGCCCAGTAGGGCTGGTAATCATCGAGCCGCTTGTCGTCACCCAGCACGTAGAGAGCCGCCAACCCCGCCACCGCGCCCTCAGTCTCGGCGATAGCCACCGCGCGGTTGATCGCCACGACCGGCGATCGCGCGATCGAAAACAGCGCGTCGTAAAGCTCGCGGAGCGCGCTCCAGTCGGTGCGGCCGGTCAACCGCCGCGCCGCATGGACGGACTGTACCGCCGCCTCCAGCTGGTAGCGGCCGATGACACCCCTGGTCGCGGCGCCGCGAAGACATGCTTCGGCCTCGTCGACCAGGGCATGATCCCAGAGTGCATGATCCTGCTCGGCGAGCGGCACATAATCTCCGGCCGGGTCGCGCCGCGCGGCGCGGCGCGCCTCGGCGAACAGCATCAGCGACAGCAGGCCCAGTGCCTCCGGCTCGTCCGGCAGCAGCGAGGCCACCAGCCGGCCGAGCCAGATACCTTCGGTGGCGAGGTTACGGCGCCGCGTCTCGGTGCCGGCCGGGTCGGACCAGCCCTCGGCGAAAGCGGCGTAGATCGCCTCCAGCACCGCGTCCAGCCTTTCCCCGAGTTCGGTCCGCTCCGGCACGCGGAACGGAATGCCGGTCTCGCGGATGCGGCTCTTGGCGCGCACCAGGCGCTGGCCCATCGTGGCCGGCGAGAGCAGGAAGGCGGAAGCGATCGTCGCGGCATCGAATCCAAGGATGGTCTGCAGGATCAGCGGCGCCCGCACGCCGGGTTCGATCGCCGGATGGGCGCAGGCGAACATCAGCCGCAATCGTTCGTCGGGCAGGTCCTCGTCGGTCATGCGCGCTTCCGCCTCCTCGGCAATGAGCTTGAGATGGTCACGGCCGGCTTCGCTGGTCAGCCGCCGCCGCACCGCATCGACACGCCGCCGCCTGGCCACGGCGAGCAACCAGGCTTCCGGCTTTTCCGGCACGCCGGTGCGCGGCCAGCGTTCGAGCGCCGCCGCAAAGGCGTCGGCCAGCGCGTCCTCGGCGGCGGCCACGTCGCGCGTGCGCGCGGCGAGCCAGGCGACCAGCTTGCCATAGCTCTGCCGGGCGGCGGCCTCGGCGGCCGCCCGGGCGATCTCCGGGCGAGTATCCATCACGCCGTCACTTCTTGGGCATATAGTCGGCCATTTCCCAGATCGGCCGCAGCTCGACGGTGCCGGTGCTGGCCGCCGGACAACGCGCCGCCCAGTCGATGGCGGTATCGATGTCGGCCGCCTCGATCATGTAGAAGCCGGCAAGCTGCTCCTTGGTGTCGGCATAGGGACCGTCGACCACGTTGGTCTTGCCGTCGGCGATCCGCACCGAGGTCGTCGCCTGGGTCGGACGCAGCCTTTCGCCGGCCAGCCACGCGCCGGACTTCTTCAACGCTTCGGTATAGGCCGCATAGGCCGCGCTCATCTGCTGGGCTTTCTCGACCGGCGTGTTCGCCAGCGCGGCTTCGTCATTGTTGATCAAAAGCATGTATCGCATGGGTCTTCTCCCGTGGTTTGGAAGGCCGCTTCGTTGCGGGCCGAACGTATGTCGCGCGTCGGCGACCGATTTCGACAACTTGTGGAAAAAACTTTCGTCTCCGGCCGCGCCTTGTGCAAGCGGGCATGTGCTTCGCGACCTCTCAACCATTTGTCTAAAGCGTGGAATTGCGGGTTGGCATTTCTCTTCCGCTGTCTAAACTCGCCTCTGTTCGTGTCAGGGAGGTGATGCGGCCACCATTCAGGGAGGAGACCAGATGTTGAATTTCAGAACGAAATTCGTTGCTGTCGGCGCGATGGCGCTTTCACTTGGCCTTGGTGCGGCCTCAGCCAAGGCGCAGGAATTCATCAATGTGCTGACCGGCGGCACTTCGGGCGTCTACTATCCGCTCGGCGTGGCGCTGTCGGAAATCTATGGCAAGAATATCCCAGGCGTGCGCACCCAGGTGCAGGCGACCAAGGCCTCCGTCGAGAATTTGAACCTGTTGCAGCAGGGCAAGGGCGAGATCGCCTTTGCCCTCGGCGACTCTGTCAAGGCGGCGGCCGAGGGCGACAAGGAAGCCGGCTTCCCCAACAAGCTCGACAAATTGCGCGCGATCGCGGCCATCTATCCCAACTATGTGCAGATCGTCGCCAGCCAGGAGGCCGGCATCAAGTCCTTCGCCGACATGAAGGGCAAGAGCCTGTCGGTCGGCGCGCCGAAATCAGGAACCGAACTCAACGCCCGCGCCATCTTCGGCGCGCTCGGCATGAGCTACCAGGACCTGTCGCGGACGGAATACCTGCCGTTCGGCGAATCGGTCGAGTTGATGAAGAACCGGCAGCTCGATGCCACGCTGCAGTCGGCCGGCCTCGGCGTCGCCTCGATTAAGGACCTCGCATCCTCGGTGCCGATCACCGTGGTGGCGGTGCCGGCCGAAGTCGCGCAGAAGCTCGGCGCGCCGTTCAAAGCGGCGACCATTCCCGCCGGAACCTATCAGGGCCAGACGGAAGACGTGCCGACGCTGGCCATCACCAACATCCTGGTCACGCGTTCCGACCTGTCGGACGACGAGGCCTATCAGATGACCAAGCAGCTGTTCGAGCATCTCGACCAGATGGTCGCCGCGCACAGCGCGGCCAAGTCGATCAAGCTGGAAGACGCGATCAAGGGACTGCCGATTCCACTGCATCCGGGGGCCGAGCGCTACTACAAGGAAAAGGGCCTGCTGTAGCAGCGCGAATTGCGCTGCGAACGGCAAGGGCCGGCCGCCGGCCGGCCCCTTCCCGTTGATGGAACTCTCTTTTCGAGGCGCCGATGACCGACAGCCATAACGAGCAGGCCGTCACGGACGATTTCCACGATCCGACCGGACGCGGTTTCGCCGACACGCTCGAGGGCCGCCTGCTGTTCTGGATCGCGGTTGCCTTCTCGCTGTTCCAGATCGCAACGGCCGCCCATGTCCTGACCGTGCCTAGCCAGGTGCTGCGCGCCGTCCATGTCGGCTTCCTGATGCTTCTGGCCTTCCCGCTCGTCGCTTCGGCGCGCGGCCTGCCCGCCGCCGGCAAGGCGTTTGCCTGGGCAATGGCACTCGCGGGGGTGGCGGTCGCGGCTTATCAGTACATAGAATACCAGCCGCTGATTTTCCGCGCCGGCGACCTCAACACGCTCGATCTCGTCTTCGGCGTGGTGGCGCTGGTCACCATCTTCGCCGCCGCCTACGCCATGATGGGGCCGGCCTTGCCGATCATATCGGGCTGCTTCCTGCTCTACGCGCTTTTCGGCCAATATCTGCCGTGGCCGCTCAATCATCGCGGCTATGATTTTTCGCAGGTCATCGACCAGATGGCCTATGGCACGGAAGGCATCTACGGCATTCCGATCTACGTGTCGGCCACCTACATCTTCCTGTTCATCCTGTTCGGCTCGTTCCTGGAACGCGCCGGCATGATCAAGCTGTTCACCGACGTCTCGCTCGGCTTCGTCGGCCATGCACGCGGCGGCGCCGCCAAGGTGGCGGTCATCGCCTCTGGCCTGATGGGCACGATTTCGGGATCGGGCGTCGCCAATGTCGTCACCACCGGCCAGTTCACCATTCCGCTGATGAAGCGCTTCGGCTACCGCGCCGCCTTCGCCGGCGGCGTCGAGGCGACCGCGTCCATGGGCGGCCAGATCATGCCGCCGGTGATGGGCGCCGTCGCCTTCATCATGGCCGAGACGCTCGGTGTCCAATATTACGAGGTCGTCAAGGCGGCGATCATCCCGGCCCTGCTCTATTTCGCCTCGGCCTTCTGGATGGTGCATCTGGAAGCCGGCAAACATGGCCTGCTCGGCCTGCCGCGCGCCGACCTGCCGTCGCCGCTGAAGGCATTTCGCGAGCGCTGGTACCTGATCCTGCCGCTCGGCGTCCTCATCTATCTCCTGTTCTCGGGCTACACGCCGCTCTATGCCGGCACCATCGGTCTGGCCATGACGGTGCTGTTGATCCTGGGCGGCTCGGTGGCGCTGGGGTTTTCGTCGATGGCATTGCGCGTCATCTTCTGGATCGGCCTCGGCCTGGTCGCCGCCAGCTTCTTCAAGATCGGCATCAACGCCATCCTGGTCGCGGCGCTGGTGCTGATCGTCGCCAATCTGTTCGTCGCGGGCGGGCGCGATACGCTGGCCGCCTGCCGCGATTCGCTGGCCGAGGGTGCCCGCACCGCGCTTCCAGTCGGCATTGCCTGCGCCGTCGTCGGCGTCATCGTCGGCACCATGACCTTGACTGGCGCGGCGACCACCTTCGGCGCCTTCATCGTCTCGATCGGCCAGTCGAGCCTGTTCCTGTCGCTGATCCTGACCATGATCACCTGCATCGTGCTGGGCATGGGTATCCCGACCATTCCCAACTACATCATCACGGCATCGATCGCCGGGCCGGCGCTGCTCCAGCTTGGGGTGCCGCTTCTGGTCGGCCACATGTTCGTCTTCTACTTCGGCATATTGGCCGACCTGACCCCACCGGTGGCGCTGGCCTGTTTCGCGGCCGCCCCGATCGCGCGCGAAAGCGGGCTGAAGATCGCGTTCGAGGCGATAAAGGTCGCCGCCGCCGGCTTCATCGTGCCGTTCATGGCGGTGTACACGCCGGCGTTGATGCTGCAGGACGGCGGCGTTCTGGCAACCGAAATCGGCTACTGGCCGGCGGTAGCCTATATCGTCGTCAAGACGGTGCTGGCTATCGGCCTGTGGGGCGCGGCGGTGATCGGCTTCCTGCGCACGCGGCTGCTGACCTGGGAACGGCTGCTGGCAGCGCTGGCCGCCTTCATGCTGGTCGCCGCGCTGCCGATGACCGATGAAGCGGGCTTTGCGCTTTCCCTCTTGATGATTGCGGCGCATTGGTATCGCAGCCGTGGCATGGCAGATGCCAGCCGTGGCACGGCAAGCGCCAGCCGGGGCATGGCAGATGCCAGCCGCGGAACGACGGATGTCCGGCCTGGATCGCCGCCGCCATGAGCCTGTGCATCCTCGCCGCCGGCAAGACGGTGACGTTGACGGTCGCAGCTTTCACACTGTCCTGGATCCATTCGGTGGAACGGACGCGCTGGGAGGAGGACTGGAAGGTGACGCCGTCCGGCCTGCAAGTGGTCGAGGCCCGCATCGAGGGCTCGGGGGCCGGCATGGAGCCGCAGGAAGGCGCCGTGCTGCGCGACGGCTGGTGGGTCTATGCGCCCAGGGTGGGCGCCCAGCGTCGCGTCATGCTCGCCGCCTCCGGCGCGACCGGCGGCGGCTGGACGCTGTGCACGGTTCAGGGCTGCCTGGAACTCGGCAAGACGGCGGGCGAGACGATCTCGCTCGAGCCGTGCGAAGCCACAGGCTCCAGCCAGCCGCGATAGCGCACGATCAGGCTGGTGAGCGGATCCGAAATCTCGACATGCATTACAGCAATTCCAGGAAAAGTGTGTAACGGTTTTCCCGGGAAAAGCGCTAGCGCTTTCCCTAGGGAATTGCGTTAAAACAAAGAGTTAGGGCGGTTCGGCGATTCTATCAAACGCTGAACCGCTCTAGCCGATCAGCCGCCCTCGCAGCTCGGCCGACGGGACGTCGCAACTGTCCTTCCTGCCGAACAGGGCATAACGATTCCTGGCGATGCGATCGTAGAGCCAGTCGCGCAGCGGGCGCGGCAAAAGCAATAGCACCCTGGCCGCGCGCCAAGGCCAGCCAAGCTCGGCCATCACGGCGACAAAACTGTCGAGACGGGTGAAGGGGACGCCGCCGACAAGGGCGAGATTGGTTTCGTAGCTGTTGGTCGGGAGGTGGTATTTGCGGAACAGTGCCTCGCCGAGCGGTGATTGCGCGGTGGCGAAGCGGAAGCGCGCTTTGCGGTCGAGGCGGACCACCATGTGCACGAAGCCCGAGCAGAACACGCAAACGCCGTCGAAGACGATCAGCGGATGGCTTGCATCAAAGGGTAGGGAAGGCGGCTTGGGATGGTCGGTCACGCTGGCCTCGGCTGCTCATGTCCCTGGGACACTAAGCCAGCCGATGGCGACGTCAAAGACGCGGCGATGTCGCACGCCGCCCGTCAGTGAGGACCGGGCGTTCGGCGCGATAGGCAGTGGCTCGGGTCTCGACGCCCGGCCTGCAGATGCGGCTGTTGTGGCGGCTCTCGAAGGTCATGGTCAGTGCGCGCCCAGTGACGTGCCGCGACGGGCGCAGGCCGGACCGGGGCCGCGCATGTAATAGCGCTCGGGCCGATAGGTCGGCGCGACGAACTCGCGGATGGCGGCGGCATAGCCGATGAGGTGCGTGAGGAAGTTCATTTTACCTGGTCCCTGTCCCGATTTTCGGATGTCCCTTCCGAATTGCGAGAACGATAGCATCGAGGCGTGAATACTCGGTGAACGTGATGTTAATTTCTGGTCGAAACCCCGTCGCTTCGTGGCCGGATTGCGGCTGATTCGGGGTGTTTCGGTGCCTTTTGTCGCCATTTCGTCTGGTGTGACTTTTGCATCACATATGTTTCGTTTGAATGTCGCCTTGGCGCGCTTGTGTTTCAACTTTCGTGCCGCCCTGGGAATTTCCTTGCCGGATGAGCGGTAAAGCCCGGAACCGCCCCGCGCAGCGGACGTTGGGATCCCAGGACCGGCATTGCCGGCTCGGAATCTCCGACACAAGCAAGAGCAATGGAAAGGCTGAAATCATGGGCTTCTTTTCGAAGGACATCAAAACGCTGGACGATCTCTTCGTGCACACGCTGCGCGACATCTATTATGCCGAGAAGCAGATCGAGAAGGCGCTGCCGAAGATGATCGACAAGGCAACAGACCCGCAGCTGCAGGCCGGCTTCGAAAAACACCTCGAACAGACCAGGGGCCATGTCGAACGCGTGGAAGAGGTGTTCGAGCTGTTTGGCGTGAAGGCCAAGCAGGTGAATTGCCCGGCCATCGACGGCATTCTCGAGGAAGCCGACGACGTCAGCGGCGACGTCGACGACAAGGATGTTCTCGACGCCGCGCTGATCGCCTCCGCCCAAGCCGTCGAACACTACGAAATGACCCGCTACGGCACCTTGATCGCCTGGGCCAAGCAGCTCGGCCGCAGCGACTGCGCCAATGTGCTGGCCAAGAACCTCAAAGAAGAGCAAGCGACAGATCGCAAGCTGACCGAAATGGCGGAAAGCAAGATCAACCTGCACGCCGCCGAATAGGGGCTGAAAGCCGGGCCGGCGGCAGAGCGCCGGCCCGGCCGGACGGGGTTGGAACCCATCGGGGTGGTCGTCCGTTCCAGCTGATCTTCTCAAGAGGAACCCATCATGGCGCCGCGTCCGGCCTGGAAAGGCTATCTGAAGCTCTCGCTGGTCACTTGCGCCATCGAACTGACCAATGTCGTCACCCATGCCGAGAAGGTCTCGTTCCGCATCCTCAACCGCAAGACCGGCAATACGGTGAAGCGGATCTACGTCGATGCCGAGACCGGCAAGCCGATCGAGGACGGCGACGAGATCAAGGGCTACGAGATCGACAAGGGCGATTTCGTCCATATAGAGGAGGACGAGATCGAGGCGGTGCAGATCGAATCCTCGCACACGATGAGCCTCGACGGCTTCGTCGACAAAGCCTCGATCGAGCAGATCTATCTCGACACGCCCTACTATGTCGCGCCTGCCGACAAGGTTTCGGAAGAGGCCTTCGCCGTCATCCGCGACGCCATGGCGGGCAAGAAGATGGCGGGGCTTGCCCGCATCGTGCTCTATCAACGCGAACGGCCTGTCGTCATCGAGCCGCTCGGCAAGGGCATGGTGCTGACGACGCTGCGCTACGACAACACGGTGCGCCAGCCGGAGACCGTCTTTGGCGACATCAAGGCGGTGAAGACCGATCAGGACATGACCGATCTGGCCGAGCTCATCATCGACAAGAAGAAGGCGAAGTTCGATCCCTCGAAATTCGAGGACAAATATGAGGATGCCCTGCTCGAACTGATCCGCGCCAAGAAGGCGGGGCACAAGGCGCCGAAGGCCAAGGCGGCCCCAAAACCATCCAACGTGGTCAACCTGTTCGACGCGCTGAAGAAAAGCCTGTCGTCGGATTCAGGCTCGTCGAAAGCGTCATCCTCGGCGAAAGCCAAGCCTGCCGCCAAACGCGCCAAGGCGAAAAGCGTTGCGCCGAAGCGCAAATCGGCCTGAGGATACGAGATGGCCAGCCTCGAACAGTATCATTCGAAGCGAGACTTCAAGAAGACCGCCGAGCCGACCGGCAAGGTTGCGCGCGGGAAGAAGACCGGCGGTATCTTCGTCATCCAGAAGCACGCCGCCACAAGGCTGCATTACGATTTTCGCCTCGAGCATGACGGCGTGCTGTGGAGCTGGGCGGTGACGCGCGGTCCTAGCCTCGACCCGCACGAAAAGCGGCTCGCCGTGCATGTCGAGGATCATCCCATCGACTATGCCGGCTTCGAAGGCACCATCCCCAAGGGCGAATATGGCGGAGGCTCGGTGCTCGTCTGGGACGAAGGCACCTGGGCGCCCGAAGGCGATCCCGCGAAGATGATGAAGAAGGGCCATATCAATTTCGAGCTCGAGGGCCACAAGCTGCATGGCAAATGGCATCTGGTACGGTTGCGGCCGCGCCCGGGCGAAAAGCGCGACAACTGGCTGCTGATCAAGTCCGACGATGCCGCCGCACGCCCCGGCGAGGATGTTCTGGAGGACGAGCCGAAGTCGGTGAAATCAGGCCTGACGATCGAGGAGGTCGGCGAAGGCAAGGCGGCCAAGGGCGAGAAACCCAAAGTCTGGCACTCCAACAAGCCGGCCGCCGGCAAGGCGAAGGCTGGGGCCAGGAAACTCGACTTCATCGAGCCGCAGCTCGCCACGCTGGAGCGGGATGCACCGTCGGGCCAGGACTGGCTGCATGAGGTGAAGTTCGACGGCTATCGCATGCAGGCGCAGATCGCCGGCACCGACGTTCGGCTCCTGACCCGCACCGGTCTCGACTGGACGGAAAAATTCGGCGACGAGATCGCGGCCGAACTCGCTGGGCTGAAATGCAGCGATGCCATCATCGACGGCGAGATCGTCGTGCTGGCCGATAGCGGCGTGTCGTCCTTCGCGCTGTTGCAGCAGGATTTGTCGGCGAAGCGGACGAACCGCTTCCTCTACTATGTCTTCGACCTGATGCGGCTCGACGGCAAGGATTTGCGCCGCGAACCGCTTGTCGAGCGCAAACAGGCCTTGCAGGACCTGCTCGGCGAGAGGGCCGACACCGCGGCGCTGCGTTTCTCCGACCATTTTGCCGAACCCGGCAAGATCATACTGGAACATGCCTGCCGCATGGGGCTGGAAGGCGTCGTCTCGAAACGCGCCGATGCGCCCTACCGCAGCGGCCGCGGTCCGGCATGGGTCAAATCGAAATGCACGGCACGACAGGAATTCGTCATCGGCGGCTATCTGCCGTCGGACAAGACCGGACGCGGCCTGCGCTCCCTGCTGGTCGGCTATTTCGAAGACGGCAGCCTGCACTATGCCGGCCGGGTCGGCACCGGCTTCTCCACCAAGGGCGCCAACGACCTGAAGAAGAGGCTCGATGCGCTGAAGGCCGACGCCTCGCCCTTCGATGCCGCCGTGCCGAAGGGCAAGGGCTTGGTCTGGGTCAAGCCGGAACTGGTCGGCGAAGTGGAGTTTCGCAGCTGGACGTCGGACCGTATAATACGCCATGCCTCGTTCCAGGGGCTGCGCGAGGACAAGCCGGCGGAGGAAGTCGTGCAGGAAAAGCCCAAGGCGGCGACACCCAAGACAGCGACGGGCAAGCCAGCGATAGGCAAGGGCCCGGCCAAGGCCAGGCCGGCGGCAAGCAGCGCCGATACGGCAGGAACGGCGAAAACCACGGTGAAATTATCCCATCCGGACAAGCTTCTGTGGCCAGACGAAAAGATCTCGAAACAGGCCCTGCTCGATCATTACGCGCTGGTATGGCCACGCATGAAGCAATTCGTGGTCGATCGTCCGCTCAGCCTGGTCAGGGCGCCGGATGGCGTCGGCGGCCAGCGCTTCTTCCAGAAGCATGCCTCGGCCGGCATGCATGCGAAGATCGAGAAGACGAAGGATCCCACGGATGGCGAGGAAATCCTGTTCATCCGCGATTTCGACGGCATCGCGGCGCTGGTCCAGCTCGGCGTGGTCGAGATCCACATCTGGGGCTGCACGATCGACAAGCTTGAACAGCCGGACCAGATCGTCTTCGACCTCGACCCCGACGAAGGCGTCGATGTGAAGGCGGTCCGCGAGGCGGCGCTCGACATCAGGGCCAAGCTCGACGAGCTGTCGCTGCCCAATTTCGTCAAGACATCCGGCGGCAAGGGCTTTCATGTCATGGTGCCGCTGAAACCATCGGCGGATTGGGCCGAGGTCAAAGCTTTCGCCCATGATTTCGCCGGGGCGCTGGAGCAAGGCGCGCCGGACCGCTACACGGCGACGCTGTCGAAGAAGGCGCGCACCGGAAAAATTTTCGTCGACTATCTGCGCAATGGCAGCGGCGCGACCACCGTCGCACCATACTCGTCGCGGGCCAAGAAGGGCGCGACTGTGTCGATGCCGGTGACCTGGGCCGAGATCGAGGCCGGCCTGCCGCCAAACGCCTTTCCGATCGGCGACAAGACGACGCTGAAGCGGCTCTCGGAAGCCGACCCGTGGGTGGATTTCTTCAAGAAGGGCAAGCTGTTGAAGCGGGGCTAACTCGACTTCAACGCCGTGGGGCACCACCCCCCTCTGTCCTGCCGGACATCTCCCCCTCAAGGGGGGAGATTGGCGGTTTCGATGCCGGAACTTTCTTTCCGATGTTGGAAATTGGCGAAAGCTGTCGTCACATCCGATCTCCCCCCTTGAGGGGAGATGCTCGGCAGGGCAGAGGGGGCGCTGTCCCGCCGGCATCGCTAAAGGAGCGCCGCCGACCTCTCAGGCCAAAAACACCCTCTCGAACGCCTGCTTGCCCGGCGGTGAAAAAATCACCGCGCGACTGTCCTTCTGGCGGCGCGCCCATTTCTCGGCAAGGATCTTGTCGAGGATGGCGGCGCCCAGTGTGCCTGCGAGGTGCGAGCGCCGCACGCTCCAGTCGAGGCAGGCGCGGCACACCGGCCGCCGCGGCTTGGTGTAGACGTCGATGCCGATCGCCGCGAAGTGCGAGGCCGCGGAGGGCCCGAGCCTGATCTCCTTGTCATCGCGGACCAGTATGTTTCTATCGACAAGGCGATCCAGCATCGCAACGGCCTGCTCGCCGGCAAGGTGATCGTAGCAGACGCGCGCGATGCGCATCGCGCCGTCGCGGGGGCCCGGCCGCACGCGCTTGGGGCCAACGGCTTCAGCCACACCGGTGATGGCTTCGATCATGCCGGCCACTTGCGGGCCGGCCAGCCCGTAATAACGATGCCGGCCCTGGCTGGCCAAGGTCAGCAACCCACCCTCCATCAGTTTGGACAGATGCGAGGACGCGGTCGGCAACGACACGCCGGCCTCCAGCGCCAGTTCGCTCGCCGTCAATGCCGTGCCGCCCATCAGGGCGTTCAGCATGTTGGCGCGGGCCGGGTCACCGACCAGGCTGGCGATGCGGGCAATGTCGGGTCCTTCACGCATAGTTCGGTCCTCATCGAAGCATTCTTGTCAGATAAACCACTATTCTCCGACCAGATCAAGGAGATGACGATGACCGCACGAACCGCTTCCGCCCCTGCGCCGTTGCCCCGCCGCCAATCGTTCCCGTTCATCATCTGGGTCCGCTCGCGGCTGCTGGCCCGCTGGTATGACCGCCATTTGCAGCGCCGCGATCTCTGCGAGATCGACGACCACCTGCTGCGCGACCTCGGCCTGACACGGCAGGACGTGCGCCGCGAATGCGCGAAATCCTTCTGGCAGGCGTGACGCCAGGACATTTGCCTAGCAGATCGGACGATACAACGTTTCGACGCCGCTCGAACCATCGACGCGAAAACACTCTTCAAGGAGAGACCGAGATGACCATCACCTGCTTCATCCGCTATGAGATCGACCCGTTCGGCAAGGCCGCCTTCGAGGAGTATGCCCGCAACTGGGGCCAGGCCATTCCGCGCTGTGGCGCCGATCTGATCGGCTATTTCGCGCCGCACGAGGGCTCGGCCACGACGGCCTATGCCGCCTACAATATCGAAAACCTTGCCGCCTACGAGGCCTATCGCGCCCGGCTTGCCGCCGACCCCGCCGGCAAGGCAAACTACGAGTTCGCCCGCCGTGAACGCTTCATCCTCAGGGAGGATCGCATGTTCCTGAAACTGGCTTCCGGTCCGCATGCGCCGCTGGTGAAGGTATGATCGCCGTCATCTTCGAGGTGCAGCCCGCACAGGGCCGGCGCGAGGCCTATCTGAGCATCGCCGCCGATCTGCGGCCGCTGCTCGACGGCATCGATGGCTTCATCTCGATCGAGCGCTTCCAGAGCCTGGCCGACCCGAACCGGGTCCTGTCGCTGTCATTCTGGCGTGACGAGGAGGCGGTCAAGGCCTGGCGCAATACGGAAGAACACCGGCAGGCGCAGAAGGCAGGGCGCGGCGGTATCTTTGCCGGCTATAGATTGCGGATCGCCCATGTGGTGCGGGATTATGGGCTGACCGAGAGAGACGAGGCGCCGGCGGACAGCCGGGCGGTGAATGGGTGAGGGCTATTGGGGTTGATGTTGGCGCCGCCCCTACCTGCCTGCCGGCATCCTCTCCCCGTATAGTCACGGGGAGAGGGGCGCTGTCATCGATGGTTTCGCCAGTCACCAGCGCGGCCGGAAAGAGCGCGCGCGCAGAAGCTGCCCTTTCTCCCCGTCTCTATACGGGGAGAAATGTCCGGCAGGACAATGAGGGGCAGCGCTGTCCTTCGCCACTTTGTCTAAGCATTCCCGATCAGCACACCCGCCGCGAACACCAGGGCGCCGCCCAGAACCACCTGGAAGGCGGCGCGCAGGAACGGGGTCTGCATGTAGCGGTTCTGGACGAATGCGATGGCCCACAATTCGAAGAACACCACCACGGCGGCGACGCCGGTCGCCGTCCAGAAATGCGGGATGAGATAGGGCAATGCGTGGCCAAGCCCACCCGACGCCGTCATGACCCCGACGGTCAGGCCGCGCTTGATCGGTGATCCGCGCCCGGACAGCTTGCCATCGTCGGAGGCGACTTCGGTGAAGCCCATCGAGATGCCGGCGCCGATCGAGGCGGCGAGGCCGACCAGAAGCGTCTGCCAGGTGTCATGCGTGGCGAAGGCGGCGGCGAAGATCGGCGCCAGCGTCGACACCGATCCATCCATCAATCCGGCCAAGCCCGGCTGCACATAGGTGAGGATGAACTGGCGCTGCTCGGCGGCGGCCTCTTCATCCTTCACGTCACCCGGCACATGCTTGTGCTCGAGGCGCTGCGCAAGCGTCTCGTGGCCTTGTTCGACCAACGCCAGATCATTGAGCAGTTTTCGTGTCGAGGCATCGGTGGTGCGCTTGGCGGCCTCGACATAGAACAGGTAGGCCTGCCGCTCCATCGCCTCGGCCTGGCGGCGCACGGCCTCGATGCCGAGCGGCCGCACCAGCCAGTCCGGCTTGCGCTCATAGTAGCCCTTCACATGTTCACGGCGGATCAACGGAATGCGCTCGCCGAAACGCTTGCGAAAGAGTTCGATCAGTGAGTCGCGATGGCCGTCTTCCTCCTCGGCCATCGCCTCGAACAGTTTGGCCGATTGCGGGAAACTCTCGGCCAGTCCGTCCGCGTAGGCCCGGTAGATGCGCCCATCATCTTCCTCCGACGATATGGCCAGCGCCAGGATTTCCTTTTCGGAAAGCGATTCGAAGGGGCGGCGGCCGAAGCCGAAAACACGGGAAAGCATGAGGAAATCACCCTAGTTTAGAATTGTTCTAAACTAGGGTTTACGGCGTGCATGGTCAATCGCCCGCTTGGCCGTGGTCAAGAATAGTTGAAGCCCCGGTTCAGGGCATCGCTCTTCATTAGCAGTGAATGTTCACCTATATATCGGACCAAGCCATGAAAGGAACGAGCTGATGACGGCCAAGAAGCCTCCGCACGCCTATGACCCGAAACCGGTCCTCGATCTCATCGCCAGCATCGAGGCCGACCTGCAACGCCTGAAAGGCCTGGTCGAGCAACAGGTCGAGAAATTCGACCCCGCCAACCCGCACAACAAGGCGCCGGACGGCAAGCTGACCGAGGAAGGCGTCGAGTGCTGCTACCGCATGTTCGACGAAGGCAAGTCGCGCTATTCGGTGGCCCAGCAGATGAAGATCTCGTTCGCCGCCGCCACGCATCGGTTCAACAGCTGGCGCAAGCTGGGCGGGACAAAAAGGCAGCGGACGTTGTTGGGTTGAATTGCGATACGCTGGCGGGACAGCGCCCCCCTCTGGCCTGCCGGCCATCTCCCCCTCAAGGGGGGAGATCGGATGTCACGACGGCTTTCGCCAATTTTCAACGCCGGAAAAAAGTGCCGCGATCGGAGCTGCCAATCTCCCCCCTCGAGGGGGAGATGCCCGGCAGGGCAGAGGGGGGCGCTGTCCCGCCGGCATCGCTGGCTACATTTGTATCTTGATCACAATCGCTAAATTTGTCCCGGTCACATCTTTTCGTTGGCATCGCGAGAGCCTTTCCGTGCACCATGGCCGGATCGCATCGCCACAGGATCGCCATGACCACCCCTCCCGGCATCGCCGACATCCACGCCGCCGCCGCGCGCCTTTCGGGCCTGATCGTCGAGACACCGCTCATCGAATCGCAGGAGCTGAACCGGCGCTTCGGCGGCCGCATCCTGTTCAAGCCGGAGACGCTGCAGCGCACCGGCTCGTTCAAGTTCCGCGGCGCCTACAACAAGCTGTCCTCGCTGAGCGAGGCGGAGCGCTCCCGTGGCGTCGTCGCCTTTTCCTCGGGCAACCATGCGCAAGGCGTGGCGGCTTCCGCCGCCATGTTCGGCGTCAAGGCGGTCATCGCCATGCCGGCGGATGCGCCTGACATGAAGATCGCCAATGTCCGCAAGATGGGCGCCGAGGTGGTGCCCTTCGACCGTTTCAAGGACGACCGCATGACGGTGGTTCGCCCCTATCTCGACAAGGGCATGGCGCTGGTGCCGCCCTTCGACGATCCGGCCATCATCGCCGGACAGGGCACGATCGGACTGGAGCTGGTCAAGCAGGCGCGGGCGCTGGGTGTATCGCTCAACGCGGTCGTCGTCCCCTGTGGCGGCGGCGGCCTGACCAGCGGCATTTCCGTCGCGGTCAAGGATGCCTCGCCCGGCACCGCGATCTGGGCGGTCGAGCCCGAGCATTTCGACGACACGCGCCGCTCGCTGGCGGCGGGCGCCAGGGTTTCGAACGAGCCGGGCCACAGTTCGATCTGCGACGCGATCCTGACCGCCGAGCCGGGCGTCATCACCTTCGAGATCAACCGCCGCAACCTCACCGGCGCCATCGCGGTCTCCGACAAGGCGACCGCACAGGCGATGCGCGACGCCATGGCCTACCTGAAGCTGGTGGTCGAGCCCGGCGGCTGCGTCGCGCTCGCGGCGCTGTCATCGGGCGAGATCGAGCTGTCGGGCAAATGCGTCGCCGTGGTGCTGTCCGGCGGCAATGTCGATTTCGCCACCTATGCCGGGATTATGGCGGCGTAGGGCGGCGGGCTTGGCGAGGACCTCGTCAGTCCAGCGTGCGCCTGAAGCGCACCAGCGCCACGCCGGCGAACAGCGCGACGAAGACCACCAGCCAGCCGATCTCGGTCGCCACCGCCGGCAGTTGGGCGCCCTTGAGCATCACCGCGCGGGTGATGCGCAGGAAATGCGTCAGCGGAAAAATCTCGCCGAAGGTCTGTGCCCAGTCCGGCATGCCGCGATAGGGGAACATGAAGCCAGACAGCATGATCGAGGGCAGGAAGAAGAAGAAGGTGAGCTGAAGCGCCTGCATCTGCGTGCGCGCGATGGTCGAGATCGTGTAGCCGAGCAGCACCAGCGACAGCACGAACACCAGCACCGCCGACAGAAGCAGCGTCATCGAGCCGGTGAACGGGATGGCGAACAGAAGCTTCGACGCCGCCAGCACCACCACCACCTGCACCGCCCCGACCGCCAGGTAGGGCAGCACCTTGCCCATCATGATCTCCAGCGGGCTCGACGGCATCGCCAAGAGGTTCTCCATCGTGCCGCGCTCGGTCTCGCGCGTCAGCGCGATCGAGGTCATCATCACCATGGTCATCTGCAGGATGACGCCGAGCAGGCCGGGCACGATGTTGTATTGCGAGATGCCTTCGGGATTGTAGCGCCGGTGGACGACGACATCGAGCTGTCCCCTGGCGGCCTCGGCGGCGGCTTCCTGCATGCCCTGCGCTCTCAGCAGCGCCTGGCCGGCGATGGTGCCGAGCGTGGAGATGGCGCCACTGGCGACCGCCGGATCGGTGGCGTCGGCCTCGATCAGGATCTGCGGCTTGTCGCCGCGCTCGACACGCCGGGCGAAGTCGGCGGGGATGGTGACGACGAAGGCGACGTCGCCCCGCGCCATCAGGAACTCGGCCTCGTCGGCGCTCCGCGCGACATGATCGAAGCGGTAATAGCCGGTGGTCTGCAGCGCCGAGACCATGGCACGGGTGTAGGGATCGCTGCTGGTCGCCACCAGTGCCGCCGGCAGGCTTTTCGGGTCGTTGTTGATGGCGTAGCCGAACAGCACGAGCTGGATCAGCGGCACGCCCAGCATCATGGCGAAGGTGATGCGGTCGCGCCGCATCTGGATGAATTCCTTGATCAGCAGGGCGCCGAGCCTGGCGAAGGAAAAGACGCTGTTCATGCCATGTTGTCCTTCGATCCCGACATGAACTGGATGAAGACGTCCTCCAGGCTGGTTTCGCCGGGCTTCACGGTCACGCCCTTGTGCTCTTTCTCGACATCGGCAAGGGCAGCCTCGAGCTTCTTGCGGTCGGAACCGACGACATGCAGCGTGGCGCCGAACGGCGCCACCTGATCGACGCCGGGGCGGCCTTGCAGCGCTTGCGCCACCTCGTCGAGCCGCGGACCCTGCAGCACGAACGTGGTCAGGCCCGCATTCTTCACCACCTCGGCGACGGTGCCGGTGGCCAGCATCTTGCCATAGGAGATGTAGCTGATGCGGTGGCAGCGCTCGGCCTCGTCCATGTAATGGGTGGAGACCAGCACGGTGAGCCCGCCGCTGGCCAGGCGATGGATCTCGTCCCAGAACTCGCGCCGCGCCTTCGGATCGACGCCGGCCGTCGGCTCGTCGAGCAGAAGCAGTTTCGGCTTGTGCATGATGCAGGCGGCCAGCGCCAGCCGCTGCTTCCAGCCGCCGGACAAGGTGCCGGCCAGCTGGTTGCGGCGCGTCGCCAGGCCAAGATCCTCCAATGTCCCGGCGACATACTCCTCGACCGGCTTCAGCCGGTAGAGTCGCGCCACGAATTCGAGGTTTTCGCCGATCGTCAGATCCTCGTAGAACGAGAATTTCTGCGTCATGTAGCCGACTTCGCGCTTGATCCTGAGACTGTCGGTGCGGATGTTGAAGCCCAGCACCGTGCCTTCGCCTTCGTCCGGTGTCAGCAGGCCGCACATGATGCGGATGGTGGTGGTCTTGCCCGAGCCGTTGGGGCCGAGGAAGCCGACGATCTCGCCCTCGGCGACCGACATGGTCACGTGGTCGACGACAGTCTTGTCGCCGAAGCGCTTGACCAAGCCGTGAACGTCGATGGCGTTCATTTTCCCATATCCGCGAGATCGACATCGACGATCTGGCCGGGCTGCAGCGGGCCTGCATCGCCCTCCGGCCGCGCCTCGACGAGGTAGACCAGCTTCTGCCGGTTTTCCAAGGAGTAGATCACCGGCGGGGTGAATTCGGGATCGGGCGAGATATAGCTGACGCGCGCCTTCACGTCCGGGCCGCAGCCGTCGCAATGGACGCTGAGCAGGCTGCCAACCTTGACCGAGGAGAAGGCCGTCTCCGGTATGTAGACGCTGAGCTTCACGGCGCCGTCGGGAAGCACCGAGATGACAGGCGCGGTCGGACCCGCCGTGTCGCCGGGATTGCGGATGACGTCGTTGACCCGGCCGGGCGAAGGGGCGGCGAGGGTGCGCTTGGACAGGCGCCATTGCGCCTGTTCCAGCTCCGCCCGCGCCTGCTTGACCTGGTTGTCGGCGGCCTTGATCGTCTCGGTCCGCGCCGGCAGGCCACCGACGGCGAGATTGGCCTGCGCCTGGCCGACCTGGGCGTTGGCGGTTTCCAGCGTCGCCGAGGCGGTGTCATAGTCCGCTTGGGTGCCGGTACCGCGCTTGAACAGATCGGCGGCGCGGTCGTATTTGCGCTTGGCGTCGTCGGCCTGCGCCTTGGCCATGTCGACCTGGGCTCTGAGCGCTGCGATTTCTTCCGGCCGCTTGCCGACCTGCAGGTCGGCAAGTTGCGCCTGCGCCTGGGCGAGGGCCGCCTGCGCTTGCGCCACCGCGATCTTGGCGTCGGCGTTTTCGAGTGTCACCACAATGGCTCCCGGCGTGACGCGGTCGCCGCGCTTGACCATCACCGTCTCGACCTGCGCCACCTCGATCGGCGCAAGGAGCACGTAATCGCCCTCGACATAACCGACGGCGAGCGGTGCCGCCGGCGCGCAGGCACCAAACAGTTGGGCGGCGAGCGGCAGCGAACACAGAAAGCTCATTGTCCCGATCCCTTCATCCCTGCCGCCTTTCGGGCGGCCAGTATGGCGCCGAGGTTGTCCGTGGTGACCTCCACCACCTTGGCGGCCTCTGCGGCACCGATGTCGTGCCAGCCCATGCGGCGCATCACCGCCTCGCGGCCGATGCGGAAATAGATGACCTGGCCGATCAGCGTGAACACGGTGAGCCGGGTCCGTTCGCTTTCGGCCGGCTCGCCGGTGGCCTGCTCCCAGATCAGGCACAGCCGGCGATGCGTCGGCTCGAAGACGCCTTCATAGATGCGGTCGAGCGCCGCCGTCGGATGCGACAGCTCACGCAGCACGAACTGCACGATCTCTCCGGCCTGCGGGCTGGCAACGACAAAGCCGACCATCCGCTCCAGGGCCGCGAAGAGCTGCGCCCGCGCCGCCTCCGGGTCGCTTGCCGTCGCGGCCTGTCCATTGCCGAGCGCCTGGCCGGCGACCGCCTCAATGGTCTCGACGATAAAGTCGGCGGCAGCGGTGCGAAGACCTTCCTTGCCGCCGAAATGATAGGCGATCGAGCCGATATTGGCCCCCGCCTCGGCCGCGATCTCTCGCGTCGAGGTGCCGTCGAATCCTTGCCGCCCGAACAGTTTCAGCGCCGCCCGGACGAGCGCGGCACGCGTCAGCTCAGCCGGCGATGCCGCGCGGCGGGGCGTCTTGGCGTTCGGCAATTTGGTCATGGGCAAGACTTTAATCAATCGATTGATTAAAGTCAACTTGTGCGCGGCGCCGTCTTGCCATCGCGCGCGGCAACCGCTTTAGTGCGTGGCCATGGGCAAGGAAATCGAGCGCAAGTTCCTGGTCTCCAGCACCGCATGGCGAGATCTGGTGGAAGCGGATATCCGCATTCTCCAGTTCTATCTCGCCATGGCACCCGGACGAACCGTCCGCATCCGCATCAGTGACGGAGCCTCGGCCAAACTGACGCTCAAATTCGGCAGCAGCGCGCGCGAGCGCGACGAATTCGAATATCCGATCCCGCTTGAGGAGGCGTGGAAATGCTGGACTTCGCCATCGGACGTGTCATCGACAAGACACGTCACCATGTTAGGCATCGCGGCTATCTCTATGAAGTCGATGTCTTTGGTGGCGCACTGGCGGGACTTGTGGTGGCCGAACTCGAGACTCCGGAAGACGTTCCGGACGAAATGCTGCCGGACTGGCTCGGCCGTGAAGTCACCGGCGATCAGAAGTTCTACAACGCGTCGCTCGCCCTCGGGGGGATACCGGAGATCGCCGCATGAGCTTTCGCATAGACCCGCGCATGCCGCTGACCGGCGAGGTCAGACGCATCCTTGCCGAGGAAATCGGCAAGGCCCTGCTGCATCTGGATGCGGCGCGCACACGGCCGGACCAGGGGCTGCACAAATGCCGCAAGCGGCTGAAGAGCGCGCGTGCCTTGCTGCGGCTCGTTCGTTCCGGAGACGAAACATTCTGCGCCACGGAAAACCAATGCTATCGCAATGTGGCGGCGCTGCTTGCCGGCCCGCGTGAGGCGACGGCGCTGATCGAAACCATCGACCGGCTGGCTGCGAGTTTCGCGAAGGAAAGCGCCGATGGCGGGCTCGATACCGTGCGCGACAGGCTCATCGCCCGCCAGCACGATTTGCATGAGGGCGCCGGGCTGCAGGCCGCGATCGGAGCGGCCACCGCGGCCTGCGAAGACGGCATGAAGCGCATCGAATCCCTTGTCCTGCCCGACCAGCCGGAACAGGCCGCCGACGTGCTCGCCGAAGGCGCGCGCGCCACCTTGCGCCGTGCCAGGAAGGCGCTCGACAAGGCAGGCGCACACGGCGAGGCCAACGATTTCCACGACCTGCGCAAGGCGGCCAAGACGCATGGCATGCACCTGTCGCTGCTTGGCAGGCTGTGGCCGACGCCGATCAAGGCGCGGCGCAAGGCCGTCGATGAACTGGGCGAACGGCTCGGCGAACTGCATGACGTGTTCGTCATGCGTGCGCTGCTCGAGGCGGACAGCGAGCCGCTTGGGCCGCCCGAGGATACGAAACTTCTCGGCAAGCTGCTCAAGCGCTCGGAAAAGGGCCTGAAGAAGGCGTGCCTTGCCGAGGCGGCCGAACTGTTCGGCGACAGCCCGAAGCGCTCGACGAAGATGCTTGCCCGCAAGGCCCGCGACGATCTTGCCGGCGCGGCGCAGGAAGACGCGAACGCGACGGTGGGCTGATGCGCCAGTGCCTCCCGTTCCCGCCACCTCGTGCTAGTCACGCGTAGTCATGACCCAGCCCGCCGACACGCTCCTAGACCGCATAGGCCGCTGGCTTGCCGGCCGGCTGCAGGAAGAATCATCGGGTTACGAGCCCTACACGCCTTCCGACGCCGAAACACTGCGCCGCACGCTGGAGCCGGGCGACATCCTGCTGATCGAGGGCAACCAGAAAATCTCGGCGGCGATCAAATACCTGACCCAGTCGACGTGGTCGCACGCGGCCTTCTATGTCGGCGACGCATTGGCCGAACCGGACGACGGCTCGGAACGGCGGCGCCTGATCGAGGTTACGCTCGGCAGAGGCTGTGTCGCCGTGCCGCTGTCGCGGTACCGGAGCTACAACACCCGCATCTGCCGGGCGAGCGGCCTGACACCCGAAGACCGTGACAAGGTCGTTGCCTTCATGATCGGCAAGCTCGGCCTGAAATACGATCTCAAGAACATCTTCGACATGCTGCGCTATTTCCTGCCGGCGCCGCCGGTACCGGTGCGCTGGCGCCGCCGCATGCTGGCCTTCGGCTCCGGCAACCCGACCCGGGCGATCTGCTCGACGCTGATCGCCGAGGCTTACGGCCAGATCCGCTATCCGATCCTGCCCGACATTACCCACGCGCCCGGCCGCGCCTCGGCACAGTCGACCTATATGCGCAAGGAAATCCTGCACATTCGTCACCACTCGCTCTACACGCCGCGCGATTTCGACCTGTCGCCGTTTTTCCGCATCGTCAAGCCGACGCTGGAATATGGTTTCGACTACCGGCAAATGGTCTGGGACGACAAGGCAAGCACAGACGCCGCAGCCGCAAAGGCTGGCGCAACCGCGACGGACACGTGATGGCTTTCGGCCTAGGTCAGGACACGCGGCCTACCGCTATCCGCCGAGGTGCAGGCGTTTCACATGGCGGCCTATGTCACGCCGGAACCGCAATAGAACCCTGGTTTTCGGCTCTGTGTTCGACCCAGACATGGACCGGTTCGTCCCGGCCGCGGATGCTCATCGGTCCATGATCGCGCGCATTCAACGGTGTCGTGGGCGATTCCGCCTTCGCGGCCTCAATCAGTCGTGACCCAAAGCAAATATTCACCTGAAGCTCACGGCAGAGCGACTGCAAACGGCTGGCGACGTTGACGGTGTCGCCCACCACCGCGAAGGACAGATTGCGCTCGCTGCCGACCGCGCCGATGACCACTGCGCCATATTGTGCACCGATCCGAACGTCCAGCGGCGGGTATCCCCTGGACACCCGCTGTACATTCCAGTCTTCGAGAGCGGCGACCATCGCTTCAGCGCATTGGATGGCCCGAGTCGCGTCGTCATGGCTGGCTTGCGGAACCCCGAATGTCGCCATGATGCAATCGCCGATATAGTTATCGACGGTGCCATGGTGGTCGAAAACGACTTGTTCCATGCGACGGTGGAACTGACGCAGAAGTTCGAACACTGCTTCGGCCGGATGATCCTCGGAATAGTGTGTGAAGCCGACGATGTCGGCAAACAGCACCGCGATATCCTGCCGGCGGACCGGGCCGAAGGGCTCGTCATCGGTGGCGAGCTGGTCGACGACATTGGGCGAAAAATGCCGGGCGAGATTGGCGCGGGCGCGCTCTGCCTTGACGTAGTCCTCCGACAGATGTCGGGAACGAAAGACGACCAGCGCCATGATCGCGCCGATAATCAGCACAACCAACACGTTGGTCGCCTGCGCAAATGTATCGACGAAATTGGCGTTGAGATAGAGGTTCAGTCGCTCTGTCATTGGCAGCGAATAGAGGTTCGTCGCCGGAATTACGGTTCCCGGATGAGAAATCACCCATCCCACCCCGATCGCCCATGTCAGGGCCGCGAGCGCGCCGAGATAGAGTGCCAATCGTGTTGAAAGGGTCAGAGCGCCAAGGCATACGAAAATCAGCAGGTATTTAAAGCTGCCCTCGCGCAGTTGCATCGCGGCCGGCGCGACCTCCAGGGAAAACGGGTTGGGCGTTATCAGCAGAACGGTCAACAGAATGATGTCCAGCGTACCGGCGAGGTAACCGATCCACCATCGCGCCGTGCGACGGCGAGCAAAGAGAAACTGGATCAGGCCGATGAGCTGGAACAGCACGAGGCCCGCCAGCACGAAGAGCAGCGAAGCATCCCAGCGGCTGGTCAATGAAAAGAAGCAGGAGATCACGGCGAGCGATGCCGTACGCGCCCAGAACTGTAATGCAGCACCCTGGCGTTCTGCACGCGCCCGCAAATTTTTCAGGCGCGAATAGCGGCGAAGTTCAAGTGTTGGCGCGGTCGACATAGGATCACTTCGATTTCACGGGGACGTGTCACGCATTCGGCAAACCCGCCTTCTACAATCTGACAAATCAGTGAGCGAACTATATCATGAATGTGATTTCGTTTTTCTGTATCAGGCCGGTAACGGGCGGCGTCCCTTTGCTGGAGCGGCGGGCCGATCGAACGCCCCGGCGTCGCGCGGATGCGGGCCGATCGGCATGATCGCCTCGAACGGCGTGGCGCCGAAGGCGAACGTCCATTTGTAGCCGACCAACCCGTCCTCGGGCGTGGTGTGCTGGTCGTGATGGGCCAGCAGCTTCGCGCGGTCGGCCAGCTCCTCGGCCTCGCGCCGCACCATCTCCGCCGTCTCCGGCCGCATCCGCCTGGAGAAGCTGACGAAGGTCGCCTCCCGCTCGATATGGGTGATCGCCCAGCCGATGAAATTCTTGTTGGTCATCTCGAACAGCGGCCTGAGCGGCCCCTCGAAATTCCACTGGATAGGCGTTTCGACCAGCAATTTCGCCGAAAGGCCACGACCGAGCGTGATCAGGCCGAGTTCCTCGAGGTCGCGCAGATAGAGGAACATCGAGGCTTCGCTCAGGCCCTGCGAGCGCATGATGCCTTCCGGCGTGAATTTTTCCGACAGCATGACGAAGACGAACAGCAGTGCCGGCCGGCCGGCGAGCCGGCGCTCGATCTCGGGCGCGATGTGGTTGACAGGCCCCGGCCCCCGGTTCATCGAGCCGAACACGTTTTCCAGCTCGACGCCGGCGGCGGCGCAGATCTCCACCAGCCGGTCGAGCTTGCAGTTCTTCTCATGGAAGATGCGCTTCACCGTCGGCTCGGAAACCCCCATGCGCTCGGCGAGGCCGCGATAGGTGACCCCCTTCGCCTTCAGCGTCCGCTTCAACGCCTCGAAGATCAAACCATTCATGGGATGCACCTCTTGCGGTCGGTTTCGTATCGACATTCGATACTAACGCCAAATACTCTTTCCGAAAAGTATCGAGAACCCTAGGTCTCCGCCATCATCAAAGGAGACCGGACATGAAACGCCTCATCACCTCTGCCTTTATCGCCGCCATCGGCATCGCCGCTCCCGCCCAGGCCGGCGAGCTCTGGCGCGCAACGGGCCTCGAACAGCCGGAATCGGCGTTGTTCGACGCCGCCAACGACCGCATCATCGTTTCCAACATCGTCGGCAATCCGGGCGACGCCGACGGCAATGGTTATCTCAGCGTGCTGTCCCTCGACGGCAAGATCGTAACCCAGCACTGGACCGACGGCATGGACGCGCCCAAGGGCATGGCGATATCGGGCGGCAAGCTCTATGTCGCCGACATCACCAAGGTCCGCGTCGTCGACCTCGCCAGCGGCAAGCTCGTCACCAGCATCGTTGTGCCGAACGCGGTCTTCCTGAACGACATGACATCGGACCGGTCCGGCAAGGTCTATGTCACCGACATGTTGGCCGACACGATCTACCGCATCGACGGCGAAAGGCCGGATCTGTTCGTCAAGGACCCGCTGCTTGCCTCGCCGAACGGCGTCTTCGCCGATGGCGGCAGGCTGATCGTGGCCTCATGGGGCAAGGGCATCAAGGCCGATTTCAGCACCGCCGAGCCGGGCGGGCTGCTGTCGGTAGACCTCGCCAGCAAGACGGTAACGCCGCTGGCGGGCGCCCAAAGGTTCGCCGACCTCGACGGCATCGTCGCCATTGGCGACACCATCTATGCCACCGCCTACATGACCGGCACGCTCTACCGATACAGGACCGGCGGCACGCCGGAAGCGGTGGCGCATTTCAAGCCGGGCAGCGCCGACATCGGCACCGACGGCAAGTCGATCCTCTATGTACCACTGATGAACGAGGGCGAGGTGGCGGCGCTGAAGATCGATTGAGAATCGCCGCCGCGGGGCCGACCCGTGCGACCTTCGCTGACAGCCGTGGATGGGCCGTGGTAGGACGGTCCATCCACGGTGATGGTCAGGGAGGTGTGCCATGGACGACCGCGAGATCAGAGCGGCCCCATGGATGCCGTGAGCCACAGCGACAATCATCCGCCGCTCGCGCGGGACGACCTGCCGGACGATACGGCCGCCCTCGCCCGCGATCTCATCGGCAAGCTGGTGGTGCGCGACTTGCCCGAAGGCAGGGTCAGCGGCCGCATCGTCGAGACCGAGGCCTATGTCGTCGGCGATGCCGCCGGGCACGGCTTTCGGGGAATGACGCCGCGCAACCGGTCGTTGTTTCTCGAGCGCGGGCACGCCTATGTCTATCTCGCCTACGGCATCTCGTTCATGCTGAACGTTTCGAGCGAGACGCAAGGCAGGGGAACCGGCGTGCTGATCCGGGCGCTGGAGCCGCTGGAAGGCATCGCTATCATGCGGCTGAACCGTGGCGTCGAGCGCCTGCGCGACCTGGCGCGCGGGCCGGGAAGGCTGGCCGCGGCATTGCGGATCGATCGATCGCTCGACGGGATCGACCTTTGCCGGGAAGGCCCGCTATGGCTCGCACACGAAGACCACGTCCCCGCTGAAATCGGGCAGAGCATCAGGATCGGCATTTCGAAGGATGCCGAACGCCTGCTGCGATTTTACCTGAAGGCAAGTCCTTTCGTCAGCGGCCCGGGATCGCTCAACCGTTGAGGGACGGCTGCTCCGCCTCCTGTTCTCCCGCCAGCTGCGCGCGCGCATCGCGGATCGAAGCGGCATAGGTCACCAGCGGCCGCTTGACGCCGTGGTTGATCAGCATGCGCCGTGTCCGCGGCGAGGCGCCCGAAATGATGAAGCGCACGCCGGCGCGCCTCGCCTTGCGGGCCGCGCTTTCGATGACATTGGCCGCCGTCGAATCAAAAAGCGGCACGGCCGAACAGTCGAGGATGAAGTTGCGGCGCTGGTCGGCGATGCGGTCGAGCACGCTGCCGACGGTGGAGGCGGCACCGAAGAAGAAGGCGCCCGAGATGCGATAGACGACGGTGTCGGCGTCAGCGGCCTCGCTGGAATCATAGCCGCCGGCGCCGCTGTCGGCGACATCGTCCTGCGCCAGATCCGCCTCGACGGCGACGGACTTCGCCATGCGATCGATGAACAGGATCGAGCCGAGCGCGAAGCCGACGACGATGCCTTCGGTCAGGTCGCGGAAGACGACGATCAGGAAGGTCGCCAACAGCACCAGCGCATCGCCGCGCGATGCCCTGAGCAGCGTGACGAAAGCCTGTTTCTCGAACATGTTCCAGCAGACCACCGCCAGCACGCCGGCAAGGGCCGAGAGCGGGATGTAGCTGGCGAGTGGCGCCGCCACCAGCATCAGCACCAGCAGGATGGCCGAATGGACGATGCCCGAAACCGGGCCGTGTGCGCCGGCCCGCACATTGGTGGCGGTGCGGGCGATGGTGCCGGTGGCGCAGACGCCGCCGAACAGGGCGGACGCGATGTTGGCGAAGCCTTGCGCCACCAGCTCGCAATTCGAGCGGTGCCGCCGGCCCGTCATGCCGTCGGCTACAACGGCCGACAGCAGCGATTCGATGGCGCCGAGCAGCGCGAAGGCGATGGCGTCGGGCAGGACGTCGAGCATCCTGCCGAAGCTGACCGGGGGCAGGCCAGGCCATTGCAGGCTTCGCGGGATGCCGCCATAGCGCGTGCCGATCGTCTCGGCCGGCAGTGCAAACAGCGCCACGACGAGCGAGGCAAGCCCGATGGCGATCAGCATGGAAGGCCATTTCGGCCGCCACCGCTTCAGGAAAACGATGGTTGCGATGGTCAGCACCGCCACCAGGGTCGCGGCGGGGTTGATCGTGCCGGCCGCTTCGCCAAGCGCGATCAGCTTGGGCACGAACGGTCCGGGCTCCTTGCCCGGCAGGATCAGCCCGAACAGTTCGACGATCTGGCCGGAGAAGATGATGACGGCAATGCCGGCGGTGAAGCCGACGGTGACCGGATAGGGAATGAATTTGATGTAGGTGCCGAGGCGGAGGTACCCGATCGCAAGCAGGAAGACGCCCGCCATCATCGTCGCCAGCAGCAGGCCGTCGACGCCAACCCGCGCAACCGTTGCCGCCACCAGCACGATGAAGGCGCCGGCCGGGCCGCCGATCTGGAAGCGGCTGCCGCCCAAGGCCGAGATGATGAAGCCGCCGACGATGGAGGTGTAGAGGCCGCGTTCCGGCGTCACGCCCGACGCGATCGCGATTGCCATCGACAGCGGCAGCGCGACGATGGCTACGGTCAGGCCGGACATGAAGTCCGCCTTGAATTGCGGCAGGTGGTAACCCTCCCGCCAGACTGTCACCAGCTTCGGCGTGAACAGTTCGGAAAATGTCGGCTTCACCGGCTGGTGGGCCGCTTGATGCACTGTCTGACGCGCTTGATCCATGGACTGCCTTCCGCACCTGCAAAGGCGGCGGGATCGTCGGCAGGACTGTCGGCGGTCGCCGTCGCGACTTATGCCGGCTCAGCCCTGGGATCCGGCGACACGGCGGGCTTGAGGCGCACGCCCCTGCCGCCTCGCTCGCTGGCCTGGTTCTCGCCGATCAGTTCCACCCCTGCCTCGTCGAGCGCCTGGATGACCTTCATCAGCGTATCGACCACGCCCCGGACCACGCCATCGCTCGCTTCCATGCGCTGGATGGTTGGAAGCGAAACGCCGGCGCGCTCGGCGAGCGTCTTCTGGTCGATGCCGGCCAAGGCCCTTGCGGCACGCATCTGCGCGGCAGTGATCATCGGCCGGAACCCATGTCTGAGTCTGCTGATATAACGTATAATACCTTCATTGTGATGTTTCAAGCATCATTATAAGGGTTTCAGACGTAAGCGTCTTCGCCAGATTGTCCATTTTTCTTCGATACTTCCCGAGGATTTCAAGCTAGGGTGCTGCCCTTCCGGGGCAGGGGTAACGCGGTTGAACGTTTTCAAGACCTTGATGACATCGGCAGGCTTGCTGTCGATGGTTTTGGCGCTGGCGGGCTGTGGCGGGCATCTCATCAACAGATTGATCTGACGGCGGGGTCAGGCGTCGTCGCTCACCGCCTGGCGCCGTTGCAGAAGCCGCGCCACCAACCAGCATAGCATCGCCCAGGCGAAACCGGCACACCAGCCCGCCAGCACATCGGACGGCCAGTGGACGCCGAGATAGATGCGGCTGACGCCGACCAGCACCGTCGTGAGCACCGCCAGGAACAAGACGTAGACCTTGGTCGTCCGGCCCGGCAGGAAGCGCGCCGCCAGCGAACCGAGCGTGAGATAGGTCACCGCCGACAGCATGGCATGGCCGCTCGGGAAGGAAAGCGAGGTCGCGTTGACCAGATGCGAAACCAGTTCCGGGCGCGGCCGGTCGACGCCGACTTTCAGCAGGCTCGACAGCACCTCGCCACCAGCCACGGCGACGAGGATGAGAAGCGCGGTTCCACGCCTGCGGATCAAGAGCAGATAGATGATCGTCGCCGTGGTGACCAGCGCCAGCACGCTGGTACTGCCAAGGCTGGTGATGTCGCGCATCGCCCCTTCCAGCCATGATGGGCCGATGGGAACGCCGGGCTGGCCCGGCTGGCGGAAGGCGAGAAGTATCTCGGTGTCGAAACCATGCGGGGCGGTGGCGCGTGCTACCTCCATGAGTTCCACGAAGCCCCACAGCCCGCCGGCGATGACCAGGCCGGCGAGCAGCACCGGGAATTCGATCCGGTTGAACAGAGTGCCTGCGTTGTCTTTCATCGGGCCGGTACCTCGGTCGTCATATCATCGCCCTTGCAGATAGGGCCCGAGCGTGATCAGCGCCACGGCGGCGATCGCCAGTGCGATGCCGGCCGCCTGCAGCGCGTTGACGCGCTCGCCGAAGAACACCAGCGCCACCACGTTGACCGAGACCAGCTGGATCACCGCCGAGAGGCTGAACGACACCGACATGCCGAACTCGCGGATCAGCCGCAGCATGATCAAATTGCCCAGCGAATAGAGCGCCAGCGTCAGCAGGATCTTGCCCAGGCTCGGCGCCAGGCCCCATTGCTTGGCGGCGGTCGCTGCCAGCAGGAAGATCACCGTCGAAAAGCCAAGCTGCAGCAATCCCGAAAAACTCAATGTCTCGTCCCCCTCGAAGCGGCTTTCGCCTGATATCGCGGACCTTGTTTCCGAAGCGCGCCGAGACGTCAAGCAACGTCGCTCCAAGGAGGGTCTTGGCAAGGGCGAGACTGAAGCTCAATGTGCTGGAATCGCCCGGCATGTCGATAGAAGGGCGGTCAGGGGTCCATGATTCGTATTCTTCAGAAATTGACGCGGCGCTGGAGCGAGCTTTCCCTTGCCCTGCAATTCGTCGTTGCCGGCGGCTTTGGGCTCCTTGTCGTCATGTTGGTCGTAGGGACTTGGGTGACGACGCAGATCCGGGACGGCGTCACACGCAATTCGGCCGCCACGACGGCGCTTTATGTCGACAGCGTGATTGCGCCGCTGCTGCCCGACCTGCGCAAGAACGAGGAGCTCAGCGAATCCGTCAAACAGGCGCTCGACGAGACGCTCGGCCAGGGCGCGCTCGGCAAACGCCTGGCATCGTTCAGGCTCTGGCGCCGCGACGGCACGGTGCTCTACGCGAAGGACACGGAATTGATCGGCCGCCGCTTCGGCCTGAACAAAAATCTGCGTTCCGCCTTCCAGGGCAGTGTCGTTGCCCAATTCGATACGTTCGACGAAAACGAAGACAAGGTGCGGGGCTCGGGCGTGCCGTTGCTCGAGATTTACAATCCGGTGCGCGAACCCTGGTCCGGCGACGTGGTCGCCGTCACCGAATTCTATGAGGTCGCGACCGATTTCAAAGCCACGCTGGCTTCCGCCCTGCGGTCGAGCTGGCTGGTCGTGGCCGGCGCCACCTTGACCGCATTCCTGCTTCTGTCGGGCATCGTCCTGCGCGCCAGCCGCACCATCGATGACCAGCGCGGGGCGCTGCGCCGGCAGGTGTCGGAGCTGCAAGGCCTGGTGACGCAGAACAGCGCCTTGCGGCAACGCGTGCAGCGGGCGTCGCGGCGCGCCACCGCACTCAACGAAAGATACCTGCGGCGGATCGGCGCCGACCTGCATGACGGCCCTGCCCAGCTCGTGGCCCTGGCGGCGCTGCGCATGGACAGTCCTGTGTTTACCGGCGACGGCCATGGCAGCGAAGGTCGCTCGACCGAGGTCGCCATGATCCGCAAGACGCTGGAGGACGCGATGCGCGAGATACGCGGCATCTGCAACGGCCTGGTGCTGCCGCAGATAGAAACGGCGGCGGCGGCGGATGTGTTGCGGCTGGCCATCGAGGAACATGAGCACCGTACCGGCACGTCGGTGAAGCTGACGCTGCCCGGACATTTGCCCGAGCCCGGCGCTTCTGAGAAGATCAGCATCTATCGCTTCGTGCAGGAGGGGCTGAACAATGCCTACCGCCACGGGCGGGGCAAGGATCAGGCGGTGCGTGCAGGAATGAAAGATGGCAGGCTTTTCGTTGAAGTGTCGGATGGCGGGCCGGGCTTCGATCCGGCGCGGGCCGAGGGGTTGGGGTTGGCCGGCCTCAGGGAGCGAGTCGAAAGCATTGGCGGACAGTTCGAAACCCTGAGCGGGCCGAAAGGCACGAAGCTGGTGATCCGTCTTTCGGTTGAGGAGCAAGCATGATGGGCGCAATCCGCATCGCCATTGTCGACGACCATCCGCTGTTCCGCGAAGGCGTGACGCGCAGCCTGTCGGAGATCGGAGGCTTCGAGATGGCCGGGGAAGGTGCGACCGCGCAGGACGCGGAACGCATCGCCTCGACCGTGCAGCCCGACATCTTGCTGCTCGACATTTCGATGCCAGGCGGCGGCCTGGCCGCGGTTGCAAACATCCTTGCCGACCATCCCGCCCAAAAGATCGTCCTGTTGACTGTTTCAGAGGCCAATGCCGATGTGACCAAGGCCCTGAACGCGGGGGTGCGCGGCTATGTCCTCAAAGGCGTCGGGTCGCGCTCGCTCGCCGATATCCTGCGCAACGTGGCGGCTGGCGAAAGCTATCTTTCGCCGATGTTGTCGGCCCGGCTGCTTTCCGATGTGCAGTCCCTGCAGCCTGCCAACGGCGTGGCGGACCGGCTGCGGCAACTCACCGGCCGTCAGACCGAAATCCTGCGGCTGGTGGCGGAGGGGCTGAGCAACAAGGAAGTCGCCTTGCGCCTGGAGCTGCAGGAGAAGACCGTCAAGCACCACATGACGGGGGTGCTGTCGAAACTCAACGTGCGAAACCGCACTGAAGCAGCCCTCATGATGCGCGAGTTTCGCGACCGCGAGCGGGACTTCTCATAGGGCGGTTCAGCGTTTGATCGCCGAGTCGCTCCAGCTCTTGTTTTTACGCATTCCGCCAGGAAAAGCGCTACGCCGCGCAAAAGGAGGTCACCTCCGCCGGGGGGCGGCGGAGGTGACGTGTGAAACTGGTCGTTGCCTGTTGACCAGCTTCACAAGGCCGAAATTCGCAGGGCCGAAATTCACAGGCCCTTGAGACGGCTGACATCGGCCGGTGTGGCCCGGCGGTCGATGATCGTGCGGCCCAGCCCATCCTTCATCCTGAAACGGCCGTTCTCGATGGTTTCCGTCATGCCGTCGGGGTGCTGAACTGAAATCTTGCTGCCGTCCACGTCGACCTTGTCGCCGGTCGTGGCGTTGACATGGCTGGAGTTGTTGTCGCCCTGCCCCTTGCCTTTTCCGTTGTTGCCGCCGCCGCTATTCCCGTTACTGTTCCCGCTATTCCCACTATTCCCACTGTTGCCGCCGCTGCCGCCGTTGCCGTTACCACCGCCGTTGCCGCCACCATTGCCGCCCTTGTCGGCATGTGCGGTCGCGGCATCGATTCCGGGCACGAAACCATGGAAGACAACTCCATAGGGGGCGACGGTCAGCGCCAGAAGCGCCGCCGATCTCAGAGCCAGACGGCAACAACGGGCCGTGATCGATCCGTGCATACTGATCTCCGTCGATTGAGCCGGCGCGCCCACCCCAACGTTGCAGTGCAACCAACATCGCCGAAAGACGTGGGGACCGGAAGCGACCTCCGACCGTTGCGTTTCTCTCTCAGGACCTTTGCAGGCGCAAGGTTGGACCAAAGTCCCAGACCCGGCATGAAAAACGGTATCGTGAGGGAGCGGCAGTGCCGATATCCTGTCACGAAAATGTGATCAGCCGACTGTAAGGCGTCGAACAGGCAACAAGCTCCAGCACTCCAAGCCAGAGGCTCCCATGACCGAACATCGCACCCCCGACGCCCGATTCCGCACCAGCCTGCTCGAGGAAAACGAAGGCCAGGCCAACAATCCCAGCGAAAACCGCACGATGGGCGAGATCATCGCCGCACGTTTTTCGCGCCGTGGCTTCCTCAAAGGTTCACTTGCCGTCTCGGCGATCGCCGCCACTGTCAGCCCGCTGGCCATGATCGCCGCCGGCGATGCCCGCGCCGCGGACGGCTCCGCCTTCAAATTCGACGAGCTGGAGGCCGGCATCGACGACAAGCATCATGTCGCGCCGGGCTACGACGCCGACGTGTTGTTGCGCTGGGGCGATCCGCTGTTTGCCGATTCGCCGGAATTCGACCCGACCAGGCAGTCGGCGCAAGCCCAGGCAAGGCAGTTCGGCTACAACAACGACTATGTCGGCTATATCCCGATCGACGGTTCGGCCGAACACGGCCTGCTGGTCGTCAACCACGAATACACCAACCCGCATCTGATGTTCCCGGGCCTCGTCAAGATCGTCGAGAAGGACGGCAAGAAGTCGGCCGAGGTGGCGCCGCTCTCGAAGGAGCAGGTCGATGTCGAGATGGCCGCCCATGGCGGCACCATCGTCGAGATCCGCAAGGACGGCGGCAAGTGGCAGGTGGTGCGCGACGGCAAGCTCAACCGCCGCATCACCTCCAGCACCGAGATGGCGCTGTCCGGCCCGGTCGCCGGCCATGACCGCGTCAAGACCAATGCCGATCCGTCGGGAACGAAGGTCTTCGGCACGATCAACAACTGCGCCGGCGGCGTCACGCCCTGCGGCACCTATGTGATGGCCGAGGAGAACATTCATGGCTATTTTTCCGGCGAGCTGCCGGAAGGCCACAAGGAAGCCGCCAACTACAAGCGCCTCGGCATCCCGGAAGGCGCCTATGAATGGGGCGCGCATTACGACCGCTTCAATCTCGCCAAGGAACCGAACGAGCCCAACCGCTTCGGCTGGATCGTCGAGGTCGACGTCAACGACCCTAATTCGGTGCCGCGCAAGCGCACCGCCATGGGTCGCTTCAAGCATGAGGGCGCCGAATCGATCGTCGCCAAGGACGGCCGCGTCGTCTTCTATCTCGGTGACGACGAGCGCTTCGACTATGTCTACAAATTCGTCACCAAGGGCATGTTCAACGCCGGCGACCGCGCGGCCAACAAGGACCTGCTCGACGACGGCACGCTGCATGTCGCCAAATTCGCCGAGGACGGCTCGGTCGAATGGATGCCGATCGTGTTCGGCCAGGGTCCGCTGACGGCGGAAAACGGTTTTGCCGGCCAGGCCGACGTGCTGATCGAGACGCGCCGCGCCGCCGACCTGCTTGGCGCCACCAAGATGGACCGGCCCGAGGACATCCAGCCCAATGCCGGCAACGGCAAGGTCTATGTCATGCTGACCAACAATTCCAAGCGCAAGGCCGATCAGGTCGACGCCGCCAACCCGCGCGCCGGGAATGCCTTCGGCCATATCATCGAGATCGTCGAGGACGGCGGCGATTTCGCCGCCACCAAGGGCAAGTGGGAAGTGCTGCTGAAATGCGGCGACCCGTCCGTGGCCGATGTCGGCGCCACCTTCTCCACCGCGACGACGGCCAATGGCTGGTTCGGCATGCCCGACAATTGCGCGGTCGATTCGGCCGGGCGCCTGTGGGTCGCCACCGACGGCCAAGGCCCCAAGGCCACCGGCCGCACCGACGGCCTGTGGGCGGTGGACACGGAAGGACCGGCGCGGGCGACCTCGAAACTGTTCTTCCGGGTGCCGATCGGCGCCGAGATGTGCGGCCCGCTGTTCGCGCCGGACGATCGGACCGCCTTCGTCGCCGTCCAGCATCCGGGCGACGGTGGCGAGGACTGGGAAGCGTTTGGCCGGCCCTCCTATTACGAGGACCCGTCGACCCGCTGGCCCGACTTCAAGCCCGACATGCCGGTGCGGCCGGCGGTCGTGGCGATCACCAAACAGGGCGGCGGCAAGATCGCCGTCTGACGTCGGGCGAGACAAAGCGGGAGGGGCTTCGGGGATCCGAGGCCCCTCTTTTTATGTGCGGTATTGTATTCAAGCCTCGGGAAAGATTGGCGCGTGAATTGGCTCTCACCCTCGCTTGCCCTCAACAATGCCGGCAAGGCCGACGAGGAGATGCCGACCGAGGCTGTCGGTTCCGACTACTGGAGCCGAAATCAGCGTGAGGTGCCCGGATGGCCGGGACCGGCGATCCGCCCAGCTATCGCCCTGGCCAAAATGGCGGCATTGGCGAAGCAGCCGCGGATGCTCGGCCGCATGCCGGTGAACCACAGGCCGGGCAGTTTCGGATCGGCCTGGCCGCCGTTGAAGAGCGGAACGCCCTTCTCGTCGAGGACGCCGAGATCGCCGACCATGCGCTCCAGCCCGGTGCGGTAGCCCGTCGCGGCAATGACGATGTCGGGAGCGATCAGGCTGCCATTGGCCAGGATGACGCCATCGCGGGTGAACTCCCGTATCCCCGGCACCACCACGATCCTGCCCGATTTGATGGCATCGACGGCGCCATCGTCGGCGGCGATCGCGGTATAGTCCGAGGTCAGGCGGCTGGCGCCGCCGGCGGGCGCGGGCGGCAAGCCGAATTTGGTGAGATCGCCGAAAACCAGGCGCTGCGTCACCGCCATGACCGCATCGGCGACGCGCAGCGGCAGGCGCGCCATGAGCGGCGAGAGGCGGTGCACGGCGATCTTGCCGACGCGCTTGGGCAAAAGAGCGGGGCCGTTGCGGGCCGACAGCCAGACAGCGGCGGTATCGATGCCCGCCAGATGATTGAGGGCGTCGAAGCCCGAATTGCCGGCGCCGACAACCAGCACCTTCTTGCCCGCATAGGCCTGGGCGTCGCCGAAATCCGCCGAATGGATGATCCGGCCCGCGAACGCCTGCATGCCCTTCCATTGCGGCGTGAAGGGTTCCCTGTCGCGGCCGGTGGCGACAACGACATGACGCGCCAGGCGCAAGCCGGCGCTGGTGCGCACGATCCAATGGTCGCCCCCGGACGTGATGGCCTCGACGGAGACGCCAAACTCCACCGGCAAACGGTTCGCCTCATGGAAATCGCTCATATGGCGGATGACGACATCCCGGTGCGGAAAGGCGGGGGTACCCTTGGGATAGGCAAGGCCGGGCAGCGCCGAGAGATCGCGGTGGGTGTTGAGGTGCAGCTGTTCGTGGCGCCGGCGCCAGGGCTCGGCCAGCCGGCTTTCCTTCTCCAGGATCGCCGTCGCCACGCCCGCCTTCATCAAGGCGTGCGCGACAACCAGCCCGGCGGCGCCGGCGCCAATGACGATCGCCGGCTCGACCGCCACCACCTGCTCCATCATCGTCTGGGGTGTCGTTTCAGCCATTCACTCTCGAATCCCATTCGCCCTTGCGGCAACCCCGAAGGCTCGCAGGTCGCTGTAACCGTTTGATCGCGCCGAACGGCAAATCGATGCCGATCTTCGATGACCCCGCGCCGAGGCGCGGTCTCGCTTCCGGAGCATTCCGCCGCCCGGGTGGAAACAGGGCGCGGCATCGCGGCCAAAACAACGACATTGAGCGGATTACCCGCTTCTGTCCGAATACATCCACCCTATATGGCATATCGGCGGCATCGGCGATAATCAGGTCGCGGCAAAGTGATTGATTCGAGGTCCCGGGGGCTGGGGGATCTCGTCACGGACGCGGGCATTCGAAACCGACAGCCGATTTCGGCTGCCCGCGAAAAATCAAGGCGCCGTGGCGCGTCTTGTGTGTCGGCGGACACGTCGCGCCACAAACGGCACGCGGAATCTCGACCATGCCCTCCTTGCGGATCTATTTCGACAACATCCTCGAGGGTGCCTCGCCCAAGGTCGAGCGCCGGGCGCTGACGCATGTCGAACGGCTGGCGCTGGTGCGCCGCCATGGCGACTTCTCGCTCGCCTATTCCACCGCCGTGCAGCCCAAGCTTTCCTATTTTGGCGACGCCGACGGCTACATCGCCTTCGGCACCAAGATGAAGCATCATTTCGCGCTCGGCGATCCGGTGGCGGCGCCGGCGCAGCGGCCCGATTATATCAGACGCTTCGTCGAGAGTGCCGGCGGCCCATGGTTCGTGCAGATCGGCGAACAGACCGCCCAGGTCCTTGCCGGCCTCGGCTACAAGGTCAACCGGCTGGGCATCGATACCTGCCTGCCGCTGCCCGAGCATGATTTTTCCGGCAAGCGCAACGAGACGGTGCGTTATTCCGAGCGCTGGCTGCTGAAGAAAGGCTTTTCGTTCGAGGAGGACAAGCGCACGATCCACCTCGACGAGATCTCCCGGCTCTCCCAAAACTGGCGCGGCGACCGCATCGTCAAGCGATGGGAGATGGGTTTCCTCAACCGTCCGTTTTACGATCAGCTCGGCACGGACATGCGCCGTTTCGTACTGCACGGTCCCGATGGCGGCCTGGTCGCGCTGCTCGATTTCGATCCGATGTTCGCCGACGGCAAGGTGATCGGCTACACCACCGCCTTCAAGCGCAAGCATATCGATGCCTCGCCGCATGCCGAGATCGGCCTGACCAAATTCGCCGTCGACCGCTTTCGCGAGGAAGGCGCTTCGGTGGTGACGCTCGGCCTGTCGCCGCTCGTCGATGTCGGCCCGAGCGGATTTGCCGAAAGCGACTTCTGGCGCAACACCTTCCAGCGCGCCTACGACTCGCCCTGGGTCAACCGCCGCAGGTTCAACCTGCAGGGCCAGGCGGCGTTCAAGCGCCGCTTCCACGGCGTCGAGGAGCCGGTCTACATCGCCTTTCGCGAGGGGACCTACATCGAGATGCTGGGATTGCTGCGGCTGGTCAAGGCGATTTGAGATCCGGCGATATTCGGGTGAGGCCGGCCTGACCTGAATTTCAGCAAATGTCGGCTGCGGCTCAGATCGCCTTCACCCGATCAGTTGCGCAGCCGGTAGCCGGTCCGGAAGATCCAGGCGACGATCGCGATGCAGACCGCCAGAAATACCAGCGTCATGCCTAGGCTGATGCCGACCGAGACGTCGGCCTTGCCGTAGAAACTCCAGCGGAATCCGCTGATCAGGTAGACCACCGGGTTGAACAGCGTGATCGTCTTCCAGATGCCGGGCAGCATATGGATCGAATAGAAGCTGCCGCCGAGGAAGGTCAGCGGGGTGACGATCAGCAGCGGCACCAACTGCAGCTGCTCGAAGCTTTTCGCCCAGATGCCGATGATGAAGCCGAACAGGCTGAAGGTCACCGCCGTCAGGATCAGGAAGGCGAGCATCCAGAACGGATGCTCGATGTGCAGCGGCACGAACAGCGAGGCGGTCGCCAGGATGATCAGGCCGAGGATGATCGACTTGGTGGCCGCACCCCCGACATAGGCGATGACGATCTCCAGATAGGAGACCGGCGCCGACAGGAGCTCGTAGATCGAGCCGACGAATTTCGGGAAGTAGATGGCGAAGGAGGCGTTGGAGATCGACTGCGTCAGGAGCGACAGCATGATCAGTCCCGGCACGATGAAGGCGCCGTAGCTGATGCCGTCGATCTCGGTGATGCGCGAGCCGATGGCCGAGCCGAAGACGACGAAATAGAGCGATGTCGAGATGACCGGCGAGATGATGCTCTGCAGCACGGTGCGGAACGCACGCGCCATCTCGACCCGGTAGATCGCCCACACTGCACGTAGATTCATGGCTGCGCGCGGATTCATGGCTCTTGCCTCAGAAGATTGACGAAGATCTCTTCGAGCGAGCTGTTCTTGGTGTCGAGATCGCGGAACTGGATGCCGGCCGCCTCGAGATCGCGGATCAGCGAGGCGACGCCCGGCCGGTCGCTCTGGTTGTCATAGGTGTAGGTGAGCTGGTTGCCGTCCGGCGACAGTTCGAGCGCGTAGTTCGAGAGCCCATCGGGCACGCTGCCGAGCGGGGCGCGCAGCTCCAGCGACATCTGCTTGCGGCCGAGCTTGAGCATCAGTTCGGCCTTGTCCTCGACCAGGATAATCTCGCCGCGATTGATGACGCCGACGCGGTCGGCCATCGCCTCGGCTTCCTCGATGTAGTGCGTGGTGAGGATGATGGTGACGCCGTCCTCGCGCAGCCGGCGCACCATCGCCCACATGTCCTGGCGCAGTTCGACGTCGACGCCGGCGGTCGGCTCGTCGAGGAACAGGACGCGCGGCTCATGCGACAGCGCCTTGGCGATCATCAGCCGCCGCTTCATGCCGCCCGACAGCGTGATCGCCTTGGAGTCCTTCTTGTCCCACAGCGACAGATCGCGCAGCACCTTCTCGACAAAGGCCGGATTGGCCGGCCTGCCGAACAGGCCGCGGCTGTAGTTGACGGTTGCCCACACGGTCTCGAAGGCATCGATGGTGAGTTCCTGTGGCACCAGCCCGATCAGGCTGCGCGCAGCACGATAGTCCTTGTTGATGTCGTGGCCGTCGACGGTGACGGTGCCCGACGAGCGGTTGACGATGCCGCAGACGATCGAGATCAGCGTCGTCTTGCCGGCGCCGTTGGGACCGAGCAGGGCGAAGATCTCGCCGCGCTCTATGTCGAGACTGACTTCCTTGAGCGCGGTGAAGCCGGTGGCGTAGGTCTTGGAGACCCCGGAAATGGACAGAATGGACGGCATGGTTGAAAACGGCTGCCTGAAAGAGGTGACTTGATATAGGCCTGTTGTCGCCCAGTGCAACCGCAAGTCAATGCCTTGCTGCCAGTTCTGGACATCGAAGCCCGGGGCTGGCCGGAAATGCGTCGCTTGCAACCGGCAAAATTGTCCTGTGGCGTTCAGCCTCGCGGCGGGACGCCGCTTTGACCTGATCCCGCTTCGGGCCTATCCTTCGCCAATATTGGAGCAATTCCAGGAAAAGTGTGAAGCGGTTTTCCCGGGAAAAGCGCATAACGCTTTCCCTAGGGAATTGCGTCGAAATACATAATACGCAGCCGGAGCCCGCCATGGACTCGCTTATTCTCTCGCGCATGCAGTTCGGCGCGAATATCTCGTTTCATATCCTGTTTCCGACGATCACCATTGCCCTTGGCTGGGTGCTGCTGTTCTTCAAGCTGCGCTACAATGCGACCAATGATTCCGCCTGGATGCGCGCCTATTTCACCTGGGTGAAGGTGTTCGCGCTGTCCTTCGCCATGGGCGTCGTGTCGGGCGTCACCATGAGCTTCCAGTTCGGCACCAACTGGCCGGGCTACATGCAGCATGTCGGCAACATCGCGGGGCCGCTGCTCGCCTACGAGATCCTCACCGCCTTCTTCCTCGAGGCGGCGTTCCTCGGCATCATGCTGTTCGGCTTCCGCCGCGTCTCCAACCGCGTCCACACGCTGGCGACGGTACTGGTCGCCGGCGGCACCACGCTGTCGGCGTTCTGGATCATCGCGCTCAATTCCTGGATGCAGACGCCGGCCGGCTTCGAGATGCGCGACGGCGTGGCACACGCCGTCGACTGGTGGGCCATCGTCTTCAACCCCTCCATGCCCTACCGGCTGGTGCACATGCTGCTCGCCTCGGGGCTCACCGTGTCGTTCCTGATCGCCGGCCTGTCGGCGCTGCGCTACCTCAAGGGCGACCGTTCGGAATCGATGTGGAAGGCGCTGCGCACCGGCGTCTTCACGGCCGCCATCCTGATCCCGATCCAGATCCTGGCCGGCGACCAGCATGGGCTGAACACGCTGGAACACCAGCCGCAGAAGATCGCCGCCATGGAGGCCAACTGGAACACCGGCCCCAACGTGCCGCTGGTGCTGTTCGCGCTGCCCGACGAGGCGGCCAAGGAAAACAGATTCGAGGTCACGATTCCGGACGGCGCCAGCGTTATCCTGCGGCACAGCGCCGACGGCGTGGTGCCGGGGCTGAACGATTTCCCGGGCAACCATCCGCCGGTCTTTCCACTGTTCTGGAGCTTCCGCATCATGGTCGGCACCGGGCTTTTGATGCTCGCCGTCTCGTGGTCGGCCGCCTTCTTCCTCAAGCGCCGGCATTCGCTGCCCAGGCCGCTCGCGCTGCTGATGGTGCCGATGGCGCTGTCGGGCTGGCTGGCGACGCTGGCCGGCTGGTATACGACCGAGATCGGCCGCCAGCCCTGGCTGGTGACCGGCGTGCTGAAGACCGCCGACGCCGTCGGGCCGGTGGCCGGCAGCCATGTCGCGCTGACGCTCGTCATCTATCTCCTCCTCTATGTGCTTTTGCTGATCGCCTATCTCGGCGTGCTGGTGCATCTGGCGCTGAAGGCGGCCAAGGATGGCGACACCTCGCCGCTGCCGGGTGTTCTCAACGCAGCGCTGTCGCAGCCGGCCGCGGGGGAGTGAGCATGTTTTCATTGCAGGTTTGCGCCGCCCCTCACCTGCCTGCCGGCATCCTCTCCCCGTATAGTGACGGGGAGAGGGGCGCTATGTCTTATGGTTTCGCCAATCGCCAACGTTCCTTGGATGGCGCCGGCGTTGCGGCCAGCCCCCTTCTCCCCGTCACTATACGGGGAGAAGGGCCCGGCAGGGCGATGAGGGGCGGCGCCAACTCCGACAATCGATCTGAAACGATCGCTTCAAGCGGTAAGGCCGTGCACCCGACACATCGCGGCTGGGAGATATACCCATGACCTACGACTGGCCGACCCTGCTGCCGCTCATCTTCGCCGGCCTGATGGGCCTCGCCATCCTGATCTATGTCATTCTCGACGGGTTCGACCTCGGCATCGGCATCCTGTTCGCCGCCGCCGAGGACACCGAGCAGGACACGATGATCGCGGCGATCGGCCCATTCTGGGACGCCAACGAGACCTGGCTCGTGCTGGCCGTCGGCCTGCTCCTGGTCGCCTTTCCGCTGGCGCATGGCGTCATCCTGACCGCGCTCTACATTCCGGTGTTCGTGCTGCTGGTCGGGCTGATCCTGCGCGGCGTCGCCTTCGATTTCCGCGCCAAGGTGCCGGCCGGCCGCAAGCACCGCTGGAACCGCATCTTCTTCCTCGGCTCGGTCATCGCCTCGCTGGCGCAGGGTTACATGCTGGGCGTCTATGTGCTCGGCCTCGATATCGGGCCGGGCGGCATGGCGTTCGGCGTGCTGGTGGCGTTCTGCCTGGCGGCGGCCTACGCGGCGATGGGCGCGGCCTGGGTGATCTACAAGACCGAAGGCGAACTGCAGAAGAAGGCGGTGCTCTGGCTGCGCACGGCGCTGGTGCTGACCGCGCTCGGCATGGCCGCGGTGTCGCTGGCGACGCCCTTCGCCAGCCCGCGCATCTTCGCCAAATGGTTCGGCTGGCCGCAGATGCTCTATCTGTCGCCGCTGCCGATCCTGTCGGCGCTGCTGTTTCTCTGGCTGTGGCGGCAGACCTTCCATCTGCCGCGGCCCGACGACCGCCATTCGCTGACGCCGTTCCTGACGCTGGCCGCCATCTTCGCGCTCGGCTTTGCCGGGCTTGCCTGGTCGTTCTATCCCTATGTGGTGCCTGATCGACTGACCATCTGGCAAGCGGCGTCGGCGACCGAAAGCCTGGCCATCATCCTGGCCGGCACCGTGGTGGTGCTGCCGATCATCATCTTCTATTCGTTCTATGCCTACCGCGTGTTCGGCGGCAAGGCGACGGATCTGACTTACGATTGAGGGTGGGATGACAGCGTCTTTCTCCCCGTCACTATACGGGGAGAAATGTCCGGCAGGACAATGAGTCGTCCGTGAACAATGAAGTGGGTCAGGCTGCGCTGGATCTGGGGCGGCTTTGGAGTGCTGTGATGAGAAGCCACAAAAGCAGCCTGAACCATTTGATCAGGAGCGAGAAGTTGTAGCCGGCGGCGGCGAGGATGGCGTTGATGGCGTCGCCCTGTTCGCCGGCGAGGTAGTTGCGGCCCATGCGGTGCTCGGCCTTGATGTGGCCGATGACGGGTTCGACTGCCGATCGCCTGCGCATCTGACGCTTGATGGCAGGTGTGACGCGGCGCTTCTGGCCGGCGGTGAAGACCCTGAGCTTGTGGCTTTCAGGTGCGTTGTGGCCGCGATATCCGGCGTCGGCGAGGATGCGGCCGATTTCGTTGCCGATGGTCTTTTCCATGTCGGGGATAACGGTCGCGAGCGTATGGCCGTCATAGGGATTGCCGGGCAGTGCCTTAGCGTGCAGGGCGAACTGGCCGCCCTTCGAGCGTTCGAGCGTCGTGGCGATCGAGACCTTGACGCCGAACTCGTAAGGGGCATGCGCCTTGCCCTTGCCGATGCACTCGACCTCATGGGCGTGCAGGCTGTAGATTTTGCGGCCGCGCTGGCGCTGACGTTGCTCCAGAACCGCCGAGGCCTGGTAGAGCGGCCACTTGAAGCTCGCCTCGAGGTCCGTTTGGCCGGTGATCCGGCGGGAGATGTCGCGAATGGTGCGGCCGAGATAGGTCTTGAGCTTGCGCAGCGCCTTGTTGGCCCGCTTGAACTGCTTGGCGTGCGCGTAGCGCTGGTGCTTGATCAGCGCCAGCTTGCCGACCCGCACGTAGGTCTGGCGCAAATCGAGCCCCGCCTTCTTGGCCAGCCGCACCAGCCGCTCGCGCGCGCGATTGACGAGCTTGGCGTCGGTGGGGAACATCACGTTCTTCGGCTGCACGGTCGTGTCGACGATCACCCGGCGCGTATCGGCCGGCTTCATCGCTCCGCTCTTGACCGCCACCGCCAGGCTTTCTTGCAGGAGCGCCGTGATCGGCTCCTCGCCCATGCGCTGGCGCCAGCGCGTCATCGATGAGCGCTCGAAGGAGAGCTCGTGGCGGAAGAACTCTTCACCGCACAGATACTGGAAGTAGGGGTTCTCCACCCAGCGGGCGCACAGCTCCTCGTCCGACAAGTCGAAAGTGTGCTTCAGGATCGCAAGGCCCGCCATCAGTCGCGTCGGCAAGGGCGGCATGCCAGGACCGTCCGAATAGACCGCGCCGAAACGCTCCTCCAGCACCGGCCAGTCGATCGCCTGCGCCAGCCGCACCAACTCGTGCTTCATGTTGATGATCTGATCGAGCCTGGAGCGGAACAGGTCCTGCTCTCCCGTCTCGCGCTTCTCGCGTGGCCTGGACATTCGCCGTCCCCTCGATTCGCCCGCCAAAACGAGTGAATCACGCATCGGCGCACAAGGGAATCGTCAAATCGAATTGCAAGAAAACGGCAACCAGACACCGCAAATGTTGCAACGCTATTCCCGCATTCCTCGCCGATTAGGAAACCAGATCAAAGCCTTGCGGATAGTTCACCGACGACCAATGAGGGGCAGCACGAACTTGCCAAGCAAAGCGAGTAGCCTCTGCCTTTCGAACTGCCGGCGCCGCCCCTCATCCGCCTGCCGGCACCTTCTCCCCGTAAACGGGGAGAAGGCTCAATGCGGGCCATCTCAATTGCTCGCCGACAGCACCAGCACCGGCTTTTCGCTGTAGAGCGACGGGAACAGCGCCTTCAAATTCGCCACCTTGGGCAGGTCGTTGTAGACGATGTAGGGGTAGGTCGGGTTCAGCGTCAGGAAATCCTGGTGGTAGTTTTCGGCCGGGTAGAAGGTCTTGCCGGTCTCCAGCGTGGTGACGATGGGCTCGGAAAACACCTTGGCCTTATCGAGCTGGGCGATGTAGCTCTGCGCGATCTTCTTCTGCGCGTCGTTTTCGGCGAAGATCGTCGAGCGGTACTGGGTGCCCGAGTCCGGGCCCTGGTAGTTGAGCTGGGTCGGGTTGTGGGCGACCGAGAAATAGACCTGCAGCAGCTGGCCATAGGTCACCTTGGACGGATCATAGGTGATCTCGACGGATTCGGCATGGCCGGTGCGGCCGGTGCCGACCGTCTCGTAGACGGCGTTCTCCTTTGACCCGCCGGTGTAGCCGGACACCGCCTTGCTGACGCCCTTGACGTGCTGGAACACGCCCTGCACGCCCCAGAAGCAGCCGCCGGCGAAGATCGCCTTTTCGCTGCCTGGGGCCGCCTTTTCGTCGATCGCCGGCGGCGGGATCTTCACCGCATCCTCGGCGGAGATGGCGGGCGTGAGCCAGAAGGCGGCGCCCGCGACGGCAAGGGCGAGTGCGGCGAGCCCGCCCCGGACAAAGCCCGTCGGACGATTGTCGATATTGGTCATGGTTGCACTCCTCGTGGGTTGCATAGGGATCAGTCTATTGGATCAGCTACCGTGGCGCGATGCGCGAGTTGCGGCGGCAGCTCACATTCGCGTGCTCCCGGACCTCACGCCTTTCCCGGGATTGCTCCGGCAACTGTCCCCGGCTGGACAGGGAGCCCGCCAGGGACAGAAGGCCACGGACCAATCTCAATTGGCCGTGGCATCCGTTGCCGGTTTCATCGCGTCCGTGGCAGGCTTCATGGCATCGGCGGCGGGCTTCATGGAGTTGGTGGCCATCGGATCGGCGGGCTTCATCGCATCGGTTGCCGGTTTCATGGCGTCCGCGGCCGGCGCCATGGCGCTGGCAGCGGGCTTCATCGCATTGGTGGCGTCGTCGGCGCGCGCGATGCCGCCGGCAAACAGCGCCGTCGAGCAGAGAGCAAGCGCGAGCGCCGGCAGCGTCAGGCGGGAGAAATTGGTCATGGTCGGTTTCCTTGTGGGGTTGGTGGCACGCCCTTTGGGCGGCCGGGCTCTTGCGCCGCCGCCCATGCGGCGGCGCAAATCTCTGCTCGGCAAGTCTTTTGCCTGAACGTGATTGTTGCTTGATGCATGTCGTCGTCGCAAAACCGAGGTCACTTTTGCGCGACATGCATTAGTTGGCGGCGGCGGCCAGGATCGGCCCGCCGCCGGGCGACTGCAGCAGCACGGCGGTGCAGAGGCCAGCCGAGGCTGCCGGCAGATCGAGCGTCTTGGCCTCGCCGCTCCAGCTGCCGAGTTTTGTCAGTGCGTGCACGACATTGGCGTGCGGCAAGGTGCGGCCGGTGTTTTCGCCGCGCGCCACCGGCACCTCGACGACACCCTTGGTGTAGCGCACCAGCCAGACATCGGCCTTGCCGCCAGGTGCCGAGCCGGCGCCGATCGAGACCTTGCCGCCCGCGAGCGACAGCGGCGGGCCGCCGGTCTTGCCCGTGGCGGCGATCAGATGTTCGATCTGGCCGGGCGCGGCGCCGACGACATCGGCATGGCCGTTGACCACCACCTGCGGCGTGAACGGCCCGTCATGGCCGAGCGGCGGCTCGTAGGAAACCTGGCGCTGGGTGAATTCCTGCTTGCCGAACGTGTCCTTCCAGCCGAGATAGTCCCAGTACGTGACATTGAACGACAGCGCCAGCACGCCCGGCCGGTCCTTAACCTTGATGAGGTTGGCATTGGCCGGCGGGCAGGACGAACAGCCCTGGCTGGTGAACAGCTCCACCACGGTGAGCGGCTGGGCGACGGCGCTGGCGAGCGAGGCGGCGAGCGCCATCCCGGCGAGGCCGGACAGTGCGAGGAACCTGCTTGATAGGACTGGCGACATCGGCGTGCTCCGTGGGGACGGCGCCACGATGCGCCCGTCATGTCCCCACTTCGCCGCCACGACGAGCTTCGTTACAACGCTCACCGGTTTGTGATCGGGGCGCCTGCGCTTTCTTCCCTTCTCCCCTTGTGGGAGAAGGTGGCCTCGCGAAGCGAGGTCGGATGAGGGGTGTTCCAGCTTGGCAAGGACGGCACTCTGTGGCGCACCCCTCAACCGTCTCGGCGCTACGCGCCGATCCACCTTCTCCCACAAGGGGAGAAGGAAAAATCGACGCTAACGCCAAGGCTGCAGACTCGTGTCCCTGATATAGGCGATGATCGTGTCGCAGACGGCGTTCATGTCTCTCAGGACGTCGTCATTCCAGAAGCGCAGGATGCGAAAGCCTCTCGCCTTCAGGTCGGCGTCACGGCTGCGGTCCGAATCCGAATCCGCGTGCTGGCTGCCATCTATCTCGATGATCAGGCTGGCTTCGATGCAGACGAAATCCGCGACGTATTTTCCAAACGGCATCTGGCGCCGGAATTTTATCCCGTCGAGCCTGCGGTCGCGCAGCTCCTGCCAAAGCCTGCCTTCAGCCTCCGTCATGGCACGACGAAGCGAGCGGGCAAAATTGCGTTTGGCGGGAGGGACGGGTTGATGCGGCATGACGTGAGATTAGTCGAACGCTGCGGTCCGTCTACAGCCCCGGTGGCAAAGGCACGCGTTCCCTTCTCCCCTTGTGGGGCCCGAAGGGCGGGCGAGGCCCGTGACTCGTCCAGGGCGGTATCGGCGCGCAGCGCCGAGACGGTTGAGGGGTGTTCCAGCGGAATGAGGCGTCGGTGTTCCCTGGAACACCCCTCATCCGACCTCGCTTCGCGAGACCACCTTCTCCCACAAGGGGAGAAGGAAGAAGCGTCTACGTCACTGCGTCAGCGCGGTGTCCGAGGGCCGCTTGTTGAAGTCGCATTTGCCGGTGACGTTGTAGAAGAAATCGGCGTTGCTGACCGGCGCCGGGACCGGATTGCCGCCGTCTTCCCAGGCCTGATAGGCTGTCGCGCCGCAAGGGACGACGCCGAAGATGTCGACGGGCTGGCCGGTGGCGGTCTCGGTCAGGTTGGTTGCGCTCAACCCGCTATAGAGCCGGTTGGACGTCGCCGGATCGTTCGACATCAGCTTTTTCGGGTTGCCTGACGGCACATCCATCTGCAAATAGAGGCCGCCCATCGCGCTGACGTCGATCGCCGCGCCGGCGCTGTTGGCCGGGTACATCGTGTCGACACAGTAATATTTCGTGCCGCTCGCATCGGTCTTGAGCGTCACGCCCTTCGGCGCCTTGCTGCCGACGGTGCAGACCTGCGTCTGGACCAGGGTGGTGACGGTCTTGCCGCTTGAATCGGTGGTGAGGACGTTGACATTGGTGGTGCCATAGCCCTTCGGGTCACCGGTCTGGCCATAGGTGTAGTCGATCGTCATCAGCGGCTTGGCCACCGTCGCGCCGAATTGCGTGCCGTAGAGGGTCATCGTCTTGTTCCAGTATCCCGACACGCCGGAGACCTTGAACGTCGCCGCAACCAGCGCCGGCGGCTTGCTGACCGCCGCACCCACGGCGATCGGCACGGTATTGATCCTGGCGATGCTCATGAAAACAGTCGGCATGGCGAAACTTGCCGTGGCCTGCGCGGTGGTGGCGGTGGCGGTGGTGCCCGCAACGAAGTTGGTCAGCGTCGCGGTGCCCTGTCCGCCGTTGGCGATGAAGGAATCCTGCAGCAGCGTCTGGCGCTGCGGCAGCGTCGACGTGGTATCCATGGTGGTGATCGCCAGGATCGCTGCATCCAGCGCCTGCTGCTGGTTGGACCTGGTCTGCACCGCGCTGGTATAGTCGACCGAGAAGCCGACAACCGCGATCAGCGGCATCAGCATCACCAGGAAGAGCGGCATCATCGACCCGCTGCGGGAACGGGCAAAGCCGCGCAAAACCCTGAACATTTCCAAACCCCCAACGGACATTAGCGACCGTGCATTTACCACACAGCCGGCAAACCAAGGTCTAATGTGATCGATCAAAGTTTACGCATTCTTCGCCCGCGGGCCGGTTTTCCCGGTTTCTTGGCTGATGTCACCGCTTTGTGAGCGGCAAGACAGCCCTTGCGCCGCAAGCCTTGCCGCCGGTTGCCGCCCCTGCTAAAGCGCGCGGCATGAGCACGCCCCTCGACCACATCAGAAATTTTTCCATCGTCGCCCATATCGACCATGGCAAATCCACGCTTGCCGACCGCCTGATCCAGTCGACAGGTGGGCTGGAGCTGCGCGACATGAAGGAGCAGGTGCTGGACTCGATGGACATCGAGCGCGAGCGCGGCATCACCATCAAGGCGCAGACGGTGCGGCTGAAATACCGCGCCAACAATGGCGAGGACTATATCCTCAACCTCATCGACACGCCCGGCCATGTCGACTTCGCCTATGAAGTGTCGCGGTCGCTCGCCGCCTGCGAGGGCTCGCTGCTGGTCGTCGACGCAAGCCAAGGCGTCGAGGCGCAGACGCTGGCCAATGTCTACCAGGCGATCGACAACAACCACGAGATCGTCGTGGTGCTGAACAAGGTCGACCTGCCGGCCGCCGAGCCCGAGCGCATCCGCGAGCAGGTCGAGGAGGTGATCGGCATCGACGCCTCGGGCGCCGTGCTGATTTCGGCCAAGACTGGCCTCGGCATTCCCGACGTGCTGGAAGCCATCGTCCACCAATTGCCGCCGCCGCGCGAGGGCGACGCATCAGCCCCCCTGAAGGCGATGCTGGTCGACAGCTGGTACGACGCCTATCTCGGCGTCATCGTGCTGGTGCGCGTCATCGACGGCGTGCTGAAGAAGGGCCAGACCATCCGCATGATGGGCACGGGCGCCAAATACCTGGTCGAGCGCACCGGCGTGTTCACGCCCGCCCGCATCAATGTCGAGGAGCTCGGCCCCGGCGAGTTCGGTTTCTTCACCGGCTCGATCAAGGAAGTGGCCGACACCCGCGTCGGCGACACCATCACCGAGGACAAGCGCCAGACCGCGCACGCCCTGCCCGGCTTCAAGCCGGCGCAGCCGGTGGTGTTCTGCGGCCTGTTCCCGGTCGACGCCGCCGATTTCGAGGATCTGCGCGCCGCCGTCGGCAAGCTGCGCCTCAACGACGCTTCTTTCTCCTATGAGATGGAAACCAGTGCCGCGCTCGGCTTCGGCTATCGCTGCGGATTCCTGGGCCTCTTGCATCTCGAAATCATCCAGGAGCGGCTGGAGCGCGAGTTCAACCTCGACCTGATCGCCACCGCGCCGAGCGTCGTCTACCGCCTGCTGCTCAATGACGGCTCGGTCAAGGAACTGCACAACCCGGCCGACATGCCCGACGTGGTGAAAATCTCGGCCATCGAGGAGCCGTGGATCCGCGCCACCATCCTGACCCCCGACGATTATCTCGGCGGAATCCTGAAACTCTGCCAGGACCGGCGCGGCATCCAGGCCGACCTCTCCTATGTCGGCAAGCGCGCCATGCTGACCTACGATTTGCCGCTCAACGAAGTCGTCTTCGATTTCTACGACCGGCTGAAGTCGATCTCAAAAGGCTACGCCTCGTTCGACTATCACCTGACCGACTACCGCGAGGGCGACCTCGTGAAGATGTCGATCCTGGTCAATGAGGAGCCCGTCGACGCGCTGTCGATGCTGGTGCACCGCACGGCGGCCGAAAAGCGCGGCCGGCAGATGTGCGAGAAACTGAAGGAGCTGATCCCGCATCACCTCTTCAAGATCCCGATCCAGGCGGCCATCGGCGGCAAGGTCATCGCCCGCGAAACCATCTCGGCCCTGCGCAAGGACGTGACGGCAAAGTGCTACGGCGGCGACGTGTCGCGCAAGCGCAAGCTCTTGGACAAGCAGAAAGAGGGCAAGAAGCGGATGCGGCAATTTGGGAAGGTGGATATCCCGCAGGAGGCGTTTATCCAGGCGCTGAAGATGGGCGATTGAGAAGCCGGTTGGCGCGTAGCGCCAAGACATCGATCCGGTGGATCGATGGCAGGCTTCGAAAGCGGGGGAGTTGCCGGAGGCAGCGGGCCCCCCGCCAGCGCGGCGCTGACGCTGCGCGGTGGAGTTACTCGCCATCAGGACTCTCTGTCATCCGGCTTGGCGATACCTTAAAGAACGTTCCCTAGACCGCTCCATTAAATGACCAGTTTGCTCGCCACGTTTCTGCCAATTAACCGTTTTCAAGCTGGAATTGGGCCTGCCCGTTACTGAGCCGTTGCGGTAGTCATCACCTGAATTTTTTCTTAGCCATCGCGGCCATTCTTTGACCAGAATGGTGAACGCATCGCGATTCGCATCAATCCGAAAACGCTATCCGCTGCTGCATTGTGCTGGGTGATCTAGTTTGGAACGTCGCAGAGCTTGCGGGGCGTCGAGAAATACGTTTGAGTTGCACCTAGCCCCCGAACGCACCAGGAATCGCAATATGAAAGTCATTTCCTTTTTCAATAATAAAGGCGGCGTCGGAAAGACGACGTTGACGGGAAATATCTGCGCATATCTTGCTATCGAGATGAAAAAACGGATACTCGTCGTCGATGCTGATCCGCAGTGCAATGTCACTCAGTTTATTCTTGGTGATGAAAAAACAATAAACATGTATTGGCCGGAGTCGGAGCCAAAATATAACTTGCGTACAAATACGATTCTTGACGTTGTTCAGCCGATACTTGACGGAGACGCTTCCGTAAATCCATCCGTCAAATTCCTATCGTCAAAGACGAATAGGTTCGGAGTATCTCTTCTTCCGGGGCACCCTCGTTTCTCCTTGCTGGAGGATGCCTTGTCGGCTGCTTGGACGGAGCTACCAAGTGGAAAGCCTGGCGGGTTTCGAATATCAAATTGGCTTAGAACTTTTCTCAAGAAATGCGAGAGTGATTTTGATTTTGTATTTGTGGATGTGAGCCCATCTTTGGGCGCACTGAACAGGTCGATACTTTTGTCGTGCAATCATTTCATTTCACCGTTGGGGGCAGATGCATTTAGCATTTTGGGCCTGCGCAATATCGCAAGCTGGATGGCGGGATGGATAAAATACTACGAGGTCGGCCTTGAGCAGTCTGAGAGATTGAACCCTGGAAGCCTGGAAAGGTATGAAGTTCCAAAAGAGATCCCTGTCCGCAATGGATATGTGGGCTACACTTTGCAGCAATACATCGCCAAGGCCAAGGAAGGGGTGCGACGACCAACCAAAGCATATGAGAGAATTCTTGAGGATTTACCTGACGAAGTTAGAAAGTATATGATTGATTTCAGTCCGGAAAAGGACCTTACGAAACTACATCTGGGAGACGTTCCCAACTTATATAGCCTCATCCCGCTAGCGCAATCATCAAACGCCCCTATAATCGCCTTGCGCTCGAAGGACGGCCTTGTAGGGAGCCAGTTTCTCCAAGCGTCTGAATACACCGATATCATTAGCAGACTAGCGAAGAAGATACTTGAGGGCATCGATGGCTAGAATTTGGCCAGAAGCGCTGGTCCGCGAGTTTGCCGAAAGGCGCGCTGTCTTATTTCTTGGTGCCGGCTTTTCTATCGCCACGGCACATGCAGATGGCAAGACATTCCCGAGCTGGACTGATTTGCTATTCTCGCTATCGGAAAAATTACCAAAGAAGGTCGAGCAGGATGCGGTGCGTAAGCTGCTTAAGTTTCAGAATTATCTGGATGCCGCGCAGATTATTTGGGATGAAGTTCCTGTCGCAGACCTTCGGCAAAAGCTTGTAGACACATTTTCTTTGAAGCTCAGCTCTCCTCAAGATCTTTATCGACATATTATTGAAATTGACCCTCAGGTAATATTGACAACCAACTACGACAAGCTCATTGAGACGGCGCTGGCCGGTCTGTCAAAAAACGCCGACGCATACAACGTGTGTCTATATAATCAAGGTCATGCTCTTGATGATATTCGGTCTCCACAGCGATCGATTCTGAAGGTTCATGGGTGCGTGACTCAACCAGATGACATTATACTGACTAGACTGCAATACTTTGAGGCCCGGCGAAAATATCCCGCTTATTTTCAGACTGTGTCTGCCGTATTGACTATTAATACGACCTTGTTCCTAGGGTACTCTCTGTCGGACCCAGATATACAGCTAATATTGGAGTTTAATAACTTATCGACCCCATCGAGAAACCCTCATTATGCACTTGTCCAGAAGTTACCGCATTCGTCCGTAAGGAGCGCACTGGCAAAGACCTACAACATCCATTTCATAGAATACCCTGTAGGGGATCATTCGAAGATGGCTTTGTTCTTTTCGGAGCTGTCAGCAAATGTCGTCGAATTTAGACGAACTCGAGGAATCCCATAGGGCAATTCCTCGTTACCTCGCCCGCTTTCTCCTTCTCTATTCCCTTATCCAGCCCATCCAAATTCGCAAGAGCGTCGAGCAACACCTTGCACCAAGGCGCTGTTTGTCGACGCGGCTGCCGCCGAGGCACTGGCGTTCCGGGCGCTTTCGTCCGACACCGCCCGAACCGAACATCGCGTTTCGCTCTGATTGTCGTGCCGCACCTTTGAAAAGGCTCGGCTGCGAAGTATCCTCCGCACGGCTTAGGGAAACATCACATGCGCATCACCCTCGACGTCACCGCCTCACTCGGCCTCGCCATAGGCGGCATCTTCGGCCTTGCCGGCACCTTCGTGGCAAGCAATGCGTTGCGCGAGACGCTGTGGGCGATCGATGGCGTGGCGCTGGTGGTGGCCGCAGCACTTCTGACGATGAAATACCAGCGCCTCGGCAATGATTGCGTGGCCGCGGGGTTCCTGACCTTCCTGGCAGGCGAGAGCCTGCTTCTGGCCGGCAATGCGGCGGGCTTGCAGGCCAGCGTGCCTTCCTATGTCGGCGGCATCTCGCTCTGGGCGGCGGCTCTGGTCATGATCAGCGCGCCGAACACTTTCGCGCCGTGGATGCGGCTGACCGCGCTCGTCGCCGCCCTGCTGTTCCTGGTGTCGGTGGGCATGGTGCTGTGGGGCGCGCCCTTGCTGCCGACCTCGGCGCCGCTGCCGGCGGCAGGTTATCCCTTCCTGGTGGCGACCTTCGCCGGCTGGATCTGGACGCTGATGAGGCCGGCGCGATGAGCGGGACCGGGCGGCGCTTCTTCCTTCTCCCCTTGTGGGAGAAGGTGGATCGGCGCGTAGCGCCGAGACGGATGAGGGGTGCGTACAGAGTGAGAGGGTGACGTGTTTCGCGCCGATTTGGTGCGGCTTTTGATGGTGCCGCCAAGCTGGAACACCCCTCATCCGTCTTGCCGCTTTGCGGCAATCCACCTTCTCCCACAAGGGGAGAAGGAAGAACGCTCTTCACCGTCCGGTCTGCACGTGCGCATTGACATCGCGCAAATACCGGCGCCTTTGAACCTCGGCCATTGGGGGCTAAGGGGGTATCCATGAAAAAGATCTATGCAAAGCCGACGCTGAGCAAGCGCGAGAAGCTTTCGGCCGTGACGGCCGGAGTCTGTCCGATATCGCACCCCTGCGGATAGCCTCCGCTTCAAGGCCCGCCCCGCCGGCTGGCCTGCCTGCGCTGGCGCTGAATGGCGCCTTTTCAGCCTGTCGCCGATTCCTATCCGAAGTCTCACGCGAGGGTCGGTACGAATTCGTACCAACTGCCCGGCTCGGTTGATCGCGCGGCGCGAGGCCGGTACATAAATCGGGCGGCGGACCTTTATAAGGTCGCTAGTGGCCGGCGCGGGGCTCAGGCAATTGTCTCACCGGCATCGCGCCGGCCATCTTCCCCGAACGATAGGTGCACCAAAGGCGCTCCGCATCCCGCGGCTCCCGGTGCTGACTTTCGCCCGTTGGATCCAGACGCGGGTGAGGGCCGGGCGGTAGCTGGTACGTCGAGGTCAATCCCCGTCGGAGACAGGAAAATCAGCGTTGGCGCTGCCCCTCACCTGCCTGCCGGCATCCTCTCCCCGTAAACGGGGCGAGGGACGCTGTCATGGCGGCTTTCGCCAATCGCCAGCGTTTGCGGAAAATACGCGGCGTTGCGGCCAGCTACTCTCGCCCCGTCTACGGGGAGTTGAGGAGCGGTCCGCATAGCGGACGAAAAGCCAACTGCTTGGCTTTTCGAGCGACGGACGCCGGCAGGACAGTGAGGGGCGGCGCGACGTCTAAGGTTGGCGCCGCGCCCGCCTCAGCTTTCGATCCAGACCTTCTCGAAATGCTGTTCGAGCGCCTGGTGCTGTTCGCAGCCTTCGATGCCTTTGCGGTAGGTGCGGTAGACCGAGCGCCAGTAGGGCTGGATGATGATGCCGGAGTCGCGCAAATTCTGCTCGATCTTGGCCATGATCTCCTTGCGGGCCTTGGGGTCGGGCATGGCCAGCGCCTTGTCGAGCAGTTCGTCGAACTCCTTGTTGGCGTAGGCGCTCTCGTTCCAGGCGGCGCCGGACTTGTACGCCAGCGCCAGCACCTGGACGCCGAGCGGGCGGCCGAGCCATTCGGTGCAGGAGTAGGGGAACTTGCTCCAGTCGTTCCAGAAGGTGGCGGCGGGCAGCACGGTGCGCTTGATCTTGAGGCCGGCCTCGCGGATTTGCGCCGCGATGGCGTCGGCTGTGTTCTTCTGCCATTCGATGTCGACCGAGATCAGCTCGTATTCGTGGTCCGCCTTGCCGGATTCGGCGAGCAGTTTCCTGGCCTGCTCCACATCGCGCTTGGCCGGGCCGATATCGGCGTATTCGGGGTGCATGGGGCCGACATGGTGGTTGTCGGCGGGTTTGCCGCGGCCGTCGAGGCCGAGCTTCAGCACGGCCGAATTGTCGACGGCGAGCTGCGCGGCGCGGCGCACCTTGACGTCGTCATAGGGCGCGTTGCCGACATTGAAGCGGGCGACGATGGTCGAGCCGGTGGCGATCTCGGAATTCTTCAGCCCCATCTTGTCGGTCTGCGAGACGGCGTCGGAAGCGGTCTCGTGGTCGGTGTCGATCTCGCCGGATTCGAACGCCGACAGCATGGCGTTGGGGTCGGAGCCGTAGTCGATCCACTGGATGCCATCGAGGTAGAACTCGCCCTTCCACCACGGCTTGTCCTTGCGCTTGACCTCCGCGCCGGTCTCGGCGTCCCATTTGACCAGCTCGCAGGGGCCGGTGGTGATCGCCAGCGCCTTCATGGGATCGCCGTCGCCGTCATAGGAGCGGTGCATGATCAGCGCGGGATAGTCGGCCATGCCGGCGATCAGCGAAATGTCGGGTTTCGGCAAATTGAGTTTTATGGTGAAGTCGTCGACCTTCTCGATGCCGCCATCGACCACCTTCTTGGTGTCGGCGTTGACCAGAGCGCCCATGCGCGCGGCGACCGAATTGCCGGCAACGCCGGCCTCGCACCAGCGGGTGAGGTTGTGGACGACATCGTCCGCGTTGAAGGCATCGCCGTTCGACCAGGTGATGCCCTTGCGCACATGCAGCGTCAGCGTCCGGGCGTCGTCGCTCATCTCCCATTTTTCCAGCAGCCAGGGCTCGAACGAGAAATCGGTGTTCCAGCGCACCAGATATTCGTTGCAGTGGCGCGCGATGTTGGACATCTCGACGCCGTCGAAGGTGCGCGGGTCCTTGAAACCCTTGACGTTCATGGCGACGCGGAGAATGCCGCCCTTTTTGGGCTCGGCGGCGCGGGCCGGGGTCGCGGCGATGCCGCCCAGGGCAAAGGCGCCGGCGGCGCTGACGCCGAGCCCGGCCATCAGCGCCAGATATTCGCGGCGGCTGATGCCGCCCGTCCTGAAATCGTCGGCGACGGATTTGGCGCGCGGGTGGAGCTTGCGGTCGGTCAGCATGAATTTCATCGTCGTTCCCTCTTTTGTTGGTACCTGCCGCCCAAAAGTGCCCGGCGGTTTGGGACGGCATGCACGAAAACAGGCGCGCCGAGGCCGGGGCTGCATCAGCCGGGGCGCCATTGCCTGAGAGGGAATGATAAAGCGGGGGGAGGTGGGGAAGTGTTCTGGAATCCGCAGGAGTTGTGCGCTGCTCCGCAAGAGGGGATGAGCGGTGTGGTTCAGAATTGGCCGACCGCCGAGTTCCTTCACACCCCCCTCTGTCCTGCCGGACATCTCCCCCGCAAGGGGGGAGATTGGCAGCTTCGGCGCTCCGCCGACTTTGAGACGTTGGAGATTGGCGAAGGCAAAACACGACATCCGATCTCCCCCCTGGGGGGGAGATGGCCGGCAGGCCAGAGGGGGGTGCTGTCCCGCCAGCGTTGCCGAGATGACAAAGGGGATGACGCCAACAAAAAACCCGGCACGAGGCCGGGTTCTTCAAGCGATCCCTGTCAGCCGAGATCAGCTCACCTTGGTCTGCGAGGCGGCCTGGTCTTCGGCGATCTTCTGCTGGAACATCTGCGCGAAATCGATCGGGTCGAGCATCAGCGGCGGGAAGCCGCCATTGCGGGTCGCCTCGGCGATGATCTGGCGGGCGAAGGGGAACAAAAGGCGCGGGCATTCGATGAACAGGATCGGCAGCATGTGCTCCTGCGGGAAGCCCGAAATGGCGAAGACGCCGCCATAGACCAGCTCGACGTTGAACAGCACTTCCTGGTCGAAGGAGGCCTTGGCGTTCAGCGTCAGGTTGACGTCGAACTGCTTTTCGGAGAGCGGGTTGGCATTGACGTTGACGTTGATGGCGATGCCGGGCGCCTTGTCGCGGCCGCGCAGCGAGTTCGGCGCGCCGGGGCTTTCGAAGGACAGGTCCTTGACATACTGGGCCAGCACGTTGAGCGAGGGCTGGGTCGCGCTGCCGTTGCCGTTGCCGTTGGCGCCGACCGGCGCGTCGTCATTGCTGGCCATGAGCCTATATCCTTTTGCCTGGGCAGCGTTGCTGACCGAATTGAAATCGGGCGTTCGCTACCATGGCCGGCATGACAAGACAAGGTTTGCCGCCTTGCAGTTCAAGGCAATCGCCGCGGACGCTTTGTGAGCGGGAAGATCATCGCCGCAGGCAGCGCCGCCCCTCACCTGCCTGCCGGCATCCTCTCCCCGTATAGTGACGGGGAGAGGGGTGCTGTCATCGGCGCTTTCGCCAATCGTCGGCGTTGCGGGATTGAGCGCCAGCGCCGCAATCAGCCCTTTCTCCCCGTCACTATACGGGGAGAAATGCCCGGCAGGGCAATGAGGGGCGGAGCCGACGCCGGGAGCTGGGCGGCACTCAGTCGTCCTTCAGACGCCGCCATGGCGAATTGTGGTCCGGGCCGCGCTTCAGGTCGTCCTCGCGCGAATAGTCGCCGTCTTCGAGGTCGATGACCTTGTCTCGCTGGCGGCGGAAGCCGCCGGTGGAGAAATCGGTGGCGACGACGATGCGGCCCTTCAGCCTGTTCCAGGCAAGGTCGCGCAGCGGCGGGAGGAACAGCAGCAGGCCGATGATGTCGGTGATGAAACCGGGGATGATCAGCAGGATCGCCGCGACCACGATCATGGCGCCATGGGCGAGCTGGCGGCTGGGGTCGCGGCCGGCTGCCATCTCGGTGCGGATACGGGTCATGACGCCGAAACCCTGGTGGCGCAGCAAAAGCACGCCGGCGAAGCTCGAGGCCAGCACTAGGCCGACCGTCGCCAGCGCGCCGACCTCGCGGCCGACGACGACGAAACCGGCGATTTCCAGCAGCGGCAGCGCCAGGAGAAAGAAGGGAAGCAGCGAAATGCGCAAGTCTTTACCGACCATTCGATTGTTTTGTCCCGCCGGCGGCCAATCGCCGCTGGCATGGAGGCTGTTAGATAGGTATGCCTGCCTTTGATTTGAATGATTGCGCCTTGCGTTCTATATGCTTTGAATGTTGAACGCTATGCGACCGCGGCCTGTTGGCTGGACGGTCCGGCCTAGAGGCAGGGATTGATTGGCGGAAGATATGGGCTTCTTCGACTTCGGCACGATTTTCTTCCTGATCGCGGCGGTGGTGATCTTCTTCCAGCTGCGCAACGTGCTGGGCAGTCGGACCGGTAGCGAGCGGCCGCCCTTCGATCCCTACACGGCGGCGCGCACCGAAAAGGACGCCACGCAGAAGCCCGAGAACGTGGTTTCGCTGCCGCGCAAGCGGGCGCCCGGCGAGCCGGCGCCGGCCGACGCCTATACGGCGATCGACGCCTTCGCCAAGCCCGACACAGATCTCAACAAAGGCCTGCGCGCGATCAAGGACAACGACCCGTCCTTCGATCCCAAGGGGTTCGTCGACGGCGCCAAGATGGCCTATGAGATGATCGTCATGGCCTATGCCGACGGCGACCGCAAAACGCTGAAGAACCTTTTGTCCCGTGAAGTTTTCGACGGCTTCGTCGCCGCGATCGGCGAGCGCGAGGCCAAGTCGGAAAAGATCCAGTCCTCCTTCGTCGGCATCGACAAGGCCGACATCGTCTCGGCCGAGATGAAGGGCGGCGAGGCGCATGTCACGCTGCGCATCATCAGCGAGCTGATCTCGGCGACGCGCGACAAGGCGGGCGCGGTCATCGACGGCGATCCCGAAACCGTGGCCGAGGTCAAGGATGTCTGGACCTTCGCCCGCGACACGCGCTCGCGCGATCCGAACTGGAAGCTCGTCGCCACCGAAGAAGAAGACTGAGCCCGGAACAGGCGGGCTCCGGTGTCGCTGTCGCCTCTCCTTGTTGAAAGATCCTTCGGCGACCTGCCCGGTTGGGGTGACGACGACCATCTGCCGGCCTTCGCGGCCTTTGCCCGCTCCGCCTTCCATGTGCCGGTCAAACCCTATCGCAGCGGTGCGCTGGGCGTCGATTTCGGCGCCTTTGCCGAGGCCTATGCGCACGCGCGAGCAGCCCCTGCCGCCAGCCGGCCGCAGGCCCGCGCCTTCTTCGAGCGCCATTTCGTCCCCATGCTGGTCCGGCCGGAGACCGGCGCCGGGCTGGTCACCGGCTTCTACGAGCCGCAAGTCGAGGCCTCGCCGGTGCGGACCGAGCATTTTGCCGTACCGCTGCTGTCGCGTCCGGCCGACCTCGTCGATGTCGACGACGCCAACCGGCCCGCCGGAATGGATCCTTACCTCGCCTTCGCGCGCCGGACGGCCGACGGGCTGGTCGAATATCCCGACCGTGGCGCGATCGAGCGCGGCGCGCTCGCCGGCCAGGGGCTGGAGATTGCCTGGCTGGCCGACAAGGTCGATGCCTTCTTCATCCATGTGCAAGGCGCGGCTCGGCTCGCCATGACGGACGGGCGGCTTTGCCGCGTCACCTACGCAGCCAAATCCGGCCAGCGCTTTATCGGGCCTGGCAAAACCTTGAGCGAGCTGGGGGAAATCCCGCTCTCGGAAGTGACGATGCAGTCGATCCGCGCCTGGCTCAAGGCGCATCCGGAGCGTATCGACGAGATCCTATGGCAGAACCGTTCCTACATCTTCTTCCGCGAGGCCGCGGTGGATGACGCGGCGCTGGGGCCGATCGCGGCCGCCAAGGTGCCGCTGACACCGGGCCGCTCGATGGCCGTCGACCGGCTGCTGCACACATTCGGCACGCCTTTTTACATCGACGCGCCGACGCTCACCGCCTTCGACAAAAGACCGTTCCGGCGGCTGATGATCGCGCAGGACACCGGCTCGGCCATCACCGGACCGGCGCGCGGCGATCTGTTCGCCGGCTCGGGCGACGCCGCCGGCGAGATCGCCGGCGTGGTGCGCAACGCGGCCGATTTCTACGCGCTGGTGCCACGCGCGCTGGCCGGGGGCGCATGATGAGCAAGCGCCCGGACAAGCTCAGCGAGGATGACCGGGTGCTGTGGAACCTGGTGGCGCGCACCGCCAAGCCGCTCAAGGGCCGCGCCGCCGTCGACATTCCAGACCTGGCCGTCGATGCCAGGCCGACGCCGGCCCAACCGGCTCAGCCCGCCGCCGGCCCGGCTGGCGCGGCAAAGCCGAAGGTCCAGCATGTCACGCACCGGCTCGACGAGCCGACGCTGGACAAGCTGCAAAAAGGCCGGCTGCCGATCGAGGGCCGCGTCGACCTGCACGGCATGACGCAGGACGAGGCCTATTCGCTGCTGTTCTCGTTCCTGCACCGGGCGCATGCCGGCGGCGTCCGCTATGTGCTGGTCATCACCGGCAAGGGGTCGTCCTCGGGCGGCGATGGCGTCCTGCGGCGCGCCGTGCCGGCCTGGCTGTCGACGCCGGCGTTCCGGCCGCTGGTCTCCAGCCACGACCACGCCGCCCGCAACCATGGCGGCTCGGGCGCGCTCTATATCAGGCTGCGGCGGGTTCGCCCATGAGGGCTGACCTTGGGAGGCCGGGCGCATGACCCCGTTCGGCGAGAAGCTGCGCGCGCTGAGGGCCGAGCGCGGCGTCAGCCAGAAGGACATGGCGGCGGCGATCGGCGTCAGCGCCGCTTATCTGTCGGCGCTGGAGCATGGCAGGCGCGGCGCGCCGACCTGGACCCTGATCCAGAAGATCATCGGCTATTTCAACATCATCTGGGACGATGCCGAGGAGTTGGCGCGGCTGGCCGAGGCCTCGCACCCGCGCGTCAGGCTGGACACGTCGGGTCTTTCCCCCGCCGCCACCGAACTTGCCAATCTTCTGGCCGAAAACATCGAGAAGCTGGATGAGGCCGCGCTTGTGCGCATCACCGCCTCGATCCGCACGGCACTCGGCCGGCGATCCTAGAGCGGGATGAGATTTATAAGAGTCGTGAGATTCCCAAATCATCGCAGTTCTGATTCAACATGCATGCTGGGAGGAGGCCAGCATGGATGGCAGCCTATTCGATGGACCTTCGCGAGCGGGTTGTAGCCGCGGTCAAGACGGAAGGGCTCTCGCGACGCGCGGCGGCGGCTCGATTTGGCGTCAGCTACAGCGCGGCCATCGCGTGGCTTAAGCGCGTCGAAGAGACTGGCAGTGCTGCGCCTCGCCAGGTCGGCGGCTACAAACCGAAGAAGCTCTCGGGAGCGTGGCGCGACTGGCTGATCGAACGCTGTCACGACAGGGACTTCACCTTGCGCGGGCTTGTGGCCGAACTTGGCGAGCGTGGCCTGAGGGTCGACTACCGTTCGGTGTGGGAGTTCGTGCATGCCGAGAAGCTCAGTCACAAAAAAAGACGCTGATCGCCGTCGAACAGGATCGTCCCGATATCGCGCGACGGCGCATGCAGTGGACGAAGTATCGGGACCGGATTGATCCGACGCGACTGGTCTTCATCGACGAGACCTGGACCAAGACCAACATGTCGCCGCTAAGGGGCTGGGCGCCGGTTGGACAGCGCATCAAGGCCAAAGTGCCGCATGGCCACTGGAAGACCATGACCTTCCTGGCCGCGCTGCGCCACGATCGCGTCGAGGCGCCCTGGCTGATCGACGGACCTATCAACGGCGAGAGATTTCTTCTCTATGTCGAGAAGGTTCTCGCTCCGACCCTCCAGCCGGGCGACATCGTCATCATGGACAATCTCGGCTCGCACAAAGGCAAGGCGGTGCGCCGCGCCATACGCGCCGCCGGCGCCAGGCTCTTCTTCCTGCCGAAATACTCGCCCGATCTTAATCCGATCGAACAGCTCTTTTCAAAACTCAAGCACTGGCTGAGAAAGGCAGCAAGCCGCACCGTCCAAACCGTTTGCGACGCGATCGGCCAAATTCTCAACCGCATCACACCGACAGAATGCTCACACTACTTCGAAAACTCCGGATATGACCGAAACTAATCTCATCCCGCTCTAGAAGACAGCGCCCGCCGGCGAGCAGCCAGCGGGCAGCCGTGGCGGGATCAATTCTTGCCGGCCGTGCTGCCGCCATTGTTTCCCCGGCCGCCATTGCCCTGATGGTCGCGGCCACCGTTGCCGCCGCCCAGACAGTCCGATGCGCCAGCGCTGCAACAACGGCCGCTCCACAGGTCGTTGAGATTGGTGTTGGCGCAGCTTGGGATGGTCTGGCCGGCCAGAGCAGATCCGGTCAGGGCCGAAGCGGCGGCGGCGGCGAGAAGGGTATTTCGCAGAAAAGCAGTCATTTGAAGTCTCCATGATTTGGGTTTCTATCGTCCACGGCTGTGTGTCGCCGGGCGAACGGAAATGGTTCACGGAGGATGAAAGATTTGCAGGATAGCGATGCGAGACGCGCGATCGGCAATGTCAGCGCCGCCCCTCATCTGCCTGCCGGCATCTTCTCCCCGTAGAACGGGGAGAAGGGATTTCCCGCGCCGTCGCCGGTTGTCCTGCAACGTTGACGATTGGCGAAAGCAACGACAACGGCGTCTTTCTCCCCGTCACTATACGGGGAGAAATGTCCGGCATGACAATGAGGGGCAGCGCTGCCCTTTGCTAAAGATAAACGGACACTTTCATGGGCACGAAAGCTGCCGCGGTTCGAACCGCGGCGCTCTTTGCTACTGCACCGAGCCGACCAGGACCTGCTGGCCGCCGCGGATCGAGACCCAGCGGCCGGTGTTGTCGATCGCCTGGCGCTTGAGGAAGCGGTAACCGGTCTCGTCCCAGGGTTTGACCTTGTCGGTCAAATTGTCGAGCACATAGTCGCCGCCGTCGGTGCGCACCGTCAGTACGGCGTGGCCCTCACCGTCGGGCTTGCGCACGACGGTTATCAAGAGATCGGCGAGCGAGATGCCCATGCGGGACAGCTGGCGCCGCTTCTCCAGCACGTAGTCCTCGCAGTCGCCGACGCCGTTGTCGGGATAGGCCCAGACCTCGTCCTTGCCGTATATGTCCATGTCGCTCATCGGCTTGACGGCGGCATTGACCCTGGCGGTGACGTCGACCAGCTTGCGCATCAAGCCGTCGGTCAGGGTGGCCGGCGCGAGGTTGGCCGGGCGGATCGAGCATTCGCCCGGATGCTGCTTGCAGAAATCGTAATGGCCGATCGGCTGCGAGGTGAGGCCCCCGGTCGCCATGGCGCCCGACGCCCAGGCCGGTGCCATCCAGCCTCCCGTTAACGCCAGCCCGGCTGCCACGCATACGCGCAGCCTTCGCATGGTTGAGGAATTCATTGTCCCCGCTCACCCTGTTGTTAACGAAACGTTAAGGGCGATTTACACTCCGTGTCAATTAAAGACATCGAGTTGATTGGCGGCATGGTTACCCGCCGGGAGGGAAAGCGGCGCTCGTGCAACTGAATCGGACCCGCGGCCGGTTCCGTTTCCAAACTCCCTACCGCTTGGCGGTGCGGACAAGCTTCGGCTTCACCGCCACCCGGTTCTGACGGCCATAGCTGGTGATGAAGTCGACGATGCGCGGCACGATCTCGGAGCGGAAGCGCGAACCGTTGAAGACGCCGTAATGGCCGACCGCCGGCTGCACGTAATGCGCCTTCCTGTCGGCGGGGATGTTGACGCACAGGTCCTGCGCCGCCCTGGTCTGGCCAAGACCCGAAATGTCGTCGTTCTCGCCCTCGACCGTGAACAGGGCCACGTTGCGGATAACGGACGGATCGATCCTGGCGCCACGATGCGTCATCTCGCCCTTGGGCAGGGCATGGCGCACGAAGACCGTGTCGACGGTCTGCAGGTAGAATTCTGCCGTCAGGTCCATCACCGCCAGATACTCGTCATAGAAGTCGCGGTGCTTTTCGGCATTGTCGCCATCGTCCTTCACAAGGTGCATGAAGAATTCCTTGTGGGCGATGATGTGGCGATCGAGGTTCATGCTCATGAAGCCCGACAGCTGCAGGAAGCCGGGATAGACCTCGCGGCCGAAGCCCGGCACCGGCCAGGGCGCGCGCATCACGACATTGTCGCGAAACCAGTCGATGCCCTTTTCCTCGGCGAGCAGATTGACGGCGGTAGGGTTGCGGCGGGTGTCGATCGGCCCGCCCATCAGGGTCATCGTCGAAGGGACGAAGGGGTCGCCCTTCGCCTCCATCAGCGCCACGGCCGCAAGCACCGGCACGGAAGGCTGGCACACGGCCATCACATGCGTGTCCGGACCCAGCGTGTGCAGCATGTCGATGATGTAGTCGATATAATCGTCGAGATCGAAGCTGCCGTCGGCCAGCGGCACCATGCGGGCGTCGACCCAGTCGGTGATGTGGACATCGGCATGGGGCAGCATCGCCTCGACCGTGCCGCGCAGCAGCGTGGCGTAATGGCCCGACATCGGCGCCACGATCAAAAGCTTCGGGTCGGCCTTGCGCCCGGCTGGAACGGCGCGCTCGAACCGAACGAGATTGCAGAACGGCTTCGACCAGACGGTCTTTTCGGTGACCGCGACGCTGTTCCAGTCGACCACCGTCTTGGCCAGGCCGAATTGCGGCTTGCCGTAGCGGCGCGTGGTGCGCTCGAACAGTTCGGCGCCCGCCGCGATCGATCGGCCCCAGTGCGTATGCGAAACCGGGTTGAGCGGATTGGAGTAGAGAAACCGGACCGCGTCGGCATAGAGCCGCGCCGGCTGCAAGGCAGCATGGTTCATTTCGTAGAGCTGGTAGAACATACGTTACCCCGCGCCCGAAGGGACGACGAGCAGCGCCGAGCCCTAGATGTCTCGCGGGGAGGTTAACAACTAATTGCTGCGATGCAATACGTCACGTGGCGTGACGAATGCTTCTTTTCGCCCAAAGCCTTGAAAATCGGCCCCGGACGGCACAGCCGGCTCAATGTGCGGTGCCGAAATGTGTAGGATATGTGTCAGGTCTCGGCGCCGGACACCTGGCCATGATCCCGGAAGCTTCCCGCTTTGCTCCGCTGATCCGCGGTCCGGGAGAGATCACAAGAGACGGTCAGGTCAAACGCGCGTCATGCAGACGGACGTCTGACCGGAGCCGATGAAGCCGAGCTGGCCTGCGGCGCCTTTCGACAGGTCGAGCACGCGGCCCTTGATGAAGGGACCACGATCGTTGATGCGCACGACGACGCTGCGGCCGTTGTTCTTGTTGGTGACCCGCAATTTGGTGCCGAACGGCAGCGTGCGGTGGGCGGCGGTCAGCGCCGAGGGGTTCATACGCTCGCCCGATGCGGTCCTCGAGTGCAGCGCGTACCAGGAAGCGCGGCCACACTGGCCGGCGGCGGCGGTTGCCGAAGTTGCGGAGGCGCCGACCATCAGGCCAGCAACGATCGTTACCGCGACAAGCGCGGTCTGTTTTGGGGTCTTCATGCTTGGGGGATGGCTCCGTTTTTGACAGACCCCAGCCGTTAGGAGGAGAATAAGGCACGAAATGCGGCAGTGATCTGGCGGTTCCATGGCGAGATCACACATTTGGAGTCACCGGGTAACAGTCTGTCAGAGACTTTTTGGCGCTCCAGGACCGGTTTCTGATTATGTTTTGATCGGCACGAAGGATTTTTATGACAAGATTACGCATTGATCTTCAAATAGAGGTCTGCACGATCTGGCCACTTCCTTCGGCTCTTTCATCACGGCGATAGCGTCGAAATCGATCGACTTGAAAAGCGGGATTCGACAATGAGACTGATCAAAAATCTGCTGGCCTTGATTGTGCTGGCCATTGGTGCGCTGTGGTCGCTGCAAGGCATCGGCGTGGTCGGCGGCAGCTTCATGACCGGCCAGTCGCAATGGCTCTATATCGGCCTCGCCGCCATGCTGGTCGGCCTGGCCGGGCTGGTGTGGGCAAACCGTTCGCGCGGGTAAGCCGCGCTTGGACCTTGTCACGACGCACTTCCGGCGGCGATCTCGTATTTGGCGGACCCGTGTTCGCCCGAAAGCGACTTCCGCGATCGCACCATGTTCGCCTGAGTGCAGTCTGGTATTTATCGGGGCGGCGCGTGACCGAACAACTTCCGTTCTCAACTATAAGACGGCGGGACTAAAGTCTTGCGCACCGGTAGGCCTTGGTCCGAGGGGCCTTCAAACGTTCCGGACTTGTCCATTGGACGTTCCGTACTTTAGCCAATTGAGATATACACAGTTTGAAGCAGACCTATTTCAAAGGCGTTCTAATCCTCGGCCGTGTTGACGTGCATCTCGGTCGGCACAAAGAGCCATTCTGGTTCGGCGCATCGATCACTCGTTCTACCCCAAGTAGCGCCAGATCGTGCACCAGATTGCGATTTCAAGCTGGCAATGGACCCGCCGGGAAAAGAATGGCCGGTGCGGGGATGCTTGGGTTGAAAGCGGGTCGCACCGGCCATTGCGGGTTAGGCTTCGATTTGGGATCGTCCCCCGCATGACCAAGCTATATGTATATTAGCTATCACTCAACTAAGACTGAAGTCCCTCCTGCTGCCAGCCGGAGGGGATAGCGGTTCGCCGGTGAGGTCAGCACTTTGCGACGCCCCCCTCTGGCCTGCCGGCCATCTCCCCCACGGGTGGGGAGATTGGCAGCTTCGCTGACTGTGCTCTCCCTTCAACGGTCGAAGAATAGCGAAGGCCAGGGTGATGCCGATCTCCCCCTTGCGGGGAGATGTCCGGCAGGACAGAGCGGGAGGGTGTGACGGAACTCGGCATAGGGATCGAATCCGGGTCGACCGTTCTGTGGCAACCGCCGCTGGAATTTCATTCCCCGTCTGGCCGCCGGATTGGCACGATCTATCTTCTTTCCAACAGCGATCGGCTGGAAAAGACGCTAGGTTGATCCATGGAGGCTCCGACATGAGCGAGCACAGAAAAGCCATAGCCGACGGTGCCGACAGCGCCCCGTCGGACACCGCACCATCCCGCCTACGCAAACCCTATGCCTCGGTGCTCGATCTGATCGGACAGACGCCCATCGTCGAGCTGACCAGGTTCGACACGGGAAAATGCCGGCTGTTCATCAAGCTCGAGAGCCAGAACCCCGGCGGCTCGATCAAGGACCGCATCGCGCTATCGATGATCGCGGCGGCCGAGAAGGACGGCAGGCTGAGGCCCGGCGGCACCATCGTCGAGGCGACCGCCGGCAATACCGGCCTTGGCCTCGCCCAGGTCGGCATCCCCAAGGGTTACCGCATCATCCTGGTCGTGCCAGACAAGATGTCGCGCGAGAAAATCCAGCATCTGCGCGCGCTGGGCGCCGAAGTGCACATGACGCGCTCCGATGTCGGCAAGGGTCATGCCGAGTATTACCAGGACATGGCGGAGAAGATTGCCGCCGAACTGCCCGGCGCCTTCTATGCCAACCAGTTCGCCAACCCGGCCAACCCGCAGGCGCATGAGACGACGACCGGCCCGGAGATTTTCTCGCAGCTTGACGGTGATGTCGACGCGGTGGTGGTCGGCGTCGGCTCGGGCGGCACGCTGACCGGACTTGGCCGCTTTTTCGCCAAGGCGTCGCCGAAGACGGAGATGGTGCTGGCCGATCCGGTCGGCTCGGTGCTGGCGCCGCTGATCAAGACCGGCAAGATGGAAGAGGCGGGAAGCTGGACCGTGGAAGGCATCGGCGAGGATTTCGTGCCGCCCAACGCCGATCTGTCGCTGGTCAGGAAAGCCTATTCCATCACCGACAAGCAGAGCATGCTGGCCGTGCGTGATCTCCTGTCACGCGAAGGCATCCTGGCCGGTTCTTCCTCCGGCACGCTGCTGTCGACGGCCCTGCGCTATTGCCGCGAACAGACGACGCCCAAGCGCGTCGTCACCTTCGTCTGCGACAGCGGCAACAAGTACCTGTCGAAAGTGTTCGACGATTTCTGGCTGGCCGAGCAGGGGCTGGCCGAACACGAACAGCATGGCGACCTGCGCGACCTCGTCATGCGCACCCACCGCACCGGCGACACGGTCTATGTCGGGCCGGATGAAAGCCTGCTCAACGCCTATGGCCGCATGCGGCGCTCCGATGTCTCGCAATTGCCGGTGCTCGACAATGGCAAGCTGGTCGGCATCGTCGACGAAAGCGATATTCTTGCCCATGTCGACGGACCCTATGACGGGCGCTGGGAGCGCTTCAGCGGCCCGGTGCGCACGGCGATGACCTCCAATCTGCACACGCTGCAGGCCAGCCAGACGCTGGACGTGCTGCTGCCGGTGTTCGACCGCAACGAGGTCGCCATTGTCTTCGACGGCGACGAGTTCGTCGGCCTGATTACCCGCATCGACCTGATCAACCATCTGAGGCGCCGCGCAAAATGACCACATCCGGCAAGAACCGTCTGGCCTTCTCCACCCGGACCATCCATGGCGGCCAGAGCCACGACCCGCTGACGGGTGCCGTGATGGTGCCGATCTACGCCACCTCGACCTATGGCCAGCAGTCGCCCGGCGTGCACAAGGGTTTTGAGTATGCCCGCAGCCAGAACCCGACGCGCTTCGCCTTCGAGCGCGCCGTGGCGGACCTGGAGAGCGGCTCGGCAGCCTTCGCCTTTGCTTCTGGCCTGGCATCGATCGCCACGGTGCTGGAACTGCTCGATTCCGGCGCCCATATCGTCGCCACCGACGACATCTATGGCGGCTCGTTCCGGCTTATGGAGCGGGTGCGCAAGCGCTCGGCCAACCTGCAGGTGAGCTTCGTCGATTTCACCGACCTTGCGGCGGTCGAGGCGGCGATCCGGCCGGAGACCAAGATGCTGTGGGTCGAGACGCCGACCAACCCGCTGCTGCGCATCGTCGACCTCGAAGGCGTCGCGGCGCTCGCCAGGCGCAAGGGCATACTGACTGTCGCCGACAACACCTTCTGCAGCCCCTATATCCAGCGGCCGCTGGAGCTCGGCATCGACATCGTCGTCCACTCGACGACCAAATATCTGAACGGCCATTCCGACATGGTCGGCGGGGTGGCCGTGGTCGGCGACAATAAGGATCTCGCCGACCGGCTGAAATTCCTGCAGAATGCCATCGGCGCGATATCGGGTCCGTTCGACAGTTTCCTGGCGCTGCGCGGTTTGAAGACCCTGGCGCTCAGGATGGAACGCCATTCCACCAACGGGCTGAAAATCGCGCAGTGGCTGGAAACCCGCAGGGACGTGCGCCGCGTCATCTATCCCGGCCTCGCCAGCCATCCGCAGCACGCCATCGCCGTCCAGCAGATGCATGCCTTCGGCGGCATGATATCCGCCGTGCTGGATCGCGACCTTGCCGGCACGAAACGCTTCCTCGAACGCACGCAGCTGTTCACGCTGGCCGAAAGCCTCGGCGGGGTGGAGAGCCTGATCGAACACCCGGCGCTGATGACGCATGGCTCCATTCCCGCCGGGAAGCGGGCGGAGATCGGCATATCGGATTCGCTGGTGCGGCTGTCGGCGGGCATCGAGGACGGCGATGACCTGATCGCGGACCTGGATCAGGCGCTGGGGGACTGAGTGGCTTCGCTGAGACGAGGCAATAGTCGAAGCTGGCGCCGCCCCTCACCTGCCTGCCGGCATCCTCTCCCCGTATAGGGACGGGGAGAGGGGCGCTGGCATCGATGGTTTCGCCAATCGCCAACGTCGCAGAACAAGCGCCGACATTGCGGTCAGCCCTTTCTCCCCGTCTCTCTATACGGGGAGAAATGCCCGGCAGGGCAATGAGGGGCGGCGCCAAGGTTCCGGATAGGCAATTGACCCCAGGCGCCATTCGCCCGAGATGTAGCGCCCATGGCCAAGCGCGAACCACCCACAGACGCCCCCCTCACCTTCGCGGTGCTGGTGTTCCCCGGCTTTCCGATGATGGCGTTCAGCTCGGTCATCGAGCCGCTGCGCGCCGCCAACATATTGGCGAAGCGGGAATGCTACCGCTGGATCATCGTCGGGGCGACGGAAGGGACGGTCGAGGCTTCCAACGGCGTCGTCATCCAGCCAGGGTTTTACGCCGAGGCGGCGCCCAAGGTCGACCGCATCGTGGTGTGCTCGGGCGGCGACGCCGATCACCTCGTCGCCGAGGACGCGGCGAGCTGGATCCGCCGCAGCCTGCGGGCCGGCGCCCATGTCGGCGCGGTGGCGGACGCGGCGTTCTTCCTGGCCCGTGCGGGCCTGCTCGACGGCCATGCCTGCACCTTGCATTGGACCAGCCAGGCGGCCTTCACCGAAGCCTTCCCCAACATCGAGCTGCGGCGCGACCTCTACGTCATCGACCGCAAGCGCTTCACTTCGGCCGGCGGCGTCGGCAGCCTCGACATGATGCTGGAGATCATCACCCGCGACTACGGCGCCGCGCTTGCCGCCAGCGTTGCCGAATGGTTCGTGCACAGCCCGTTGCGATCGAGCGTCGACCGCAAGCTGATGCCGCTGCGCCTGCGCACCGGCGTCCAGAACGAGCTGGTGCTGTCGGCCATCGCCATCATGGAGGATGCGGTGGAGGAACGGCTTGGCATGGCGGAGCTGACCGCGAAACTCGGCGTCTCGTCTGACAAGCTCGAACGATCCTTCCGCTCCGAGCTCGCCGTCTCGCCGAACGGCTATTACCGGCGCCTCAGGCTGAAGCGCGCCGCCGATCTGCTGGCACACTCGACGCTCGCCGTGCGCGACGTGGCGCTGGCTTGTGGGTTTGCCTCGATGTCGAGCTTTGCCCGGGCTTTTCGGGAGGAGCACGGGCATGCGCCGAAGATGGCGCGGAGGCATTAGGCGCAGTCAGCGGGCGGCCGTTTCAGGCGCGCCGAAGGAATAGCAGGTAAAAAGCCATGAACATAAAAACTATCCCAATATTTGCAGCCAGCCGCCCCCAGAATTGACCTCTGAAGAACATGAAATCCATACCGACTATGACCACCACCATCGCCACCACGTAAAGCGCAATGGCTACTTGTCTGCTCATGGGAACTTGATTCTCCTTTTCAAGTTCGCCAGCACGCGACCTGACGTGCCGGTGCTCCATTGCCCGGCCAGAATAACGCGGTTGGGAGGTTCCGCAAAGACGCTTGCCGTATGCGACGTCGCGCTGGCCTGCGGCTTTGCCTCGATGTCGAGTTTTGCCAGGGCTTTTCGGGAAGAGCATGGACATGCGCCGAAGATGGCGCGACGGCATTAGGGGGCGCGCTGATGCGGTGAGAGGTCGGCGGGACAGCGCCCCCCTCTGTCCTGCCGGACATCTCCCCCGCAAGCGGGGAGATTGACAGCTTCGCCAACCTCGCCTTCTTGTCCAACGTCGGAAAATTAGCGAAAGCCGAGGAGACATCCGATCTCCCCCCTTGCGGGGGAGATGGCCGGCAGGCCAGAGGGGGGTGCTGTCCCGCCAGCGTTCCGTATCTCCAGCGGCATTTCGCACAACCTATGCGGTTTTCCGCACAATCCCTCCGCGCCTGCTGCGCCATGGTCAAGCCTTTCACCCACCCAAGGCCTGGCACCCATGAGCATCGTCGTATTCGACCCCGACAGCACCGAGGACGTCGACTTCAAGGATCGCATGCGCCATCCCGTTGCGGCCGACCCTGCCGGCGGCATGTGGCTGTCCGACACGGAGCCGTCCTTCATCGATGCCGACGCCTTGCGCAAAGGCCGGCTGGCGAAACTGCGCGGCTGGATGCGCGACGCCGGTTATGGCGGCGTCGTTTTGTTCGACCCCTACAACCAGCGTTACGCCACCGGCTCGCGCAACATGTTCGGCTATTTCCTGCGCAACTCGACCCGCTATTTCTTCATTCCGGCCGACGGGCCGATCGTGCTGTTCGAATATCCGCAGAGCTACCATGTCTCGATGGTGCTCGACACGATCGACGAGGCGCGTCCTTCCAAGCTTGTCTGGTCTTCCGTGTCCGGCCGCGACGACGGGACCGCCGGCCCCTTCGCTGACGAGATCGCCGAGTTGCTGAAGAAGCATGGCGGCGGCTCGATGAAGCTCGGGCTCGACCGCTGCAGCCACCTGCAGGCGCTGGCCCTGGAAAAGCGCGGCTGCGAGGTCCGCGATTGCCAGGGCGAGATCCTCGCGGTGCGCGCGGTGAAGACGCCTGAGGAGGTGAAGTGCCTGCAGGTGTCGATGGCCGGCGCCGAGGCGGCGGTCTATGCGGTGCGTGAGGCGATCAAGCCCGGCGTATCCGAAAACGAGCTGTTCGCCATCATGTATGGCGAGGTCATCCGCCAAGGCGGCGAGTTCATCGAGACCCGGTTGCTGACCTCGGGCCAGCGCACCAATCCCTGGTTCAACGAAGCCAGCGGCCGCAAGATCAGGCCCGGCGAATTGCTGGCGCTCGATACCGACACGATCGGCTGCTACGGCTATTATTCGGATTTTTCCCGCACCTTCCGCTGCGGGCCGGGCAAGCCGACCCCTTACCAGAAGTCGCTCTACCGCATGGCGCACGACCAGGTTCAGCACAATATTTCGATCGTCAAACCCGGCATGGCTTTCCGCGAGATCGCCGAGAAGGCGTGGAAAATCCCGGACCGTTTCGTCGACCAGCGCTACACCTCGGTCATGCACGGCGTCGGCATGCATGGCGAGACACCGTTCATCGCGCATGCCATGGATTACGAGACCTATGGCCGCGACGGCCATATCGTGCCAGGCATGGTGGTGAGCGTGGAAAGCTATATTGGCGAGAAGGGCGGCCGCGAGGGCGTCAAGCTGGAGGACGAGATCCTGATCACCGAGACCGGCACCGAGCTTCTGTCGCGCTTCCCCTATGAGGACGCGTTTCTGGAGAAAGAGGTTTGATGCTGGTTGCTCACCTCAGCGACGTGTCGCATTTGAAGAACGAGCGCCTCATTCCGTGGCACCCCCCTCTGTCCTGCCGGACATCTCCCCCTCTAGGGGGGAGATCGGCAGCTTCGCTTGCAGCGCTTTTTCCTGCAACGCTGGTGATTGGCGAAAGCATTCGCAACCGCCAATCTCCCCCCTCGAGGGGGAGATGCCCGGCAGGGCAGAGGGGGGCGCTGCCCCTCCAGCATTTGGAAATATCTTGGGGCGAAGGCCCATCCACATGAAAGCCCCCATCTCCATCAAGCGCGGCACGGTGGCCGCCATCTTCATCGACCTGCAGGAAGAGCACCGGCAGGACCCACGCTACCTCGTTGAGGGCTACGAAAAGATCCTCGCCAACGTCCAGCGCCTGCAGGCCACGGCGCGGCAGAACCATGTGCCGCTTCATCACTGGGCCTATATCGTCGATCTCGACAGCCAGGTCCGGCCCTTTCATCCCACAGGCGAAGACGGCAAGTCGGCCTTTTCCGACAAGAGCGACCCGCTGACCGAAATCTGCCACGAGGTGGCGCCGGCAGATGGCGAGGCGCTGCTGATCAAGGCGGAGGCCAGCGCCTTCCGCTCCGGGCCGGCGGGCGACCGGCTCAAGGCTTCCGGCATCGAATGGCTGGTTATATCGGGCGTGTGGACCGAGGCCTGCATCGACGCCACCGTAAAGGACGCGGTGACGATGGGCTTTCGCGTACTTCTGGTCAAGGACGCCTGCGGCAGCGGCAGTGCGGCCATGCACCAAACCGCCATCCTCAACCTCGCCAACCGGCTCTATGGCGGCGCCGTCACCGACACCGATAGCGCCTGCCGGCTGCTGGCCGGCGAGAGCGTCGCCGCCTGGCAGGTCGAAGGCTCGGTACCCCTGCGCTTCAGCTTTGAAAACGCCGCCCGCCTCTATGCCGAGCTTTGACGTGCCCGCAGGACCGAGATGACCAGCCGCGGCAAATATGGGTCCTGGCTCGACCCGGCGCTCTGGGCCTATATCGACAGCGTCAACGCCTGGTACCCGCCCGAGATCGCCGGCCTGCCGGTCGACAAGCAGCGCGCGGTCTATGCCAGGATGTCCCGGGCCTTCCACCAGGGCCGTCCGCCCGGGGTCAAGGCCAGCGACAGCGTGATTGCCGCTTCGAGGCATGACATCCCGGTCCGCCGCTACCGGCTCGCCGGCGCGGCGCCGCGTGCGGCAGTGCTCTATTTCCATGGCGGCGGCTTCATCCTCGGCGGTCTCGAAAGCCATGACGACATCTGCGCCGAAATCTGCGCCGGCACCGGCTTCGACGTGCTGTCGGTCGACTACCGGCTGGCGCCGGAGCATCTCCACCCCGCCGCCTTCGACGATGCGCTGGCCGCTTTCGAATGGTCGGCCGCAAGCATCGACCTGCCGCTCGTGCTCTGCGGCGAAAGCGCGGGCGGCAATCTGGCGGCGGCGGTGGCACAGGCCACGCGTCACCATCCGCGCGCCGCGATCGGCCAGGTGCTGATCTATCCCGGTCTCGGCGGCAACGAGGCGATGGGCTCCTATGTCGAACATGCCGACGCGCCGCTGCTGTCGACAGGCGACGTCGCCTTCTACCGCGACGTTCGCTCGATCAGGCGGCAATCGCCCGACGATCCGACCTTCTCGCCGTTGCGCGATACCGATTTCTCCGGCCTGCCGCCAACGGTGATCGTCACGGCCGAGTGCGACCCGCTGTCGTCGGACGGCGAGATCTATCGCGACCGCATCCTGGAAGCCGGCGGCAAGGCGTGGTGGCATGAGGAGCCTCGCCTCGTGCACAGTTTCCTGCGCGCCCGCACGACCGTACTAGCCGCGGCGGAAGCCTTTGCGCGCATCATCGCGGCGGTCGCCGCGCTGGGCCGGGGGGAGTGGCCGTACTGAGGCCGTTTTTCACGGACGGCTTTTATGAGGATAGCGCCTGGGCTGCTTCCTGTGGGGAGGCTTTCAGCCACAGCGCCTTTTCGCCGAGCGTAGCGACCATGGCGGCGTGCGCCGCGCGCTCCGCTTCGGTCAGACGCGGCAGCAGCGGCGCGGGGCGCTCGGCAACGATGATCTCGATTTGGCGGACATTGTCGCCGCCCTGGGCCGGCGCGGTGGCGCTGTCGAGGATCAGGGCGGCCTGCTTGCCGCCGATCAGCTCGATATAGACCTCGGCCAGCAACTCGGAATCGAGCAGGGCGCCGTGCTTGGTGCGCTTGGTATTGTCGATGCCGTAACGCCGGCACAGCGCGTCGAGCGAATTGGGACCCATCGGGTGCTTGCGGCGCGCCAGGGCCAGCGTGTCGACGACAAGCCCGTTATCGACAGGCGGGTGACCGAGCCGGCCGAATTCGACGTTGAGGAAGCCGATATCGAACGTGGCGTTGTGGGCGACCAGCTTGGCGCCTTCCGTGAATTTCAGCCATTCCTCGGCGATTTCGGCGAAGCTCGGTTTGCCCGCGAGATCGGCCGCGCTGATGCCGTGCACGGACTGCGCCTCGGCGTGGATCGCGCGGCCTTGCGGGTTGATATAGTGATGGAAGGTCCTGCCGGTCGGAAAACGATTGACCAGCTCGACGCCGCCAAGCTCGATCACGCGGTCGTCTCGCGAATCGAGGCCGGTGGTTTCCGTATCGAAAATGATCTCACGCATCGAATCAGGTCGCTCCTGGGAGCAGAATCGTCAGACCGGAACAAAATGGCAATGGGCAACCGTGCTGGCTAGGACAATCACACAAGTTTGCGCTGCCCCTCATCGCCCTGCCGGGCACTTCTCCCCGTATAGTGACGGGGAGAAGGGGCCGGCGGCAGCCTCGGTGCTCCCCTTACAACGCAGGAGATTGTCGAAACCCTTCGCGAAGTCGTCCTTCTCCTCGTCCCTATACGGGGAGAAGATGCCGGTAGGCAGATGAGGGGGCGGCGCCGACTTCGACAGTTGGCCGATCGAGCACTGCTTTGGCTGGAGAAAGCCTGCCGATAGCAGGTGTCAGTCGCTCGACTTGCCGGCCCCCGCCAGTTCCGCAATAATTGCTGCAACCGCGGCTCGCGCGGCGTCCATCCCCTCACCGGTGTCGATGACGAAATCGGCCAGACGGCGCTTTTCGGCATCCGGCACCTGCTTGGCCAGGATCGACGCCAGTTTTTCCTCGCTCATGCCGGGTCGCGCCAGCACGCGCTGGCGCTGGACTTCGGCCGGCGCGGTGACGACGACGACCTTGTCGACCCGCCCACGGCCGCCGGTTTCGAACAGCAGCGGGATGTCGAGGACCGCGATCGATTCGCCGGCGTTACGATGCCTGGCCAGGAAGGCGTCGGCATCGGCGCGGACCAGCGGATGGATGATGGCCTCGAGCTTTTTCAGGGCTGCCGTATCGCCGAGGACACGGGCGCCGAGTTTTGCGCGGTCGACGCTTCCACCAGCGGTGGTGCCGGGAAAGGCGGCCTCGACCAGGGGGGCCGCCTTGCCGGCATAGAGGCGGTGCACCGCCTCGTCTGAATCATGCACCGGCACGCCGGCCTCGGCGAACATCTCGGCCGTCGTCGACTTGCCCATGCCGATCGAGCCGGTCAGGCCGAGCACGATCATGATTTGGGCACCAGATCGGCAACGATGAGCGCGCGGAGCTCAGCCGTAACCTTCGGCCTGACGCCGAACCAGCGCTCGAAGCCGGGCACCGCCTGGTTGAGCAGCATGCCGAGCCCGTCGACCGTCTTCAGCCCCCGTGCCCGCGCGGCGGCGAGCAAGGGGGTTTCGAGCGGCACATAGACGATGTCGTTGACGATGGCGTTGTCGGGCAGCAGCGCGGGGTCGGCGGGCAGGCCCGCATTGCCCTGCATGCCCAGTGCGGTGGTGTTGACCAGCAGGCCGGCGTCGCCCAGCAATTCGGCGGTCGCGGCCATTTCGTGCGCCGAAACGCCGGCGCCAAAGCGGTCGCGCAATTCCATCGCCCGGGCGAGCGTGCGGTTGACGATGCGGATGTCGCCGAGGCCGCGCTCCTTCAGCGCGTGGATGACGGCGCGGGAGGCGCCGCCGGCACCCAGCACCACTGCCGGGCCATTGGCCGCCCAGCCCGCGGCGTAATCGTCGAGATTGGCGGCAAAGCCATGGCCGTCGGTGTTGCCGCCCCACAAAGTGCCGTCGTCGAGCCACAGCGTGTTGACGGCGCCGATTTCGTCCGCCGCATGATCGCGGCGCGCGACCCCGGCAAAGGCTGCCTCCTTGTGCGGGATGGTGACGTTGCCGCCGCGATAGCCATTGGCATGCATGCTCGCCAGGAAATCGGCGAAGTCCCGCGGCGCCACGTCGATCGCCTCGTAGCTGCCGTCGATGCCGTGCTTGGCCAGCCAGTGGCCGTGGATCATCGGCGAGCGCGAATGTTTTATGGGATGGCCGGTGACGAAGGCCTTCTTCATCGTCTCAGCCATCGATGGCTCCCAGGGTACGGAGTTCCGCCAGCAATGGCAGCAGCGGCAGGCCGACAATGGTGAAATGGTCGCCTTCGATTTTCTCGAACAGCTGAATGCCTTCGCCCTCGACCTGATAGGCGCCGACGCTGGCCAGCGCCCTGGCGCCGACACGGGCGAGATGCCGGCCGATGAAGGCAGGGTCGAGCTTGCGCATGGTCATCGAGGCGATGCCGACATGGCGCCACAATACATTGCCGTCGCGCACCAGCACGGCGGCGCTGTTGAGCTGATGGGTCTTGCCCGACAGGGCCAGGAGATGGCGACGCGCGCCTTCCATGTCGGCCGGCTTGTGGAACACTTCGTCGCCGAGCGACAGCGTCTGGTCGCAGCCGAGCACCAGCGCGCCGGGCCGGCGCTCGCTGACTTCGGTGGCCTTGGCTTCGGCGAGCACCAAGGCGACGTCCTCGGGCGAGGCGCCGCTGTCCTGCAACGGCGCTTCAAGCGCGCGCTCGTCTAGCGTCGCGGGAACGGCCTCGATGTCGACGCCGGCGTCGACCAGCATCGCCTTGCGGAACGGGCTGCCTGAAGCGAGGATGATTTTTTCTGTCATTTTTGCTCCCGGGCGCAAATACAGGGCCGTTGGCGTATGAGTTTTATCTGCAACGTTGGCGCTGCCCCTCATTGTCCTGCCGGACATTTCTCCCCGTATAGTGACGGGGAGAAATGGCAGCTTCAGCGCGGGCGCTCTTTCCGGCCGCGCTGGTGACTGGCGAAACCATCGATGACAGCGCCCCTCTCCCCGTCACTATACGGGGAGAGGATGCCGGCAGGCAGGTGAGGGGCGGCACCGACTTTCCCATAGGAAGACTCAGAAACTCACTTTTCGCCATTTATCTCGTCTTCCCCCTGAGGGCAACGATGGCCGCGGCCGTCTCCTCGATGGAGCGGCGGCTGACGTCGATCATCGGCCAGCCATGGCGGGTGCAGATCTGGCGGGCGTAGGCGAGTTCCTCGTTGATGGCGGCGCGGTCGACATACTCGGTCGGCACGTAGGTGCTCGAATTGCCGAGGATGCGGTTCTGGCGGACATGCGAGATGCGCTCGGCGGTGGCGATCAATCCGACGATAAGCGGCGTCCTGGCGCTGAGCAGGCTTTCGGGCACCGGCACGCCGAGCACGATCGGGATGTTGGCGGTCTTGATGCCGCGGTTGGCGAGATAGATGCTGGTCGGCGTCTTCGAGGTGCGTGAAATGCCGATCAGCACGACATCGGCGTCATCCATGTTGGCCGGCAGCTGGCCGTCGTCATGGTCCATGGTGAAATTGAGCGCATCGATGCGCCGGAAATATTCGGCGTCGAGAACATGCTGGGCGCCGACGCGGCGGCCGGCCGGCGTCCCGAGATAGGACTGGAAGACGGTCAGCACGGGCTCCAGCACGGACACGCAGGGCAGGCCCATGGCCGCGCAGCGTTCGTCGATGCCGCGCGCCAGCTTCTGGTCGACCACTGTGTAGAGGATGATGCCCGGCTCCTCCTCAATGTCCTCGAACACCTTGGCTATCTGTTTTTCGGTCCGGATGAGCGGGTAGATGTGCTCGATGGCGCGCGCATCCTTGTATTGCGCCGAGGCGGCGCGGCCGGCGGCGAGGAGCGTTTCCCCCGTGGCGTCGGAAATCAGGTGCAGGTGGAAGAAGCTCTGGGGTTTGTTCACAGGGGTCACCTGGGGCTGTGGGCGGATGTGGATAAGGTCGGACAGGCGGTCGTGCCGGCCGAAGGCGACTGTATCAGATGCCGGTTTGTCCACAATTCGATGTGCTGTCAGCTTGGCCGGACGGCTGGGGACAAGTCCGTGGACGAAGCGCTTTGCCTTTCGCTCGTCCACAGGGCAGAGCTCGAAGGCGATTGATCTAGCGCATTGACTCCAGTGACAGATTCCTGATTGTCCCCACAACCCTGCAAACCGCGATCGGGAGTGCGCGACAATATGCTTGCTGGCGTTTTGGCGGCCAAAGCGGGACAGGTGACAACCACCACAACCAACAGACTCTTAGAATCAGAAGACTCTTTTAAAATAAGATATTTGATTAAGAGGAAGCCGGGAGAGGCGAGCGCTCGATGCCTGCAAGACGGATCATGCTGGATGTCCTGAAGGGCAAGACGGTGTTTCCTCCTCCGCTCTGGATGATGCGCCAGGCCGGGCGCTATCTGCCGGAATATCGTGAGACGCGAAGACGCGCCGGTTCGTTCCTCGATCTCTGCTACGACCCCGACCTTGCCGTCGAAGTGACGCTGCAGCCGATCGAGCGCTTCGGCTTCGACGCTTCGATCGTGTTCTCGGACATCCTTGTCGTTCCTCATGCGCTTGGCCGCGACGTTCGCTTCGAGGAAGGGCGCGGGCCGCTGCTGACGCCGATTTCGACGGCGGAAATCGCGGCGCTGGGAAGCGAGATGTTTCACGTGAATCTCGAACCGGTCTACGAGACGCTTCGCCGGCTGCGGGCGAAACTGCCCGACGAGACGACGCTGATCGGCTTCTGCGGCGCGCCATGGACGGTGGCGACCTATATGATCGCCGGCCACGGTACGCCGGACCAGGCGCCGGCGCGGCTGTTCGCGTACCGCGAGCCGGCGGCGTTTCGACGGTTGCTGAAAGTGCTCGCCGATCATTCGGCTTCCTACCTGATCCGCCAGATAGAGGCCGGCGCGGATGTCGTGCAGATTTTCGATTCCTGGTCGGGCGTGCTCGACGATGCCTCGTTCGAACAGTTCTGCGTCGAGCCGGTGGCCGAGATCGTGAGACAAGTTCGGGCCGTCCATCCCGACGTGCCGATCATCGGTTTTCCCAAGGGCGCCGGAGCCCGCTACCAGAGCTATCGCGAGAAGACCGGCGTGACGGGGCTCGGCATCGACTGGACGGTGCCGCTCGAGACAGCGAAGGCCTTGCAGAGGCAAGGTGCCGTCCAGGGCAATCTCGATCCGTTGCGGCTGGTCGCCGGCGGTCAGGCGTTGGCCGACGGCGTCGGGGCGATCCTTGGGGCGTTGGGGGACGGGCCGCTGATCTTCAATCTAGGCCATGGCATCACGCCCGACACGCCGGTGGCGCATGTAGAGGCGATGGTGAAACAGGTTCGGAGCGCGGCACGCTGATGATTGACACAGGCAACAGCACCGGGCAGGCGATGAAGCGGATGGTCGTCGGCATCGCTGTCCTGATCGTTCTCACCGCGCTTTTGTTCTTCTTCGCACCGGAAAGCTTCTATCCCTGGGCAAAGGCGATCCATATCCTCGCCGTCATCTCCTGGATGGCCGGCATGCTTTATCTGCCGCGGCTGCTTGTCTATCACGCCGACGCGGAGAAGGGTTCCGTTCAATCCGAGACGTTCAAGGTGATGGAGCGGCGTCTGCTGCGCGGCATCATCAATCCGGCGATGATCCTCACCTGGGTGTTCGGGCTGTGGCTGGCCTGGAAGGTCTTTGCGTTCCAGGGCGGCTGGCTGCATGCCAAGATCGGCCTGGTGCTGATTTTGTCTGGCGTTCACGGCTATCTGGCCGCCGCTGTGCGCAAATTCGCCGAGGACCGCAACGAAAAACCGGCAAGGCACTGGCGGATCGTCAACGAGATCCCCACATTGCTGATGATCGCAATCGTGATCCTGGTCGTCGTGAAGCCGTTCTGAGGCTTCATCGGACCCGCTCAAAAGGCGGCTTGCTCTTTCAGCCGACCGACGATACAAGACGGGTCTTCCTTCCCGTCATGCGCCGCCCGTCATTGCTTTCGGCCGCGCCCGGCATTTGTCGCATCCCGCCGATCTTTTCCCCAAAGCCTACCCAGAGTCCGTCTAATGCAAGAAATGAAACTCACCGAGTTCAAGAACAAGAAGCCGCCAGAGCTGATCGCTTATGCCGAATCGCTCGAGGTCGAGAACGCCAGCGTCATGCGCAAGCAGGAACTGATGTTCGCGATCCTGAAGAAGCTCGCCGCCCAGGACATCGAAATCATCGGTGACGGTGTGGTCGAGGTGCTGCAGGACGGTTTTGGCTTCCTGCGCTCCGCCAATGCCAACTACCTGCCAGGTCCCGACGACATCTACATCTCGCCGTCTCAGATCCGGCGCTTTTCCCTGAAGACCGGCGATACGGTCGAAGGGCCGATCCGCAGCCCGAAGGAGGGCGAGCGCTATTTCGCGCTGCTCAAGGTCAACACGATCAATTTCGACGATCCCGAAAAGATCCGCCACAAGATCCACTTCGACAATCTGACGCCGCTCTATCCGACGTCGCGCCTGAAGATGGAGGTCGACAATCCGCCCAGCAAGGACATATCGCCTCGCGTGATCGACCTGGTGGCGCCGATCGGCAAGGGCCAGCGCGCCCTGATCAACGCCCAGCCGCGCACCGGCAAGACGGTGCTGTTGCAGAACATCGCGCACTCGATCACCGCCAATCATCCGGAATGCTATCTGATCGTGCTTCTGATCGACGAGCGTCCTGAGGAAGTGACCGACATGCAGCGTTCGGTCAAAGGCGAAGTCATCTCCTCGACCTTCGACGAGCCGGCGGTGCGCCACGTCCAGGTCGCCGAAATGGTCATCGAGAAGGCCAAGCGCCTTGTCGAGCACGGCCGTGACGTGGTGATCCTCCTGGATTCGATCACGCGCCTCGGCCGCGCCTACAACACCGTCGTGCCGTCATCCGGCAAGGTGCTGACCGGCGGTGTCGACGCCAACGCGCTGCAGCGCCCGAAGCGCTTCTTCGGCGCCGCCCGCAACATCGAGGAAGGCGGCTCGCTCACCATCATCGCCACCGCGCTCATCGACACCGGCAGCCGCATGGACGAAGTCATCTTCGAAGAGTTCAAGGGCACCGGCAACTGCGAAATCCAGCTCGACCGCAAGGTGGCCGACAAGCGCATCTATCCGGCCATCGACATCCTCAAGTCCGGCACCCGCAAGGAAGACCTGCTGGTGTCGCGTCAGGACCTGCAGAAAATCTTCGTCCTGCGCCGCATCCTGGCGCCGATGGGAACCACCGACGCGATCGAGTTCCTGATCGACAAGCTGAAGCAGACCAAGACCAACGGCGACTTCTTCGATTCGATGAACACTTGATTGGCCGAGGGGCGGACTTCTGAAGGCGATGCCTCGTTGGGATTGATGGCAGAAGTCGGCGCTGCCCCTCATTGCCCTGCCGGGCATTTCTCCCCGTGAACGGGGAGAAAGCGGCAGCTGCAACCCTCGCTCCTTCTGTAACGACGACGACTGGCGAAATCGGCGATGACATCGTCCTTCTCCCCGTTCTACGGGGAGAAGATGGCGGTAGCCAGATGAGGGGCGGCGCCAGCGTTTGAAGTGGTGCACTCAAGGTACCGAATGCGGTTACGTGCTGATCAATTTCGCCGCAACAGCCCTTCCAGCTCATCGGGATCCGTGACCACCGGCAGGCAGACCTGGCCGGTGCACAGCCAGGCGCCGGGCTGGTTGGTCGGCGGCAGGGTTCCGCCGGGTAGCAAGGGTCGATTCGCCTCCGTACCGATCGGCACGACGATATCGACACGGCGCGGATCAGGGTTTCGATTCACGACCGGAACGAGCTTTTGATCTTCCGGGTCGTCGACGATGACCAGTTTCACCGGTTCGATGGCAAGCGCGCAGGCATTGACGATGCCCGCCTGGCCATAGGCCTGGTGCGCGGCTCGGCCGGCGGCGTGCACCGCGGTTTTCGACGCCCTCTCCTGCAAATCGAGATTGCCGGTGACCGAGGCGAGCCGGATCTGCGCCTCGATGATCTGGCTGGTGGCTGACGGAATGGCCTCGTCAACATCGCCTCGGATGCGGATCGGCACATCGGTGCTGTCCGAGGCGGTGAGAAAATAGCCGGCGCCTTGCGCGTCGGCGTGCCAATGGTCGAGCCGTTCGAGGAACCGGCTGGCCTGGTCGACATAGGTCCAGTCGCCCGTGGCTTCGAACAGCGAGATCGCCGCGTTGGTCATGGCGGCATAGTCGCTCGACAGGGCGGGAAACAATTTCCTGGTGCCGAGCATGGAATGCGGCAAGCGATCGTCGCGGCTGGCGGCGCTTATATGGGCAAAGGCCTTTGCCGCGGCCTCGATCCAATCCGGCCGTGCCAGGGAGCGGCCGGCCTCGGCGAGTGCTGCGATCATCAAGCCATTCCAATCGGTAAGGGTCTTTGCGTCCAGGCCAGGCCTGACCCGTTCCTCCCGCACGGCGAGAAGCCTTGCCTCGAGCGGCACCAGCCGTTCCCGGTCGGCCACGCCAAGGGCTTGCTGGGAGAGGGTCTGATGGACCACCGGCTTGCCTTCCCAACCGGGTGGGCAGGAAAGCGTGAAGTATTTGAAAAACAAGGCTGAATCGTCGCCAAGGACAGATTCGGTCTCGTCCCTGCTCCAGGTGTAGAACAAGCCCTCCTCGCCGTCGCTGTCGGCGTCGAGGCTGGCGGCAAAGGCGCCGCCATCGACGCGCATTTCGCGCAGCAGCCAGTTCACCGTGTCTTCGATTCGTACCCGGAACAAATCATTGCCGGTCGCAGCAAGAGCCCAATTGCAGAAGCGGATCAGCTGCGCATTGTCGTAGAGCATCTTCTCGAAATGCGGCACCAGCCATTCGGCGTCCGTCGAGTAGCGGCTGAGGCCGCCGCCGATGTGATCGTAGATACCGCCGCTCAGCATATGTTCGAGGCTGATGAGAACGTCGTCGCGATGCGTGGCATTGCCGTCGCGCAGCCAGGACAGCCACAGCGTCTGCATGAACGGCGCGTTCGGGAATTTCGGCGCGCCGGCGAGGCCACCGCGATCGCGGTCGATCATGCCGCTGACACGGCCGGCGAGATCGGACAGCGTATCGCGATCGAGAAGCGCCTTGGAATGGGTGGCCGAGAGCCGCGCCTCGACATGCGAGGTCAGGCCGTCGGCGCTCTGGTGCAGGCTCGCGCGCTTTTCGCGCCAGGCCTTGTCGACCGCTTCCATCACCTGGATGAAGCCTGGACGGCCATAGCGCGGCTCGCGCGGGAAATAGGTGCCGCCCCAGAAGGGCTTGCCATCGGGCGTCAGGAACATGGTCAGCGGCCAGCCGCCTTGCTCGCCCATCGAGGATAGTGCCGCCATGTAGATCTGGTCGATGTCGGGGCGCTCCTCGCGGTCGACCTTGATATTGACGAACAGACGGTTCATGACGGCGGCGACGTCGTCGTTCTCGAAGCTTTCATGGGCCATGACGTGGCACCAGTGGCAGGCGGCGTAGCCGATGGAGAGCAGGATGGGCCTGTCCAGCGCCTTTGCTTCATCGAGCGACGCCGGCGACCATCCCCGCCAATGGACGGGATTGCCGCTGTGCTGCTGCAGATAGGGGCTGGCCTCTTCGGCAAGCAGGTTTTGCGCGGGCAATGTCACAATGGCCAACTTCGAGGCACTCGGGGTGGGTGATCGACGAAAGCTAGGGCGGTTCGGTAGAGCGGGCAAATGATTTCAAGCGATTCAATCGTGGCGCTGTCGAGCGGCCGGCTTCCGGCTGGCGTTGCGGTGCTACGGATATCCGGCGCTAGGACTCGATTCGTTCTCGAAACGATTGCCGGTGGCGTGGTTAAGGAGCGCGCGGCGGTTCTGCGCAAGTTCAGGGCACCAGATGGAACGGTGCTCGACACCGGGCTGGTCGTGTTCTTCCCCGGGCCGGGCAGCTTCACCGGTGAGGATGTCGCCGAGTTCCATGTTCATGGCGGGCGCGCCGTGGTGGCCAGGATGTTGGAGACGATCGCCGGATTCGACGGCGTCAGGCATGCGGAACCGGGAGAATTCACACGCCGCGCCTTTCTCAACGGCAAGGTCGACCTCGTCGAGACGGAGGCGCTGGCGGATCTCGTCAACGCCGAAACCGAAGCGCAGCGGCGCTTCGCCGTCCAGAATGCCGAGGGCGCGCAGAGTGAGCTTTACCTCGGCTGGCGCCGGCGCCTGATTCATGCGCGGGCCATGATCGAGGCCGAGATCGACTTTGCCGACGAGGATGATGTGCCGGGTTCCGTTTCGGATACGGTTTGGTCCGATGCGCGGTCGATGATGTCGGAGATCGACCGCCATATAGCCGGATTCCGCGCCGCCGAAATCATTCGCGACGGCTTCGAGGTCGTCATTCTCGGCGCGCCAAACGCCGGCAAGTCGAGTCTGTTCAACGTCTTGGCGCGGCGCGATGCGGCTATTGTAACGGATGAACCCGGCACCACCCGCGACCTGCTGGAGGTTGTGCTGGATCTCGAGGGCTTGCGTGTCAGGCTGACCGATACAGCCGGGTTGCGGGAAGCGCCTGGGAAGGTCGAGGCGATCGGCATCGAGAAGGCGAAAGCCAAGGCGGATCTCGCCGATCTGTTGCTGCTGCTCGAGGACGCCGCGGACCCCACGAACGCCGGTCCGCCGCCTATGACGGCGCAAGCATTGCGCGTCGGTACTAAGCTCGACCTGCTCGACAGAGAAGCAGCCCGCGACGCGGCTGGGCGCTACGAGTTCGGCATATCGGTGGTCGACGGGACGGGCATGGATGGATTGCTGGCGGAGATCGGTCGCCGCGCTACCGAGGCAGCCGGCGATGCCGGCGATGTGCTGCCGTCGCGGCTGCGCCATGTCGCATTGCTCAGGGCGGCGAACCGGCATCTGCATGGGGCCGCCGATGAACGTATGCCCCAGGAATTGCGCGCCGAAGAGCTGCGTCTGGCCGCGGATTGCCTAGGGCGGATCGTTGGTGCGGTGGACGTGGAAGACTTGCTCGACGTGATCTTTTCCCAGTTCTGCATCGGGAAATGACTCACGTGAAACACGTACGGTCGATAGCAGAGGCCCAGGCTGACTCACGTGAAACATCTTGGGCCGTGATTCACGTGAAACGCGGCCAGAAGCAGGGTTTGGCTGTTTCACGTGAAACGTCGCGCGGAAGTTTTCTTGACAGTCCCGTCTCGCGGGCACATGTGTCGCTGATCTCTTTGAGTCCGGGACTTATGTAAGATGACCGATCACTATGATGTGGTTGTGGTGGGCGGCGGCCATGCCGGCTGTGAGGCGGCCAGTGCCGCGGCGCGCGCCGGCGCCAGGACCGCGCTGGTGACGCTGCGTTTCGACACGATCGGCGTGATGTCGTGCAACCCAGCGATCGGCGGGCTCGGCAAAGGGCATCTCGTGCGCGAGATCGACGCCATGGATGGGCTGATGGGCCGCGTGGCGGATGCCGCCGGCATCCAGTTCCGTCTGCTCAACCGCCGCAAGGGGCCGGCGGTGCGCGGACCTCGCACGCAGGCCGACAGGAAACTCTATCGCCTTGCCATGCAGGAAGCGATTCGGCAGCAGAACGATCTTGAGGTTGTCGAGGGCGAAGTCCTCGACTTCGAGATATCCGATGGGAAAATAGCAGCGGTCCTCCTTGCGGATGGCCGCCGGCTTGCCTGCGGCGCCGTGGTGCTGACCACAGGGACGTTCTTGCGCGGGCTCATTCACATCGGCGAAAAGAAGATTGTCGCCGGCCGCATGAACGAGAAGGCCAGCATGGGACTGTCGGCGACAATGGACCGCGCCGGCTTCAGGCTCGGGCGGCTCAAGACAGGCACGCCGCCGCGACTGGACGGGCGAACCATCGACTGGGCTTCGCTGGAAAGCCAGGCGGCGGACGAAAATCCGGTACCGTTCTCGCTCTTGACCGACCGCATCGTGACGCCGCAGATCGATTGCGGCATCACGCGCACGACCACGGCCACGCATGAACTGATCCGCGCCAATCTTGGCCGCTCGGCCATGTATTCCGGCTCGATCGAGGGGGTTGGGCCGCGTTACTGCCCATCGATCGAGGACAAGATCGTCAAGTTCGGCGACCGCGACGGGCACCAGATCTTTCTCGAACCGGAAGGGCTCGACGACCACACCGTCTATCCCAACGGCATTTCGACCTCGCTGCCGGAAGACGTCCAGCTCGATATCCTGAAGACCATTCCGGGACTGGAGCGCGCCGTCATGCTGCAGCCGGGCTATGCCATCGAATATGATCATGTCGATCCCCGCGAACTGCATCAGACGCTGGAGACGAAGCGTGTCGCCGGGCTTTTTCTCGCCGGGCAGATCAACGGCACGACCGGCTATGAAGAGGCCGCCGGGCAGGGCCTGCTCGCCGGCCTCAACGCAGCGCGGCGCGCCGCTGGCGGCGAGCAGGTCGTGCTCAGCCGCACCCAGGCCTATATCGGCGTGATGGTCGACGATCTCACCAGCCGCGGCATCAGCGAGCCGTACCGCATGTTCACCTCGCGGGCCGAATTCCGGCTGTCGCTGCGCGCCGACAATGCCGATGAACGGCTGACCCCGCTGGCGCAGACGCTGGGGATCGCCTCGGCGCGGCGGATGCAACGTTTTGGCGATGTCACGCGGCGGCTCGACGAAGCGCGCCAGCTGGCGTTTTCGCTGACCATGACGCCGAACGAGGCGGCACGGCACGGTCTGGAGATCAATCGCGACGGCGTGCGCCGGTCGGGCTTTGAGCTGCTCGCTTATCCCGGTGTCGACATTGCCTGGCTAAGCCGGGTCGAACCGAGATTTGCAGACATCGACGCCAAGACCGCGGAGCGCCTCGAAACGGAAGCGAAATATTCTGTTTATCTCGACCGCCAGAGCACGGATGTCGCGCAGATCCGGCACGAGGAGAGCCGGCTGATCCCGGAGGCCATCGACTTCGCCGGCGTGCCCGGCCTGTCCAATGAGCTGAAGCAGAAGATGCAGGCGCGAAGGCCGCGCTCCATCGCCGATGCGCAGCGCATGGAAGGCATGACGCCGGCGGCGCTGGCGATCATTGTCGCGCATGTCCGTCATTGGGAAACCGCTGAAAGGGCCGAGCAGAGGGACGTTGCGTGAAGTCTTTCTCCCGCGAGAGCCTGCAGGACGCCGCCGGTCCGGTTTCACGTGAAACATTCGATCGCCTGGTAGCGTTCGAAGAGATGTTCCAGAAATGGAACCGCAGCATCAATCTCGTGGCGCAATCGACTTCCGGTGATGTCTGGCAACGCCACATCCTGGACAGCGCGCAGCTTGCGCGGATAGAGCCCGAAGCCACGCATTGGGTCGACATCGGATCGGGCGGCGGATTTCCCGGGCTTGTCATGGCGTTTCTGCTCGCCGAGCGCCCGGGAGCCAGCATCGACCTGGTCGAGAGCAACCGCAAGAAGGCCTCGTTCCTGCAGACCGTCATCGGTCAGTTCGGCTTGCCCGCGCGGGTCGTGGCGCGCCGCATCGAGGACAGCCATGTGCTTGTTTCGAAGCCGCAAATCGTCACGGCGCGGGCGCTGGCCCCGCTTTCGGTCCTGCTCGACCTGTCGGCGCCCTGGCTGGCCTCTGGCGCGCGGGCGCTGTTCCACAAAGGCCGGGATTACCGGGCCGAAGTGCAAGAAAGCGTTAACCGGTGGACCTTCGATCTGGTAGAACATCCAAGCGTGACCGACGCCAGCGGCGTCATCCTCGAATTGTCCAATGTGCGACCTGTCTGAACCGAGACAAGGTCTGATTATTCGGCGACCCAAAGATGAATTTCTGGCATAAACCCATGATGAAGAATGGCCCTCGAATCATCACCGTAGCCAACCAGAAGGGCGGTGTCGGCAAGACCACCACCGCCATCAACCTGGCCACCGCGCTGGCGGCAATCGGCGAAAAAGTGCTGATCGTCGACCTCGACCCGCAAGGCAATGCAAGCACCGGCCTGGGCATCGACCGCAAGGACCGGACGGTCTCGTCCTATGATGTGCTGACGGGCGAACTGGATCTGGAAGCCGCCGCCATTCCGACCGCGGTGCCCGGCCTGTCGATCGTGCCCTCGACGCTCGACCTGCTCGGCATCGAAATGGAGATCGCCTCCGCGCCGGACCGGGTGTTGCGGCTGCGCAACGCCTTGCGCGCCGCGGCCGACCGTTCGGCCAGCTTCGGTTATGTGCTGATCGATTGCCCGCCCTCGCTCAATCTTTTGACTTTGAATTCAATGGCGGCAGCCGATTCCGTTCTCGTCCCGCTGCAATGCGAGTTCTTCGCGCTGGAAGGCCTCAGCCAGCTGCTCGAAACGGTCGAGCAGGTGCGTCGCTCGATCAATCCGGATCTCACCATCCAGGGTATCGTGCTGACCATGTATGACGGCCGCAACAACCTCGCCAACCAGGTGGTGCAGGACGTGCGCGAGCATATGGGCGACAAGGTCTACGAGACCATCATTCCGCGCAATGTGCGGGTGTCGGAGGCGCCATCCTATGGCAAGCCGGCCATTCTCTACGATCTGAAATGCTCCGGCAGCCAGGCCTATCTGCAACTGGCCTCCGAAGTGATCCGCCGCGAACGCAAATTGCGTGCCGCTTGATTAGATCGGCCGCAAAATTAACAGCCGATTCGACACCGAAACGATCTGAATAGACGTGGAATAAAGATGAGCGAAGATCTGTCGAGGAAAAGACTGGGACGCGGACTGGCGGCACTGATCGGCGAGATCGATCGCCCGGCCGCACCGGAAAAGCCCGGCATGAGCGCCGACGGCAAGGTGCCGATCGAGTTTCTCAGCCCAAACCCGAGAAATCCGCGCCGGCATTTTGGCGATGCCGAACTGACGGACCTCGCCCAGTCGATCCGCGAGCATGGCGTAGTGCAGCCGGTGGTGGCGCGTCCCTCGCCGACGCAGGCCGGCCGCTACGAGCTCATCGCCGGCGAGCGGCGCTGGCGCGCGGCGCAGCGTGCCGGGCTGACCGAGATCCCGGTCATCATCCGCGAAGTCAACGACCGCACGGCGCTGGAGCTGGCGATCATCGAGAACGTGCAGCGCGCCGACCTCAATCCGGTCGAAGAAGCACAGGGTTACCAGCAGCTCATCGACGACCATGGCTACACCCAGGCCGATCTCGGCCAGGTCATCGGCAAGAGCCGCAGCCATGTCGCCAACACATTGAGATTGTTGAAGCTGCCGGACGTGATCCGCGACATGCTGGTCGACGGTGCGCTGTCGGCCGGGCATGCCCGCACGCTGGTCACGGCGGAGGATCCGGCCGGTCTCGCCAAGCGCATCGTCGAGGAGGGCCTTTCCGTGCGCCAGGCCGAGGCGCTGGCGCAGATGCCGGCCGGCACCAGCTCCAATGGCAGCAAACCTGCCGCGCCAGCCGTCGAAAAGGACGCCGACACGCTGGCGCTGGAAAAGCTGCTCACCGATACGACCGGCATGATCGTCACGGTCGATCACAAGGGCAAGGGTGGTGTGCTGCGGGTTGCCTATCGGAGCCTGGAACAGCTGGACGAGCTGTGCCGGCGGTTGAAGCAGGATTAGAGGCGGCTCGGTGGTTCATAGAATCGCGGACCTCTCAACTCTTGTTTTTACGCAGTTCGAATGGAAGATCGCGACACACTCTTCCTGGGATTTCTTTGGTATTTAGCCGGCGAATGTTTCGGGCGTTCTTCCCTTCTCCCCTTGTGGGAGAAGGTGGATCGGCGCGCAGCGCCGAGACGGATGAGGGGTGTTCCAGCGGAGTGAGACGATGGTTTTGATGCAACCGATTGGCATCAAGACGCGCCAAGCTGGAGCACCCCTCATCCGACCTCGCTTCGCGAAGCCACCTTCTCCCACAAGGGGAGAAGGAAGAGGGCGCCTACCTCTGCGCCAGCCGCGCGCTTTCCACCGCGATCCCCAGCAGCGCCTGCCTGGCCAGCGCCACCGACAGGTCCGGCCGGCGCCGCGTCTGCAGCACGGCCGACTGCAGGCGGGTCAGCGCGCGGCCGAGCGCTTCGCTGTTCCAGCGCTCCAGCGTCTTCTCCACCAGCTTGCGGCGCGCGAAAAAGACCGGCGGACGCGCGGCGGCAACGACGGAAGCGGCGTTGCGGCCGCCTGAGTCCATCTGGCCGCGCATGACCTGGATCTGCTGTATCTGCCGCATCGCCGAGGACAGCACCAGGAAGGGCTGGCCGCCGCCCTGGCAGTGGCGCGTGAAGGCGGTGTCGAAGTCGCCGACCTTGCCTTCGAGCAGCGCGTCGACGGCGTCGTCGAAGGAGGCGCCGGACACGTCACCCGACATGGCCCTCACTTCCTCCAACCCGATTTCCTTCTGGCCATGGGCGTAGAGGACGAGCTTTTCGATCTCGCCGCGCGAGGCCAGCCGGTCGCCGCCGAGATTGCGGCGCAAGGCTTGTCTCGCCTCCAGCGTCATCGACATGCCGGCCTTGCGCAACTCGTCGTCGATGACCGTGTCGATGTCGCGGGCTTCATCGGCATAGCAGGGCAGTGCGATTGCATTGTCCGCGCCCTCGACTATCGCGCGCAGCCCGACGCCTTTCTTCAAATCGCCGGCCTCGATCAGGATGATGGCATCGCGCGCCGGCTCCGCCGTCAGCGCCTTGACATCGTCGGCCAGCGCCTTCTGGCCGCTGGCGTTGCGCACCCAGAGCAGCCGGCGATCGGAAAACATCGGCACGGTGCGGGCTTCGTCGAGCAGCCGGCCCTCGTCGCGATCGACCTCGGAACCCTCGAGCCTGACCACCGAGAACGGATCGTCGAGCGGCAGGCCGGTCTTTCCGGCAAAGGCCTTCGCCCGCTCCGAGACGAGGCCGCGATCGGGGCCATAAAGCAGGACGATCGAGATGCGTGGATCAGGCCGCGCGAGCCAGGAATCGACCTCGAATGCTTTCTTCTGTGCCATGCAGGGTGGTTAGCATGCTGCGGGGATGGAGTGAACGATGGCGGGCCTGTTTTTCAGAGACGCCGGCGGGACAGTGCCCCCCTCTGTCCTGCCGGACATCTCCCCCTCAAGGGGGGAGATCGGCTGTTATTTCGGCTTTCGCCAATTTTCGACGCTGACACGGAAGCGCCATCAATGAAGCTGCCAATCTCCCCCCTTGAGGGGGAGATGTCCGGCAGGACAGAGGGGGGCGCAGGGAACTCGACCGAACGTTATTCTGCGTCTGCGACCCTCGCATTGCGCCCGACACCCAGAAATACCTCGTCTTGCGGCAACCTGCCCAGAACCTTGCGCCAAATTGCGTGCCGCCGCTCAACATCGACAAGAAATTTCGCGGACATATCTTCATCCTGAGCGCGGGAGGCTGGGATCGGCCGGCGCGGCCGGAACCGAAGCGCAAGAGGCCCGCCCGACGAATTCGCCCTGGACGCGCGGATGTGCAAATATCCGCATCAGGCAACATTGGAGGAGTTGAGGTCATGGCCGATGCTGGGATGTTGCGGTTTCACGTTCCGGAGCCGGAAGTGCGGCCGGGCGGCACGCCTGATTTCTCCAACGTGACCATCGCCCAGGCCGGCTCGGTGCCGCGCCCCGACATCGATGTCGATCCGCGCACCATCCGCGACATGGCGTTTTCGATCATCCGCGTGCTGAACCGCAACGGCGAAGCCGTCGGGCCGTGGGCCGGGCTGCTTTCCAGCGAGGAGCTGCTGGAAGGCCTGCGCAACATGATGACGCTGCGCACCTTCGACGCGCGCATGCAGATGGCGCAGCGGCAAGGCAAGACCTCTTTCTACATGCAGCATCTGGGCGAAGAAGCGGTGAGCTGCGCCTTCCGCAAGGCGCTTGCCCCGGGCGACATGAACTTCCCGACCTATCGCCAGGCCGGGCTGCTGATCGCCGACGGCTATCCGATGGTCACGATGATGAACCAGATCTACTCCAACGAGGCCGATCCGCTGAAGGGCCGGCAGCTGCCGATCATGTATTCGTCGAAAGAGCACGGCTTCTTCTCGATATCGGGCAATCTGGCGACGCAGTATATCCAGGCGGTCGGCTGGGCGATGGCCTCGGCGATCTCGAACGATTCGCGCATCGCCGCAGCCTGGATCGGCGACGGCTCGACGGCGGAGTCCGACTTCCATTCGGCTCTGGTGTTCGCCTCCACCTACAAGGCGCCGGTCGTGCTCAATGTCGTCAACAACCAATGGGCGATCTCGACTTTCCAGGGCATTGCGCGCGGTGGCTCGGGCACCTTCGCGGCGCGGGGTCTCGGCTTCGGCATCCCGTCGCTGCGCGTCGACGGCAACGACTATCTCGCCGTGCACGCCGTGGCCAAATGGGCGGCGACCAGGGCGCGCGACAATCTCGGGCCGACGCTGGTCGAATATGTCACCTACCGCGCCGGCGCCCATTCGAGTTCGGACGATCCCTCCGCCTACCGGCCAAAGACGGAGTCCGACGCCTGGCCGCTCGGCGATCCGGTCGTGCGGCTGAAGAACCATCTCATCAAGCTCGGCGTCTGGTCGGACGAGCGGCACGCGCAGGCCGAGGCGGAAATCCTCGATACGGTCATCGCGGCGCAGAAGGAGGCGGAAAGCCACGGCACGCTGCATGCCGGCGGCAAGCCGTCGACGCGCGACATGTTCGAGGGCCTCTATGCCGAGATGCCGCCGCATCTCAGGCGCCAGCGCCAGCAGGCGGGAGTCTGAGCCATGCCAAGGCGGACCATGATCGAGGCTATCCGCGATGCCATGGACGTGTCGATGGAGCGCGACGGCAAAGTCGTCGTGTTCGGCGAGGATGTCGGCTTCTTCGGCGGCGTGTTCCGCGTCACTCACGGCCTGCAGGCCAAGTACGGCAAGAGCCGCTGCTTCGACGCGCCGATCAACGAATCCGGCATTGTCGGCTCGGCCATCGGCATGGCCGCCTATGGGTTGAAGCCGTGCGTGGAGATTCAGTTTGCCGACTACATGTATCCGGCCTACGACCAGCTGACGCAGGAAGCCGCAAGGCTGCGCTACCGGTCGAACGGCGATTTCACCTGCCCGATCGTGGTGCGCATGCCGACCGGCGGCGGCATCTTCGGCGGCCAGACGCACAGCCAGAGCCCGGAAGCGCTGTTCACCCATGTGTCTGGCCTGAAGACGGTGGTGCCATCCAACCCGCATGACGCCAAGGGGCTTTTGATCGCGGCGATCGAGGATCCAGACCCGGTGATCTTCCTTGAGCCGAAGCGGCTCTATAACGGCCCGTTCGACGGCCATCACGACCGGCCGGTAACGCCATGGTCGAAGCACGAACTCGGCGAGGTCGCCGACGGCCACTATACCGTGCCGCTCGGCAAGGCGGCGATCCGCAGGGCAGGTTCCGCCGTCACTGTGCTCGCCTACGGCACCATGGTCTATGTCGCGCAGGCCGCGGCCGAGGAGACCAGCATCGATGCCGAGATCATCGACCTCAGGACGTTGCTGCCGCTCGACCTCGACACGATCGTGGCCTCGGTCAAGAAGACCGGGCGCTGCGTCGTCGTGCACGAGGCGACGCTGACCTCCGGGTTCGGCGCCGAGCTGTCGGCGCTGGTGCAGGAAAACTGCTTCTACCATCTGGAGGCGCCGGTGGTCCGCGTCGCCGGCTGGGACACGCCCTATCCGCATGCGCAGGAGTGGGACTATTTTCCGGGGCCCGCGCGCGTCGGCCGTGCGCTCATAGAAACATTGGAAGCTTAGAGAGGCCGGAGATGGGCGAACACATCATCAAGCTGCCCGATGTCGGCGAAGGCGTCGCCGAAGCCGAACTCGTCGAATGGCATGTGAAGATCGGCGACATCGTGCGCGAGGACACCGTGCTGGCCGCTGTCATGACCGACAAGGCGACGGTCGAAATCCCGTCGCCCGTCGATGGCGAGATCCTGTGGCTGGGCGCCGAGATCGGCGACACGGTGGCGATCGGTTCGCCGATCGTACGGCTGAAGGTGGCGGGCGCGGGCAATGTGAAGGCTGCCGGCAAAGAAGCGGAACCAACCGCCGAGGCTGAAGCGCCCGCCAAGCCGGCGAGCCCGAAGCCCGAAACCGCACCGCCGCCCAAGGCAGCAAAACCCATCGAGGCACCGGTGAAACCCGCTGCATCGCTGGCTGCCGCCAAGACCATCGCACGGTCCTCGGCCTCCGGCGCACCGCGCCCGGAAGGCGAAAAGCCGCTGGCTTCGCCGGCCGTACGCTTGCGCGCGAAAGAGGCCGGCATCGATCTCAGGCAAGTCGCAGGCAGCGGCCCGGCCGGCCGCATCGGCCACGAAGACATCGAGGCGTTCCTGGCGCGCGGGCCGCAAGTGGCAAAGGCATCGGGTCTCGCCCGCAACGATGCGATCGAGGACATCAAACTGGTCGGCTTGCGGCGCAAGATCGCCGAGAAGATGATGCTGTCCAAATCGCGCATCCCGCACATCACCTATGTCGAGGAGATCGACATCACGGCGCTCGAGGAATTGCGCGCCGCGCTCAACAAGGAAAAGCGCGCCGCCAAGGGCAGTACGGAGAGGCCGAAGCTGACCTTGCTGCCGTTCCTGATGCGGGCAATGGTCAAGGCGATCGCGGACCAGCCCCAGCTCAATTCGCTGTTCGACGACGAGGCCGGCATCATCCACCAGCATGGCGGCGTCCATATCGGCATCGCCGCGCAGACGCCGTCGGGGCTGGTGGTGCCTGTCGTGAGGCATGCCGAGGCGCGCGACATCTGGGACTGCGGCGCCGAGGTCGTCAGGCTGGCCGAGGCGGCCAAGTCGGGCACGGCGACCCGTGACGAGCTGTCCGGCTCGACCATCACCATCACCTCGCTCGGCGCCATGGGCGGTGTCGCGACCACTCCGGTCATCAATCATCCGGAAGTGGCGATCATCGGCGTCAACAAGATGATGGTGCGGCCGCTGTGGGACGGCACGCAGTTCGTCCCACGCAAGATGATGAACCTGTCGTCGAGCTTCGACCACCGGGTCATCGACGGCTGGGACGCGGCGGTGTTCATCCAGCGGATCAAGGCGCTGCTGGAAACGCCGGCGCTGATCTTCGTGGATTAGAGGGTATGAGAACGGTCGCAAAGTCCCCCTCACCCGGATTGCCAGCCGAATTGCAAAGGCAATTCGGGGCAATCCGACCTCTCCCCGAGGGGAGAGGAGGTTATCGACGCCTGTGCCAGTCTCTTCTCCCCAGCGGGGAGAAGGTGGCCGCGAAGCGGCCGGATGAGGGGGCCTCCATCAAAAAGAGCGTGCCATCATGAAAGAAATCTCCTGCAAGCTGCTCGTCATCGGCGCCGGTCCGGGCGGGTATGTCTGCGCCATTCGTGCCGGGCAGCTCGGCGTCGATACGGTCATCGTCGAGGCGGGCAAGCCAGGCGGCACCTGCCTCAATGTCGGCTGCATCCCCTCAAAAGCGCTGATCCATGCCGCGGAAGAGTTCGAGAAAGTGTCTGATATGGCCGGCGGCAAGAGCCCGCTCGGTATTTCGGTGACGGCGCCGGCGCTCGATCTGGCCAGGACCGTCGCCTGGAAGGACGGGATCGTCAGCCGGCTCAACAGCGGCGTCGCCGGCCTGCTGAAGAAGGCCGGGGTGAAGACGGTGCATGGCTGGGCGACCTTTCGCGACGGCAAGACCGTCGAGGTCGAGACCGAGACCGGCAGCCAGGTGATCCGGGCCGAGACGATCGTGATCGCCACCGGCTCGGCGCCGGTCGAACTGCCGTTCCTGCCGTTCGGTGGCCCGGTGATTTCGTCCACCGAGGCTCTGGCGCTGGGCGAAGTGCCGAAGAGGCTTGCTGTCGTCGGTGGCGGCTATATCGGCCTCGAACTCGGCATGGCCTTCGCCAAGATGGGCGCCAAGGTTACCGTCGTCGAAGCCTTGCCGCGCGTGCTGGCGCAGTATGACGCGGAGTTGACCCGGCCGGTGGTCAAGCGGCTCGCAGCGCTCGGCGTCGAGGTGATGACAGGCGCCAAGGCCAAGGGACTGTCGACAAAAGGCGATGCGCTGCTGGTCGAGACGTCGGACGGCAAGAGCGGCAAGGTCGCCGTGGACAAGATCCTGGTGACGGTCGGCCGCAAGCCGGTGACCGAGGGCTGGGGTCTCGAGCAGATCGATCTCGACAGGGCGGGAAAGTTCATCAGGATCGACGACCAATGCCGGACCTCGATGCGCGGCGTCTTCGCCATCGGCGACGTCACCGGCGAGCCGATGCTGGCGCACCGGGCGATGGCACAAGGCGAGATGGTCGCCGAGATCGTCGCCGGCCACAAGCGCAGCTGGGACAAGCGCTCGATCCCCGCCGTCTGTTTCACCGATCCCGAGCTGGTGACGGCGGGGCTGTCGCCCGAGGAAGCCAAGGCCCGGGGCGAGATCAAGATCGGCCTGTTCCCCTTCGCCGCCAATGGCCGCGCCATGACGAAGCTCGGCGAGGACGGGTTCGTCCGCGTCGTGGCGCGTGCGGACAATCATCTGGTGCTCGGCATTCAGGCGGCCGGTCAGGGCGTGTCGGAGCTGTCGACGGCTTTTGGGCTGGCGCTGGAGATGGGCGCGCGGCTGGAGGACATCGCCGGCACCATCCATGCGCATCCGACGCAAGGCGAAGGGTTCCAGGAAGCGGCGCTGAAAGCGCTGGGGCACGCGTTGCATATTTGAGCGCGGTGTTCTTTAGCCCGCCAGCCGGCTAACCATCTCGTGTTGGGCATAGGCGCGGCCGAAGCGGTTGGCCAGGAAGGCTTCGAGCGCGATATCCTCCTGCTTGACGAAGCCGGTCGCCGGCAGCGAGCCATCGGCCAGCATGTCGAGCACGGCGCAGATTCCGGAAGCCGTGGTGATCTGGATGGCGCTGCGCACCGTCTGGCCGACGCGCCGGGAATAGATCTTGTTGGCGTAGGTCTCCTGCAGCAGACGCCCGTTCTTGCGGCCGGAGACGGTGACGAAGACGATGACCACGTCCTGCAGCGTTGCCGGCAGGGCGCTTTCGAAAATGTCCTTCAGCACGTCGCGGCGATGGCGCAGCCCAAGGTCGTTGAGCAGCGCCTTCATGATCGCGGCATGGCCGGGATAGCGGATGGTGCGGTAGTTCAGCGTGCGCACCTTGCCTTTCAGCGTCTCGGCCAAGGTGCCCAGCCCACCCGAGGTGTTGAAGGCTTCGTAGGTGACGCCGTCGAGCGAGAATTCCTCGCGCTCCTCCAGAGGCGGCACTTCGACCAGTTCGCCCTCGACGATCGCCTCGCAAGGCTCGCAATACTCGTTGATGACGCCGTCGGTGCTCCAGGTCAAATTGTAGTTCAGCGCGTTGGACGGGTATTGCGGCAGCGCGCCGACGCGCATGCGCACGCTTTCCAGCGTGTCGAAGCGGCTGGCGAGGTCGTTGGCGACGATCGAGATGAAGCCCGGCGCCAGCCCGCATTGCGGGATGAAGGCGCTCTTGGCGGAGCGTGCCAGCTCCTTGACGCGCCTAGTCGAGACGACATCCTCGGTGAGATCGAGATAATGCACGCCGGCGCTGGCGGCCGCCTCGGCGATGCGCGTGGTGAGGTGGAAGGGGGCGGCGCTCAGCACGGCGAACTTGCCGGCGAGCGCGGCTTCAAGCGCGCCAACCGCCGCGATGTCGAGTTCGAGCGTCTCGACGCCGTCAGGCACCTCGGCGGCAGTGAGCTGCGCGGCCGAGCGGTCGACGAGGGTGACGTGGTAGTCGCCCGTTTCAGCGAGCATTTCGGCGATGGTCGAGCCGATCTTGCCGGCCCCGACGATAACGATGTTATTCATGGTCAAATACTCCTGCCATCTGCGTTTGCCGGAATCATCGCAGCTTGCCTGGCGAAAGGAAGCGTGGAATTCTGCAAAGTGAACCCTATCTTTTGTCGATTTGCCGAATGGATTCGTCGAAATGCTCAGTGACGCCGAACAGGCCCTGCTTTCGCTGCTGCGCGCCAACGCACGCGCCTCGACGGCCGAACTGGCGAGGCAGCTCGGCGTGTCGCGCACGACGGTGCAAAGCCGGATCGAGCGGCTGGAGCAGCGCGGCATCATCACGGGTTATGGCGTCAGACTGGCGCCGGACTACGAGCAGGGGCTGGTCAGGGCGCATGTGCTGCTCACCGTCACGCCCAAGCTCGCCGACAAAGTGGTGCGCGCGCTGCAGGCGCTGCCGCCCGTGCGGACGCTGCACTCCGTCAGCGGCAATTTCGACATGATCGTCATCGTCGACGCGCCGTCCATCCGCGACCTCGACACGCTGCTCGACCGGATCGGCGCCATGGACGGGGTCGAACGAACCGCGTCATCGATCATCCTGTCGACGCGGATCGAGCGGTGACGTAACAGCGATCTCCCCCGCAAGGGGGGAGATTGGCCGTTATGCCGGCTCTCGCCAGTTTCTGAAGTCAATCCATTGCCAGCGGAAAACTCACCGCCACGGCCAGCCCAGGCTTACAATCCTCGAGTGTGATGGTCGCGCCGTGCAGGTCTGCGATGGCCCGGACGAGGCTGAGGCCGAGACCGCTGCCTGGCGTCGATCGGCTGTGGTCCAGCCGGTAGAGCCGCTGAAACACTTTTTCGCGCTCGCCGGCGGGAATGCCGGGTCCGTTGTCGGCGACGCAGGCAAGGACGCGGTCGCCCTGACGCGTCACCGACAGTTTGATCGAGGTGCCGGGCGGGCAATGGCGCAGCGTGTTCTCCACCAGATTGGCGACCATCTGCGTCAACAGTTCGCGGTCACCATGGATCCGGCCGGTCGTCTCCTCCAGCCGCGGCGGTGACAGCGACTTGCCATCGTCCTCGGCCACGTCGGTGTAGATTTCGGCGATGGTCCGCAGGATCTCGCCGAGATCGACATCGGTGAAGCGCGCCTTGCGCGCGCCGGCCTCGATCTGCGCGATCCGCAGCAGCGCATCGAAGGTCTCGTTGATCTGGTGGCCCTCCATGCGCGCGTCGGCCAGATCGTCGGAGACGTCCTGGTGCCGCGCGGCTTTGTCGGCGGCGCCCTCCAGGATCATCTGCAGGCGGTTGAGCGGCGTCTTCAAATCGTGCGCTATGTCGGCGCTGACCTGCTTCATGCCTTCGACCAGCGCCGACAGGCGGTCGAGCGCGGCGTTGACCTGGCTGGAGACGATGTCGATGTCGTCGCCCTTGCCGGTCAGCGGGATGCGGGTATCCAGCCTGCCGTGCGAAACGTCTACCATCGTGGCGGCGATGCCGTCGAGACGGCGCTGGACGCGCGAGGCGAGCAGGGCGCCACCGGTGACGGCCAGGCCGGTGATGATCAGGGTCGCCCAGCCGAAGCTCATCAGCATGATCGCCTCCAGCTCCTTCGTCTCGGAGAGGCTGAAGGCGATGGTCAGTGTGTTGGCGCCGAGCGAACCGGAATAGGCGCGGTATTCGGTCCCCGCGGGCAGGCCGGGCATTTCGGCGCCGAACATCGAAAAGCCTTCGGGAAGTCCCGCGGCGGTGAAGTTGCCGGCCAGGCGGTTGCCGGCTGGGTCGGTCAGCGAAAACAGCTGCTCCTTCTTCGGGCTCCGCAAGGAGTGGCTCTCAATGGTCTCCACCAGCTCCTTGGGATCGGTGTCGGTATAGGTTGAGGCGATGACGGCGTAGGTTTCCTTGACGGTGTCGTCGAGCTGCTCGGCAAGATCGGCGCTCATCATCTGGTAGACGATGGCGCCCGCCAGGATGAAGGCCAGCATGAACAGGAAGGCGAACGTCAGGGCAAGCCGGAACGGCGTGCTGCGCGGCAGGCGGGCCCACGTTCCTGTCATGGTGCGAGCGGTGCGTGCAGGCTGTAGCCAGTGTTGCGGATGGTGTGGATGAGCTGGGTGTCGAACGGCTTGTCGACCTTGGCCCGCAGCCGGCTGATATGGGTCTCGACGACGCTGGTCTTGGGATCGAAATGAAAATCCCAGACGCGTTCCAGAAGCATGGTGCGGGTGATGACGCGGCCCTCGCCGCGCATCAGCACCTCGAGCAGGCTGAACTCCCTCGGCTGCAAGTCGATCGGCTGGCCCCGCCTGACCACCCGCCGCATGATCAGGTCCATCTCGAGGTCCGCAACCCGCAGGACCGTCCTTTGCTCCTGCGCGGCCGGCCGCCGGCCAAGCGCGTTGATGCGGGCAAGCAGTTCGGAAAAGGCGAAGGGCTTGACCAGATAGTCGTCACCGCCGGCCTCGAGCCCCTCGACGCGATCGTCGATGCCGCCGACGGAGGTGAGGAAGATCGCTGGTGTGCGCACGCCCGCGGCGCGGACAGCCTTGACCATGGACAGGCCGTCGAGACCGGGGATCATCCGGTCGGCAACGATCACGTCGTAGCCGCCGCTGGTCGCCGCGAAAAGCCCGTCATGGCCGTTGCGCAGGAGGTCGCAGACATGGCCGGCCTCGGTCAGGCCTCGCATGATATAGTCCGCCGTCCTGTGGTCGTCCTCGACGAGAAGTAGGCGCATCGCTGTTCCGGTTGAGTTTCGATATCCGGGACAGGCTATCACCGGCGCGGGTTGGTTCCTAGGATGGCATCAGGCCGCGGGAAATTCGGAGCGCCTCCCATCTTCGTCATCCTCGGGTCCGCGCTGCGTCACTACGCTCCTTGCTCCGCCCGTGGATGACGAAGCGACGGATGTTTCAGCCAATCGGCCGCCTCAACGCAAGCGACCGCCGAAACTTCGGTGCCGGCTCAATCCGACTCCAGCAGCATGTCGTCGAGCTCATCGGCCTTCTTCCTGAGCGTCATGTAGAGAACCAGGGCGATGATGCAGCCGAGGAAGATCAGGCTGGTGAAGGTGGTGCCGAAACCGAGTCCGCCATATTCGGCCGGCTGCGACAGCCAATCGCCGAAGGAGGCGCCAAGCGGGCGCGTCAGGATATAGGCGAGCCAGAAGGCCAGGATGGCGTCCAGGTTGATGAGATAATAGGCGAGCGCGATGAGCGCGATCACGCCGCCGAACAGCAATCCGGTGGTCAGATAGCCCATGTCGAAACTCTCGGCGACGAGGTCGCCGGCGGCGGTGCCGAGCGAGAAGGTGAACAGGATCGCCAGCCAGTAGAAGATTTCGCGCCTGGTGGTGAAGATGGTGTGGATCGACAGCGTCCGCTCGGTGGCGTACCAGACCGCGAATGTCGCCGCGAGCACCACCGAGAAGGCAATCGTGGTGGTCTGCAGGCGCACGCCGAACGTGTCGACGAGGTTGTCGGTGACCAGGGTGCCGACGACGCTGATCAGCACCACCGCCAGCCAGTAGGCCCACGGCACGTAGCGCTTCTGCGCGAACTGGAGGACGAGGGCGACGATCAGGACGCCGGTCATGATCAGCGAGGTGACGGTTAGCCCGAGACCGAGGTTGACGGCGAGATAGTCGGCCGCCGTTTCGCCCATGGTCACCGCCATCAGCTTGATCACCCAGAAATCGAGAGTGACTTCGGGAACCCGGTTTTGGCTTGGTGCGGCGGGGAGCGTGGTGGGCGCGAGCATGGCTGATGTCCCGATGTCGATTGTTGTGGCGGCGATCCGGACAATAGGCAGGCTACTTCACTTCAGCCTGTCCGGTGGCATACAAATTCGTAAGGATGGCTTTGCTCGGCGCAAAAAGCCTTTACGAAAGCCTCGCGGTGCGCTGATAGAGGGTGAGCGCCTTGTATCCGCCATCAATGGCGCGCCCCAGTGGCCGGGCTCGCACAGAGCGCCCCAGGAAAACACCAATGAGCTACGCCTCCCTCAAGCCGGTTTCGAAGGCTTTCGTCCAGCGCAAGCGGCTGATTTTCATCCGCGTCGCGGCGGCGCTGGCGGTGCTGCTGCTGTTCCTGACCAAACCAGCGCTCAGCGAAGGCTCGAATGGCCATGAGACGCTCGAATTCCTCGGCTTCTGCCTGGTGCTCGCCTGCGTCGCGGGCCGGCTGTGGAGCATCCTCTATGTCGGCGGCAAGAAGAATGAGGAACTGGTTTCGGCGGGACCGTTTTCGATGAGCCAGAACCCGCTCTACTTCTTCTCGACGGTCGGCGCGGTCGGTATTGGCCTGCTCTATGGCTCGCTGGTGGCCGCCGCCGCGCTCGGCGTTGCCAGCTTCCTCATCTTCCGGGTCACGGCGCGCAAGGAAGCCGAATATCTCCTTGGCAAGTTCGGCCCGGCCTATTCAGCCTATATCAAGGCGACGCCCCGGTTCTGGCCGAACCCACTGCTCTACCGCGACAATGACGAGCTGCAGTTCTCGACGCGCGCGTTGAAGCGCACCTTCTATGACGGGCTCTATTTCCTCGCCATCTTCCCGATCATCGAACTCGTCGAGTATTTCCGGGAAAGCGGCCTGCTACCGACGTTCTTCACGCTCTACTGAGCGGCCGGCACGGCGAATTGCGCGGATGACGAAGGCGCTATGTCAGGCGCCTAGCGGATAGGGCATGTAGCCGATGAAGCCGGCTATCTTCCAGCTCGCCCCAACCTTCCTGCAGAAATACAGCGTCTGCCATTTCAGCCGGTCGACGCTGCCATCCGCCTTGGCGACGGAGCCGTCGAACTTCTTGTGCAGCACGGCGCGGTCGCCGTCGACATCGATGTCACGCAGATTGGTGACGCGAAACAGCGCGTGGCGCAGCGGCTCGGCGAATTTGGTCGCCGCCGTCTCCTTGGCCTGGCGCAACCACTCGTCGCGATAGATTTCCAGTCTCGGGAACTGCAGCCGCCAGGCGTCGGCGTTGGCCAGGAAATGCGCGTGCATGCCGAAGAAGCTTTCGACGACGAAGTCGTTCTCGACCATGGACCAGTCCTGGCCGATGAAGGCGTCGATGTCGCGCCGCACCAGCATCTCCCACAGCGCGTGGCGGTCGGCGTCGCCGGAAGGGAACGGGTTCTTGTCGAAGGTCATCGTCGGCGTCTCCGGTCACGCAAGGGGTCTGTCCGTCGTGGCGTCGAGCCCGTCCGGCAAGCGCGCACGATGCAAGCGCTTCTGTAATAAAGCAACATGGATTTCGAAGACTGTTGCTTTCCAACTAGGCCTCTATCGGGATCGCCCCGATCGCGGTAAATCTCCTCCCAAAGCGGGCGCCTCGGTGCCCTGCCGTGTCATCGGAGGAGGCCGTCCCTTGCCCAAGCAGACTTTTGGAACATCCCATGTGCCGCTGTCGCCCGCCGTGCGGGCCGGCGATTTCGTCTTTGTCTCGGGCCAGGTTCCGGTCGGCGGCGACGGGATCGTGGTCAAGGGCGGCATCACGGAACAGACCGAGCAGGTGCTCGCCAATGTGAAGGCCGCACTGGCGCTCGCCGGCTGCACGATGGACGACGTGGTCAAGACCACCGTCTGGCTGGAGGACGCGCGCGACTTCGGCGGCTTCAACGCGGTCTACGCCAGGCACTTCCCGAAAAATCCGCCGGCGCGCACCACGGTCGAATCGCGGCTGATGATCGACATCAAGATCGAAGTCGAGGCCGTCGCGCACAGGCCGGCCTGAAGACGACGTAACAAGGCGGAGGCACCTCCATGCAATTCGACCTCCTGCTGAAAGGTGGACGGCTGATCGATCCGGCGTCAGGCATCGACGCGCCGCGCGACGTCGCCATCGCCAATGGCCGCGTCGCCGCTGTCGACGCCGACATCCCCGCGACCAGCGCCGCGCAGGTCGTCGACGCGACAGGCTGCATCGTCGCGCCCGGCCTCGTCGACCTGCACAGCCACGTCTATTGGGGCGGCACTTCGCTCGGCGTCGATGCCGACCGGCTCGCCGCCAAGAGCGGCACCACCACCTTCATCGACGCCGGCAGCGCGGGAGCGGGCAATTTCCTAGGCTTCCGCCGCCATGTCATGGAGCGCTCCAAGGTGCGTATCCTGGCCTATGTCAACATTTCCTTTGCCGGCATTTTCGGCTTCTCGCAGACGGTGTCGGTCGGCGAGTGCGGCGATCTCCGGCTTTGCGAACCGCGCGAGGTGGTGGCGGCGGTGCGCGAGCACGCCGACGTGGTCGTCGGCGTCAAGGTCCGCTCCGGCAAGCATGCCGGCGGCACCAGCGGCATCGCGCCGGTGGATCTGGCGCTGGAGGCCGCCGACAAGGCCGGCCTGCCGCTGATGGCGCACATAGACGAGCCGCCGCCCGGCCGCTCCGAAGTGCTGCCGCGCCTGCGCCGGGGCGACATCCTCACCCATTGCTTCCGGCCGTTCCCCAACGCGCCGGTCTTCGCCTCCGGCATGGTGCGGCCCGACATGCGGCTGGCGCGCGAGCGCGGCGTCATCTTCGATCTCGGCCACGGCATGGGTTCGTTCGATTTCGACGTCGCCCGCGCCATGCTGGCAGAAGGGCTGGCGCCCGACGTCATCTCGAGCGACGTGCATCTCTACTGCGTCGACGGGCCGGCCTTCGACATTTTGGTCTGCATGTCCAAGCTGATGGCGCTCGGCATGCCGCTGGTCGAGGTTCTGCGCGCGGCGACGCAAGCGCCGGCGCAGGCGATCGCGCGGCCCGATCTCGGCACGCTGGCCGTCGGCACGGTGGGTGATGTCGCCGTGCTGCGGCAGCGTCCGGGCAGCTTCACCTTCGTCGACGCGGTCGGCGCCACGTTGGTCGCCGACCAGCGGCTGGTCTCGGAAGGCATCGTCATCGGCGGCACTTGGTGGCCGAACGAAGCGGCGAACGATGTCAGCGAGACCGAGCGTTTCGAAGCGCATGCAAACCACACGCATGTCGAGGTTGCCGCCCGGCATTTTGGAAACCGGCATAATTAGCCGATCTCCCCCCTCGTGGGGGAGATGCCCGGCAGGGCAGAGGGGGCGCGACGGAATGCAAACCTCGCCCACATTGCGACCGACAAAGAACCCGACGACTGCAAAAGAAGATCGAAATGAAAGGCTGGCGGGAAAGCGCCTCCCTCTGGCCTGTCGGCCATCTCCCCCACGAGGGGGGAGATCGGCAGCGTCACCGTGGCGCGTTGCTGACCGCCCCGTAGACCGGAGTATCAATCCTCTCCATCCGCGCCTTGATCTGCAACGCGACATATTTCGAATAGAAGCGCGACAGCGCCAGGTTGCCGCCGTGGAACCACAGCGCTTCCTGCGCCGTCGGTTTCCACATGTTGCGCAATTCGCCTTGCCAGGGGCCGGGGTCGCCCTTGACACCGGAGCCGAGCCCCCAGCACGGGCCGACCTTGTCGGCGACCTCGCGCGAGACGAGAGCGGCCACGTTCTCGTTCATCGACTGGTAGCCGGTGCAGGCGATGATGGCGTCGGCCTTGAGTTCGCTGCCGTCCTCGAACAGTATGCCTTTCGCTGTCAGCGATTTTATCGCGACGCCGCCGCGGATGCCGATCTTGCCGTCGATGATCAGGTCGGACGCGCCGACGTCGATGTAATAGCCCGAGCCGGTGCGGTAGGCCTTCATCAAAAGGCCGGTCTCGTCGTCGCCGAAATCCAGCGCGAAGCCGGACGCGGCGAGACGCTCGTAGAAAGCCGCGTCGCGCGCGCGGATGACGTCGTAAAGCGCGCGCTGGCCCTTGGACACCAGCGCGAACGGCGTCGAGGCGACGATCATGTCGGCCTTTTCCGTGGTGATGCCGCGCGACAGCGCATTCTCGGAGAAGATCTCGAAGCCGACCTGCATCAGCGTGTCCGACTTGACCACGGTGGTCGGCGAGCGCTGGATCATGGTGACGTCGGCGCCGCTCTCCCAGAGATCGACGCAGACGTCGTGCCCGGAACTGGCCGCGCCGATGACGGCGACCTTCTTGCCGCGGAATTTATCGCCGCTGGCATACTGGCTGGAATGCAGCAGCTCGCCCTTGAACTGATCCGCGCCGGGCAGCTCGATCTTGCGCGGCGGACCATAGGCGCCGGTGGCGAAGACAATGTGCTTCGGCTTCAGCGTGATCCGGCGGCCGACACGATCGACCACCACGGTCCAGACCTTCTCCGCCTCGTCATAACTGGCGCTGAGGCACCTGGTGGCGACCCAGTAATTCAGCTCCATGACGCGTGTGTACATTTCCAACCAGTCGCCCATCTTGTCCTTGGGCGTGAAGACGGGCCAATTGTCGGGGAACGGGATGTAGGGCAGATGGTCGTACCAGACCGGATCGTGCAGCACGAGCGTGCGGTAGCGGTTGCGCCAGGAATCGCCGGGCCGCGCGTTCTTCTCGATGACGATGGTCGGCACGCCGAGCTGACGCAGCCGCGCGCCGAGCATGATGCCGCCCTGGCCGCCGCCGATGACCAGGCAATAGGGCTGCTCCGAGACGCCAAGCTCGCGCGTCTCGCGCGCCCGCGCTTCCGACCAGGTCTCGCGCTCGGGGTCGGCCTTGTGGCGCACGCCGAGCGGCCGCGCCGCGCCCTTGCGCTCCTCAAACCCTTTCAGCTCGGTCATCGCCGTGAACAGGGTGCGGCAGCGGCCGTCGCGCAGGCGCATTATGCCCTGTCCCGTGGCCACCGCCGTTTCGAAGGTGAACCAGGCCTCGATGGTGCCTTCATCGGAGGTTGCCTCGCCGGTGAGCTGCCACGCCGCAGGCCTGGTCGTTGCCAGCGTCGACTTCAACATGTCGGCAATGGCCTCGCGGCCTTCCATGGTGGTGACGTTCCAGGTGAAGGTCAGCAGGTCGCGCCAGTAGCAATCGTCGACGAACAGGTTCGCCGCGGCTGACACGTCGCCGGATTCAAGCGCCCGCGAAAAGGAACCAAGCCAAGCGGCCGCCTGTTTGGATGGTGACATTTCAAGCATTTCTTGCCTCTTTCATGCGTCCAATTTGTATATTGGGACGGTAACCGTCGAACTCGGCGCTGCCCCTCATCCGCCTGCCGGCACCTTCTCCCCGTATAGTGACGGGGAGAAGGGACTAGTCTCCCAGCGGCTCCATTTCCTTCCCCGTGCGGTGGATCTGGGCGTTGTATTTGATGCGGCGCACGGTCTCTCGAGCCGGGCCGTCGAGCTTGTAGGCGGCGGCGACCGCCAAAAGGTCGATCATTGCCAGGAAGGCATAGCGCGAGGCGGTCGGCTTCAGCGTGTCGGGATACTCGGGCACGGCAACCGTCAGCCTGACGTCGCAGGCGCGGGCGAGATCGGTATCGGGCGCCGTCACGCAAACAGCGTTGGCGCGGTAGTGCTTGGCGAGTTCGACGGCCTCTATCACCTCGCGCGTGCGACCGGTCGCCGAGATGGCGATCACCAGGTCGCCGGGTTTCAGTGTCGAGGCGGTCATGCGCATCAGATAGGGGTCGCATTGGGCGCTGATCGAGATGCCGTAGCGAAACAGCCGGTACTGGGTTTCCTGCGCCAGCGCCGAAGAGCTGCCGCCGAGTCCGAACACGGTGACCTGGCGGGCCCGGGCGATCAGCTCGGCCGCCTTTTCCAGCTCACCCGGATCGAGCTGCCGCTCGGCTTCCCGCAGTGCACGGCGCGCTTCGCCGAACACGGCGTTCCAGAACGGCAGGCCGGTGTCGCCCTCCCTGGCCTGCGAGGTGTCCAGATAGAGCGCGCCGACGACGAGGCTCTGCGCCAGCTTCAGCTTGAAGTCGCGCACGCCCTCGCAGCCGATGGCGCGGCAGAAGCGGGTCACCGTCGGCTCGCTGACGCCGGCGCGCTGGGCCAGCGCCGCATTGGAGGCGTCGACGGCGTATTTGACATTTTCGAGCACGACATCGGCGACGCGGCGTTCGGCCGGGCGCAATTCCGCATAGGAATCCTTGACGAGCGAGATGATGTCGGGAATGCGCCGGACGGGCTCGCCCCTGGCTCCCTCTTCGTCCGCGATCGGATGGCTGGCAGCTCCGGTCATGAAGTCGATCTTCCCTGGCTCGTTTTCGACCCGACCTCTTATCATGGTTGCACGCTGTCGTTCCATGCGCCCCCCACTGTCGCAAGCGACTCGTGCCGCAAGGGCGGCCGCCGGTGAGTGCTTAGTTTCTCACGTGCCACGGCAACTACCGCCGAGTTCCGTGGCGCCCCCCTCTGTCCTGCCGGACATCTCCCCCACGAGGGGGGAGATTGGCGGTTTTGGCGCCGGCTCTTCTTCTCGCAACGTTGAAAATTGGCGAAAGCGGTCGCGACAGGCAATCTCCCCACTTGAGGGGGAGATGCCCGGCAGGGCAGAGGGGGGCGCCGTAGAGCGCTGCCGCGCAATGGGCGCGCAAGTGCGCCACCCTGCCTACCCAATCACCTCCAGCCGCCTCGGCAGCCGGTTCATGGCGACCGGCCCATCCGCCGCGATCAGGAACTGATCCTCGAGATTGAAGCTGGCGAGGCCGTCGATGTAGAGCGGGATCTCGAAGGCCAGCACCATGCCTGGCTCGATCACGACATTACTGCCGGCGGCGATGAACGGCCATTGTTCGGAAAAGACCGACTGGCCGACGCCGTGGCCGAAATGGCCGCGACGGTAGGAGCGCAGGCCTTGCCGCGCCAGGCTGTCGGTGGCGACGCGATGCACATGGGCAAGCGTGTTTCCAGGGACAAGCTCGGCCAGCCCATCCTCGAAGGCGCGCTCGGCGATGGCATGCAGTTCGGCCTGATCGGCGGAAGGCGGGCCGAAGGTGAAGTTGCGCGACATGTCGGAGGCGTAGAAGCCGACGGTGCAGACCATGTCGCATTTCAGCGGATCGCCGGCCACGGCCCTGGCGTCGGCCCCCTTGGCCCGGGCGCCCAGCGTCACATATTCGGCCGTGATGACCGGGTGAGACAAGCCCGCCGCCGCCGCGGCGACGCCTTGCCGGTAAAGCGCGACGAGATCGGCCTGGCGCATGCCGGCCATCGCATCGACCTGCAGCCGCTCCAGGCCGGCTTCCGACAGGAGGATGCCTTGCCGCAGGAGGTCGACCTCGCGCTCCAACTTGACCGCGCGCAGCCGGTCCAGCACGGGCGAACCGTCGACGACGGGGCTGTTCGGCAGCAGCGCCTGGATGGCGGCAAAATCGGCGGCGGGAATAAAGTCGAGGTCGACGCCGAGCGTGGCGCGCTCCAGCCCGAAATCGATGAGCATCGCCTGCAACTGATGGACCGAGCCGGCCAGGTCGAAAGTAGCGGGACGCGAGAAATCCGGCGCGCGGCCGAGCGAAGCCAGGCCGGCCTCGATGCGCTCCGCCAGGGCAAGCTCGGGAGATTCCGCCTCGACCGGCGCGGATTCGATCCAGATCGGGTGCGACCGCACAAGCATTTCGGGCGCCGCGGCCCGCAGCTGCGCCGCGTTGAAGTCCGCGACCACGACGCCAATCGGCAGGTCCTGTCTGGCGGGGATGACGACGAAGCCGGCGCCGGCGCGACGGAACAGGCCGGCCGGGCCGATCGACGCGCCGGTCGCATAATGGAAGGCCTCGGGCGCGCAGAGCACCAGCGCTCCATGCCGGCGCGTTGCATCAAATCCGTGGCGCGCTGGCGGTTGACAAAACCCGTCATGAATTTCTCCGTATGCGCGAACCGGCAACGGAGCATTGCGGGTGCGGACAATCAAGCCGGTTGCTTGGTGATATCCCCCACATGCCTGGAAGACTGGCGGAGACGTCCATCGGTTCGCCATCCTGGGGCGTAGCGACGCAGCGCAGACCCGAGGATCCATGCCGCGACCTCTGCGCGCCGCAGCGGTCCAGAATTCTGCTCCGCTGCATTCCCCGGCCGAGGTCACGGAATGGATCCCAGGGTCTTCGCGACGCCGCTTCGCGGCTGCTCCGCCCCGGGATGACGAACGTTGGACAGGCCAAGAGCGCCTGAAGGCAAAGCGCATCGAACCGCGATCCTGGGATGAAGTGTTCGACCTGCCGAGTTTGACGACATCCGGATGGAACATTTCAGGCGCTGTCCGGTTGCTTCCTGAGGAAGTCCAAGGGAACACGGCCATGGTGATCAGCCAGGAAGAACGTGTCGCGCATATCCGGAAACGGGCCCACGAACTCTGGGAACGGGAAGGCCTGATGCCCGACCGTGAGAAGGCCTGCTGGGACAAGGCGGTCGAAGAGTTCGAGTCCGGCAAACTGACCGCCGGACGAAAGCAGGCTGGCGCGGATGCCGCCGGCGACACGGCGGGTGCCAAACACTGACAATGCCGCTGCCTCCAGAAAACGAAAAAGCCGCGGCGGACCGCGGCATTTCGATGCTTGATTCCCTGGGAGGAAACTGGAGCGGGTGAAGCGATTCGAACGCTCGACCCCAACCTTGGCAAGGTTGTGCTCTACCCCTGAGCTACACCCGCTCACACGGCGTCTTGGCCGCAAGCCGGGCCTATATGGCTGAAGAGCGCGGCGATTGCAACAGGGAATAACAGGCTTTTTGCAACTCTCGAACGATGCCGGCAAACCGCTTGCGATGGGCCGATTTCATCGCCCGTTGCGCGACGGTCTTGTGTCGGCTGCCTCATTGGCCGTAAACGGCAGGGCCCGAGAAACGGACGAGAAGAAGATCGATGCCGAAGACCGAAGCCGAACTGATGGCCTTTCTTGCCGAACTGGGCATCACCGTTTCGACGATACGCCATCCGCCGCTCTACACGGTGGCCGATTCGCAGGCGCTGCGCGGCGAAATCGCCGGCGGGCACACCAAGAACCTGTTCCTGAAGGACAAGAAGGACAATTTCTTCCTGGTCACCGTCGGCGAGGAAGCGGTCGTCGATCTCAAGCAGATCCACCAACTGATCGGCGCCGCCAGCCGGGTTTCCTTCGGCAAGCCGGAGATGCTGATGGAGCTTTTGGGCGTCACGCCGGGCGCGGTCACCGTCTTCGGCGTCATCAACGATAGGGAAAACAGGGTCAAGCTGGTGCTCGACAAGGATTTGATGGACCATGCCATCATTAACGCGCATCCGCTGACCAACGAGGCGACGACCTCGATCGCGGCGGCCGACCTCATCAGATTCGTCGAGGCAACCGGGCACGATGCTGCTATCTTGAAAGTCTCGGCATGATCGCCACATGGATGGCGAAGCCGATTTCCAATTGAGACATGGCGCCGAGCCGGGCTGGCGGCGCGACCGAAAAGGGTGACGAGATGAGCGACAACAATCCGTTTGGCGGATCATTCGGAAACAATGGCGGCCAGTATGCCACGACGGTGCAGTATGGCGGGTCGGCGCCGGCGAAGGCCGCGCTTGGCGATCCGCCAGCAGGCCCTGCCGCCGGCGATGTCATCAAGGACACGACGACCGCCGCCTTCGCCGCCGACGTCATCCAGGAATCGCGCCGTCAGCCGGTGCTGGTTGATTTCTGGGCGCCGTGGTGCGGACCTTGCAAGCAGCTCACCCCGCAGCTGGAAAAGGCGGTCAAGGCCGCCGGCGGCAGGGTCAAGCTGGTCAAGATGAACATCGACGACCACCCCTCGATCGCCGGCCAGCTCGGCATCCAGTCGATCCCGGCGGTCATCGCCTTCAAGGACGGCCAGCCGGTCGACGGCTTCATGGGCGCCGTCCCCGAGAGCCAGATCAACGAATTCATCACCAAGGTCGGCGGCAAGGGCAATGGCGCGCCGCCGGTGGCCGAGGCCCTAGCCGCGGCAGCCGAAGCCCGCGATGCCGGCGACATGCAGGCCGCCGCCGACATCTATGACGCCATCCTGGCGCAGGCGCCGGAGACGGTCGAGGCAATTGGCGGGCTGGGCGACCTGTTGTTCGAGGCCGGCGACACCGAGGGTGCCGAGGCGCTCCTGGCAACAGCGCCGGAGGCCAAGAAGGATGCACCGCCGCTGGCTGCCCTGCGCGCCAAGATCGCGGTGGCCGCGCAGGCGGCGGCGTTGGGCAATCCGGCCGAGCTCGAACGGCGCTTGGCCGAAAACCCTAGGGATCATCAGGCGCGTTTCGATCTGGCCATGATCCAGAACGCCAAGGGCGAGCGCACGGCAGCCGCCGACAACCTTCTGGCCATCATCAAGGCCGACCGGAGTTGGAACGAGGATGGCGCCAGGACGCAGCTGCTGCAGCTGTTCGAGGCCTGGGGCATGACCGACGAGGCGACGCTTGCGGCGCGCCGCAAATTGTCGGCATTGCTGTTTTCCTGAGCCGGTTGTCGGTTGTTTTGTCGCACGGGCTTGTGGCGTCGGGCCTGAGCGCCAGATAGACAGGGCAGGATTGACGCTTCGCAATGAAGCGATCGGAGGAACGAGGTGCAAGCGGGAAACGCGCATTACCGGCTCGCCAAGGATTTGCCGTCGACGATCCCGATCTTTCCGCTCGAGGGTGCGCTCCTGCTGCCGGGCGGCCGCATGCCGCTCAACATCTTCGAGCCGCGCTACCTGCAGATGGTGGACGAGGCGGTCGCCGGCTCGCGCGTCATCGGCATCATCCAGCCCGGCCTCAATGGCGCATTGCGCGAGGATGGCGAGCCGGAGCTTTGCAGTGTCGGCTGCATCGGCCGCATCATCGCCTTTTCAGAGACCGGCGACGGCCGCTACCTGATCTCGTTGCAGGGCGTGTGCCGGTTCCGCATCGCGCACGAGCTGACGGTCAAGACGCCGTTCCGCCAATGCAAGCCGGCGCCCTTCCTCGCCGATCTCGACGAGGAGCAGGCGGCTGATGAGATCGACCGGCCGGCGCTGCTGCGGGCGTTTCGCGCCTATCTGCAGGCCAATGATCTGGAAGCCGACTGGGAAAGCGTCAGCCGCGCCGAAAACGCCATGCTGGTCAACGCGCTGTCGATGATGGCGCCCTACGGACCAGCCGAGAAGCAGGCATTGCTGGAAGCCGCGGACCTGAAAACCAGGGCCGAGACGCTGATTGCCATCACCGAGATGACGCTGGCGCGCGAGAATGAGGATTTTGGCTCGAGCCTGCAGTGAGGTGAGCGCAGGCCCGAAGCTGGAAAGGGGACGCAATGGCGGATGGGCGTGACGGAAAGAAAACCAGCGTCGACCCGAAGCTGCTGGAACTCTTGGCCTGCCCGCTGACCAAGGGACCGCTGGCCTGGGACCCCGAACGTGGCGAGCTGGTCTCGCGGATCGCCAAGCTCGCTTACCCCGTGCGCGACGGCATCCCGATCATGCTTCCTTCGGAAGCGCGGACCATCTCGGCCGAGGATGTGCTGTCGCCGCCAAAGCTGGGCGGGCCGAGCAGTTCAGCGTCATAGACAGTCATTTACCGAGTGTGATCGGACGTTAAGATGACGCTCTACGGCGCCCCCCTCTGTCCTGCCGGACCCGGCCCTTCGCTGTCGCTCCGGGCGTTCGTTATTCGGAAAGCCAAGCAATTGGCTTTCCGTCCGCTTCGCGGACCACTCCTCACCCCCACCAGGGGGGAGATTGGCAGCTTCATTGACGGCGCTTCTCTGCCAGCGTGAAAATTGGCGAAAGCCGAAACAACAGCCGATCTCTCCCCTCGAGGGGGAGATGCCCGGCAGGGCAGAGGGGGGCGCTGTCCCGCCAGCGCTTGATGACGAAGGGCAGGCCTACTGGAAATTGCGCCCTTTGGGCATGACCCTTTCCGCCTCTTCCGACAGCATTGCGAGGTCCTGTCCGACTTTCGGTGTTGCGGGTTGGCTGGAGCGATCCGGGTCGTTGGCGTTGGCGGAGCGGTCCGAAGGATCGGCGGCCGGCAGTGCGGCTGCACTGACCTTTTCCAGGAGCACGGTCAGCCAGGGCGTCAGGTCCTCGATCTTCTCGGCGACGATATGGACGACACCTGATTCCGACTGCAGTTTCCCGCTGACCTTGACGAAGCGCGCGCCCATGACGATGGGCCGGAAGCGGGTAAAAGTTCTTTCCCAGAAGATGACATTGGCGACGGCCTTGTCGTCTTCCAGCGTGAGAAAGATCGCATTGCCCTTGCCGGGGCGCTGGCGCACCAGCACCAGCCCGGCAACGGAAACCCGCCTGCCATCGCGCACGGATGGCAGGCTGGCATTGGGGGTAACGCCGGCGCGGTCGAGCCGCTCGCGCAGGAAGGCGACCGGATGCGCCTTCAGCGACAGGCCGAGCGAACGGTAATCGTGGATGACATGCTCGCCGAGCGGCATTTTCGGCAGCTTCGTCTGCGGCTCCAGCTCGCGCAGGCCGAGCGCCGGCTGGTCGAACAGCGGCAGCTTCTCGGCGGCACTCTTGCCGTCCAGCGCGCGGACCTGCCAAAGTGCCGCGCGGCGATCGAGACCTATGGACCGAAAGGCGTCGGCCTGCGCCAGCTTCTCGATCTCGTCGACATTGAGGCCGGAACGCAGCCAGACATCCCGGACGGTCGAGTAGCCGGCGCCGCGCCGCTCGACGAAAGCCTCCGTGCGTTCCTTGGAAAGTCCCTTGATCTGCCTGAAGCCGAGCCGTAGCGCATGGCTCGTCTCGATGACACCGCGCATTTCGGCATGGCGCGGCAGGATGCGGGCCGGGTCGAAAGGCGCCTTTTCCAGGGTGCAGTCCCAGACGGAGAAATTGACGTCGACCTCGCGGATGTCGACGCCATGGTCGCGGGCGTCGCGCACCAGCTGCGCCGGCTGGTAAAACCCCATCGGCTGCGAGTTCAGGATCGCGGCGCAGAACACGTCGGGATAGAAGGTCTTGAACCAGCAGGAGGCGTAGACGAGCAGCGCGAAGGAGGCGGCGTGGCTTTCGGGAAAGCCGTATTCGCCAAAACCCTCGATCTGCTTGAAACAGCGCTCGGCGAAGTCCTTCGTGTAGCCCTTGCCGACCATGCCGTCGATCATGCGCTGGCGGTAATTGCCGATGGTGCCGGTGCGCTTGAAGGTGGCCATGGCGCGGCGCAATTCGTCGGCCTCGCCCGGCCTGAAGCCGCCGGCGACGATGGCGATCTTCATCGCCTGCTCCTGGAACAGCGGCACGCCCAGTGTCTTGCCGAGTATTTCTTCCAGCTCCGGCTTGGGATATTCGGCTTTTTCCTTGCCTTGCCGGCGGCGCAGATAGGGATGCACCATGTCGCCCTGGATCGGGCCGGGGCGTACGATCGCCACCTCGATGACGAGGTCGTAGAATTCGCGTGGCTCAAGGCGCGGCAGCATCGACATCTGCGCGCGCGATTCGATCTGGAAGACGCCGAGCGTATCGGCACGGCAGATCATGTCGTAGACACGAGGGTCCTCCTTGGCGATCGTATCCAGGGTCAATGGCCTGCCATAGTCGTCCCTCACGCCGTATTGGGTTTCGAGCAGGGTGAATGCGCGTTGCAGGCAGGTCAGCATACCGAGCGCCAGCACATCCACCTTCAGGATCTTCACCGAATCCAGATCGTCCTTGTCCCATTCGACCATCTTGCGCTCGTCCATCGCCGTCTTGACGATGGGGACGATCTCGTCGAGCCGGTCCCTGGTGATGACGAAGCCGCCGACATGCTGGGAGAGATGACGGGGGAAGCCCATGATCTCGTTGGCGCGTTCCATCACATGCCGCGATATGGGATCGCTGCGGTCGAGGCCGCCGGCCCTCGCCTCCTTCTCGCCAAGCTCCGAGGTCGACCAGCCCCAGATCGAGCCGGAAAGCGATGCCCGGACATCCTCCGACAGGCCCATCGCCTTCGACACTTCGCGCAGCGCCGAACGGCCGCGATAGCTGATGACGGCGGCGGCAAGGGCGGTGCGCTTGGAGCTGTATTTCTCGTAGATGTACTGGATGACGGTTTCGCGCTTTTCGTGCTCGAAATCGACGTCGATGTCAGGCGGTTCGTTCCTTTCCTCGGAAATGAAGCGCTCGAAAAGCGAATCGATTTTTTCCGGCCCCACTTCGGTGATGCCGATGCAGAAACAGACGACCGAGTTGGCGGCTGACCCACGCCCCTGGCAGAGAATATCCTTGCTGCGCGCGAACTTGACGATGTCGTAGACGGTCAGGAAATAGCGGGCGTAATTCAGCCGCTCGATCAGGACGAGTTCTTCCTGAATGCGCTTTATGACGCTGGGGGGGACGCCGCCCGGGAAGCGCCGGGCTGCTCCCTCCCGGGCCAGCCGCTCCAACTCCGCCTGCGGCCCGAGTCCCGATTCCGTCGGCTCGTCCGGATAATTGTACTGGAGGTCGCCGAGCGAGAAGGTCAGTTCTTCCGCAAAACGCAGCGTCTCCGCCAGCGCCTGCGGATGCCTGCGGAACAGGCGCGCCATCTCCAGCGGCGGCTTCAAATGGCGTTCGGCATTGGCGGTCAGTTCCAGCCCCACCTCGGCGACCGGAACATTGAGGCGGATCGCGGTCAGCACATCCTGCAGCGGGCGGCGTTCGGCCGTGTGATAGAGCACATCGTTGGTCGCCATCAGCGGGATGCCGGCACTCTCTGCAAACGCCGCCGCCTGCTCGATCCGGAAGCGATCATGGCCGGCATAACAAGGCGACACACCGAGCCGCAGCGCCCTGCCGAAGCGGTCCTGGAGTTGGCGGAGCAAAGCCAGGCTGTCCTGCGCGCCCTGTGCCAGATCGGGCAGGACCGCCAGCGACATCCGGTCCCCCCATTCGAGCAGGTCGCCGCGCCGGAGCAGGGTGGCGCCCTTTTCGGTCTCGTCACGCAGATTGGCCTGGGTGAGCATGCGGCACAGATGCCCCCAGCCCTTGCGGTCCCTGGGATAGGCGAGAATGTCAGGCGTGCCGTCGCCAAAAACCAGCCGGCAGCCGGGATGATAGGCAAGCTTTTCGACCTTGGCCTGCTGCCAGGCGCGCACCACTCCGGCCACGCTGTTGCGGTCGGCGAGCCCGATCGCGGAGAAGCCCATGAGCTTGGCCGCGACCACCAGCTCCTCCGGCTTGGAGGCACCGCGCAGGAAGGAGAAGTTCGACTGGATGCCGAATTCGGCATAGGGGATGACGGTCAGCGCGTTCATGCGAAGACCCCGTGCATGAACCAGCGCGGCGGGATCTGCGAGACGCCGCCGTAAAGGCCTTGCCGGTAGAGCCAGTAGCGGCGGCCATCGGCATCCTCGATGCGGAAATAGTCGCGTGTCGATGCCGCCGGATCGCCTGGCGCCTCGCGCCACCATTCGGCGGCGATGCGCTCCGGACCCTCGGCACGGGTAACGCGATAAAGCGCGCGGCGCCAACGGAAATGCAGCGGCGGTCCCTCCGGCATTTCGGTGGCCGGCACATCGATGGGCTCGGGTGCGCGGAACAGCCGGATCGGCCGTTCCGGCGGGAAAATGGTCATCGGCGCCTGCATCCTGTCCGGCTTCCTCGGCGGCGTGGTCCGGCGCGGCGCCTCGCTGAACGGGACGATGGCGACGGCGCGCTCGGGCAGATGGCTTTCCACGGGAACCGGCTGCAGAACCGCGCCCTCGCCGAGGCGGGCGCGGATACGGTCGGCGAACAGGGCGATGTCGGCGCCGTCATCGGCCGCTTCACCGGTCAGATCGGTCTGCTGCGTGTCGAAAGCGGCGACGGCCAGCACCGAGAGGCGCACCAGGTCGAAGCCATAGCCGGCGTCGATATGCTGCTCGAGTGCTGCCAGCCGCTCATGGAACAATTTCCGGATCAGCAAGGGTTCGCGCATCGGCCGCGAGGTGCCGAGCGCGATGCGGCTGACGGCGCCGTCGACGCGAAAGAGCAGCAGCGCCAGCGTCCGGGCGCCTTCGCCGCGGCGTTCGAGGTCGGCCTTCAAGGTCGTCGCCAGCATGCCCACCAGCCGCTCTATCTCTTCCGTCAGCGTGACGGGCTCGGCGAGATGGCGTTCGACCGAAAGCGGTGCGACGGGAAGGCGCGGCGAGATCGCTTCGTCGAGACGGCCAAGCGCCTGGTCGAGGCGCTGGAGCAGCAAAGCGCCGAAGCGGCGGGCGAGCGGCGCGCGCGGCGCGGCCATGACGGCGCCCGCCGTGCGCAGCCCGACACTTTCCAGGCTGGTCCGGGTTTCCGGCGCCATGCGAAGGGCGGCCAGCGGCAAGGGGGCAAGCAAGGCTTCCTCCTCGCCCGATAGAACGATGCGGTCGCCGCAGAAGCGTGCCGCCGCCCAGGCCGCCCCGGGCGTGCCGGCAAGCCCGGCGCGGACGTCGAAACCCTGGTGGAGGAAGCGCGACAGGATTTCGTCCAGCATGGCGCGTTCGCCGCCGAACAGATGGGTGCAGCCGGTGACGTCGAGGAACAGGCCGTCGATGCTGTCCAGCGCCACCAGCGGCGTGTAACGGTCGCACCAGTCGGCAAGGCCCTCGAGCAGGCGCCGGTCGGCCTCCGGATCGGCTTCGACGATGTCGATCGACGGATGCATGGCGCGCGCATCGGCAATCCCCATGTCGCGCTTCAGGTGCAGTGCCTCAGCCCGCTCGTCGAGGGCCGAGATGCGCTGCGCGTTGCCCTGGCGGTGGCTGATCACGAGTGGTGGGTGAGATGGCGACGGATGATCCGACGGCCGGGAACGCCAGGATTTCCCCAGCCGCTGCCGCAGGATCCTTTCGGTCGCCAGATAGGGAAACCACAGGGACAGGATTCTCTGCCCATTCGCTGCCTTCACCGCGTCTTTCGTCGCCCCTTCTTTCGTCGAATCTGCGTTCATCGGGGTTCCACTCCAGTGTGAATTGTCCAGGCAGGGCCGTGCGGCTCTTGCCGATGCTGATGGTGAAGGCGGGGTGGCCGATCGAACTGGCGAGCGGCCCGGCGACCGTGGCGCGCGGCACGGCCGGCGCCGACACGGCGATCAGACGGACAGGCGCCGCCGTCGGTTCGGGCTCGGCCGCCTGCCGCAGCAGGAACACCGGCCGGCCGGCAGCTTGCGCCCTTGCGTGCAGCCGGCGTGTCGCGGTCAGGTCCAGCCGCTGCGGATTGCCGCGGATTTCCAGGATGACGGCGGCAAGCGCGGTCATCCGGGCGGCCTCCTCGGCGACCCACAGCGCATCGACAAGCCTGGGCGCCTCGGAAAACAGCAATTGCCCGGGCTCGATGCCGAAGCCGGCATGCAGCCCCCTGGCGTAGGGAAAGCCGGCCTCGTGGAAAATTTCCGATGTCCCGATCCACAGGATGGGCAGCCCCTGCGCCTGGTTGAGGATCAGGCTGACGAGCGACAGAGCGAAGCCGGCCACGGCTCCCGCGTCGCGGGTTTCCAGGCCATGGATTTCGGTCAAGGCGGCTTTCGGCAGGCCGCCGCTGAGCGCGGCATCGAGCCGCTCGACGCCGATGGGCAGGAAAGTATCCGGCAAGGCGGCGGCAAGCCCGCGCCGGACGATCGTCAGATCGCTGCCGCCATCAAGGGCCGCCGCCGCCGGCGCCTGCAGGCGCTCGGGCAGCGTTCCCTCGATTTTCGCGATCTGGCGGCGCAGGGCAAAAACAGTCTCCCGCGCCACGGCGGTCATCGCCATGACGGTCAGCTTCCACTCACAATTGTTCCTGTTATGTTCCCTAAGATTCCAGAGCGGTCCGGAAGAGTCAAGCGGAGTCATAAGGAATTTATTCCTGCGCGTATCGACACACGAGTCCGACATGTCCGCACGTCACCATGAGGTCGTCATGTATGGACGAAGCAGCCGCGCAGCGGCGTCGCGGAGACCCTGGGATCCATGCCGCGACCTTAGCCGTGAAGTGCAGCCGAGCAAAATTCTGCACCCGTGGCAGCGCACCGGAGTCCCGGCATGGATTCCGGGGTCTGCGCCGCGTCGCTGCGCTCCTTGCTCCGCCCCAGAATGACGAAGTGATGGGCGTTTCCTTGCCAATCGCCAACGTATTCGTCAATCAGACGGCGTCACACTTCCGAGGATCAACGCTGGCCGCCAAAGGCCAGCCGTGCGGCAAGCCCCGTGAATACGGTTCCCAGCAGAATTTGCGGCGCCCGTTGGAACCGCGTCCGTTTCGACAAGGCAGCGCCGATCCGGCTCGCGGTCAGGATGACTAGGCCATTGATCATCAGTCCGATCAAATTGAGCACGGTCGCCAGCACCAGGATCTGCGCCGCGACCGACCCAGCCTCGGGACGTACGAACTGCGGGAAGAGCGCGAGCACGAACAGTGCCATTTTCGGGTTGAGCAGGTTGGTCAGCAATCCCTGTCGGAAGATGCGTGCCCGCGAATAGCGCGGCAGGCCGGAAACCGGTGCAAATGCCGTTCCCTCGGCGCGGAAGGCCTTGAAGGCGAGATAGGCGAGGTAGGCCGCGCCGGCAAAGCGCACGATGTCGTAGGCGATGGGCGCGACCAGGAAGAGTTGCGACAGGCCGAAGGCGGCGGCCAATGCATGACAATAGGTGCCAGAGGCGATGCCGGCATAGGTCGCCAGGCCCGAGGAGCGCCCCTGGCTGGCACTACGGGAAGCGATCAACAGCATGTCCGGCCCCGGCGTCGCGGTCAGCGCGAGACAGGCAATCGCGAAAAGTCCAAGTGTGGAAAGGTCCGGCATGAAAGCTCCTTGAGACATGGCCGGAACCGACCCCTACGCGATTCCCCGGCATTGGCAAAGGCACTGGACCAGAAATTGCCACGCCATTTGCCTGGGCCAGCGCGAAAGCCTATATGCCGGGATCAAAGGACAAAGCATGGCCCGCATCTACAAGACCCGCAGCTGGCATGGCGAACTTGCGCCCTCGATGGAGGAATTGGAGTTCCTGGCGCTGGAGGCCTACGCCCATCTGCCGGAGGATTTTCGCAAGTTGACCGGCGAGATCGTCATCCAGATCGCCGAATTCCCGACCGACGAGATCATGGACGATTTGTCGCTGGAGACGCCGTTCGACCTGCTCGGCCTGTTCGAGGGGCGCGGCATCGCCGAACGCTGGAACCCGCAAACCGGCGAAGGCCCGAACCGCATCACGCTCTATCGCCGCGCCATGCTCGACTACTGGGCCGAGAACGAGGAATCGCTGGGCGACATCGTCACCCACGTGCTGATCCACGAGATCGGCCACCATTTCGGCCTGTCGGACGATGACATGGAGAAGATCGAAGAGGCGGCTGAGTAGCACTCAAATGACGGAAGCAGAGTTTGCCGATCGGATCGACTGCAATTGGCCCTATCGCGACATTTTGCTGAGTCGCGACCTGATTGAAACGGCCATCGGGATTTCACCGAATGCCGCATTCCTTGCACTCGATGAGCTTTGCCGTCCGCCCGCAAGTGCTGTCGTCGAGCCCGCCACCCTCACGGCGTTGGTTGATTTTTTGCTGGCCAAATTCGACCATCCGCTGGCACCGATGATCGCGGACTGCGCTTTATGCAAGATCAGGCGCAAGACACTGCCGGTTCCAGAAGTCCTCGCCAAGATGGATACCGTCTCCGCCTATCCAGGCCTTCATGCGGCGCTATCGATCCTTTACTTCGGCTGCGATGACGCTGACGGTTTCGCAGACGCAAAACTTAACAGCATTACAGCGGCCTGGGAAACTGTAGCGGCTCCCAATCGCTGAGATGGGTGTCCGGCCCCTATTCCCGACCGACGAGATCATGGACGATTTGTCGCTGGAGACGCCGTTCGGCCTGCTCGGCCTGTTCGAGGGGCGCGGCATCGCCGAACGCTGGAACCCGCAGACCGGCGAAGGCCCGAACCGCATCACCCTCTATCGCCGCGCCATGCTCGACTACTGGGCCGAAAACGAGGAATCGTTGGGCGACATCGTCACCCACGTGCTGATCCACGAGATCGGCCACCATTTCGGCCTGTCGGACGATGACATGGAGCGAATCGAAGAGGCGGCTGAGTAGGCTGAAGGGAGGGAGGGGCCTCCCCCTACCAGTCGCTGAGCTTGGTATCCGGCCCGTATTCCTGGCCGTCGACATCCTTCACCACGGCCTGGCCGCAACGCATGGTCTTGGTTTTCTTGTCATAGGCGTAGGTCGGCGAGCCGAACAGGTGCCAGCCCTTGTTCAGCGCCGCCGTCACCTTGTGACAGAAACTGGCGTCGTCCGGAGCGGTGAGAAAGCGGTAGAGTTTCATCGTCCAAATTTCCTGTCGTGTATCCCAAGTCGACGAATATCATGCGCCGATGGCGGCAGCCTTCGCCAGCAGTTTTTCGGCCTGAGCCAGGTGCAGCCGCTCGACCATCCTGCCATTCAGCGCGATGACGCCCTTGCCGCTGTTTTGCGCCAGCGCGAAGGCATCCTTCACCGCGCGCGCCTCGGCCAGCGCCTGCGCCGACGGGGCGAAGGCATGGTTGGCGGCCTCGATCTGCGATGGATGGATCAGCGTCTTGCCATCAAAGCCCATGGCGGCGGCCTGCGTGCACTCGCGCGCAAACGCGTCCGGGTCGCGAAAATCGTTGAACACCCCGTCGAGCATGTCGATGCCGCCGGCGCGCGCCGCCAGCAGCATCTGCATCAGCCATGGCAGGAGATAGGCGCGGTCCGGCGTCGCCAGCACGCCTGTATCCTTGATCAGGTCATTCGTTCCGGCAATGAAACAATCAAGCCGCGAGGCGGGGTCGCGGCCGAGTTCGGCGATGGCGCCGATGTTGAGCATGGCCTTGGGGGTCTCGATCATCGCCCATAGTTTCACACTATCGGGAGCAAGATTGTCGTCCAGCACGTCGCCGACCTCAAGCACGTCGCGCGGCGTGTCGACCTTGGGCAGCAGGATGCCGTCCGGCTCCGCCTTGGCCACGGCCGCAAGATCCTCGGTGCCCCATTCGCTGGACAGCGCATTGACGCGCACCACCATCTCGCAGCGCCGGCCATTGTGGCCGGCGTCAGGACGGTTGGCGAAAATGCCGGCCAGTTTTTCGCGCGCGGCGATCTTGTCGGCGGGAGCGACGGCGTCCTCGAGGTCGATGATGACGGCGTCGCAGGCAAGCCGCGCGATCTTGGCCAGCGCCTTGTCGCTGGAGGCCGGGACATAGAGCACGGAGCGGCGCGGGCGGTAGGTTTCCATGTCCGATCTATGCCGCGTGTGGTTGGTCGAGGCAAGCGTCCGGTACCTGATACGAGCCAACCGCGAAAGCTTGCGCTGCCCCTTGCCTGTCCGTCCTCTGCAGCAGTTGCGGAAGGGGACCCTTCCTCTCCCCCGTCGATCGGGGGAGAGGTGTCGAGCGTGTTCGAACCGGATAGATAGGTAACAGAATGGACCGATAGCATGGGTGACAGTTTTCTTGTCCGCCGGGAGGACCGGCGATGGTTTGGCGAGAGACTGGCATCATGGACGAGCGGCTTCGGTTTGTAGTGGATTGCCTGGCCGGCGAGGAGACGATGAGCGCGCTTTGTGGGGCCTACGGCATATCGCGCAAGAGCGGCTACAAATGGCTTGGTCGCTATCGGGAGTTTGGCCCGGAAGGTTTGCATGATCTGCCGCGGGCGCCGCTCGAGCACGGCCGAGCAACGGCAGCGGAGCTGGTGGATCGGATTTTGGCGGAGAAGCAAGCGCATCCGCTGTGGGGTCCAAAGAAGATCATTGCGCGCCTGAGACGCAGCGAGCCCTGCTGCGACTGGCCGGCGGTCTCGACGGCAGGCGAGATCCTGAAGCGGCACGGTCTTGTGGGACGCCGGCGCAGGCGCTGGCGGGCTGAGGGCAACGGGCCATGGCCGGAGCCTGCGGAGCCGAATGCGGTGTGGACGGCAGACCACAAGGGGTGGTTCCGGACCCGTGACGGATGGCGCTGCGAGCCGTTGACGGTGATGGATGCATTGAGCCGCTATCTGCTGGGGCTCGAGGCGACGGGCTCGACGGCCGACGAGGAGGCGTGGCCGGTGTTTGAGCGGCTGTTTGAGGAGAACGGTCTGCCGGATCGCATCCGAAGCGACAACGGCCCGCCATTTGCGTCGGCCGGCGTCACAGGGTTGACGCCGCTTGCGGTGCGCTTCATCAAGCTCGGCATCGCTCTGGAGCGCATCCAGCCAGGCAAGCCGCAGCAGAACGGACGTCATGAGCGTTTCCACCTGACCATGCTGCCGATGGCCAAGGAACCGGCGGCCGACAGGGCGGCCCAGAGCCAGGCTTTCGAGGACTTTCGGCGCAGCTACAATGAGGAGCGTCCGCACGAGGCGCTTAGCATGGACACCCCGGCGCAGCACTACCGTCCCTCGACCCGGCCGATGCCGAAGACAGCTCCTGAACCCGACTATCCGGCCGAGGCAGCGGTGCGCGGCGTGCGCCAGAATGGCGCCGTCAAATGGCGAGGCACAGAGATCTATGTCTCGGCCACGTTGGCCGGCGAACCGATCGCCATTGAGGAGACCGAGAACGGCAAGTGGGCCATGCGTTTCTACGCCCATCCGCTCGGCTTCATCGACGACAAGCACATGAAACTGGTTCGCCGCAGCGCCGCGCCAACCGGACCGCTTGGCGCTGCGGCAACCGCATCTTAGGGGGAGAAAACTGTTACCTATGTATCCGGTTCATTCTGTTACCCATCTATCCGCTGGACAAGCGCAGCTCGACGGAGTGGGGGTCGACCCTTGGGCGCAAGGCGAGGCGATGCTTGCGCCCAGTGCCTCCCATGTGCGCTTGCGGCGGTTGCCAGGTGGTTCCCCCACTCCGTCTCGGCTTCGCCGAGCCACCTCTCCCCCCTCCGGAGGGAGAGGAAAGGAGCCTGGCTGGGGCAGCGCCAGCGTCCGGAAAGGATGGCGGGCAGGACACCAGCCCTGCACGAAAACTGCACAAGCCTGCCGAAAACCTCCTCGAATCCGCCCTGCGGCCTCCCTGCCAGCCTGCGAGACAGGTCGCATGCACAAGCGAGCAAAACCCCGTCTGCCCCATCGGCTGCGCAGCGAAGGCTGGTGGCTGGTCGATCCGCCACGCGCGAAGCCCGCCGCAATTGTCATCCCCTTTTTGCGCCCGTATCGTGCTGGAAAATCCAGAATGGCTGCTGTCCGCCAATCTTCCGACGTTATCCCTAGCGCTTGATGCCTGCTGTTTCATCGATTTCGCAACGCTGATCGCCAATTACAATGTCGAGCACTCCCCTCGAAATGACCGGCCAGGGCATTCCCCTCGACGCCTGGTATCCGCGCTCGCTCGGTCCGGGCGCGTTTCCCGGGCTGGAAAACTGGCGGAGCTGGAGTTTTCGCGACTGGCGCCTGCTTCGCTATCTCGACAGCAGGCGGCCGATCGTTACTCCTGGCATCGCAGAACCTGTGCCGGGCCGCTGACCGATGCCGCATCACATCCTCGTCGCCGACGACGACCCGCATATCCGCGAAGTGATCTGCTTCGCGCTGGAAAAGGCCGGCATGAAGACGGCTGCCGTGTCCGATGGCGCCGCCGCCCTGCAGGCGATCGAACGGCGCACGCCCGACCTTGTCGTGCTCGACATCGGCATGCCGGAGATGGACGGGCTGGAGGTCTGCCGGCGGCTGCGGCAGCGATCAGACGTGCCGGTGCTGTTCCTGTCCGCGCGCGACGAGGAGATCGACCGCATCCTCGGGCTCGAAATGGGCGGCGACGACTATGTCACCAAACCGTTCAGCCCGCGCGAACTGGTCGCCCGGGTCAACGTCATCCTGCGGCGCGCCCGCCCGGCGGCACCCGAACCGGCCGACGACCGGCAATTTATCCACGGCAAGCTCACGCTGATGCCGGCCAGCCATGGCGCCGGCTTCGACGGCAAGCCGCTTGCCCTGACCGGAATAGAATTCTCGATCCTGAAAGGGTTTCTGGCGCGGCCCACCCATGTGCTCGATCGCGACGCGGTGATGGCCAATGCCTATGCCGGCAAGATCCATGTCGCCGACCGCACCGTCGACAGCCATATCCGCAACATCCGCGCCAAGCTGGCGGCGGTCGGGTGCCTGGATGCCATCGAGACCGTGCATGGCGTCGGTTTCCGGCTCGGCCGATGCGGCTGACCACTTCCAGAAAATGGATGGGCAGCAAGTGGATCGGCCGCAAATGGCGGCCGCGCCTCGCCACGGTCGTCGTCGCCATCCTGATCCTGGTGATGGCCCTACCGCTGGTCGGCCTGTTCTTCTTTCGCCTCTATGAGAACCAGCTGATCCGCCAGACCGAGGCGGAGCTGATCGCGCAAGGGGCGGCCATCGCCGCCATCTATGCGCAGGAGGTGCACGACGGCGGCATTTCGCCGGAAAAGCTCGGCGCGCCAATCCCGCCGGCCAACGGCAGCGCGAGCCGAGGCGCCAATCCCGATTCGCCTTATCGGCCGATCGAGCCGCAGCTCGATCTCGCCTCGGATTACGTGCTTGCGACCCGGCCGGCGGGGATGCCGGCCATGGCCGATCCCGCTTTTGCAGCGATCGGGGCGCGCCTGTCGGGTATTCTCGATGCGACGCAGAAAACCACGCTGGCCGGCTTCCGGCTGCTCGATCCCACAGGCGTCGTCATTGCCGGGCGCGACGAGGTCGGGCAGTCGCTTGCCGGGGTCGAGGAGGTGCGTGAGGCGCTCGCCGGGCGCTATGCCAGCGCGCTCAGGCTGCGCATCCCCAACCAGCCGGCGCCGCCGCTCTATTCGGTCAGCCGCGGAACCAGGGTGCGCGTCTTCGTCGCCCTGCCGGTGGCCGTCGACGGCAAGGTCGCCGGCGTGGTCTATGTCTCGCGGACGCCCAACAACATCATAAAACATCTCTATGGCGAACGCGGCAAGGTGACAGCGGCGGCGATCGCCATACTCGGCGGCACGCTGCTCATCGGCCTCGTCTTCCTGCGCACCGTCAGCCGACCAATCTATGCGCTGATCGACCGCACCCAGCGCATTGCCGCCGGCGAGCGCGACGCGATCCGGCCGCTCGACCATCATGGCACGCGCGAAATGGCGGAGCTTTCCGCCGCTTTCCTCGACATGGCCGAAAAACTGCAGGCGCGCTCGGACTCGATCCAGACCTTCGCCACCCATGTCTCGCATGAACTCAAATCGCCGCTGACGGCGATCCAGGGCGCGGCCGAACTGCTGCGCGATTCAGGCAGCGCGATGGACGATGGCGAGCGGCGGCGCTTCTCCGACAATATCGTCACCGATGCCGGGCGGCTTAACCTGCTGGTCCGCCGCCTGCTCGACCTGGCGCGGGCCGAAAACCTCGCACCCAGCGGCGAAAGCACCTCGGTCGGTGCGGCGCTGGCGCTGCTTCCCGTCGACAACAGGCTGGCGATTCGCATCGAGGCCGGCGGCGATCTGGCTTTGCGCATCTCGGCCGAGAACGGAGCAATCGTGCTTGGCAATCTCATCGACAACTCGGCCAGGCATGGCGCGACGCAAGTTTCGATTATTGCCGCAAGCGCCGGCGGCAAGGCGACGGTTCTGGTCAGCGACGATGGCGCCGGCATTTCGCCAAGCAATCGGGCGCGCATCTTCGAGCCATTCTTCACCACGCGCCGCTCTACCGGCGGCACCGGCATGGGCCTCGGCATCGTGCTGGCCCTCCTGAAAGCGCATGATGGTACGATCCGGCTGGTTGACTCCGAGCGCGGCACGCGCTTCGAGATCACTTTGCCGGTCGCGTAGATTGCGGACGGCGGATCGGAGAAAAAAGTGCGCTACGACATCGTCATCATCGGCGGAGCCATCGTCGGCTCCTCGGTCGCCTACTATCTGCGCGAGGAGGGTTTTTCCGGCTCGATCGCGCTGATCGAGCGCGACCCGCAATTCGCCCATGCGGCGACGACGCTGTCCATGGCCTCGATCCGCCAGCAATTCTCGATTCCGGAAAACATCCGCCTGTCGCAATTCACGCTGAAACTGTTCCGGCGGCTGAAGGAAGAATTCGGCGCGGACGCCGATATCGGTTTTCGCGAAGGCGGCTATCTCATCCTTGCCGGCGAGGCCGGGCTGCCGATCCTGAGGGCCAATCACGCGGCGCAGGTCGCCGAGGGCGCCGACATCCTGCTCGAGGACGCCGACCAGCTGACGCGCCGCTTCCCCTGGCTGTCGGCCGAAGGCATCACCGCCGGCGCCTATGGCCGGACAGGCGAAGGCTGGTTCGACGCCCATGCCATGCTGATGCTGTTCCGCAAGGCGCTGCGGCAGAAGAGGATCGACTTCATCAGCGCTTCGGTCACCGGCATCGAGCGGCAAGGCGACCGCGTTACCAGCGTCAGCCTCGACAATGGCGATCGGATCGAGGCCGGCACCGTCATCAACGCCGCCGGACCGAATGCCGGCAAGGTCGCCGCCCTTGCCGGACTGATGCTGCCGGTCGAGCCGCGCAAGCGCAACGTCTTCGTCTTCGAGGCGCGCGAGAAATATGCCGACATGCCGCTGCTGGTCGATCCCTCCGGCATCTATGTCAGGCCGGAAGGCTCGGTCTACCTCACCGGCGGCGCCGAGCCGGAAGAGGGCGACGGCCCGGCCGATCCCGGCGATTTCGACGTCGACTGGCCGCTCTTCGAAGAGGTGATCTGGCCGGTGCTGGCGACCCGCATCCCGGCCTTCGAGGCCATCAAACCGACCCGCGCCTGGGCCGGGCACTACGACTACAACACGCTCGACCAGAACGCGGTGATCGGCCCGCACCCCGAGGTGACGAATTTCCTCTTCGCCAACGGATTCTCCGGCCATGGCCTGCAGCAGGCGCCGGCGGTCGGCAAGGCGCTGGCCGAGTTTTTGGTGCATGGCGGGTATCGCACGATCGACTGCTCGGCGTTTGGGTATGGACGCGTCGCTGAAGGGCGGGCGTTTCGGGAGTTGAATGTGATTTGAGGGAGCAAGAACGATTGATGCCGGCGGGACAGCGCCCCCCTCTGTCCTGCCGGACATCTCCCCCTCAAGTGGGGAGATCGGATGTGGCGACGGTTTCGCGAATCTTCAACGTCGAAGAGAACGCGCCGGCATCAAAGCTGCCAATCTCCCCCCTTTTTGAGGGGGAGATGCCCGGCAGGGCAGAGGGGGGCGCTGCCCCTCCAGCGTCTGCGCCATCATCGCGTCAACCTTAAGTGCGTTGCCGAGCGCATGGCCGGCGGCCGTGTTGTCGAAGATGCCCCAGACCTCGGCACCGGAAGCCGCCTCCTCCTCCATTTGCCGGCTAAATCGATCGAGGCTTTCGTCGTCGTAGTCCGAGTAATAGACGCGCGGCGCGCCATGCCAGCGGAAATAGGCAAGGCCGGCCAGCCGCCCGGCGCTGCGGCCGCAGGCACCGGAGTCGGGTCGGCGGCGACACGCGCGATCCGGCGATTGGCCAGAAGCGCTTCGGCGTCCGGTTCGAACCAGTTGGGATGGCGCGGCTCACAGACCAGCCTGGTTTGCGTTCGCGTGCTCAGCATGTCGAAGAAACCGCTCGCGACATCCGGCTCGAAGGGCAAGCTCGGCGGGAGCTGCACCAGAAGCACGCTCAGCTTTGCACCGAGACCTTCGACCTGCCGGAGAAAGCTTTCCAAAAGGTCGTCACCGCAGTCGACGAGACGGCGCTCATGGGTGATGGCCTTCGGCACCTTGACGGCGAAGCGGAAGTGCTCCGGCACGGCGCGTGCCCAGCGCTCATAGGTCTCGCGGCGGTGCGGCTTGTAGAAGGACGTGTCGATCTCGACGACCGGAAAGTGCCGGGCGTAGCGTTCTAGATGCGACCCGGGTTGCGGAAAATCATTCTTGCATCGTGTCGGAATGCCCCAGCCGGCCGTGCCTATGAAACATGCCTGTTTTCCCATGCGTGGGATGTGGGCCGAATGAGGTGTGGGTCAAGGACAGAGGCTGCGCAAAGCAACGACCTGCTGCTCACGCCGCCAGTCTTCCGGCCTCGACATGCGCTTGAAGCCAGGCCAGCACCCGCGCCCACCCCTCTGCATGTTCGGCCGCCGCCTCATGCAGCCCGGCAAAGCGGCCATGGCAGATGGTGAGGCGCGTGCCCCTGGCAATCGGTTCCAGCAACCAGGCTACTGTGGTTTGCCGTCGGCCAAGCGTGGGATGGTCCCATGCATAGGCCCGTGTCTGTACGATCCGGCGCGGTGCTTCGATCTCGACGAATTCGCCGCTCGCCGGCAGGTCCGTGCCGTCGGCCGTGCGGAAAATAACGTTCCAACGGCCGCCGACGCGCAGGTCGGCCGACCAGTCGACCATCCGGTAGGTGTCGGCTGACCACCACCATTGCTCGACTTCCTTGCCGACCAGCCCTCGAAGATGCGTTCCGGCGGTGCTTCCATTTCGGCGGACGCCATGACGGTGTCGCCGTTGGTCATGCTCCGCACCCTGAGAGCGTGCATCATGGATATCTCCACATCAAATTCGTTTCGCAGTCGAAACGAGCCTTCAGTTTTTTGACGGCGGACGTTCGAACCCCTGGCCGGTCTCGAGCAGGCTCTTCAGGCTGGCCAGCACCAGCGGCCAGCCCTTGGCTACATTGCCGATCAGCCTGTGCGGCCCGTCCGCTTCATGGGTGACGGCGAGCTTCATCAGTTCGCCGTCCGGCTCGATGGTGAAGGTGCAGCGTGTGTAGCCGTCTTCCCTGACCTCGGGCATCCATTCATTGCGCCATTTTATGACCAGGCGCCGCGGCGGGTCGATTTCGAGGATCTCGCCGCTGTCGGCGACACGCCCGTCAGGGAAGATCAGCTTCCAGCTGGAGCCCACTTTCCACTCGCTTTCCTGATAGGAGCAGAGGAAGAACTGCCGGTTGAACTCCGGGTCGGTCAGCGCCTCCCAGAGCTTTTCGGCCGTGGTGCGAATATAGGTCACGTAAACGAAGCTGTTGCTCATCAGTCTTCCCTTTCGAGGCGTCTCTTCAGGTCGCTGAGGGCGGTCAGCCGCCCCCGCTCGAACTTGCCGATCCAGCGTTCGGCGATCTCGTTGATCGGGACCGGGTTGAGATAGTGCTCCTTCTCTCGGCCCCGACGGATTGTGGTGACGAGGTTTGCTTCCTCCAGGATCGCCAGGTGCTTGGTCACCGCCTGGCGGGTCATGGCCATCTCAGCGCACAGCGCATTCAGCGTCTGTCCATTCCTGGCATGGAGGTTGTCCAGCAATTGCCGGCGTGTCGGGTCCGCCAGCGCGCGAAAGACTGCATCCATGCTCATGCCTCTAATATGCAACCATTTGGTTGCATGTCAAGCGATAAGATCGCGCGCCGTTGCTGGCCGCGGTCACAGGAGAAGAAATCAGCGCTTGCGGGAGATCCAGAAGGCGTCGGGCATGCGCTGCATGCCGATGCGTTCGTAGAAGCCGACAGCGTCGGGCACCGAAATCAGGCTGATGGCGACCGACGGTCCGAGCTGCCGGGCCACCTCGTCCATCAGCCCCTTGCCGACACCCAGGCCCTGCGCCTTGGCCGAGACGGCGAGATCGGAGATGTAGCAGACCCAGGAAAAGTCGGTCAGGCAGCGGGCAACGCCGATCAGCGGCATGCCTTCCATGTCAACACTGGCCATGTCGAGACGGGCAGTCACGATCAGGTTGGCGCCTTCCAGCATCGCCCTCAGCCTGGCCTCGTCTTCGACGGGCCTGACTTCGCCGAGACCGGATTCCACCAGCACGCGGCGGAATTCGGGAATGCCGAGCGTCGGTTCGCGCGCGTAGAGGACGTGGGAGTTTTCTGCCATCACAGCCAGACTGCACCATCGGGCGGTGAATTCGAAGCTGTTTTGTGCGGCACCTTCGTGCCGGCGCGCGCAAACAGTTGCCTTTTATTTGCCCGCGGCTTTGTGTAAACCGGGCCTCAGAAAATCCCCCGCAACGAAAAACACGGGCCAAAGCCATGGAAAAATTCACCAAGCTCACCGGCGTCGCCGCTCCCATGCCGATCGTCAATGTCGACACCGACATGATCATCCCGAAGGATTATCTCAAGACGATCAAGCGCACCGGGCTTGGCACGGGCCTGTTCGCCGAGATGCGCTACAATGACGACGGTTCGGAAAATCCGGATTTCGTGCTCAACAAGCCGGCCTACCGCAAGGCGCAGATTCTTGTCGCCGGCGACAATTTCGGCTGCGGCTCGAGCCGGGAGCACGCGCCGTGGGCGCTGCTCGATTTCGGCATACGCTGCGTCATCTCGACCTCGTTCGCCGACATCTTCTACAACAACTGCTTCAAGAACGGCGTACTGCCGATCACCGTCAGCCCCGAGGATCTGGAGAAGCTGATGGATGACGCTTCGCGCGGCTCCAACGCCACTCTGTCGATCGACCTCGAAGCCAAGGAAATCCGCGGTCCGGACGGCGGCGTGGTCAAATTCGATCTCGACGACTTCAAGCGGCACTGCCTGCTCAACGGGCTCGACGATATCGGCCTGACCATGGAAAAGGCTGGCGCCATCGCCTCGTTCGAGAAGAAGAACGCCGAACTGCGCCCCTGGGCCTGAAGCTCTGAACAGATGCACCCGGCCGCGAGCGGCCGGGTTCGTGGCGGCTGAATAGAGGGACAGTCATGAGACATCACCTTCTTGCCGGCGTTTGCTGGCTGGCCTTGTTGGTGGCGCCCGCCGCGTTTGCGCAAACGCAGACCCAGACGCCCCCTTCGGCGGAGAAGCCGCCTGCTGACACGGGTACCGCAAACGCTGCCGATGACGACAAGCAGGCGCCGATCCCGTTCGAAGGCGGCCAGCTGACCATCACGCAGCCGGAGCAGGACGGCGAGAAGGTGCTTTTTTATGACGGCAAACAGCTGGCCAGCAACTATGACGTCTTCTTCGACAAGATCGTCAAGATCGGCGACGTCAACGTCGCGCTGATCGATGTCGGCGATGGCGGCAACCAGTGCGGTCCGGCCAAGGTGATCGTCTGGAAGCCGCAAGGCGGCGAGATCCAGAGCACCACCGTGGAGCAGGACGAGTGCGGTGCGCCGCCCTTGGCGGTGTCCGACAACGCCATTTATTTCGTGCCTTATTTGCTGCCGGGTGACGAGAAGCCGGCCTTGCAATGGTCGCCGACCACAGGGCTGACCATTTCAGGCAATCTGACCTACATGCCGGAGCCCGGAACCGACTGGAAGGATATCGACCCGTCGAAATACGACAACATCATCGACGCCTTCCACAACGAGGCCGTCTACAAGGAAGCCGAAAAGCTGCTCGGCAAGGACATGCCTGACATGGCGACCAGCCTGCTGGTCGGCGGCGGCACGGAAAAGACCGCGTCCGGCGCTTTCTACGCCAGCGGTTGCGTGCCGCATGATTGCGGCGGCAATGACGGCTTCATGGCGATCGACCCGGCCAAGCACCAGCTCTACTTCGCCCGCCGCGGCGACAATGGGCAGCCGAGCGCATGGCCCGCGGTGACGACATGGCCGGCCGACGTGAAGGAAGCGCTCGACAAGGCGCTGGGGTCGGCGAATTAGCTAGAGCATTTCCGGCGAAAACAGGGTCGGGGGCGAATTTCTTCCGGCCTACGCGCGACAACCGTCCACTGTTGCGGACGCGCGCGGGACTGCGGTTTTTCTTCCTTTGAGCGCCGGTCGCCGGCGCGGAGATCGAGGACGGTCTTCGCCCAATCCGCGTCGACGGCGATATTCGCTGGGACAAATGGAACCAGATCGGCCGCGCCGCGTCATAGAAGCAGCTTCGCGCGGCAGTGCCTGGAGTAACATTGATGGTCAGGCTCGTTCTTCTGGCGCTTGTTTTGTTCGCCTTCGCATCTGGCGCCACGGAGGCGGCAAAGCTGGACGCAGCCGCCGTCAACGATGCTCAATTCAGCGATGACGCACCGAAGGGCGCCGATGCGACCACGCTGAAGGCACAAATCCTTTTGGATCGCGCGCGGTTCTCGCCTGGCCTCATTGACGGCCGCCAGGCGGAGAACTTCACCAAGGCGGTCCGGGCCTTTCAGGCGGCCAACACGCTGCCCACCGATGGCAAGCTCAACCGGGAGACCTGGGACAAGCTCGTCGCAACCTCACCAGGCGCGGTTCTCGTGAACTACGAGCTGACGCGCAAGGACGTGCGTGGACCGTTTACCAAGCGCATTCCGGCCAGTATGGAAAGAATGGCTCGCCTGCGCAGGCTCGGCTATCGCAGTTCGCTGGAACGGATCGCAGAGCACTTCCACATCAGCGAACAATTGCTGCGAAAGCTCAACTCGGGCGTCAGCTTCAGGAAGGCGGGCGCAAAGGTGCTGGTGCCGGCTATCGACCGAGGCGATCCGCCCTCGGCCGTTGCCAACGTCGAAGTCGACAAGGCCGCGCGCCAAGTTCGCGTTCTCGACAATTCCGGCAAAGTGGTTGCGGTCTACCCTGCCTCGATCGGAAGCGAAGAGAAGCCGGCGCCGAGCGGCGAGGCACAAGTCGTACGCGTGGTCCACAATCCCACCTATCACTATGATCCCCACTTCGCCTTCAAGGGGGTAAGAACCAAAAGGCCCTTCACCATCGCCGCAGGGCCTAACAATCCTGTCGGATCGGTCTGGATCGACCTGTCCATTGAAAGTTACGGGATTCACGGCACGCCCGAACCAGGCAAGATCGGGAAGACCTTTTCGCATGGTTGCATAAGACTGACCAATTGGGATGCAGAAGACCTCGCCCTCGAGGTGCAGAAAGGCACGAAGGTCGTCTTCACCGGAGAAACGGCGGAAACGGCCAATGGCCAACCCGGCTGACGCATGGCGGGCAATGCAGACCCCCGAGCCGGTGCCGGAGCCGCAAGGAGAGCACCTCACGGTAGCCGGCGCGCGAGATCTTCAACGTCAAACAAGCCTTAGTTTGCGCCGAGGCTCAACGCCTTCTTGCGGTCGGCCTCGGCACGCTTGTGATTGCCTTTTGCCTCCCAGGAGCGGCCTCGGAAAGTGTAGGCATCGGCATAGTTGGGGTAAAGCTTGATCGCGTGATTGAAGTTGGCGATTGCGCCGTCGTGATCGCCCGCGCGTGCCTGCACGAGACCTCTGCCGAAGTAGCCGCCCGGACCGTTCCGATCGATCTGGATCGCCATGTCGAAATCCGCCAGAGCGCGCTTCGGATCGCCTTTGGCCATCCAGACGATACCGCGTTCGACACGCATTTTGGCAACGCCCGGACTAAGGCTGATAGCCTTGTCATAGTCTGCTATGGCGCCGTCGTAATCGCCGATGGTCATCCGGCTGATCGCTCGAGCGTGGAAATGGAGGGGGTAGGTGGGATCGAACTCGATTGCCTTGCCGAAGTCGTCGATGGCACGTTTGTGGTCGTTCTTGGCCGTCCAGGCAAAGCCACGTGCGGAATAATAGCTGCTGTTTTTTGGCTCGATCGCGATCGCGCTGCCGTAGTCCATTATGGCGCGATCGTAATTGCCCTTCTGCCCCCACGCGAGACCGCGATATCCGAAAGCCTCCGCATCGTCGGGTTCGAGCGCCAACGTCTGATCGAATTTGGCGATCGCAAGGTCGTATTGACCCTTGTTGTACAGGGCCATGCCACTCTTTTTGGCGTTGTGCGCCGTTGCTGCGGCTCCGGTCGTTGGCGTCTGCTTGTCTGCCGCTCTCGCAGCAGTCGCATCATCGCGCTCCTTGCGGGCATTGGTGTAGTTTGGATCGAGGCGTAGAGTCTCGTCGAGATCGGCGATGGCGCGGTCGTATTGTTTCTTCCTGTTCCAGCAGAATCCGCGATTGAACCATGCTTCCGCATCCGTTGGCCGCAGCCCGATCACCTTTGTCGAATCGGCGATGATGCCATCGCAATCGTGTTTTACAGCGCGGGCCCGGCTGCGTAGCACATAAGCGTCGGCATTGGCCGGTTGCAACGAAATGATGGTGCTCAGATCCGCAATGGCGCGGTCGATCTTGCCCTTCTGCCGCCAGATGGCGGAACGGTAGAAATAGGCGTCGGTTGACTTTGGATCGAGCTTAATCGCGTTGTTGTAGTCGGACAGCGCCCGGTCGAGGTCGCCCTTCAACGCAAAGGTGAAACCGCGCAAGGTATGGGCGCCGGCATTGGATGGGTCGGCGGCGACCGCCATGTCGTACTGCTCGATCGCGCGGTCGAATTGATTTTGGGAGCGCCAGATCGTGCCCTGCTCGATAGCGTCCTCGACGATTTTGTTTCGAGCCTGACCGGCAGGCTTGGTTGCCGCGGCTTTGTCTTTCGCCGCCACGGCCATCATTCGGCCCTTGCGGGCAAGCGCCATCCCGGGGTCGAGTTTCAGCGCCTGATCGAAATCGGCAATTGCCCGGTCGTAGTCAGCTTTGTCGATGAAGGCGCTGCCACGTCCGAAATAGGCCGGCGCGTAATTGGCATCGAGCTCGATGGCGCGGCTCAAGTCGGCTATGGCGCGATCCGGCTCATTCTTTTTGGTCCACGCGACGGCACGGCCGATGTAAACGTCTGAATAATCGGGATTAAGTTCGACTACCCTGTTATAATCCTCGATCGCCGCGTCATACTTTCCCTTGTCGACCAGCGCGATGCCTCGCCCGACATAGGCCGAGACATCTTTCGGATCGAGCGCGATCGCCTTGTTGTATTCGGCGATCGCACGATCATATTTGCCCTTGTGGTAGAAGGCATAGCCGCGATCGACGAAAGCCCTGAGCTTCTTCGAGGGTGGTACAATCGCATTCGCGCCGGCGCCGCCTTTGGCCTGGACCGCCAGCGCCGCGTTGCGGGCGGCCGCGTAGTTTGGATTGTGCGAGTCGAGTTTTGCCGCCTGGTCGAAGTCGGCAACGGCCTCGGCATAGTTCTGGCCGTCGGCTTGCACCATGCCGCGTCCGTAATGGCTGGCGGCGTCTTTCGGATCGATCTCGATCGCCACTGAAAAAGCCTCGATCGCTCGCTTGAGGTCGCCCGTGGCGTACCAGGCCGCTCCGGAACAGAAGTAGGCGCCGCTCGCTTTTGGATCGAGCCTGGCGGCCCCGATGCAATCGGCAAGCGCGCCGACCGCGTCGCCCGCGGCGGCCTTGGCCATGCCACGGCGCATGAGCGGCGCGGCCATATCCGGAACCATAGCGATGGCCTTGTCGTAGTCGGCGATGGCGCGGGTATAGTCGTTCTTGCCGTCAAAGGCCCTGCCGCGACCGAGATAGGGAAGCGGGCTCTCAGGAGCGATCGCGATGGCCTCTTCGTAGGCCTTGATCGCTTCGTCGTACTTACCCTCGTGCGCGAGGCTATCGCCTTTGGATACCGCGACCAGGACGCGGGGATCCGCATCGTCGATCTGCTTCGCCAACTTCGAATCGACAGGCGGAATATGTTCGCTCGCGCTCAGCTTGGCCGCGGGCCGGGTCTCGGCCTGGGCGGCCGCAGCGGCGCTCTGTCCGTTCGCCGCGTTGTCGGCGAGCGTCGTCGTGGTCGCCACGCCGAGCACTGCAATCGCGGTCAGCGCAGAGGACGTCCAGAGCAAAAGAATTGAAATAGCAGCGCGCGCCAGCGCGCTCGTTCGGCGTGACATGGTCTAATGCTCCCCCCGGAGTTGCTGCGACGGCCCTTGCGGTTACTATACAGTTCTGTTTTTGTTCCCAAATGCAAGCAGAAATTGCAATGCCGCCACCGCCGACATCCTTGCTATGGAGTCCTGGAAGAGCATGGCGGGAAAGGGGCTGGCCCGGTCCTGCACCGCCGATCCATTCGCATTGGCCCATGGCAGGATCGGCGTTTTCGCCACAGAGTAGCTGCAACAATGCGAGGTCCCTCATGCGCAAGCTCATCTCGACCGGTTCGCCTTTCGAGAAAACCGCCGGCTATTCGCGCGCCGTGGTGCAGGGCGACTGGTGTTTCGTGTCCGGGACGACCGGCTACGACTATGCCACCATGACGATGCCGGAGACGGTCGAGGCGCAGACGCGCAACTGCCTGGCGACGATCGGCAAGGCGTTGCAGGACGGCGGCTTCGAGATGTCAGATGTGGTGCGAGCGCATTACTACATCACCGACCAGGCCTTCGTGGACGTGGTCTTCCCGATCCTCGGCGAGACATTCGGCGACATCAGGCCGGCGGCGACGATGATCGTGTGCCGGCTCAACAAGCCGGAAATGAAGATCGAGATCGAGGTGACGGCGCTGCGGCGGACAGCCTGAGAGGACCAAGACGATGAAGGTCCGGCGCATCGTGGCCAATGTCGAGACACAGGATGCGGCGGCAGCGAGACGTTTCTACCATGACGTGCTCGGCCTCGACATCCTGATGAACCAGGGTTGGATCGTGACGTACGGCTCTGGGGAGATGATGCAGGTGCAGGTCAGCTTCATGGCGCAAGGCGGGTGTGGCACGCCGCCGGACCTGTCGATCGAGGTCGACGATGTCGATGCGGCACTCGAGGCCATGAAGGCGGCCGGTTTCGCCGTCGAATACGGGCCGGCCGATGAACCCTGGGGCGTGCGGCGCTTCTATGTGCGCGATCCCTGCGGCAGGCTGGTTAATATTCTCTCGCATCGGTGATGGCGTGTTCCGTGGGGCAGTAACTTGGATATGCCGGCGGGACAGCGCCCCCTCTGGCCTGCCGGACATCTCCCCCACGAGGGGGGAGATCGGCAGCTTTGCTAACCGCGCTATTCTTTAAACGCCTGACATTTGCGAAGACCGATATTATAGGCGATCTCCCTCCTCGTTGGGGAGATGTCCGGCAGGACAGAGGGGGGCGCGAAGGGTCGCCGACGGTGCCTTGTTCGGATCGCGGCGTTCTCCCTCCCCGTTACGGCTTGCGCTGCAACCGCTTGGCGTTTAGCAAGGCCGCGGTTCAAATCTTTCTGGGACGGTTTTCTCCATGGCAACGAAGCATCTTTTCCTGCTCCCCGGTGACGGCATCGGCCCCGAGGCCATGGCCGAGGTCAAGAAGCTGATCGCGGCCATGAACGCAAAGCTCGGCAGCGGCTTCGTCACCGACGAGGGCCTGGTCGGCGGCTGCGCCTACGATGCGCATGGCGCGGCGATTTCCGATGCCGACATGGAAAAGGCGATGGCCGCGGATGCGGTGCTGTTCGGCGCCGTCGGCGGGCCGAAATGGGATGCCGTGCCTTACGAGGTGCGCCCCGAGGCAGGCCTCCTGCGCCTGCGCAAGGACATGGAGCTGTTCGCCAACCTGCGCCCGGCAATCTGCTATCCGGCGCTGGCCGCATCGTCTTCGCTCAAGCAGGAAGTTGTCGAAGGCCTCGACATCCTCATCGTGCGCGAGCTGACCGGCGGCGTCTATTTCGGTGAGCCCAAGCAGATCATCGATCTCGGCAACGGCCAGAAGCGCGGCATCGACACGCAGGTCTACGACACGTTCGAGATCGAGCGCATTTCGGGCGTCGCCTTCGAATTGGCGCGGACCCGCAAGAACCACGTCACCTCGATGGAAAAGCGCAACGTCATGAAGTCGGGCGTGTTGTGGAACGAGGTCGTCACCCAGACCCACAAGGCGCGCTATTCCGACGTCAAGCTCGACCACATGCTGGCTGACGCCGGCGGCATGCAGCTGGTGCGCTGGCCAAAGCAGTTCGACGTCATCGTCACCGACAATCTGTTCGGCGACATGCTGTCCGACATCGCCGCCATGCTGACCGGCTCGATCGGCATGCTGCCGTCGGCCTCGCTCGGCGCGCCCGACGTGAAGACCAAGAAGCGCAAGGCGCTCTACGAGCCGGTACACGGCTCTGCCCCCGACATTGCCGGCAAGGGCATCGCCAACCCGATCGCCATGATCGCCTCCTTCGCCATGTGCCTGCGCTATTCCTTCGGCATGGTCGATGAGGCCGACAAGCTCGAAGCTTCAATCGCCGCTGTGCTCGACCAGGGCCTGCGCACCAAGGACATTTTCTCCCCCGGCATGACCGAGGTTGGTACCGTCGAGATGGGCGACGCGATCATCGGCAGGTTCCTGGCCTAAGCCGCAGGGCAACTCGGCCTCAGCGGATCTCGCCGGCCAGCTGCTGCAGCAGGCCGACGAGCCGCGCCTCGTCCACAGGCTCGAAAAAGGCCGCGTCGGCGGTCTCGACGGCGACGATCGCTTGCTGTGCGGCCGCTGCCCCGGCTGATGTGACGCGGATCACCTTGGCTCGGGAATCCCGGGGATCAGGCTCGCGTGCGATCAATCCTTTCGCCTCCAGCCGGGCGACGACATCCGATGTCATCTTCACCTCCGTGCCGGCCTGGGCGGCGAGCTGCACCTGGTTGGGCGGTTCGCCATTGCGGCCAAGCCACATCGCCGAGGCGAGCAGCACGAACTGGACATGCGTCAGGTCGAGCGGCGCCAGCGCCGCCGTCATGACGCGCTGCCAGCGCATGGTGGTTCGCCAGAGCAGCAATCCCGGGCTCTCCGATGGCCCGCCCTTGAAGCGCGTGTCGAGTTCAGCCACGGTTCGCCAACGCCTCCGCCTGTTCGAACAGCCTGGTCATCGAGACGTCGAAATCCCCGCTGATCCGCGGCCCGAGTTCCGGACCGACCTCGGCGGCCGAAGGGCCGGAGATATCGAGCCGGTGTGTCACCTGGGTGCCGCCTTCAACGGACACCAGCGTGTGCCGGAACAGCAGCTTGGTGTCACCGAACGAGGTCTCGTCGGCATAGGTCACATTGTCGACGAGATCGACGATGGTCGATTCGAACGTGTCCTGTCCGACCGGTGTCACCGACACGCGGCTGCCCTTGGCGAAGGGCCCGTGCAGCACGAAGGTGTCGGAGCCTTCATAGGTCAGGCGGCCTTCATGCAAGGCCTTGAGCGCGTTCCAGATGGCTTGCGCCGGAAGCGGAGAAGTCGCGGTGTATTCATTGGTCCACATTGTCTGCTCCATCCATCTTGCCCGATCGATATTCGATCCGTGCGAAGACTATCTGTGCACGGATTAAATTGCAAGCGGAATCTTCATCCATGACGAAGGTCGGAACGGTCGTTCTTTGGGAGTGACTTTCTCTCGGGAACTGGTCGCTAAACCCTGACCCCTGCCGGTACCGATCCCCAGGGGTTTTTGCCTCCCTGGGACGGCATAAGTCCGAGGACCAGCAAGGCAGCTTCGCCGATGACCGGGATGAAGCAGACCAAGACAAGCCAGCCGCTCAGGCCGACGTCGTGCAGGCGTCGTACGACTAACGCAATCCATGAGAAGCCGAACGCCAGCGTGTAGATAATGGCGGGTAAGAAGCCTATCGAACTCCTGCCCGCATTGGCGCCGAAGCCGTTGACGGCGAGATTGACAAGGATCCCGAAGCCAACAAGCGCTACCTGCACAAGAAGAAAACATAGCCAAAAAGCCCAGAATTCCTTGCGGCGGGCGCGTCCGTTGAAATTGAAATAATTCACGCTCACCGTGCGCCCGAAATAGGCCCAGAGTCCCGTGGAACCGGCAGACCGCTTTTCGGCAGGCTGGCCTCGCCGCGGTGGCTGACCCGCGCCTGAAGACGGCGAGGGCACGGCGACTATATCATGCGCCGCGCCGTCGTCTGGCTGGAACTCGACGACAGCGCCTCTGACGAGGGCCACCCCCTCGTTCAGATCCTTAGGCGCAAATAAATAGCGGGTGCCGTCGACCCCGTTGATATAACCGAAATCCTGATCCTGGTCGTAGTGATAAACTGTGCCGCGCATAGCCTTCCCCCCTTGCGATGCGATGAACAAATGCTATCCAGGGTTGTCAACAATTGCAATATGCACGCTAGATTATGTGCTGACTCCTGCCGGGACCGGTCCCCACTGGTTTTCCCGCGCCTGGGTCGGGATCAGCGCGAAGACCAGGATGATCAGGCTGCCGAAAGTCGGGATGAGGATCAGCAGGCAGAGCCAACCGGTCAGGCCAAGGTCGTGCAGGCGACGCACGATCATGCCGAGACCGGGCAGGAAGGTGGCCAGCAGGAAAAGACCGAAAAGCCCGACTGTCATCGCCGGCACCTCGGCGTTGTCGAAATTGCCGATCTCGAAATCGGCGAAAACGCCGGTGCCGATGACCACCAACAGAGCAATCGTCCAGAACAGGCAATAGCCCCAATATTCCTTGCGGCGGGCGCGGTCGCGAAAATTGAAATAGTTCCGGGTCAAGCCACGCCAGAAATAGCCCCAGAGATCGGTGGGCTCGGCCGGCCCGGACGATCGGCCGAAATGCTGCGGCTGCGACGCGCCGGCCATGGGCGCGGGACCGGACTGAGCCGGCGCGGCGCTGATCCCGGCGTCGGCGACCGGGCCTGTGGTCTGGGCGATCGAAAAGACGTCGCGCGCCTGGCCGCCGCCCGCCTGGAACTCGACCACCGTCCCGCTGGGCATGGCGGTTTGCCGGCGCAGGCTCTCGCGGGTGAAGGTGTAGCGGTTGCCGTCGGCTCCGGTGATGAAGCCGAAGCCCTGGTCTTCGTCATAGTGGAGCACTTCGCCGCGCATCGCCCACCCCCTTGTCGCCACATCCCTGCCAAGATGTGGCACGGGGCCGAGCCGATGGGCAAGCCGCCCATAGCTACCGCCTTCGCGGCAAATGAAGCATAAGACATCGAATGCAACCGTTTTGGCCAAGGCAGGCAATGACAGTCGAACGTTCCCATGCCGGCGCGGTGACCCCGGATGGCGAGGCGACGATGACACCGGGACGGGTCTCTCTGGCTATCGACGCCACCGGGCTGATGTTCTGGCCGCCCGGCAAGGGCCTGGCTGGCATTCCGCGCGTGGAGAGCTTTCTCGTCAACGCTGCGCTGGCGGATCCGGATCCTTGCGTGGAGGTGGTGGCATACAGGCCGAACGAGGGCAAGTTTCGGCCGCTCGCCCCTTATGAACTGGAGCATGTCGCGGCGGGCCGGATTTCACCGCACCGTGTCAAATGGTGGCCGGGAAGACGCGCGGCCCTGTCGCAGGCTTTCGCGGCGGTGAGGCAACAGCCATGGGACAAGCGCGAGACGGACCGTCATCTTGCCAAGACGGTGACCAACGGCCGCAAAGGGGTCGCCTACCAGGCGACGCGGCTGCTGATCCGCGCCTATCGCCTGTGCCAGCGGGCACGGATCCGATTGGGCGCGGAGCCCGATGCGCCGGGCCAGAGCATCGAGGTGGAGCCGGGCCTCGTGCTCATCAGCCATCACTTCCTGATCCAGCAGCACCGATCCGCGGTCTCGAGCGCCGTCGGCAAACTTGCCTTCCTTTGCCATGATCTCATCCCGACACTGCGCCCGGACCTGATCGGTTCGAGCATCGCCGAGGCCCGGTTCGGCTCTTGTCTCGAACAGCTGGTGCGCGCCGGCGCACCGGCGTTCTGCGCCTCCGACGAGGTCGGCGCGACGCTGACCGATCACATGCGCAAGGCCGGCATCGCCGCGCCTGTGGTGTATCGGTTCCCGATGCCTTCCATCCTGCACGAAACCGCTTCGCACATGGGCGCGACCTCGCGCATCGAGACGGGCGACCCGTTCGTGATCTATTGCTCGACCATCGAAGTGCGGAAGAACCACATCCTCCTGGCGCGCATCTGGCAGCAGGCATTGGAAGAAGGCGTCAAGCTGCCGAGGCTTGTCTGCGCCGGGCGCTGGGGCTGGATGATCGAGCCGCTGCGCGCCTATCTCGCGGCGCATCCGAAGCTGCTCCAGTCGGTCACGTTCACCGGGCTGGTCAGCGACGAGGAGCTCATCCAGTATTATCGCAGCGCCTCCTTCGGCGTCTTTCCCTCGCATATAGAGGGCTGGGGCTACGGCGCCTCGGAGTGTCTCGACTTCGGCGTTCCGGTCATCGTCTCGACCGCGCCGTCGCTGATCGAGGCAAGCGGCGGCTTGATGCCGGCGATCGACCCCAACGACCAGGCCGGCTGGTACGCCGCGATCCGCAGGATGGCGGAAGACCACGCCTGGCGCTCCTCGCTGGCGGAGCGCATCGCCCAAAACCACCGGCCGACGCCGGCCTCGGCAAGCTGGGCCGCGATCAAGGCCGGCCTCGGCGAAAGCGCATCCCGCCAGCATTCCGAGACGAGCGCACCCTGACGCGCAAAATCAGCGGTCCCGCATTCGCGCCGGTCTTACGACGGACGCTTCTTGGCCTTCTTGTGCTTCGGCGCGCCGGCATTTTCGAATTTCGGCTTGCCCGGCTTCTTCGCCCACGGTTTTGCCTCATGCGCGGCTGCCGGGCGCTGGTCGGTCGATGCCGGCGCACGCTTCTCGAATTTGCGCTTCGGTGCGTTCGGGTCGGACGGCGCCTTGCCGCGATGCGGTTTCTTGTCCGGGCTCGGCGGCTGATAGCCCGCCCGCGACAAGTCAGGCGTGCCCTCCAGTCGCTTGACCACGATGCTGCCCTGCAATTTGCGGTCGGGACCGATCGCGGCGAGAAAACGCTCCGCCCAGTCGGCGGCGATCTGCACGAACGTCTCTTCCGGCTGCATCTTGATAGCGCCGATCTCGCGCTTGCTGATGCTGCCGGCGCGGCACAGCATCGGGATCAGCCAGCGCGGCTCGGCATTCTGCCGGCGCCCGACCGACAGCGAGAACCAGACACTGGCGCCGAAATCATCGCGGCGGCTGGGCGCCTCGTCGCGGTGCGCAAACTTCTCGCCCGCCAATCTTTCGCGGGAAGGCGTGAAAGGCGCGACGTCCATGAGGTCTTCGGGCGCGGAGCGGCTGGAGCGGCATTGACGCACGAAGGCGGCGGCCACCAGTTCGGCGCCGTGCCTGGCGAGAAGCGCGTCTATGAACGCACGCTCGTCATCCTTCACCGGTTCGTCGAAGGCCGGGTCGGCAAGGATGCGCTCGTCGTCGCGCCGCATCACGTCGTCGGCCGAGGGCGGGCTCGCCCATGTCGCCGTCAGCTTGGCGCTTTGCAACAGCCGCTCGGTGCGCCTGCGGGCGCTGTTGGGCACGATCAGCGCGCTGACGCCCTTGCGCCCGGCGCGTCCCGTGCGGCCGCTGCGATGCAGCAGCGTTTCAGGATTGGTCGGCAGGTCGGCATGGATCACCAGTTCGAGGTTGGGCAGGTCGATGCCGCGCGCCGCCACGTCGGTGGCGATGCAGACCTTGGCGCGGCCGTCGCGCATCGCCTGCAGCGCATGGCTGCGCTCGTTCTGGCTGAGCTCGCCCGACAGCGCCACGACCGAAAAATTGCGGTTGTTGAAGCGCGCCGTGAGATGATTGACGGCGGCACGCGTGTTGCAGAACACCAGCGCGTTCTTGGCTTCATAGAAACGCAGCACGTTGATGATGGCGTTCTCGCGGTCGGCCTGGGCGACGTTCAGCGCCCGGTATTCGATGTCGAGATGCTGCTTTTCCTCGCCGGCGGCCGAGATGCGCACGGCATCGCGCTGATAGCCCTGGGCGAGCGTGGCGATGGAGCGCGGCACGGTGGCCGAGAACATCAGCGTGCGGCGGTCGGCCGGTGCGGCATCGAGGATGAATTCGAGGTCTTCGCGAAAGCCGAGATCGAGCATCTCGTCGGCCTCGTCGAGAACCACGGCCTTCAGCGTCGACATGTCGAGCGAATTACGGGTGATGTGGTCGCGCAGCCGGCCGGGCGTGCCGACGACGATGTGGGCGCCGCGCTCCAGCGCGCGCCGTTCGGTGCGCATGTCCATGCCGCCGACGCAGGAGGCCACCGTGGCGCCGGTCGGCTCATACAGCCATTCGAGCTCGCGCGTCACCTGCAGCGCCAGTTCGCGCGTCGGCGCCACCGCCAACGCCAGCGGGGCCGCCGCCTGGCCGAAACGTTCCGCGCCGTCGAGCAGCGTCGGCGCCATGGCAAGGCCGAAGGCAACGGTCTTGCCCGAGCCGGTCTGCGCCGACACCAGAGCGTCGGCCTGGCCGAGCTCCAGCACCGCCTTCTGCACCGGTGTCAGGTCGGAATAACCGCGTTTTTCCAGCGCTTGTGCCAGCGCGGGAACAATACCATCGAAGTTGGACATCTCGTTCTTTCGGAATTCAGGGGATTGCTCATACGAAGCACATCCGGGACCGGCACGCGTGCCGGTCAGACAATCTTTGCGTGTTCGTACTTCTTGCGGTGGCCATTGTACAGTGCAGCCGGCCGCGCTTCTTCCTTCTCCCCTTGTGGCAGAAGGTGGCCTCGCGAAGCGAGGTCGGATGAGGGGTGTTCCAGCTTGGCAAGGACGCCGATCCGTCACCCACCCCTCAACCGTCTCGGCGCTGCGCGCCGATCCACCGCCCTGGGCGAGTCACGGGCATCGCCCGCCCTTCGGGCCCCACAAGGGGAGAAGGGAAAAACGCGTTGCGCCCAGCAATTGACTCCTGCGGCAAACCGCGTAAAAGCCGGCATCGAACGGGATCAATCTCGATGCGCGGCCTTTTGACGGCTCTTCTTGCAATCGACTTCTCCGGCCACATCAGTGAGGCCGGGCGCGTTGGCGCATCCTACCGTTCGACCAAAACCATGGCCAAAACCACCACCAAAACGGTGTGATTCCCTTGGCCTAACCACCCTCTCCCGGGTCCGGCCCGGGGGACGGAACCCGCACTGGGCCGGCGGGTTTTCTCCAAGAACCAAGCGGAGAGGGACAGGAGATTTCTATGAGTTTCAAGGTTGCAGTCGTCGGCGCCACGGGCAATGTGGGCCGGGAAATGCTCAACATTCTGGAAGAGCGCGGCTTTCCGGTCAGCGAAGTCGTGGCGCTCGCCTCGCGGCGCAGCATGGGCACGGAAGTGTCGTTCGGCGACCGCACGCTGAAGGTCAGGCCGCTCGACCAGTATGATTTTTCCGACACCGACATTTGCATCATGTCGGCCGGCGGCAACGTCTCCAAGGAATGGTCGCCGAAGATCGGCAAGCAGGGCTGCGTCGTCATCGATAATTCGTCGGCCTTCCGCTACGACCAGGATGTGCCGCTGATCGTGCCGGAGGTGAACCCGGACGCGATCTCGCTGTTCACGCGCAAGAACATCATCGCCAACCCGAATTGCTCGACGGCGCAGCTCGTCGTGGCGCTGAAGCCGCTGCATGACGCCGCCACCATCAAGCGCGTCGTCGTCGCCACCTACCAGTCGGTGTCGGGCGCCGGCAAGGAAGGCATGGACGAGCTGTTCACGCAGACCCGGGCGGTGTTCGTCGCCGACCAGGTCGACGTCAAGAAGTTCACCAAGCGCATCGCCTTCAACGTCATCCCGCATATCGATGTCTTCCTCGACGACGGCTTCACCAAGGAAGAGTGGAAGATGGTCGCCGAGACCAAGAAGATGCTCGACCCCAAGATCAAGCTGACGGCGACCTGCGTGCGCGTGCCGGTGTTCATCGGCCATTCGGAAGCGGTCAACATCGAGTTCGAGAAGCCGATCACCGCCGACGAGGCGCGCGACATCCTGCGCGAGGCGCCGGGATGCCAGGTCTTGGACAAGCGCGAGGATGGCGGCTACATCACGCCGCTGGAATCGGCCGGCGAGGACGCCACCTTCATCTCGCGCATCCGTGAGGATTCGACCGTCGACAACGGCCTGTCGATGTGGATCGTCTCCGACAATCTGCGCAAGGGCGCGGCGTTGAACGCGGTGCAGATCGCCGAGCTGCTGGTCGAACGTGGCCTGATCCAGCCGAAGAAGAAGGCGGCCTGACGGCCGTCAGTTTTCGCTCACGGGCCGTACCGCCGCTGCCGCGGCTGGCCCTCCGCCAGGGCGCCGGACGACCGGCGGCCCGCCGTCGCGGGCTCGGCCTTCGGCCGTTAGCTTTCCTTCTCCCCGTTTACGGGGAGAAGGTGCCCGAAGGGCGGATGAGGGGCAGCGCCGGCTATGCCGATTTGGCGCTGCCGAGTCGTGAGATTAGCCGTCAAAGTCGCTCTGCGCCGATTTCAGCCCGCGCTGTCCTTGGCCAGTTCGCGCAGCACCGCCATCGCCTCCTCCGCCCGCCCAGCCGGCACAAACAGATGGTCGTGGTAAAAACCCGAGACCGGATTGACGCCCATGCCGGCGGCGGCGAGGCGCGCGGTGATGGCGGCGAGGAAGCCGACGGCCGCCAGCGACGAGTGTATGTTCAGCGTGATCATCCGGCAACGGAACGAGGCGGCCAGTCCAGCTTCCCTTGCCGCGTCTTCGGTCACGATCAACGTCGTGCCCTCGCGCTCATGGAACACCATCACCGGGTCGAGGCCTTCCGGCTGGGAAACCCCTGGCGCCATCGTGGCGAAGACGTAGGTGCCATCAAGCAATTCCGGCGTCATCGACGCCAACAGGGTCCTCAGATCGGTCTCGCCGGACATTTTTTCGTCTCGCCTGATGCAATGGGCCATCCGCTCCTCAATAGCCGCCCTGGGCGGATGCCGATAGGTGGCAACAGGGCCAGCGCGCCATCGAGGCAATCGGCATCAAAACAATTCCTCCGGTGTAGGATTGCCGCTGCATGGCCCGTCCTTGGTACGAAGCCAATCACACGGCTCGAACCATCAGGAGAGACCACCCATGAGCATTTCTCAAACCGCGCCCGTCTCGTCCGGCGCCTTGTGGACCGGTCGCGTGCTCAGCGGCCTCATCGTCCTGTTCATGATCTTCGACGGCGCCATCAAGCTGCCGCCGCTCGACGTGGTCACCCAGACGATGGTGCCGCTCGGCTGGCCGGCCGACGCCAATGTCGCGCGCTTGCTCGGCGTCATCGGCCTGATCTCGACCGCGCTCTACGTACTGCCGCGCACTTCCGTGCTCGGCGCCATCCTGCTCACCGCCTATATGGGCGGCGCCATCGCCACCAATGCGCGGATCGGCAATCCGCTGTTTTCGCACACGCTGTTCGGCGTCTATCTCGGCATCATCCTGTGGGGCGGCCTCTATCTGCGCGACCCCAAAGTGCGTGCTCTGATCCCGTTCAGCCGATAGCCGTTCCGCGCCAACCGCTGCCGGATGTCGTCGCGATCTTCATTCTCCTCGGGATCAAATTAGCCGTCCGAGAGTTTAGGACTTGGCGGCGAGACGGCGATCCGCATGTGAGAGGAACGACAAATGAAGAGAATCCTGACCATTCTGGTGCTGACGACGGCGCTCGGCGCCTGTTCGCAAACGGAAAAGGGTGCTGCCGTCGGTGGCCTCGGCGGTGCTGCGGTTGGCGCGGCGGTCGCCAACAATCCGGTGCAAGGCGCGGTTGTCGGCGGTGCGGTCGGCGCCGTGGCCGGCGCGCTCATCGGCCGGGCCAGCGAACCGGGCCGTTGCCGCTATCGCGACCGCTATGGCCATACCTATGTCGATCGCTGCCCAAGCGGTTATTGATCGAACACCAGGACTGAACACAGCAAAACGGCGGGCACAGGCCCGCCGTTTTGTTTCCGCAAGGAATGGGAAGCGATTACTCGGCGGTGGCGGCTTCCGCCTCGGCCGGCGCGGCAGCGGCCGCGGCGACGGCTGCAGCGGCGTCTTCCTGGGCCTTCTTCAGCAGGGCGGCGCGTTCCTGCGCCTTCTTGCCGGGCTCGGCCTTCTTCGGGTTGGAGCGGGCTTCGCGCTTGGCAAGGCCGGCCTCGTCGAGGAAGCGCAGGACGCGGTCGGTCGGCTGGGCGCCGTGCGACAGCCAATGCTTGACGCGGTCGGCGTCAACCTTGATGCGCTCGCCGTCCTTCGGCAGCAGCGGGTTCCACGAGCCGAGCGACTCGATGAACCGGCCGTCGCGGGGCGAACGGGCGTCGGCGACGACGACGTGGTAGTAAGGACGCTTCTTCGAGCCCGCACGGGCCAGTCTGATCTTCAGTGCCATTTCTTTTCTCCTAAAAGCTCTGATTTCGTTTGATAAGTCAGGGTTTCTTCAACCCGTTTTCGTCACGCCGTTGGCAGCGGCGATCTGTTCGTGGTGCCGGATCACTTCGCGGACGACGAAGTTGAGGAATTTTTCCGCGAAATCCGGATCGAGATGCGCATCCTTGGCCAGTTGGCGAAGACGGGCGATCTGCTGCTGCTCGCGCGCCGGGTCGGCCGGCGGCAGGCCATGCTCGGCCTTGAGCACGCCAACCGCCTTGGTGCAGCGGAAGCGCTCGGCCAGCATGTGGATGAGGGCTGCGTCGATGTTGTCGATCGAGGCGCGGTAGCCGGCCAGGATGGTGCGGGCGTCGGCCATGTCCTTTTCTTCGTTCATAGCGTCCTCACTTTTTCTTGCCGAGACCGGGCAGGCCGCCACCACCGCCAAGGCCGGGAAGCTTCATGCCGCCGGGCAGGCCGGGCAAGCCGCCGCCTGGGGCGGGCAAGCCCTTCATGCCGCCCAGGCCGGCGGCCTGCGCCTGCTTCTGCAAGGCTTCGAGCTGCTTGGGATCCATCTTCGACAGATCGGGCATGCCGCCGCCCATCATGCCGCCCATGCCACCACCGGGCATCATGCCGCCGAGGCCCATCTTGGAGGCAAGACCGCCCATCATGCCGCGCATGAGGCCGCCGCCTTTGCCCTTGCCGCCCATCGCCTTCATCATGTCGGCCATGCCGCGATGCATTTTGAGCAGCTTGTTGATCTCGGCCGCATCGGTGCCGGAGCCGGCGGCGATGCGCTTCTTGCGCGAGTGTTTCAGCATATCGGGATTGGCGCGCTCGGCCTTGGTCATCGAGGAGATGATGGCGAGCTGGCGGCCGAACATCTTGTCGTCGAGACCGGCGGCGGCCATCTGGTCCTTCATCTTGCCCATGCCCGGCATCATGCCCATGATGCCGCCCATGCCGCCCATTTTCGACATCTGCTGAAGCTGCTGGGCAAGGTCGTTCAGGTCGAACTTGCCCGACTGCATCTTCTTGGCCATCGCCGCCGCCTGCTCGGCGTCGATGTTTTCCGCCGCCTTCTCGACGAGCGAGACGATGTCGCCCATGCCCAGGATGCGGTCGGCGATGCGCTTGGGGTGGAATTCCTCCAGCCCGTCCATCTTTTCGCCGGTGCCGATCAGCTTGATCGGCTTGCCGGTGACGGCGCGCATCGAAAGCGCGGCACCGCCACGGCCGTCGCCGTCCATGCGGGTCAGCACAAGGCCGGTGATGCCGACGCGCTCGTCGAAGCTTTTCGCCAGGTTGACGGCGTCCTGGCCGGTCAGGGAGTCGGCGACCAGCAGGATCTCGTGTGGGCTCGACACCTTCTTGATGTCGGCCATCTCGACCATCAGCGGCTCGTCGATATGGGTGCGGCCGGCGGTGTCGAGGATGACGACGTCATGGCCGCCGAGCTTGGCCGCCTGCACGGCGCGCCTGGCGATATCCACCGGGTTCTGGCCTGCTATCACAGGCAGCGTCGCGACCTTGACCTGCTCGCCGAGCTGGCGCAACTGCTCCTGCGCGGCGGGACGCCGCGTGTCGAGCGAGGCCATCAGGACCTTCTTGTTCTGCCGCTCGGTCAGGCGCTTGGCGATCTTGGCCGAAGTCGTGGTCTTGCCGGAGCCCTGCAGGCCGACCATCATGACGACGACCGGGGCAGGCGCGTTGAGGTCGATTGCCACGCCCTCGGCGCCAAGCATGTCGACCAGCTCGTCATGGACGATCTTGACGACCATCTGTCCGGGCTTGATCGACTTCAGCACGGCGGCGCCAACGGCCTTCTCGCGCACCTTGTCGGTGAAGGAACGCACCACTTCCAGCGCCACGTCGGCCTCGAGCAGCGCACGGCGCACCTCGCGCAACGCCGCCGAGACATCCGCCTCCGACAGCGCGCCGCGGCCGGTCAGGCCGTTCAGGATGGAGCCAAGGCGCTCTTGTAGGGACTCAAACATTGATCAACCCACCGCGCGAGAGCGCCTTGGATTCATAGTGATCCCTGTCGGGCCGATGGCCCTCCACGCCTCTTGTGCGCTGCTGCAGCGATTCAAACATCTTGCTTCCTTCGATCCCGATTCATTCGAACCGAGAGGTAATGCGTTCGCGCCCAGTGTCCAAGCAAAAGCCAGTCCAAGCAAAAGCCCAAAACCAAAAAGCACCCGGGGGCGCACAGCGCTGCCGGGTGTTGGCCTCCAGGATCTGTTTACAGCACTTGGCCTCAAAGAGGCTTCGGCGTCCTGGTCGGCTTGCTCGGAGGGATACTCGTCGCGGAATTCGGGGCGTGTAGACAGGAAATCGGCGCGAGAGTCAAGGCAAGGGCCGCGTTCGTAGCATCTCAGTTCGAAATCCGACGCGATTGAACGTGGTGCAACAATGAGATGATAAATGACTCTATCTCCACCCTACGTGCAGCGGACAAGACGCTTGCCCAGGTATCCTGCGGGTCGCAGCCGGACGCAATCATGCCTGGCGCATTATGAAATGCCTGCGAGCCTTGTCCAGCTTATCCGTCGCGCGAATTTCGATAAGAACAAGGTGCAGAATCCTCAGGATCGTATCGTTGGTAACGGGTTGAGGATCAACCAATCCAAGTAGTCTCCCTTTTGTGCACCCACATTTTTCCGGCATCGGCTCAGCGGCGCTTTCAACTCGCGCCGCTAGCCTCCGCAAGATCCGCCGTGACCTTCAGCGGCGAGCGCGGGTGCAGAAGCAGCGCTATGGTCAGCAGGCTGCAGCCGATGCCAATCAGGGCGATCAGCGCTGCATCCGACGTCGTCCACCCCGGCCCTTCGAGCGGCCTGGCAGTGAACAAGGCGAAGGAATTGTAGCTCTCCTGATGCGAAATCAGCAGGAAGCCGGTCAGGTTGTTGCCGAAATGAGCGCCAAGTGCCGCGCCGAGATTGCCGGTCGCATAGACCACGAGCGTCAGAAGCAGCGCGAAAGCGGCGATCGAGACCAGCACGCAGGCGTTGATGGCGGCCGAGGAACCGCCGCTCCAGTGCAGCGAGGTGAACAGCAGGCCGGGCAGGAGCGCCCAGATGAAAGGGCTGCGGAACCGGCTGGCGAGGCCGCGCAGCAGGTAGCCGCGAAACAGCACCTCCTCCGACGAGGTCTGCAGCAAGGTGAGCGCGACGATCGGGATCGCGAACAGCAGCCAGGACGACAGGCTGATCGTGCCGCGCCCGATCCCCGGCGCCAGCAAATAGAGCAGGATCTCGGACAGAGCCGAGGTGATCAGCACCGCGATCAGCCCCTTGAGGAAGTCCGGTCGCGATACGCGACGGCCGGCGCCGAGGAGGGCCGACAGCGGCTCGCCATGCATCCAGCGCATGGCGAGCCACAGGCCGATCCAGATGCCGGCGAAAGAGGTGAGAGCGCTGAGGATGCCGATGGGCGAGGCAAGGAAACCCTCCATGCCGTATGGCGAAGTCGCCGTCTGCCAGGCGAAGTAGACATAGGTGCCGCCGAACAGCACCGCCGCGGTGGTGGCGCCCCAGAACAGGACGACGATCAGCGTCCCCAGCAACAGGCGCGGCAAGGTCGTCCTGGCGTTCGGCGTGTTGCGATAGCGCTCGAAGGCAGTGTCGTCGATTGTCACGTCGATCCGAATCCATCGCTGCTTGATCGAGCTGTCCTTGATCTAGCCGATGGCCCCGGGAATCGGAATCGATATCATCTGGACGCGCAAACGGATCGTGCGGCACACCCGCCGTCCGGGCGCCGCACGGTCTTCCCAGTCCCGCAAGCGGCCGCTTCGGCGACCGCCGGCCTCTGTCAACGCACCACGTACATGATGCGCCGCGTCTGCGGATCGACCAGCGTCGGCTGACCGTTCACATAGACATAGCGATATTGGTAGTCCGGAATTTCGCGCAGCTCGACGGTGTCGGGCAGGGTTGCGCCGGTCACCACCTCGCCTTCGAGATAGACGGGGTCGAGGCGATGGGTGTCGACATAGGTCCTGACCTCGGCCGGAGGCCGGACGACAGTGTCGATCGGCTCGCCGGCGACGATCGCTCCGGTGTACTCGGTGGGGTAGTTGCCGATGTCATCGGGCGGCGAGACGACGGCGACGGCGGAGCGGCGCTGCGTCAGCACCACGCGGCTGCCGCCGAAATCGGCGGTGACGTAATCGGAATAGACCCAGCCCTGGCCACCGGCTTCGGCGATGGTGCACCATTTGCTGTTTTCGATGCAGCCGTTGAGCGTCGCCGACTGGCCCGCGGCGAGCACGCCTATCACCGGGTATTGCGGACCCGGGCCGGCGCGCACGTTGAGGTCGGTGACTGCCGAGACCGCGGTATCGGCCAACGCGGCACCCGACATCACGGTGAACACTCCGGCGATTGCGGGAAACAATACGGATTTCATGGTTTCTCTCCGTTTTTTCGTGATCCCTCGGCGGTGAAAACGGGGTAGCGGCGCATGCGTTCCGGCTAAAACGCTTGCGCCAACTCACGATTTGTTCCCGCTTCTTTCGGCAGACCGGTCACAAGATCGTGAACAAAGGCCAATTTTTGCGCCGTCACGTCCGAAATGACGAAGGGGTAGAGGTCGGGCAGGCCCATGCAGCGGTTGATCGAATTGGAGGCTTCCGACAGCACCAGCCAGCGCGCAAGGATCTTGTCGAAGGGCTCGGGCGTGTTTGCAGGCTCCGAAGGCGCTGCCTGCAGCCGGCCGCCGGTATCGCCCCGCGGCAGTTCGTTCGCCTCCACCGTCTCCAGCCGGCCGAGCGGGAAGTTCAGGGCATGGACCATCTCCAGCGTGTCGGTGATGTGCAGGTGATGGGCCCAGGTCTCGGCCCAGTCCTCCCACGGGTGCGAGGTGGCGTAGGCCGAGATGTGGTGCTGCTGCCAGTCGGGCGCGGCGCCGTTGGCGTAGTAAGCCTTCAGCGCCTGTTCGTAATCGGCGCGTTCGTCGCCGAACAAAGCGCGGAACGCTTCCAGCCCTTGCGGATCGTCGCGGATCAGGCGGTCCCAGTAGTAATGGCCGAGTTCGTGGCGGAAATGGCCGAGCAGCGTGCGGTAATTCTCGCCCATCTCGATGCGACGTTTTTCGCGCTCGGCTGAATCGGCCTCCGCGACGTTCAGCGTAATCCGGCCGTTGTCGTGACCGGTGAGAATCCGTTCGCCGCCCGGGCCGCCACCGATCGGATCGGCGAGGAAGTCGAAGGCCAGCCCGATCTCGTCCCTCGGGCTCTGCTTGGGCGCCACCGGCAGGTCGAAGGCGAGCAGCGAATAGATGGCGCGCTTCTTCGCCGCCTCGACGCGGATCCAGCGGCGGCGGTTGCCGTCGACCGAGAGGTCGGGGATCAGCTGGTTCAGCACGCAGGCGCGGCAGAAGACCTGCCCCGGCTCGGCCATCCAGTTGCAGGCGCATTCGTCGGCATTGGTGCACTGGATGGCGCCGTCGACGCCGGACAAGACGAAGCGCCCGCCCTCGGGATCGTAGAGGACCAGACTGCTGCAGTTCAGGCACTGGGCGTTCTCGAAATAGAGACGGTGGCCGCAATGCGGGCAGTCGAAAAGTTTCATCTCGGTCTCAATTCATCAGGGGGCACAAGATGCAGGCGGCCCGTGGCCAAACGCGAGCCACCGCCCGGTGTTCCGCGGTCCGTCGAGACTATTTCGCTTCGCTGGCCCAGGCGCCGATGCGGTCCATGGCCGACATCAACCTCTTTCATGCCAGGGCCTCGCCACAATAATCCCTTGATCGTAGGCAAATTCCCCGGCATCCGCCAGCATCACGCCACAGACGGTGACAAATGCGCGTTTCGCTGGCAAATTCGCAATCGGGACGTGAATCAGGCAAACCAGGAGAACAACATGGCATTTCTTGCCAAGGGTAGGATTTTAGCAGCCGCGGTGGTGGCGGTGCTGGGGCTGGCAACGGGCGCGCAAGCGGCGGCCAGTTGCGGCAAGACCGGCGCCGGCTTCGACGCCTGGAAGCAGGACTTCGCCGCTGAGGCCAAATCCGACGGTGTCGGGTCCAGGGGCCTGGCCGCTCTGGCCGGCGCGACCTACGCAACGAGGACGATCTCCGCCGACCGCGCCATCCACAAGGCTTTCAGCGGCTCGGTGGATGATTTCATGAAACGCCGTGGCGGGTCGGCGATCATTTCCAGGGGCCGTTCGCTTAAGAAGTCGAACGCGGCGCTGTTCAGCCAGATCGAAGCCAACTACGGCGTGTCGCCGGGCGTGCTGCTCGCCATCTGGGGGATGGAAACCGGCTTCGGTGCCTCGATGGGCAACCAGAACACGGTCTCCGCCATTTTGACGCTCGCCTATGATTGCCGCCGCCCCGACTATTTCCACCCGCACGCCATCGCGGCCCTGAAGCTGGTTGACCGCGGAGCGTTGACCTCCTCGTCGGTCGGTGCCATGCATGGCGAGATCGGCCACACGCAGTTCCTGCCCGGAAATGTCTTGAAGTATGCGGTCGGCAGCGGAAACCTGCGCGACAAGGCGACCGCGTTGGCCTCCACCGCCAACTTCCTCAAGGGTCACGGCTGGCGGGCTGGCGCCAGCGCGCAGTCGAATATGGGCGCGATCGCCGGCTGGAATTCCGCAAGCGTCTATCAGCAGGCCATCGCCCGCATCGCCACCGCGATCGATGCCGACTGATCGAACCGTACGGCATTGAACGAAGAACCCGGCCTCCGCGCCGGGTTTTCATTTCACGTCGAGCGCATAGGAGCAGCCGGCCAGCGTCTTGCCGGGATGGGACTCGACCGTCGAGACATTGAGCGTGATGCGCGTGGCAAGACTCACGCCGCCGGCGTCCTCGGTGCTTTCGGTCACGACCTTCTCGCCAAGGAATTTATCCGGTGTCGAGACCATCGCCGGGACGTCGATCTGGCGGGCGAGGTCCGGCGCGGCGATGCCATCAAGCACCGCCATCGGCCCTGTCGCGGTAAAGACGATCGTTCCGGTCTCGCGCCCGAAGACATGGACCGGGGCGGGCAAGTCATATTGGCGCAGGAACGGATTGACTGACGGAACCTCTTTCCAGCTCAGCGCCTTCGCGGCGCCGGGTTCGCCGGCTAGCCAGAAGGCAAGGCCGTTGTAGCTGGGCACGTCGGCCCGGCACTCGATGAGTGCGGCCAGGTCGAGCGAGGCGGGGTCATGGTCGTTGGCTTTGGCAACAGCCAAGCTTGCCAGGACAGCCAATGCGGGCAGGAAAGCGATTCCAGGAATGGCCGAGCGCCTGGGCACATCACTCTCAATAATGCGCGTAGCCGCTCGCCGGGCATTTCTGGGAAGCGGGAACCTGAAAAGTGCCGTCAATGCCGCTGCAGTTACGGAAGTTGGGCGACCGCGGCGCCTGGGATTGCGTGGGCGCAGTTGCCTTCGCCTTGCCCTTGAGGACCATCCAGATCTCGGTCGGCTGGTCGAGCTGCAGCCTGTTTATGTCGGAATAGCTGATGCGGCCGCTGCGTATCCCATCGGCAATGCGCTGGCAGAACAAAGCGGGCATGCGCTCCTGCGAGACGCCCATGAACAAAGCCATGTCATGCTTGAACGTAAGGTCCGATGTGCGGGCTGAGGCAATACATTCGTTCATATCCACCTTCGGGTCACGCTTGGCGCCTGCGTGTGAGGCCTGGCACACCGACAAGACGACGACCGCGCCAAGCAGAAGAGAAATGCTATTTTTCACTGTCAAAACCCCAAAACCCGCAAATGAACTTAAATGAAGCCGCCAAAAGGTCAAACAGGAACCGACTACAGGCAGCTTCATTTTGTCTATATTAGCGGTTGCAAATAGAAACCCGGCGTCTCCGCCGGGTTTCTTGAATGTTGACTGACAAAGGTTCAGGTCGCTGTCTGGACATCAGCCCTTGCGGTTGCGCGCGGCGAGCGTGCGCAGCCTCAGCGCATTGAGGCGGATGAAGCCGGCGGCATCCTTCTGGTCGTAGGCGCCACGGTCGTCCTCGAAGGTGACCAGCGCGTCGGAATAGAGCGTCTTCCCAGACTTGCGGCCGGTGACCATGACATTGCCCTTGTAGAGCTTCAGCCGCACCGTGCCTTCGACGTCTTCCTGGCTCTTGTCGATCATCGCCTGCAGCATCAGGCGCTCGGGCGAGAACCAGAAGCCGTTGTAGATGAGCTCGGCATAGCGCGGCATGAACTCGTCCTTGAGGTGCGCGGCACCGCGGTCGAGCGTGATCGATTCGATGGCGCGATGAGCGACGATCAGGATGGCGCCGCCGGGCGTTTCATACACGCCCCGCGATTTCATGCCGACGAAACGGTTCTCGACCAGGTCGAGCCGGCCGATGCCATTGTCGCGGCCGAGATCGTTGAGGGCGGCCAGCATGGTGGCCGGCGACAGTTTCTTGCCATTGAGCGCGACCGGATCGCCCTTCAGGAACTCGATCTCGATCTCGGTGACGGCATCCGGCGCATCTATCGGCGACACGGTGCGCTGATGGACGAATTCCGGCGGCTCGCTCCACGGGTCTTCCAGCACCTTGCCCTCGGAAGAGGAGTGCAGGAGGTTGGCGTCGACCGAGAACGGTGCGTCGCCCTTCTTGTCCTTCGGCACCGGGATCTGGTGCTGTTCGGCGAAGTTCATTAGGTCGGTGCGCGACTTGAACGACCAGTCGCGCCACGGCGCGATGACCTTGATGTCGGGGTTGAGCGCGTAAGCCGAAAGCTCGAAACGCACCTGGTCGTTGCCCTTGCCGGTGGCGCCATGCGCGATGGCGTCGGCACCGGTTTCGCGGGCGATCTCGACCAGGTGCTTGGAGATCAGCGGCCGCGCGATCGACGTGCCCAGCAGATAGGTGCCTTCATAGACGGTGTTGGCGCGGAACATCGGGAAGACGAAGTCGGATACGAATTCCTCGCGCACGTCGACGACGCGGATATCTTTGATGCCCATCATCTCGGCCTTGCGGCGCGCCGGCTCCAACTCGCCGCCCTGGCCGAGATCGGCGGTGAAGGTGACGACTTCGGCGCCGAGTTCGGTCTGCAGCCATTTCAGGATGATGGATGTGTCGAGGCCGCCGGAATAGGCTAGCACGACCTTCTTGACGTCTTTGATCTTGGACATTTGGCAGTTCCGCGACAGGAGTTCTCGGCGCGCGAGGTATCACGCCGCTTCCAGGCTGCGCAAGAGATGAACACGAGACAGGTGGATGACACCACGATCGAGCAGAGCTGGATCAGCACTCTTGCCGTTCGGCCGCTGGCAAGAAGGGGCGGCATCCTCTATAGCCTGATGTCCCCAAGCCAAAGGGCCTGCCATGTCCTTCATTCCCGACATCACCACGCTGATCCAGTTCGCCATCGCCACCGTGATCCTGGCGATCACGCCAGGCCCTGACATGACGCTGTTCGTCTCGCGCACGCTGAGCCAGGGCCGGGCCACCGGCTTTGCCTCGATGGCCGGCGCGCTGTGCGGCACGCTGATCCACACCACGCTGGTGGTGGTCGGCATCTCGGCGCTGATCGTCGCCTCGCCGATGGCTTTCTTCGTGCTGAAGATCTTTGGCGCCGGTTATCTCGTCTTCCTGGCCTGGCAGGCGATCGCCAAGGGCTCGGCCTTTTCGCCGGAAAAGAAGACGGGTCCGCAGATTTCGCTGCTGCGCAGCTGGGCGGCGGGGCTCGGTGTCAACCTGCTCAATCCGAAGATCATCCTGTTCTTCATGACCTTCCTGCCGCAATTCGTCTCCGCGCACGATCCGAACGCGCCCGGGAAGCTGTTCTTCCTCGGCTCCATGTTCATCGTGCTGTCGATCCCGGTAACGGTACCGATGGTGCTGGCGGCGGAAAAATTCTCGGCGGCGATGAAGGCCAGCCCGCGCGTGACGCGGGTGGTCGACTATCTCTTTGCCGGCGTGTTCTCGGCCTTCGCGCTCAAGATCCTGACGGCCCAGGCGAAGTAGGCGCTTTCTCGTCCTTCCACCAGCTTCCGGCCCAGCGCCCGGCGCTGAGCCAGTAGAAGATGCCGCCGACCATGCCGCCGCCAATGACGGCCATGATGGCGCTGGTCTCGGTGACCGCGAACGTGGAATCGCGGATATTGTCGACCAGGCCGAGGAAAACCCCCGCTACCAGCGCGCCCGCCAGTGCGTAGAACAGCCAGTCGCGCCGGCCGAGGATTTCGGCAATCAGGATGACGAGCGCGGCCGGCGCGAAGCCGAAATAGGCGACGAACAGGGCGACGAAAGGAATTGAAAAATAGAGCGATGCCGTCGCCGCCAGATGGGCTTGCGCCGGCGCGTAGCCGAGCGAGGCCAGGAACAGGATGTTGAGGAAGGCGCTCGCCGCCAGCGAGGCGACGGCGTAGCCGAACAGGATGATGGCGAAGCGCACGATATAGGCGACGAGACGGTTCATCGGGGACCACCGCCCGCGGGATGACCGGACTTGTGTCCGGCCAGACGCCAGTAGACCCAGCCGGCGGCAACGCCGGCCGCGGCCAGAAAACCGAGGAAGCCCGGATTGAAAACGAAGCCGCCAGCCGAGCCTGGGACAAAGACACCGAAGGCGATCGACGTGATCGCACCCGTGACGGCGAAGTAGAACCATCCTCGCAGCGCCAGCCGCTCGGCGAGGACGATCGCCGGGCCGACGATCAGCAGCGCGCAGATCGCCACGGTCAACACGGCGAGTGGGAACGAGGCCAGCCAGTCAAATGTGAAAATGATCGACCAGTTGCCATCCTCGATCCCCGCCAGAAGAACGATCAGCAGCACCGGCACCAGGATCGAGGTCAGCACGGCGGCGATATAGCCGATTGCTATCATGGCGAGGCGCTTCATCCAGGCAAGCGAGCGGCTCACACCTCGCCGTGCCCCGCGATCATCATGGCTTCCAGCGCCAGCCGGTCGACCTTGCGCATGCGTTCCGATTCCGACTTCAGCTGGCCGCAGGCGGCCAGGATGTCGCGGCCGCGCGGCGTGCGGATCGGCGAGGCATAGCCGGCATTGTTGATATAATCGGCGAATTTCTCGATCGTCTCCCAATCCGAGCACTGGTAATTGGTGCCGGGCCACGGGTTGAACGGGATCAAATTGATCTTGGCCGGAATGCCCTTGAGCAGCTTGATCAGGCCCTTGGCGTCCTCGATGGAATCGTTGACGTCCTTCAGCATCACATATTCGAAGGTGATGCGCCTGGCGTTGGAGAGGCCGGGATAGGCCCGGCAGGCGGCGATCAGCTCCTTCAGCGGATACTTCTTGTTGATCGGCACCAAAAGGTCGCGCAGATCGTCATTGGTGGCATGCAGCGAGATCGCCAGCATGACGCCGATCTCCTCGCCGGTGCGGAAAATCTCGGGCACGACGCCGGAGGTCGACAGCGTGATGCGGCGCTTCGACAGGGAAAGGCCGTCGCCGTCGGAGGCGATCAACAGCGCCTTCTTGACCGCCTCGAAATTGTAGAGCGGCTCGCCCATGCCCATCATGACGATGTTGGAGACTTTTCTGCCCTCGGCCGGCACGATGGCGCCGTCGGGCGTGTCGCGGTCGGGGAAGTCGCCGAGCCGGTCGCGCGCGGTGAGCAGCTGGGCGAGGATTTCCTCGGCCGTCAAATTGCGCACCAGCTTCTGCGTGCCGGTATGGCAGAACGAGCAGGTCAGAGTGCAGCCGACCTGCGAGGAAATGCAGAGCGTGCCGCGGCCTTCCTCGGGGATATAGACGGTTTCGATTTCGACCGGCCGGCCGGCGCCGCGCGGCGGAAAGCGGAACAGCCACTTTCGCGTGCCGTCGGCGGAAATCTGCTCCTCGACGATTTCTGGTCGGGCGACGGTGAAATGCTTGTCGAGTTCGGCGCGCAGATCCTTGGAGATGTTGAACATGCCGGCGAAGTCGGAAACGCCGCGCACATACATCCAGTGCCAGAGCTGCTGGGCGCGCATTTTCGCCTGACGCTCCGGCACGATGCCTGAAGCGACGAGGGCCTCGCCGAGTTCGGCCCGCGTCAGGCCGATCAGCGACGGTTTTTCGGCCGTCACGGCACGGCCGCGCAACGCGTCGCGGGCGCCTTCTGCGGTAAGGTCGAGGGAAAGGGTCATGGCTCTACTGATATAAACGGTTTGCGGCCGATTTCATCCATCGGCCCGATGTCAAGCGCGGCGCATAGCACAGCTTGGCGGCGGAGTCATGCCGCAGCTATCGGGCAGCTTGTCCCGCCGCCGGGCCGCGGGGGACAAGCTGCGACTGCCTTGTGCCGTTCCCCGGCGCGCGATCGATCACATATTCGTGTCGGCGCGTAACGGCCGGCGCGCCGTCCGCGAACCCTGAATGGGGCGACTGTGCCCCTGCACAATGGGAGTATGCGGAATGAAATCGATCAAGCTCGCCGTCATCGCCGGCCTCGCCGCTCTTTGCGCCTCGCAGGCATTCGCCGAGGACACGATGGGCACCATGACCATGATGAAAGGTGGACAAGTGACGGCGATCATGCCGGACGGGCACATGGGCACCATGATGCCGGACGCGAAGATGGGCGCCGACATGATGAAGATGGCCAAGCCGATCAAGCATTGCATGATGATAATGACCGACGCCAAGGGCAAAGCCTATATGGTCGACACGTCGACCAAGAAGGCCCAGGCCGAATGTGAAAAAATGGCCATGTGACGATCTCGCCAGCGCTTGCCCGCCGGCTCGGAGGCCGGCGGGACGGGCAGCTTTCATTCGACTGAAGGCGACTTATGCCCTTTTTGGAGCATGTTCGCGAGCGGCCGCCCCAACGCGGCGGCCCTTTTGTCCCTCCGATCGTCAGACTCTTACTTGATCGGCATCATGCCTGTGTTAGGGCTGGGTTTTCCCCACGAGGACACACATGGCCGGCCAATCGCGAAGACATCCCATGCTGCGGCGTTCGCAGGCGATGTGGGCCACGCGCCGTGTCTGGCAGCCGCGTCTGGTGTTCTGGGCCGGTGCGATCTCGATCGGCCTGATCAGCGTGTTGTTTGCCGTGTTGGCCGACAAGGCACAGGCGCTGTTCCATGTGTTGATCGGTGATGATGGCGGCTGGCGCTTCTATCTGCCGCTGGCGATCACACCGCTCGGCTTCGTCTTGTGCGCGTGGCTGGCGCACGCCTTCTTTCCGGGATCGCAAGGCAGCGGCATTCCGCAGGCGATCGCCGCCCGGCACCTGCGCGACGACGACGACCGCAGCCATATCCTGTCGCTCAAGCTGGTGGCGGGCAAGATCGTGCTCACCATCGTCGGGCTGTTCTGCGGCGCTTCCATCGGCCGCGAGGGGCCGACCGTGCAGGTTGGCGCGTCGCTGATGCTGCAGGCGGCGCGCTGGGGCGGCATGGCGCAGGCGCGCGGCCTGATCCTGGCGGGATCGGCCGCCGGCATAGCCGCCGCCTTCAACACGCCGCTCGCCGGCATCGTCTTCGCCATCGAGGAGATGGGCCGTACCTATGAGTCACGCACCAACGGGCTGGTGCTGACGGCGGTCATCCTGGCCGGCCTGGCCTCGCTCGGCGTGCTCGGCAACTACACCTATTTCGGCGTGTCCAAGGACACGATCTCGTCGTTTGCCGTCGACTGGCCGCTGGTGATTGCCTGCGGCGTCATCGGCGGCGGCTTTGGCGCCTTGTTCTCGTTGCTGGCGCTCAAGGCGACACGCAGGATTCGGCGCTGGCACGCGCTGCAGCCGCTGTGGCGCGCCCTGCTGGTGGCGGCGGTCTGCGGACTGGCGGTGGCGGTGATCGGCATCGTCTCGGGCGGGCTGACCTTCGGCACCGGCTACGCCCAGGCGCGCAGCGCGGTCGAAGGCATGCCGCTGCCCTGGTTCTTCTTCGCCGAGAAATTCGCGGCCGGGCTGCTGTCGATGATTTCAGGAATACCCGGCGGCATCTTCGCGCCCTCGCTGGCGGTCGGCGCCGGCATCGGCAGTTCGCTCGGCCTGGTGTTCGGCAGCAGCGCCGGCGTCGCGGCGCTGCTCGGCATGGCCGGCTATTTCGCCGGCGTGGTGCAGGCGCCGATGACCGCCTTCGTCATCATCCTCGAAATGACCGGCAATCACGACAATGTCATCGGCCTGATGCTGGCCTCGATGCTGGGCTACGGAACGGCGCGCCTGATCTCGCATGAGCCGCTCTACCACGCCCTGTCGCGGATCTTCATCGCCGAGGCGATCCGACGGCGGCGGGCGGAGGCCGCACCGGACTCGGGCCAGGGCTGAAAAGCAAAGGCCGGGCGTCGCGGCCCGGCCTTTGGTTCAAAACCGAAGATAGCCTATTTGCACTTGGCGATCGAGGACAGCGCCGCCGAAATGCCCTTCAGCGAGAAGACATAGCTCGTGGGATTGCCGCGGCCCGACTTCGCCGAAACCTTCATGTCGGAGCCGGTCTTCATCGCCGCGATCAGCACCGGTTCCTCGGCGGCGTTCTCGACCCAGGCCGATTTTCCACGCGTGAACATCGAGAAGGTCTTCTTGTCGATGGTGACGGTGGCCTTGGAGCCTTCCTGGAAATTGTAGCCGGCGATGAACTGCGGCTCATAGGATACCTGCTGGCCGGGCCGCTGGCTGACGAAGAAGAACATGTCGCCGTGGTCGAGCGTCGGCGGCTGCTTGTCGGTCGGCACGGTCAGCACGTAGCAGACCTTGCCGCCCGACGCCTGGTAACTGTAGGTGCCCCAGGCATTGTGCTGGCCGATCTTGGTCGCCTGCTGCGCCAGCGCCGGCGCTGCCGAGGCCGCCAGGACCAGGCTCGAAACTAGTGCTATCAATCCGCGCATCGTTTTTCCCGTATTCCAAATGGTGCGGAGGCGGGCCGCGTGGCGTCCTGCCGTCGCTTCATTTTGATTTAATCTGGGTTACCAAAAGGTGAATTCCCCAAGAGAAAAGGACCTTCACCCCAGGAAACCGCCGCCATCTCCGCACCGCCGCTTATCAGCGGCTGGCACGGCGTCCCTCTGGGGACTTGGAGGCCACGAAAAAGGCAAGAATTTGACTGTTGACCGTCGCTGAGCGCCGGCCGACGCGGCGGGATTCAGCCCTTGTCCGCGATGGCGTCCTTGGCGGCCTGCCGGTGCGCCGGCGTGATATGGGCGCTGACGGCGGTGATCGCGGCGGTCAGCACGGCGATGTCATCCGTGAAGCCCAACCCGAAGATGAAGTCGGGGATCAGGTCGACCGGCAGGACGAAATAGCCGAGCGCGGCCACCAATATGCCCTTGGCGCGCAGCGGCGTGTTCTTGTCCATGGCGCAGTAATAGGCGGCGACGACGTCTTCCATGAACGGAATCTGCCGTGCTGCCTTCTTGGCCGTGCGCCAGAACTTTTCGCGCACTTCGCCCTCGCCGCCCAGCCTGTCGCCAAAGCCAAAGAAGTCAAAACCGGATTCCTGCGCCATCAATCTCTCCTTGAGGGTCCCATGCGCATGCTGGCGCATTCCCGCCGATCAAAATGTGGTGAAAGCCGAACCCGGCTGCAAGATGCGGGCGCCGATTTGGCGGGTCGGCGCCCGCCGCGAGCATGGCCTGGCCTGTGTTCAGCCGCCGAAATAGCGGTTCATCTTCTTGGCCAGTTCGATATCGAGCGCCGTGACGCCGCCGGCGTCATGCGTGTTCAAAGTCACGTCGACCGTCTTGTAGACATTCGACCAGTCGGGATGATGGTCCATCTTCTCGGCGGCCAGCGCGACTCGGGTCATGAAGGCGAAGGCTTCGGAGAAGTTGTTGAAGGTGAAGATGCGGCCGATCGAGGCGCCGTCCTTTGCCAGCGCCCAGCCGTCAAGCGCCGTCAGCGCTGCTTCGGCGGCTTCCCTGCCCAGTTTCTCTCTCGTCATGTCCGCCTCCCGTGCTATTGCGCTGAAATCAACATAGCGCCGGATCCATGATCGCGAAGCCTATAAATTCCATTCTTTTCGTCTGCCTCGGCAACATCTGCCGGTCGCCGCTGGCGGAAGGCGTGCTTCGCGCCGTGCTTTCGGAGCGCGGATGCGGTGGCGATGTCGTGCTCGATTCGGCCGCAACCAGCGGCTGGGAGGTCGGCTCCGCTCCCGATCCGCGCTCGATTGCCATCGCGTCGCGCCACGGCATCGACATCTCGCGGCAGCGGGCGCGCAAGATCATGCCGGAGGATTTTCACCGCTTCGACCTGATCCTCGGCATGGACCGATCCAACGTCGCCGACCTGAAGGCGCTGGCGCCGGCGGCAGTGCGCGATCGCATCCACCTGTTCCTGGAATTCGCCGAGGGAAAGCCGCTCGATGTGCCGGATCCCTATTACGAGGACCAGGAAGCGTTCGCTTCGGTCTACCGCATGATCCGCGAGGCATCGGAGGCGCTGGCGACACGGCTGGCGGCGCGCGTATCGACGCCGGACAGCGGCCAGGCTTCCTCGACGACATAGGGGCCGCCGCCGACCGAATCGCGCGACGACATCAAGACGAAGCGGCTGACGCGGAATGGCAGCGTCGAGAAATTGCCGCGCGCCGACAGATATTGGGCGACGTCGAGCGGGCTCGAATTGCGCAGGCGCGCCAGCGTCACATGCGGCATGAACTTGCGCGGATCGGCGGGGATGCCGAGCCGTTGGCAAATGCGCTCGATCTCGGCCTGAAGGGCGGCCAGATCGGGCGAGGGAGAGGCGCCCGCCCACACCGCATGCGGCTTCTTCTGGCCGAAAGCGCCGACACCCGACAGCGCCAGCGAGAAGGAAGGACGGTGCACCCGGTCGAGCGCGTTGGCGATCTCGTCGGCGACATGGCCTTCGACATCACCGATGAAGCGCAGCGTCAGATGGTAGTTTTCGACGTCGATCCAGCGGGCCCCGGGCAGGCCGCCGCGGAGCAGGGACAGCGAAAGGGCGGCATCACGCGGAATTTCGAGGGCGATGAAAAGACGCGGCATGAAGAGCCTCCCTTCCTCGAATCGAACTGTCATCCCTAGCGAATCATCGATGATCAAATGGAGCAAGTGGTTTGTTGGTCAAAGGCTTTGCTAAACGTTTCCCCAAGGGAAAGCGGCTTTATCGGATCTCACGAACCTCCCGGCACCGCGGCGATGGCCTTTTCGACCGTCGGCAGGATGCGCTCGACCATCTGATCGACCCCTTTGGCGTTCGGATGCAAGCCGTCCTCGAGCTGCAAACTGGGCTGGCCGGCGACGCCGTCGAGAAAGAACGGGTAAAACGTAACGCCGTATTTCGCGGCGAGTTCCGGAAAGACGGCGTCGAAGGCGTTCTGGTAGTCGGCGCCGAGGTTGGGCGCGGCGCGCATGCCGGCCAGGAGCACGGCGATCTTGCGCTCCTCGAGCTTGCCCAGCATGGCGTCAAGGTTCTTCCGGGTGATGTCGGGCGAGACGCCACGCAGCATGTCGTTGGCGCCGAGTTCGAGGATCACAAGCCGCGTGCCGTCCGGCACCGACCAGTCGAGCCGCGCCAGGCCGCCGCTGGAGGTGTCGCCGGAGACGCCGGCATTGGCGACGGTGACGTCATGGCCCCTGGCGCGAAGGGCGGCCTGCAATTTGTCGGTAAAGCCCTCGCCCGGGCCAAGGCCGAACCCCGCCATCAGGCTGTCACCGAAGCCGACGATCTTGAATGGCTCGGCGCGCGCCGACGAAATGGCGCCGCAAATGGCGAGGAAAACGATCAGGCCTGCGGCTATCAGGCGTTTGAAAGACATGCGGCAGGCCCCATATGACAGAGAATTCTTCCGGCGGTGGCTTCCGACAGGCAGAGCCTCCCTTTCCATATAGGACGCTTTCATTTTGACAGAAGCCGTCATTGCGCTGAAAGACGTATCCCTGACGCTCGGCGAAGGGGCTTCGTCGGTCCATGTGCTGAAGGGCGTCAGCCTCGAAGTCGCGCGTGGCGAGGCGACGGGCATCGTCGGTCCGTCCGGGTCCGGCAAGTCGACATTGCTGATGGTGCTGGCAGGGCTGGAAAGAGTCGATTCGGGCACGGTACGAATCGCTGGCGAGCTGCTCAACGACAAAAGCGAGGATCAGATTGCTTCGTTTCGTGGCCGAAACATTGGCATCGTGTTCCAGTCCTTCCACCTCATCCCCAACATGACAGCGCTCGAGAACGTCGCGGTGCCGCTGGAACTGGCCGGCAACGCCGATCCGTTTTCGGTGGCGGAGCGGGAACTGGCGGCCGTGGGCCTCAGCGACCGCGTCACCCATTATCCCGGGGAACTCTCGGGTGGCGAGCAGCAGCGCGTGGCGATCGCCCGTGCGCTGGCACCGTCGCCGCGCATCCTTATCGCCGACGAGCCGACCGGCAATCTCGACCAGGCGACGGGGCGGCAGGTCGCCGACCTTCTGTTCGCCAAGGCCGCCGAGCGCGGCATGACGCTGGTGCTGGTCACCCATGATCCGGCGCTCGCGGCGCGCTGTTCGCGCCAGGTGTCGATGCGCTCCGGCCGGATCGAAGCGCCGGCACCGGTCAAGGTCACCGCCTGATGCCGCTGGCGCGGACCTTGAAGCTTGCCATCCGCTTCTCGCTGCGCGAGATGCGTGGCGGCCTGTCCGGCTTCCTCATCTTCCTCGCCTGCATCGCGCTCGGCGTCGCGGCCATCGGCGGCGTCAATTCGGTGGCCCGCTCCATCACCGCCGGTGTCGCCGATCAGGGCCAGACGCTGCTCGGCGGCGATCTTCGCTTCCAGATCAACCAGCGCGCCGCCAGCCAGGCCGAACGTGGCTTTCTCGACGGGCTGGGCATCGTTTCGCATACCGCCGGCATGCGCTCGATGGCGCGCCTGGCCGACGGATCCGACCAGGCGCTGGTCGAGGCCAAGGCGGTCGACGATGCCTATCCGCTCTATGGCGCGCTGGAAACCGAACCGGCGCTGTCGAAGCAGGAACTGTTCGGCAGGCAGTTCGGCGTTTTCGGCGCCGCGGCACCCGACCTTTTGTTCGAGCGGCTGCATCTCAAGATCGGCGACCGGCTGAAGCTCGGCACCGCCATCTTCGAACTGCGCGCCAGGCTGGTGACCGAGCCCGACGCGGTCTCCGACGGGTTCGGCTTCGCGCCAAGGCTGATGATCTCGACCGAGGCCCTGGCCGCCACCGGGCTGGTCCAGCCGGGTAGCCTGGTCGAGAACGCCTACAAGGTCCGGCTGCCCGCCGGTGCCGACGAGGCGCGGCTCAAGGCCATCCAGGACCAAGCGGCCAAGGATTTTCCGGAGGCCGGCTGGTCGATCCGCACGCGCAGCAATGCCGCACCGGCACTGTCTTCCAACATCGAACGCTTCTCGCAGTTCCTGACGCTGGTCGGGCTCACCGCGCTGGTGGTCGGCGGCGTCGGCGTCGCCAATGCGGTGCGTGCCTATCTCGACGGCAAGCGCGGCGTCATCGCCACCTTCAAGAGCCTGGGTGCGTCCGGCGGCTTCGTCTTTGCCGTCTACCTCGTGCAGATCCTGATCATCGCCTTGCTCGGTATCGGCGCCGGCCTTGTGCTGGGTACGCTGATGCCCTTTGTCGCAAGTGCCGCCCTGCAATCCGTCATTCCGGTGCCGGCGCAAGGCGGCTTCTATCCCGGCGCGCTGGCCATGGCGGCACTGTTCGGCCTGCTGGTGACGCTCGCCTTCGCGCTGCTGCCGCTCGGCCGCGCCCGCGACGTGCCGGCAACCGCGCTGTTCCGCGAGATGGGGCTGGAAGGCCGCGGCCTGCCGCGCCCCGTCTATGTCGTTTGCGCGCTCGGCATCGCGCTTTTCCTGGCGGCGCTGGCGATCTTGTTTTCGGGCGACCAGCGCATCGCCTCGATCTTCGTCGGCGCCACGATTTTTGCTTTCCTGGTGCTGAGGCTGGTCGGAGGACTGGTGCAATGGGCAGCCAGGAGAAGCCCGCGCGTGCGCTTTGTCGCGCTGAGACTCGCCATCGGCAACATCCACCGGCCCGGCGCGCTGACGCCGTCGGTGGTGCTGTCGCTGGGGCTTGGACTGACTCTCCTGGTGACACTGGCGCTGATCGACGGGAATCTCAGGCGCCAGATCTCCGGCAACCTGCCGGAGCGGGCGCCGAACTTCTTCTTCGTCGACATCCAGGGCAGCGAAGTCGATGCCTTCTCCTCGCTGATCGCAAAGGAGGCGCCGCGGGGAACGTTGGCCAAGGTGCCGATGCTGCGGGGCCGGGTGATGGCGCTCAACGGCGTCGATGTCGACAAGCTCAAGGTGCCGGCCGAGGGCGCCTGGGTGCTGAAGGGAGATCGCGGCCTGACCTATGACGCCAGGCAGCCGGAGAACGCGACGCTGACCGAGGGCAACTGGTGGCCGGACAATTATGGCGGCGAGCCGCTGGTTTCGTTTTCCGACAAGGAAGGCAAGGAAATCGGGCTGAAGCTCGGCGACACCATCACCGTCAACGTGCTCGGCCGCAATGTCACGGCCCGGATCGCCAATTTCCGCCAGGTCGAATGGGAGACGATGGGCATCAATTTCGTCATGGTGTTCTCGCCCAACACATTCGCGGGCGCCCCGCATGGCTGGATAGCGACGCTGACCGAAAAGAACGCCTCGACGGCCGACGATGCGCGCGTCCTCAATGCCGTCACCCGCGCTTTCCCGGCCGTCACGACGGTGCGGGTCAAGGACGCGCTCGACATTGTCAACCGGCTGGTCGGTCAGCTCGGCACGGCGATCCGGGCAGCGGCCGGCGTGGCGCTGATCGCCTCGGTTCTGGTGCTTGCCGGCGCGCTTGCCGCCGGCAACCGGGCGCGCATCCATGACGCGGTGGTGCTGAAGACGCTGGGCGCGACGCGCACGACGCTGATATCGGCCTTCTCGCTGGAATACATGCTGATCGGGCTCGCCACCGCGATCTTCGCGCTCGCCGCCGGCAGCGCCGCCGCCTGGTTCGTCGTCGCGCGCATCATGGCCTTGCCGTCGCATTTCATGCCGGAGGTGGCGGTCGCCACGATTGCCTTTTCGCTGGTGATCACGGTCGGCATCGGCCTTGCCGGCACCTGGCGGGTGCTCGGCCACAAGGCGGCACCCGTGCTGCGAAACCTCTGATTCGCCGGCCGGCGCCGCCTGCTCCAGGTTAAATCTTGGTAAGAATGCCATCCAAAACAGCCGGCGAAGCGGCATTTTGGCCTGTCACGAACCGTTACACCCGGTTACGGTCTTGTTCTCGACGCGAATAACCATCATATTTCAGCACAGGCATGCTGGAGTCCCGCCAGCGGCGCCTGGGTCCGCAAGAGGCCCGACACCGGACGGGGCAGAAGCAACAGAGGATTTCCAATGGCTGATCCCATTCGCAATTACCAGACGTCGGCGGTGCCCGGCGTCCGCGCCGACATCGACCAGGGCCTGCGCGCGTACATGATCAAGGTCTACAATCTGATGGGGCTTGGCCTGCTCATTACCGGCCTTGCCGCGGTCGGCACGATCATGCTGGCCACCACCACCGACCCGGCCTCGGCCGTCGCGACGCTGCCGAGCGGCGAGATGCTGACCTCGTTCGGTTACGCGATCTTCGGTTCGCCGCTGCGCTGGGTTGTCATACTGGCGCCGCTGGCCGCAGTGTTCTTCTTGTCGTTCAGGATCCAGTCGATGAGCGTTGCCGCCGCGCAGACGACCTTCTGGGTCTATGCCGGTCTTGTCGGCCTGTCGCTGTCGTCGATCTTCCTGGTCTACACCACCGCCAGCGTCTCGCAGACCTTCTTCGCCACCGCCGCCGCCTTCGGCGCGTTGTCGCTGTTCGGCTATACGACCAAGCGCGACCTGACGGCGATGGGCTCGTTCCTGATCATGGGCGTGTTCGGCATCATCATCGCCATGGTGATCAACATCTTCCTGCATTCGTCGGCGCTCTCCTTCGCCATCTCGGCGATCGGCGTGCTGGTCTTCGCCGGCCTCACCGCCTACGACACGCAGAAGATCAAGGAGATGTATTTCGATGGCGACGCCTCGGACGTCGCCGGCCGCAAGGCGATCATGGGGGCGCTGAGGCTCTATCTCGACTTCATCAACCTGTTCATGTTCCTGCTGCAGTTCATGGGCGACCGCCGCTAAGCGGTATTGGACCATCAACTCTCGGAAGGGCGGCCCAATGGCCGCCCTTTTCTTTTGCGCGGGCCTCTGCTGTTGTTGAGGGCACATAAGAGGTTTGCATAGAGAATGAGCAATATCGTGATCAGGTCGGCAACCCCGGCCGACCTCGACATCATCACGGAAATCTACGCCGACGCGGTCACCAACGGCACGGCGAGCTATGAGCTGGAGCCGCCCAGCCGCACCGAGATGGGTACGCGATTCGCCACGCTCGCGGCCGCCGGCTTTCCCTATCTGGTGGCCGAGAAGGACGGCGCCGTGCTCGGCTATGCCTATGCCGGCCCCTTCCGGCCGCGCCCGGCCTATCGCTTCATCGTCGAGGATTCGGTCTATGTCGCGCCCGATGCCAAGGGCCAGGGCGTCGGCCTCAAGCTGATGCGGAGCCTGGTCGCGGCGGTCGAGGTGGCGGGCTTTCGCCAGATCGTCGCGGTGATCGGCGACGGCCACGCCGACAGCGCCTCGGTCAGGCTGCATGAGAAGCTCGGCTTCCGCCATTCCGGCCGCCTCGAAGGCTCCGGCTACAAGCACGGCCGCTGGCTGGACACGGTGTTCATGCAGCTATCGCTGAACGGCGGGGCATCGGTCCTACCCGATCCGGACTCGTTGCCCGAGCGGAAATTCCGGAAGGGGGAATTGAAGAAGTGAAGAGGAATTGAAGAATTGAGGAACTGAAGAACGAAAGAAAAGGGTGCTTACGTCAGGCGCCGAGTGTCTTTTTCCTCAATTCCTCAATTCCCCAATCCCGGCTCAAACCTGAACCAGCATCAGCTTGCTGTCGAAGACGCCAAGCACGCGGCCAAGCTCCTGGCCGCGTTTGAGGATGCGCCCGCCCGCGGCGATGACGGCGAAGGCGCCCTGTTTGCGCGCCAGTTTCGGATCCTTGACGATCTGGAACAGCGGCACTTCGCTGGCGCGGCGAAAGACGGAAAAGACAGCGCGGTCGGTGAGATGATCGATGGCGTAGTCGCGCCATTCGTTGGCGGCGACCATGCGTCCGTAGAGCCTCAGGATCTGGTCCAGTTCACGCCGGTCGAAGCGGACCGGCTGGTCGAGGCGTCGCGCCTCGTGTAGCGGGATCAATATTGCGGATGCGTCACCATCCCCCATCCCGCCGCCGTCATCAGTCATGCCTCGATCCTTCAAAATGAATCTTTGCCAACCAAAATTGGCCTCTTCGCACCGCAATTGCAAGAGCCGGCGAAGCGAAGCCGGCGGCGGGCCGTTTCCGCCGCGTCCGGTCACGTTTGTGAAACGCTTGTTGGAATTGGTGATGCTTCGCCACATTTCTGCCTTTTTTTATCCGCGCTCCTGCCCCAATGTCCGACGAATTTACCGGCGTTGCCTGAGACGGTTCGGTCCGGCACCGGCTCGTAAACCCCAAGCCCCCCGCCCACGGGTCTGCGTCGGATCGAACCAACCTCGGCCTTTTCCTCGGAAAAGCCAGGTGTGCGACGATCCCAAAACCTAAATGACCGACGTCAGAAGCAAGCTGACGTCGGTTTTTTCGTTTTTGGACCCTTTTGCCCCGATTACAGCATGTCCCGGCGAACGGGATTCGCCCGACCTGCAGTAAGCTTCCAATTTTATGCATGTCGTGTCCCGGAACCGAGGATACTTCAGGGCGGCATGCATCAAGGCGACCACTGGAACTCGGCGTAGAGCCCGAAGCCGCCAGCCCCGACATCCGCTATTCAATTCCGTCGACCGTGCTTGCCATTTGCCGTTTCACTTAATAGGGTGTTAAGTGAAACGGAGACGGCAATGCCACGCGCATCGGACTCCACGGCAAAAGAATTGACTGGTGGGGCGGCCGCGCCAGATGGCGTCGGCGTCGGCCCTCGCATCAAGGCGTTGCGGACGGCGCGGCGCGTCTCGCTGCGCCAGCTCGCGGACATGACCGGTACGACGGCGAGCTTCATCAGCCAGCTCGAGCGCAATCTGTGCGGCGCCAACACAGGCACGCTGCTCAAGATCGCCGCCGCTCTCGACCTCGGCATCAACGATCTGTTCGAGGACAATGCCCGCCCCCTGCACAAGGTGCTGAGGCGCGAGGAACGGCCGGTCCTGCCGGTCGGCGTGCAAGGCCGCAAGATGCTCCTGTCGCGGCGGCCGATCCACCAGTTCGAGGTCTATGCCGGTCATTTCGAAGTGGGCGGCTCGACCGGCGACGAGGCCTACGTCCACAGCGGCGAGCATGAAATGTTCATGGTGCTCAAGGGCACCGTCGAACTGACACTCGCCGACGAGCGCCATGTAATGCGCGAAGGCGACAGCGTCGAATACGCGACCTCGGTGCCGCACCGCACGGTCAATGTCGGCGACACGCCGGCGGAGGTGCTGTGGATCATCGCCCCGCCAACCGCCGGCGCGTTCGAACTCGATCAATACAGGCCCGGAAACCGCTCGCATCCGGGTGCATGAAAACAAATGCGAGTGCTGCAATGGGAGAGTTGATCATGAGACTGAGATTTGGACATGCGGCGTGCGTCGCCGTGCTTCTGGCGGCCACCGCCGCGCTCGCGCAATCCAAGCCGGTGGCGGGAGAGGTGGCTGAAGGCTCGCTGAAGGGCAAGACGCTGACCTTCGTGTCCTATGGCGGAATCTACCAGGACGGCCAGGCGGCCGCGCTCAAGGAGTTCGTCGACAAATCCGGCGTCAAGCTGCTCAATGACGGCCCGACGGAGATCGCCAAACTGCAGGCGCAGGTCGAGTCCGGCAATGTCACCTGGGACGTCGTCGATACCGACGATCTGCCGCCCTATGTCTATTGCGGCAAGCTGTTCCAGAAGCTCGATCTGACCAAGCTCGACGTCTCGAAAATCCCGGAAGGTCAAGTCGGCGAATGCTCGGTGCCGGCGATGAACTACGGTGTCGTGCTGATGTACAACAAGGAGAAGTACGGGGATAATCCGCCAAAGAGCTGGGCCGACTTCTTCGATACCCAAAAATTCCCAGGCGTGCGCGGGATCGACGGCTCCGGCAGCCCGACCGGCGGCCTGCTGGAACAGGCTTTCAAGGTTGCCGGCGGCGACCCGAAGACGATGACGGTGGCCGATATCGACAAGGCCATCGATGTGGTCCGCAAGCTCGGCCCCGACACGATCTTCTGGAAGACCGGCGCCGAATCGCAGCAACTCGCCGAATCCGGCGAGGCCGACATGCTGATGATGTGGACGGGCCGCGCGATGACGGCGGTCAAGAACGGCGCCAAATACGCGCCCGCCTGGCAGGACTGGCTGGTGGTGATGGACCAGATGACGATTCCCGTCGGCGTCAAGGATACGGATGCATCCTACGCGCTGCTCAATGCCTATCTCGGCAAGCATGCCCAGGAGATATTGGCGGAGAAGACCTCCTACACGCCGATCAACAACGACGCGCAGCCCAAGGTCGACGCTTCCGTCGCCGCCTACCTGACCAATACGCCCGAACGCCAGAAGCAGGGCTACAAACAAAACTTCAAGTTCTGGGTCCCGAACTTCGCGGTGGCGCAGGAGAAGTGGTCGGCGCTGATGGCCGGCAACTGACTGGCTGACGGGACACAGACCGTGAGCGCGTCCGATCCAACCATTCCCGCTGTCGAAAGGCGCTGGGCATGGCGGCCGTACGCGCTCGCGCTGCCGGCGCTGCTCCTGCTCCTGGCGGTGATCGGCTATCCGCTGCTCACCATCGTCCTGCGCAGCCTGTCGGAGCCGGACTGGGGCCTGCAGAACTATATCTGGTTCTTCAGCGCGCCCATCAACCTCACCGTGCTCCAGCGGACCTACGTCATCTCGGCGTGGGTCACGCTGGTGTGCGTGATCTCAGCCTACCCTTACGCCTATCTGATGACCGCGGTCGGGCCGCGTGTGCGGCTGGTGCTGATGCTATGTGTGCTGATCCCGTTTTGGGTGAGCGGCGTGGTGCGCACCTTGTCCTGGGTGATCCTGCTGCAGGATTCAGGGGTCATCAACTCGATCCTGCGATCGCTCGGGCTCGGTGGCGTCAGGCTGATCCGTACCCAGACGGGCGTGGTCATCGGCATGGCGCAGGTTCTTTTGCCCTTCATGATCCTGCCGCTCTATTCGGTCATGAAAGGCATCGATCTCAGACTGATGCGTGCGGCGCAAAGTCTTGGCGCGCGACCATCCCGCGCCTTCTTCACCATCTACCTGCCGCTGTCGCTGCCGGGCGTCTATGCCGGGGCGATCATCGTCTTCATCCTGGCGCTCGGCTTCTACATCACACCGGCTTTGCTCGGCGGACCGCGCTCGACCATGCTGTCCACCCTGGTGCAGACACAGGTGCTCAGCCTGCTGCAATGGGGCAGGGGCGGCGCGATGGGTGTGGTGCTGCTGGTCACGACCTTCGTGCTCTTGGCGCTCGCCGCGCCGGTGATGCGATCCAGGTACCGGGACGCGGGGCGGCAGTGATGGAGATGAAGCCTCTCACCCGCGTCATCCTGGGCCTGGTCTGCCTGCTGGTGGCCATATGGCTGGTGGCGCCGACGCTGGTCGTGGTGCCGATGTCGTTCAACGAGAACAAGTCGCTGGCGTTTCCGCCGCAGGGCTTCTCCTGGCAGTGGTACCAGAATTTCGTCACCAACCCGGATTGGTCGAACAGCTTCCTCAATTCGCTGAAGGTCGCCTCGATCGTCGCGGTGCTGGCGACGGTGCTCGGCACGCTCGCCGCCTTCGGCCTCGACCGCATGAAAGCGCGGCCGGCAAACCTGCTGCGCATGCTGATGCTGACGCCGATGGTGGTGCCGGGCGTGGTGCTGGCGATCGGCATCTACGCGGTCTATCTCGATACGCGGCTTGTCGGCACGCTGCTCGGCTTCGTGCTCGCCCACACGATCCTTGCGCTGCCCTTCGTGCTGATTGCCGTCTCGGCCAATCTCGAAGTGTTCGACAGGCGCCTCGAGACAGCCGCGGCGAGCCTGGGCGCGAGCGCGCTCACCACGTTCCGTACGGTGACGCTGCCGCTGATAGCGCCCGGCGTGCTGTCGGGCCTGTTGTTCGCCTTCGCCACCTCCTTCGACGAGATTGTCGTGTCGCTGTTCATCACCAATCCCTACCTCAAGACATTGCCGGTGCAGATCTATGCTTCCATCACGCGCGACGCCGACCCGACGGTAGCGGCCGTCGGTACGATCCTGTTGCTTACCACCACGATGCTGATTGGCGGCGGCATGCTTCTTCTTGGCCGCGAGCGGAAAGGACGCCAATGAATCGGGGACAAGAGAGCAGGGGCGCGGCGATCGACCTCGACTCGATCAGCAAGGCCTATGGCAACTTCAAGGCGCTGGACGGCGTGTCGCTGCACATCAAGGCCGGCGAGTTCATGACGCTGCTCGGGCCGAGCGGCTCCGGCAAGACGACGACGCTCAACGTCGTCGCCGGCTTCACCGAGGCCAGTTCGGGCGCGCTGGAAGTGGGCGGCAAGAGCGTCGTCGGCGTGCCGGCGCACAAGCGCAACATCGGCGTGGTGTTCCAGCATTACGCGCTGTTTCCGCACATGACGGTGAGCCGCAACGTCGCCTATCCGCTCGCCCTGCGCGGTGTGGCCGGCACCGAGCGCGAACGCCGCGTCCGCCAGGCGCTCGACATGGTCAAGATGGCGGATTTCGGCCACCGCTTTCCCAGCGAGCTTTCGGGCGGCCAGCAGCAGCGCGTGGCGCTGGCGCGCGCCATCGTCTTCGATCCGCCTCTGCTGTTGATGGACGAGCCGCTCGGCGCGCTCGACAAGAAGCTGCGCGAATGGCTGCAGCTCGAAATCAAGCGCATCCACCGCGAACTCGGCACCACCTTCGTCTATGTGACGCACGACCAGGAAGAGGCGCTGGTGCTGTCGGACCGCATCGCCGTGTTCAACCGGGGCCGCATCGAACAGATCGGCACCGGGCGCGAGCTGTATGACGAGCCGGCGACGCTGTTCGTCGGCAAGTTCATCGGCGATTCCACCGTGCTGCGCGGGGCCGCCGCCACCTCCGGCGGAGAGACGGCGATCGACATAGCGGGCCAGAAGGTAGCGACAGCCAAGCGTCTCGCCAATGGCGGCAGGCCGGTCATGCTGCTGCGGCCCGAAAAGCTGGTACTCGCCCGCCGTGGTGCCGACGGCGATGGCCGCAACCGGCTCACCGGGCGTATCGGCGAAGCCATTTACCTCGGCTCCGGCTCCAAATACGAGGTCGATCTGGCCGACGGCTCGAAAGCCATCGTGCGCTCGACGCTGGAAGCAGACAATTTTGCCATCGGAGACGAGGTCGAGGTGCTGTTCGCCGGCGCCGACGTCAAGCTGCTCGCCGACGACGACAAGGCCGATCTGACGCTTACCTGAAACCCTTTGTTTTAACGCAACTCCGGACGGAAAACCGCCTTTCCCGGAATTGCCTTTCGAAAGCAGTCCGCAATGCAAGCCAAGCACAATGGCGACGTGTCGTTCTGGTATGCCGATATCGGCGGCACCCCCGCTTATCGGCCGCCCTTGCTCGGCGACATCGAGGCCGATGTCTGCATCGTCGGCGCCGGCTACACCGGCCTGTGGACCGCCTATTATTTGAAGAAGGCGCAGCCTGCGCTGCGCATCGTCATCGTCGAGAAGGAGTTCGCCGGCTTCGGCGCCTCCGGCCGCAATGGCGGCTGGCTGTCGGGCGGTTTCAGCTGGTCGCGCGAGAAATACGCAAAAACCTCGTCGCGCGGCGCCGTGATCGACATGCAGCGCGCCATGTTCGGTACGGTCGACGAGGTGATCGCGGTGACGGAGGCCGAGGGCATCGATGCCGATATCCGCCGCGTCGACAACATCACCGTCGCCACCAATGCCGCGCAGTTGCAGCGCGCCAGGGCCGAATACGAGGAGCTGCTGGGCTGGGAGATGCCGCCGGAGCGGCTGGCCTTCCTCGACGCGCGGGAGGCGCGCCAGCGCATCGCCATCGACAAGGTGCTGGGCGCCTTTGTCGTGCGCAACGTCGCGCGTGTACAGCCGGCCAAGCTGGTCCAGGGCCTGGCGGCCGCGGTCGCGCGGCTCGGCGTGCCGATCTACGAGCAGACGCAGGTGCTGGCGATCGAGAAGGGCAAGGTCACCACCACCAGAGGTATCGTGCGGGCGCAAAAGATCGTCCGCGCCACCGAAGGGTTCACGGCGGGCATTCCCGGCTACGAGCGTCTCTGGCTGCCGCTGAACAGCGCCATCGTGGTGACCGAGAAGCTGCCGCAAAAGCTCTGGGACGCGATCGGCTGGAACGGTTACGAGGTGCTGGGCGATGCCGCCCACACCTATTGCTATGCACAGCGCACGCGCGAAGGCCGCATCGCCATGGGCGGGCGCGGCGTGCCCTACCGCTTCGGCTCGCGCACCGATGTGCGCGGCCAGACCCAGCAGGCGACCATCGATCAGTTGCACGAGGTGCTGACCAGGCTGTTGCCGCAGACCAAAGGCGTGCGCCTCGACCATGCCTGGTGCGGCACGCTCGGTGTGCCGCGCGACTGGTGCACAACATCAGGTTTCGACCGTGAGAGTGGCATCGGCTGGGCTGGCGGCTATGTCGGGCTGGGCGTTTCGAGCTCCAACCTGTCGGGCCGCACCTTGCGCGACCTCGTGCTCGGCCACGATACCGAACTGACCCGGCTGCCCTGGGTCAACCGCACGGTCAAGAAATGGGAGCCTGAACCGCTGCGTTGGCTCGGCGTCCACACCATGTACCAGCTCTATCGCATCGCCGACCGGCGTGAAGCAAACGGCTTGGGCCGGACCTCACGTCTTGCCGCCTTTGCCGATCGCCTGACCGGACACTGAAAGCATTCGAGGGAGATGTGTAACGGTTTCCGTCTGGATCGCGCCGAACCGCGTGACGTTACAGCTGGCGCTCCAGGGAGGTCTCGGATCCGGGCCTGTGGATGAAAGCCGCGCCCAGGATCGGGCCCGGGAGGCCATCCTTGCCGACCGACTGCAAAAGCACGGCGCAGCCGGCCTTCTTGGTGATCTCGCTCAGCGGCAATTCGTAGCGCTGCGCCTTGCCGTGCCACATGCCGGCGGTCTGGATCCCGGTGACCGCGTTCCAATAGGTCATCTTGCGGCCGGAATTCTCGCCCTGGCCGATCTTGACCGTCTGCGGCGCGTCGAAATAGACGATGACGACATGGGCGTCGTTCGGGCCGGTGCCGGCATCGCCGGTGTCGATGATCACGCGGTCGCCGGTGCGGCTGATCTTGATGGGCACACGCATGCCTTCGCCGGCACGGGCCATGCGGGCAAGCGCGCCGTCGACCTCGCCGCGATTGGCGCCGTTGACATGCATCCGGCCGTTCAGGACGGCTTGCGGCGTATAGACGGAACGGCTGCTGAAATAGCGCATATAGTCATATTGCCGCTCGGTGTTTTCCTTGCGGCTCAGCGTGTCCTTCCAGCCGAGATAGTCCCAGTAATCGACGTGATAGGCGAGCGCGACAAGGTCTTGCCTGGTGGCGAGTTCGGCGAAGAACGCGTCCGCCGGCGGGCAGGAACTGCAGCCTTGGCTGGTGAACAGTTCGACCACGCCGAGCGGCCGGTCGGGCTTTTCGGCCTGGGCCCTTTCGGGCTCGCTGGCATGGCCAGCACCGGGAAAAGCCGAGAAGGCCAGCGTGAAGGCTGCCAGCCACAATGATCGTCGCGAGGCCATGACCATTCCAATTCCCGCCGGTGGTGCCGGCTTTGTTCTGCTTTGCCCAAATATGTGGCAGAACGGGAAGTCAACGGGAAGTCACGTTGCGGTGAAATTTTACCGCGGCAATCGTGAGGTAAGGCCGCAATAGGAGAAGCCACTGCATTTCAAGGCGTGGTTCGATTCGGCGGCGGCATCATCCCCATGAGGCAGGTTCTCCTGACCCCTGTCGATCTCTATTGCGAGCGAATCGGCCTGGACTTTGGTCCGAACCGGTCAATGCTTCGACAAACCTTGCCTTCATCGCAGCGGAACTGTGGTAGGGGAGTAGGGGAGTAGGGGAGTAGGGGAGTAGGTTACCCGTTCCCGGCCTAGTTTCCTTTTTCCTACTCCTTACTCCCCTATTCCCTTGTTGCTAAGCCGCCAGGTCGCGCAGCACGTATTGCAGGATGCCGCCGTTCTTGAAGTAGTCGAGCTCATCCAGTGTATCGATGCGGCAGATGATCGGCACGTTCTTCACCGTGCCGTCGCCATAGGTGATCTTGGCGGTCATCGTCTTGCGCGGCTTGATGGCGCTCAATCCGTCGATCTCGACCAGCTCGTCGCCCTTGAGGTTGAGGGAAGCCCATGAGGTGCCGTCCTCGAACACGAAGGGGATGACGCCCATGCCGACCAGGTTCGAACGATGGATGCGCTCGAAGGACTGGGCGATGACGGCGCGGACACCAAGCAGGTTCGTGCCCTTGGCAGCCCAATCGCGCGACGAACCGTTGCCGTATTCGACGCCGGCAAAGATGACCAGCGGCACGCCTTCCTTCTTGTATTCCATCGCCGCGTCGTAGATCGATTCTTCTTCCTTTGTGGGATAGTGGATGGTGTAGCCGCCCTCGCGGCCGTTCTCGCCCAGCATGTGGTTGCGGATGCGGATATTGGCGAAGGTGCCGCGCATCATCACCTCATGGTTGCCGCGCCGCGTGCCGTACTGGTTGAAGTCGGCGACGCCGACGCCATGGTCGGTGAGGTATTTGCCGGCCGGCGAGGCCGCCTTGATCGAACCCGCCGGCGAGATGTGGTCGGTGGTGATCTTGTCGCCGAACAGGCCGAGCACGCGCGCGCCCTTGATGTCGCCGATCTTGCCGAAACCTGATGTCATGCCCGCGAAGTAGGGCGGGTTCTGCACATAGGTCGAATTGTTGTCCCAGGCATAGGTCTGGCCTTCCGGCGCCTTGACGTTCTGCCAGTACTCGTCGCCCTTGAAGACGTCGGCATATTTGCGGGCGAACAGCTCGCGCGTGACGTTCTTCTCGATGAACTCCTGGATTTCGGCCGAGCTCGGCCAGATGTCCTTGAGATAGACCGGATTGCCGTTCTTGTCCTCGCCGAGCGGCTCGGTGGTCAGGTCCTTGCTGACGGTGCCGGCGAGCGCGTGCGCTACCACCAGCGGCGGCGAGGCCAGGTAATTCGCCTGCACGTCGGGCGAGACGCGGCCTTCGAAGTTGCGGTTGCCGGAGAGCACCGCGGCAGCGATCAGGCCCTTGTCGTTGATGGTTTTCGAGATCGGTGCCGGCAGCGGGCCGGAATTGCCGATGCAGGTGGTGCAGCCGAAGCCGACCAGGTTGAAGCCGATCTGGTCGAGCTCCTTCTGCAGGCCCGACTTCTCCAGATATTCCGCCACCACCTGGCTGCCGGGGGCCAGCGAAGTCTTCACCCACGGCTTCTGCTTGAGGCCGAGGCGGTTGGCGTTGCGGGCAAGCAAGCCGGCGGCAATCAGCACTGATGGGTTCGAGGTGTTGGTGCACGAGGTGATGGCGGCGATGACGACGTCGCCATGGCCAAGGTCATGATCGGTGCCTTCGACGGCGTAGCGCTTGGAGATTTCGGCGGATTTCTTGTATTCGGTCTCCATCGCCTTGGCGAAGCCGGCCGGAATGCCTTCGAGCGCGACACGGCCTTCCGGACGCTTGGGACCGGCCATGGACGGTACGACGCTGTCCAGCTCCAGTTCGAGCAAGTCGGTGAAGACCGGGTCGGCGGAGCCGGCCTCGCGCCACATGCCTTGCGCCTTGGAATAGGCCTCGACCAGGGCGATGCGGTCCTCGCTGCGGCCGGACATCGTGAGGTAGCGGATGGTTTCCGAATCGACCGGGAAGAAACCGCAGGTGGCGCCATATTCGGGCGCCATGTTGCCGATGGTGGCGCGGTCTGCCAGCGTCATGTTGGAGAGGCCAGGGCCGAAGAACTCGACGAACTTGCCGACGACGCCCTTCTTGCGCAGCATCTGGGTGACGGTGAGCACGAGGTCGGTGGCGGTGACGCCCTCCTTGAGCTTGCCGGTGAGGCGGAAGCCGATCACCTCGGGCAGCAGCATGGAAACCGGCTGGCCGAGCATGGCCGCCTCTGCCTCGATGCCGCCGACGCCCCAGCCGAGCACGCCAAGGCCGTTGATCATGGTGGTGTGCGAATCGGTGCCGACGCAGGTGTCGGGATAGGCGGTGGTTTCGCCGTCCTCGGTGTTGGTCCAGACGACCTGGCCGAGATATTCGAGGTTGACCTGGTGGCAGATGCCGGTGCCGGGCGGCACGACGCGGAAGTTGCGGAACGCCTGCTGGCCCCATTTCAGGAACTTGTAGCGCTCCTCGTTGCGCTCATATTCGAGCTCGACATTGCGGGCGAAGGCCATCGGCGTGCCGAACTCGTCGACGATCACGGAATGGTCGATGACGAGGTCGACCGGCACCAGCGGGTTGATCTTCTGCGGATCACCGCCGAGCGAAGCCATGGCATCGCGCATGGCGGCGAGATCGACCACGGCGGGAACGCCGGTGAAATCCTGCATCAGCACGCGGGCCGGGCGATAGGCGATCTCGACGCCGGCGGTGCCCTTGTCGGTCAGCCAGCCGGCCACCGCCTGGATCGAGTCCTTGGTGACGGAGCGGCCGTCCTCGTTGCGCAGGAGGTTTTCCAGCAGCACCTTCATCGAATAGGGCAGCTGGGCAATGCCGGTGAGGCCGTTCTTCTCGGCCTCGACGAGGTCGAAATAGACATACTCGGCGTCGCCCGCTTTCAGTGTGCGGCGGCAATTGAAACTGTCGAGGGATTTTGACACGTGCGATCCTTGTCTGTTCAGCCTGAAAGGGAACGGACGCCGATGGCATGCAATCACGCGCAAAGGTGCGGGTACGGCCATTTCCGCTGTCCGCTCCCAAGCAACCCGAGCCGTTCAAGGCGGCGCGTGCGCTGGTCCGGCGCTAATTCTGTTCCCGAGCCGACCGCTGGCACGGATGACCCGGATATAGAGAATTTTCTGGAATAGTTCTAGACAGTTGCAAAGCAAATTTGTGCGATGCGGCAGCGACGGTGCCGCATCGTTCCAGGGACAGGCATGGGATGCGGCTGATCGCCGAAAATCTGGGCGGCGAGCGCGGCGGCGCGACGGTGTTCTCCGGCATCGGGTTTGTGCTGGAGGCCGGACAGGCGCTGATCGTCACCGGGCCGAACGGTTCGGGCAAATCGACCTTGCTCAGGGTGGTCGCCGGACTGCTGCCGAAAGCCGAAGGCCGCCTGCTGCTCGAAGGCGGCGGCGACGAATTCCCCTCGATCGCCTCGGCCTGCCACTATCTCGGCCACCAGAACGCGATGAAGACGGCGCTGAGCGTGACCGAGAATTTGCGCTTCTGGCGGGAGTTCCATGGCGAAGGCCGGCTCGATGTCGAGGAGGCGCTGGAAACAGTCGGGCTGGGCGGCATCGGCCATTTGCCGTTCGGCTATCTCTCGACCGGACAGCGACGCCGCGCGGCGATCGCGAAACTTCTGGTCAGCCACCGGCCGTTGTGGCTGCTGGATGAGCCGACGGCGGGGCTGGACAAGGCCTCGGAGGCGCGGTTCGCGGGACTGATGCGCGGGCATTGCGCGGATGGCGGGATGATCGTGGCGGCGACGCATCTGCCGCTGGGATTGGAGGGGGCGAAGGCGCTGGCAATGGGGCAGAGCTTTCCATGATTGCGCTTTACGGCGCCCCCCTCTGCCCTGCCGGGCATCTCCCCCACGAGGGGGGAGATTGGATGTTGTCTCGGCTTTCGCCAATCTCCAACGTCTCAAAAGAGGCGCGATGGTCGAAGCTGCCGATCTCCCCCCTCGTGGGGGAGATGTCCGGCAGGACAGAGGGGGGCGCGACAGGACGCCAGCTTCAACAGGGGACCACATCGTAATGTGGTCCCTCCTCCTCCGCGACATCCGCCTTTCGATCCGCGCCGGCGGCGGCGCGTTGACCGGCGTCATCTTCTTCCTCGCCGTCATCGCCACCATCCCGTTCGGCGTCGGGCCGGACCTCAAGCTCTTGGCCCGCATCGGCCCGGCGATCCTGTGGATCGGGGCGCTGCTTGCCTGCCTGCTCGGGCTCGACCGGCTGTTCCAGGCCGACCGCGAGGACGGCTCACTCGATCTGCTGGTGCTCGGCAACGACCGGCACATGCTGGCGCTGACGGTGCTGGTGAAATGCGTGGCGCATTGGGCGGGCAGCGTCTTGCCGCTGGTGGTCGCCGCGCCGCTGCTCGGCCTGTTCATGAACATGGAGCCGTTGGCGATCGGCGCCACGGCGCTGACGCTTCTGGTCGGCACGCCGGCCATCACCTTCATCGGCGCCGTGGGCGCCGCGGTGGCGGTGGCGCTGCCGCGTGGCGGGCTCTTGATCTCGGTGCTGGTGCTGCCGCTGACCATCCCGGTGCTGATCTTCGGCGTTTCGGCAAGCTATGGCGCGACGGCCAATCCCGATCCGTTCCTGCAGCCTTTCCTCATTCTTGCCGCGCTGACCTTGTTCCTTGCGGTGCTGGGCCCCGTGGCCGCGGCGCTGGCGCTACGCCATGGTACGGATTGATGTGGCCGCTACGCATTGAAAACCCGATCTTCCTGCAGAACATCTACGGCAACTATCCCGATCTGTCGTCCGTCGAGATCACATCAGCAGCGATGAACCGCGACGGCCCCAGCATGCACCTCTCGTTTATGTCGACAGTGCTTCCCTATCGTCCGCCGGCCAAATGGGGTGAGTTCAACGCAGTGTCTTTCGGGCTCGAATTCATCGGGATCGAGACGATCAGCCTGCGCAAATTCCAGAGCAACGGCTTGAGCGCCATTAGGATGTGGGATGACGCAGGCAAAATTCTGCTCACCTGTGAAGGCACCGTACGGCTTTCGCTGACATGCCAAGCTATGCGTATTTCCAGTATTTGGGGTTTTTTGCTGTCGAAGGCGCCATAACCGCAAATCTGCCGCAGACGCCATTCATTGCGGCGGACGGCCGCCCCAGTTATGAACTGGCAAGCCTTGGATCGAGAGATGAGCCCGCACGCCCTTTACGTCACCGCCGCCTACGCCATCACGGCGATCGTGCTGGCCGGACTGATCGGCTGGATCCTGCTCGACCAGCGGGCACGCAAGCGCGAACTCGCCGAACTCGAGGCGGCCGGGGTGCGGCGGCGCTCCGACAAGACCGGGGCGGGAAAGCCGTGAGCAGCGAAACCGAAACGCCGCCGCCAGTCCGTCGCCGCCTGTTCGTGTTTTTGCCGCTGCTGGTCTTCCTCGGCCTGGCCGGACTGTTCCTGTCGCAGCTGTTGTCGGGGCGCGATGTCTCGGAAGTGCCGTCGGCCTTGATCGGTCTGCCGGCACCGCAAACCAACCTGCCGCCCCTGGAGGGCAGCAATCTGCCCGGGCTCGATTCGAAAGCCTTCGCCGGCAAGGTCACGCTGGTCAACGTCTTTGCGTCGTGGTGCGCGCCATGCAGGGAAGAACACCCGGTGCTTCTGGCGCTGGCGCAGGACAAGCGATTCGCGATGGCGGCGCTGAATTACAAGGACCGGCCGGAAAACGCCCGCCGCTTCCTCGGCGACCTCGGCAACCCGTTCCAGGCGATCGGCGTCGACGAAGCCGGCCGCACGGCGATCGACTGGGGTGTCTATGGCGTGCCGGAAACCTTCGTCATCGGCAAGGATGGCAAGATAGCCTACAAGCATGTCGGCCCGCTGACGGCCGAGTCCGCCACGGAGCTTCTGCTGCCGCAGATCGACAAGGCGCTCGCGGCGTATTGATATTCAGGTGATGCCGGCCTGCAAATGGAGGCGTCCCGCGCTTCCGGCGCTCACGTGCTTAAGTACGCTCCGCTCCGGTTCTCGGAAACCACCATTTTCGGCTCGGCCTGACCTGAATCTCAAAGCGCCTGGGCGGCGCCGAGACACTCGACTGAAGAAATCAGCCGTAGATCTGCTTGTGGATCTGGTAGAGCATTTCCGAGCGGTCGGCGCGCATGTCGGCCAGATCGCGGCTGGAGAAGCTGTCGATTTCGGCGACGAGGCGGTTGTAGTGCTTGCGCTTGGCGATGCTGCTGCGAGCGCGGGTCATGAGATCGTTGAAGATCATAGCAAGGTTCCTTCTGTGCCGCATTCTCGCGGCTGGTTCTTCCTCCCTTGATCGATACGGAACATGACATAGTAATGGTGCATTGCAAAAAGAAGATGTTGCAATGCACCATTGCACGCAGCGCATAGCCGGTTAATGGCGTCCTAAGGCACGTCCTGTCCGTTTTGTCTTACAAATTGCGCATACCCCGTCTTGCCAGATCGGTCGCGGGCTGGCTTGATCCGGCGTCACGTGATGCCGGGAGGAAATGCATGGCGGCCGCAGATTATTACGAAATTCTCGATCCGCGTTTCGCGCGCCTGTTCAACGGCAACGCGCAAGTGGAGAAACTGTTCACGGGTTGCCGCTGGGCTGAAGGGCCGGCCTGGTTCGCCGCCGGCCGCTATGTCGTTTGGTCGGACATTCCGAACAACCGCATGCTGCGCTTTGACGAAACCGACGGCAGCGTCAGCGTGTTCCGGCAGCCGTCGGGGAATTCCAACGGCAACACCGTCGACCGGCAGGGCCGGCTGGTCACCTGCGAGCATTCGGGCCGCCGCGTCAGCCGCACCGAGCATGACGGCTCGGTCACCACCATCGCCGCCAAATGGAAGGGCAAGCCGCTGAACTCGCCCAACGACGTGGTGGTGAAGTCCGACGGCTCGATCTGGTTCACCGACCCGACCTATGGCATCGACACCGACTATGAAGGCGACAAGGCCGAGAGCGAGATCGGCGCCTGCCATGTCTACCGGGTCGACCCCGACAGCGGTGAGGTCGAAGCGGTGATCACCGATATGGTCAGGCCGAACGGGCTCGCCTTCTCGCTCGACGAAAGCCTGCTCTACGTCGTCGACACCGGCCGCACGCATGGCGCGCAGAATCCGGCGCATATGCGGGTGTTCAATGTCGGCAAGCACGGCAAGAAGGTTTCGGGCGGTAAGGTGTTCGCGGACTGCACATCAGGCCTGTTCGACGGCTTCCGGCTCGATGCCGACGGGCGTATCTGGACCAGCGCGGCCGACGGCATCCATTGCTACGATCCGGACGGCACGCTGATCGGCAAGGTCAAGGTGCTGGAGGTGACCGCCAATTGCGTGTTCGGCGGCGCCAAGCTGAACTGCCTCTACATCGCCGGCACCACCTCGCTTTATGCGGTGCGGCTGATGGTGAACGGGGCCAAGACGTACTGATCAGGAATGAACGGGAGGACGCCATGCCATTCGTCAATATCCGCATCGTCAAGGAAGTGATCGCCGCCGATCCGGCCGGCAAGAAGGCTGACATCGCCAGGAAAGTCACGGCGGCCATCATGGACGCCACCGGGCTTGGCAATGACGATGTCTGGGTGATCTTCGAGGAGGTCAACGCCCGCGACTGGTATGTCGGCAAGACCGATGTCGAGACATTGCGGGGGAAGAAGTAAGGTGCCTCTTCCTTCTCCCGTTGTGGGAGAAGGTGGCCTCGCGAAGCGAGGTCGGATGAGGGGTATTCCAGGGAACACCAACGCCTCATTCCGCTGGAACACCCCTCAACCGTCTCGGCGCTGCGCGCCGATCCACCTTCTCCCACAAGAAGGGGAGAAGGAAGAGAGGCCGCCGCTCATCGCGTGCGGATGAAATCCGCGAAGGCAGCCAGCGCGTCGCGCATCGCAAGCACGTTCACCGGGTCGGCCAGAATGCTCTCTACCTCCGGCGGCTTCTTGCCGAGCAGGGCAATTTCCAATCCGCCATCATAAAGCGCGAACGACATCGTCCGCATGATCTCCGCCAGAGCCGCGCGGGCATGGAGCGAGCGTGCCGAGGCGTGCGCCAGCATGGCCGATTTGGCCACGGCGGCGTCGCGCGAGACCAGCCAGTCGAGCGCGTTCTTCAGCCCGCCCGGCACGCCATGGGCATATTCGGGGCAGGAGACGATGACACCGTCGGCGCCGGTGACGGCGTCGATCAGGTCGGAGGCTTCACGCGGCGTCCGCTCGCCCTCGTCGTCGGGGTTGAAGATCGGTAGTCGGCCAAGTCCGTCATAGACGGTGACGAGGCAGCCCTCGGGCGCGTTCAGCGCCAATGCCGCGACCAGGGCCGAATTGGTGGAGGCGGCCCGCAGGCTGCCCGAGATGGCAAGAAGATTGAGCAAGACAGGCAAGTCCGGGCGATTCGTGGGCCGAAACCCTACCACATCGTTTGCTTGTACTCGTCGTCCAGCCAGCGGTCGGTCGCCTCGGCCGAATCGGCCAATGCCAGCTGGTCGCGCAGGATCTGGCCGAGCGTCGGCAGCGTCGCGCGGTCGAACCAGCTCTCCGGCTTCCACAGATCGGAGCGCATGAATGCCTTGGCGCAATGCATGTAGGCGGCCTTGACTGCGACCACGATGACGCTTTGCGGCGCCTTGCCGTCGACGGCGAGGCGCTCGCGCAAAGTGGCATCCACGGTGATGCGGGCTTCGCCGTTGACGCGCAGAGTCTCGTTCATGCCCGGGATGAGAAAGAGCAGCCCGACCGAGGGATTGCGCAGGATGTTCTCCAGCGTATCCAGCCGGTTGTTGCCGGGCCGGTCGGGGATGGCGATCGTCTTCTCGTCGAGAATGGCGGTGAAACCGGGCTTGTCGCCTTTCGGGGTGACGTCGGCATTGCCTTCGCCATCGGACGAGCCGATCAGCACGAACGGGCTCTTGCCGATGAAGGAGCGGCAATGGCCGTCGAGCGCCTTCAGTTCCTTGCGGATCGAGCCATCGGTCGAACGTGGGGTCTTGTAGATCGTCCGCAGCTCTTCCTGGGTGGTGACGAATTCCATGGCTCTCCCCTTTGTTTGTCTCGACGCAATTCCGGACGGAAAACCGCTACACACTTTTCCTGGAATTGCTCTATTTGCCGGCGTTCTCTTCCCCGCCGGCCTTGTCGTCGAGCGAATGGCGCAGGATCAGCGGCATCTGGCTGAAGGTGAACAGAAGCGTGATCGGCATGATGCCCCAGACCTTGAAGGTAACCCAGGTGTCGGTGGAAAAATTGCGCCAGACAACTTCGTTGACGACGGCCAGGAACAGGAAGAACAGGCCCCAGCGGAAGGTGAGCTTGCGCCAGCCTTCGGCATCGAGCTTGAAGGCGGACTCGAAGACATAGCCGAGCAGCGAGCGACCGAAGAAGAGGCCGCCGAGCAGCACGCCGCCGAACAGGGTGTTGACGATGGTCGGCTTCATCTTGATGAAGATGTCGTCCTGCAGATAGAGCGTCAACGCGCCGAAGATGAAGACGACGACGCCCGACACCATCGGCATGATCGGCAAGGTCCGGGTGAGCAGCCACGAGGCGATCAACGCGATCGCGGTCGCGGCCATGAACAGGCCGGTGGCGACGAAGATAGGGCCGCCAAACTCGGCCAGCACGGGTAATTTCTGCGTCAGCCACTCGCCGCGCGCATTGGCGAAGAAGAAGACCATCAACGGTCCAAGCTCCAGCGCCAGCTTGAGCACGGGATTGACGCCTTCCTTCTTCTCTTTCTGCGGGTCGGACGGATCGCGTTCGAGAATGGGTGGGTTCATGGTTTCCTTCTTACGCACGATCCAATCCGGAAGCACTTCCGGCATCGTGCTTGTTCAAGCCACGCCAGCGATCGCCCTGGCGAATTCGCTTGCCGAGAAAGGTTCGAGGTCGTCGACCTGTTCGCCGACGCCGATGAAATAGACCGGCAATCTGTGCTTTGCCGCGATCGCCACCAGAATACCGCCGCGCGCCGTGCCGTCCAGCTTGGTCATCACCAGGCCATTGACGCCGGCGACATTGCGGAAGATCTCGACTTGGTTGAGCGCGTTCTGTCCGGTGGTGGCGTCGACCGTCTGCAGCACCGTGTGCGGCGCTTCGGGATCGAGCTTGCCCAGCACGCGGACGATCTTTTCCAGCTCCGCCATCAGTTCGGTCTTGTTCTGCAGCCGGCCGGCGGTGTCGATGATCAGCACGTCGGAGCCCGCTTCTTTTGCCCGTTCGAAGGCGTCGTAGGCGAGACCGGCGGCATCGGCGCCGAGCTTCGAGGCAATGACCGGTGATTTCGTGCGCTCGCCCCAGATCTTCAGCTGTTCGATCGCGGCGGCGCGAAAGGTGTCGCCGGCGGCCAGCATCACCGACAGGCCGCCATCGGTCAGCTTGGCGGCGAGCTTGCCGATCGTCGTGGTCTTGCCGGTGCCGTTGACGCCAACCACCAGGATGACATGCGGTTTGTGCGAAAGGTCGAGCTCGAGCGATTTTGCGACCGGGGCGAGCACCTTCTCCACCTCGGCCGCCATGACGGCGCGCACCTCCGTGTCGGAGACGTCCTTGCCGTAGCGGCTCGAGGCCAGTGAATCAGTGACGCGCAACGCCGTTTCCACGCCGAGATCGGCGCGGATCAGCACGTCCTCCAGGTCCTGCAGCGTCTCCTCGTCCAGCTTGCGCTTGGTGAAGACGCCGGCAATGTTGCCGGTCAGTTCGCGCGAGGACCGGGCAAGCCCGTCCCGCATGCGCTGGAACCAGGATCGCCTCTGCGCCGGCTCGGCCGCCTTTACCGGCTCGGCCTTCTGCTCGACCTTCTTGGCGACCGTCACCTTGCCGGGCGCGGGTTTTGGTTCGGGTTGCGGGACCGATTGAGGCTCGGGCGCAACCTCGGCAATGACCGGTTGTGTTTCGACCGGTGCAGGCTGGCGAATGGGAGGGGCGATTTCCGCCGGTGGAGCGGTTTCGATCGGAGATGGGATAATTTCCACAGGCTGGCGCTGCCCCTCACCCTCTCCCCGTGAAGGACGGGGAGAGGGGGGCGTCAGCGTCGAGCTTTTTTCTTTGACGCGGGGGCTGGCATCGCGATCAGCTTCCTTCTCCCCGTCCCTATACGGGGAGAAGGTGCCGGCAGGCGGATGAGGGGCAGCGTCGGCCTTGGAAGTCGGCTGCTCGGAGGCAGCCGATGGAGGCACTTCAACCGGCGATGGCGTAGGCACTTCGACCGGTGCAGGCACCTCGGCGGGCACTTCGACCGGCGGCGTCGGCACTTCGACGGGCGCGGGTTCCGGTTGCCTTTCCGGGCGCGACGGGACGATCTCCGGCTCGGACGGCGCGGGTGGTGGCACTTCTTGCGGCTGTGGCTCGGGCGTGGGCTCCGGCACGATCGGCGTCGTCGGGACCTCTTCGGGCGCGGGCGGTTCAGGCGTCTCGGGCGGGGGTGCCGGTTTCTCATCGGGCGCAGGCTCCGGCTGCGGCTCCGGTTCTGACGGAACGATCGGCTCCGGCGCTGGCGGAATGGTGGGGACAGGTTCGGGCTTGGGCTCCTCGCGCTCCGGTCCAGGCGCGGCCTGGACCGGAATGGGTTCTTCCGCCGTCGGCTCCTCGCGCTTCAAAAACTCCGGCACCGCCAGCTCGGCCGCCGGCTTCAGCGCGTCGAGCTGGTCCCATTTGATCGGCGGCAGCGGGGCGGTTTCGTCGACGCGCTCCTCGACGACCTCCTTCTTGCCGAACGAAAATATCTTCTTGAAAAAACCAGCCATGCTCTTGCGTTCTCAGGCGGCGTGGGCGGCAAGGGGGGCGGCTATCAGCCTGATGCCATCGTGGCCGGTTATATCAGCTTCGACGATCTCTCCCGGCGCTCCGGTGCCGAGTGCGGCAAGCGTGAACCCTTCGGTGCGGCCGAGGCCATCGCGCTCGATCAGGATCGACTGGCGGCTGCCGGCGAGCGAAGAGAGATGCCTGACATAGGCTGCTTCGCCGGCGGCGCGCAGCCGGGCGGCGCGCTGCTTGACCAGCTCGCGGCGAACCTGCGGCATGCGCGCGGCGGGCGTGCCTTCGCGCGGTGAAAACGGGAAGACGTGGAGATGGGTCAGGCCGCATTCCTCGACGATTTCCAGCGAATTCTCGAACATGGCGTCGGTCTCGGTCGGGAAGCCGGCGATGATGTCGGCGCCGAAAACAATGCCGGGACGCAGCTTGCGCACATCCTCGCAAAAGCGGATCGACTGGTCGCGCAGATGCCGGCGCTTCATGCGCTTGAGGATCATGTCGTCGCCCGACTGCAGCGACAGATGCAGATGCGGCATCAGCCGCGGCTCGGTGGCGATGGCGTCGAGCAAGTCCTCGTCGGCCTCGATGGAATCGATGGAAGACAGCCGCAGGCGCTTCACGTCGGGCACCTGTTTCAGAATGGTCTTCACCAGCTTGCCGAGCTTCGGCGCACCCGGCAGGTCGGCGCCGAAAGACGTCATGTCGACGCCGGTCAGCACGATCTCGGCATAGCCGTTGCCCGCCAGCCGCTTGACCTGCTCGACCACGGCGCCCATCGGCACCGAGCGCGAATTGCCGCGGCCATAGGGGATTATGCAGAAGGTGCAGCGATGGTCGCAGCCGTTCTGCACCTGCACGAAGGCGCGTGCCCGGCCCTCGATGGCGTCGACCATGTGGCCGGCGGTCTCGCGCACCGAGAAGATGTCGTTGACGCGCGCCTTCTCGGTGTCGTTGACACCGAAATCAGGCAGCGCGCGATAGGAATTGGCCTTGAGCTTCTCCTCATTGCCAAGGACCAGATCGACCTCGTCCATGGCGGCGAATTTTTCGGGCTCGGTCTGCGCGGCGCAGCCGGTGACGATGATGCGCGCGGCCGGGTTGTCGCGGCGCGCCTTGCGGATCGCCTGCCTGGCCTGGCGCACCGCTTCGCCGGTGACGGCACAGGTGTTGACGATCACGGCGCCACCTGCCAGCGCGGCGAGGCCCGCACTTTCGGCCTCGCGCCGCATCACTTCGGACTCATAGGTGTTGAGGCGGCAGCCGAAGGTCACCACGTCGATGCGGCCGGGCTGCTTCGCCACGTCGACGCCTTTGGCAAGAGCGGACATCAGGCCGCGCTTTCGGTGTCGCGGGTCCATTTCCCGGTGGACGGATCGAAGCTGCCGGAAAATTCCCATTCGGCCGCGCCGGTCAGGATGACGTGGTCGTCATCGCGCCACTCGACGTGCAGCGTGCCGCCGCCGGGAGTCAAAAGGTTGACGCTGCGGCTCGTGCGCCTGGTGCGCGCCGCGGCAACGACAGCCGCGCAGGAGGCGGTGCCGCAGGCCTTGGTCAGGCCGGCGCCGCGCTCCCAGGTGCGGATGATCATGCTGTCGGGCGAGGTGACCTGCGCGATGGTTATGTTGGCGCGCTCGGGAAAGATCGGATGGTTTTCGAGCAGCGGACCGAAACGGTCGAGTTCATAAGTCCAGACGTCGTCATCGACCCAGAAGATGGCGTGCGGGTTGCCCATCGAGACGGCGGAGGGCGAATGCAGCACCGGCGCGTCGATCGGGCCGACCTGCAATTCGATCATGCGGGTGTCGCGGAACTCCTCGGCCAGCGGAATGTCGCGCCAGCCGAAGCGCGGCGTGCCCATGTCGACCGAGATCGAGCCGTCGGCGTGTTCGCGGGCATTGAGGATGCCGGCCACGGTCTCGAAGGTGAAGGTCTTTTCGCCGGTTTCGGCGGCCAATGCCTGGACGACGCAGCGCATGCCGTTGCCGCAAGCCTGCGCGCCTGACCCGTCGGAATTCAGGATGTCGACGAAATAGGCAGTGCCCGGCGTCCTGGCGTCGTGGATCGCCATGATCTGGTCGAACCGCGTCGCCGCGTCGGCGTTGAGCGCGATGGCGGCGGCGGCCGTCACCCGATCCGCGCGGCCACGCATGTCGGCAACGATGATCTCGTTGCCGATGCCGTTCATCTTGGCGAAAGGGGCCGTGCCTGCCATTGCTCCGAAAATTCCATGTCCGTTCGGCGCTATATGGCGGAAACGGGCAGGAATTACCAGTGCGCAGCCGCTTTCAAGCGCCGGAGTTACGTGACCGCGAAGACCCCGAACAAGATCAACAGGAAGATGATGAGGACGATGCCGATGAGAATACGCGCGCCGGTGGCGGCGGCGCCGGCCAGCGCCGGCATGCCGAGCAGGCTCGCCGCGGCGGCGATGATCAGGAGAATGATGATCCATCTAAGCATGGGAACGCCTCGCAAGCCGAACACATTGAAACCGGTTGAAAAACGCGGCTGTCGGGCTTGGGTTCCCGAGGCCATCAAATCCGGGGCACGTCCCAGACCTCGCCGGGCCGCAAGGCACGGAAATGCTCTCGCGGCACGCCTTCGGCGTCCAGCGCTTCGACCAGCTTCCGCACCGGCTCGTCGAACGGCTCGTCGGTGAGCTGGAAGGTGCCCCAATGGCAGCCGGCGGCGAAGGCGGCGTTGCACAACAACATGCCCTGGACCGCTTCCTCGGGGTTCTGGTGCTGCGGCGCCATGAACCAGCGTGGCTCGTAGGCGCCGATCGGCAGGATGGCGAAGCGGAAGCCGCCATGTTTTTCCGCCATCAGCCGGTAGTTGATGCCATCGTGGAACCCGGTATCGCCGGCAAAATAGATATTTCCGCCCGGCGTCTCGATGACGAAGCCGGCCCACAGTGCCATGCGCCGGTCGCGCGCCCCGCGCGCCGACCAATGATGCGCGGGCTCGACGTGGATGGCGGTGCCGCCCGAGACATCGAACCTGTCGCTCCAGTCATGCGCGGAAAGCCGCATGCCAGGCACGGCGGCGGCGATGATGGCATCGTTGCCGAGCGGCGTCACCACCAGCGGATCGTGCTTCTCCTTCAGCCACCTCAGCGTGGCAAGGTCGAGATGGTCATAATGGTTGTGGCTGACCAGCACGAGGTCGATCGCCGGCAGATCGCCAAAGGCGATACCTGGTGGATTGACGCGGCTGGGTCCGGCAAAGGAGAACGGCGAGGTGCGTTGCGACCAGACCGGATCGGTGAGGATGTTCAGCCCGACGGTCTGGATCAGCAAGGTGGAATGGCCGACCATGGTCACGGTCAGATCGGCGCCTTCGACCGTCGCGGCCGGCTTTGCCGGCGCGAAGGGGCTTCGGCTGGCAGGCGGCCATTTCGAGCGTTGGCCGCTGAACCGCCATTTCAGCAGGTCCGTAAAGGAGCCGGGCATCCGGCCGCCGGGATTGAAGAACAGGGTGCCGTCGAAATGATCGCTGGGCGGGCCGCTGTAGTAGCGGTTGACGGCTTTCTTCCTTGCGGCCAAGGTCTGCGCTCCGGCGGGTTTCGGTCAACTCTTTGTGTTTTCGCGCATTTCCCTAGGGAAAGCGCTGCCCGTTTTGCCCGGGAAAACCGCTGCGCACTTTTCCTGGAGACGTCCTAGACATAAGCCCTGCCGCGGCTGGCGCAAGCGTTTGCCGGCCGAAGGCCAAGGGCGGAGAAACGGCCTCGGCTAGGATCGCGGGGTCGAGAGGACGATGCCATGGCGATGAAGCGGACCAAGACCCCCTGGATGAAGGCCGAGGATTTCGGCCGCTCGCTGCCGCCCGGCATCGGCGTCAACCTGCTGGTATCGGACATTGTGGCGATGGAGGCCTTCTGCCGCGACGTGCTTGGTGCCCAAGTGATCTGTGCCGACGAGGATTTCGCGGCGATCGAGCTTCTGGGATCGGTGTTCATGCTGCATGCCGACCATTCCTATCTCGACAATCCGATGACGGGCTCCATCGCGGGCGCGGAGACGCGCGGCGCCGGCATCGAGCTGCGCCTCTATGGTGCCGATCCCGACGCGGTCGAGGCGGCGGCGCTGGACCATGGCCACATCGTGCTGGCCGGCGCGATCGACAAACCGCATGGTCTGCGCGAGTGCTATATCGTTGGACCGGATGGATATGTGTTCGTGCCGAGCGCGCCGCTCGCCGGATGAGTGCGATAAATTTGCAACAATCTTGCCGCAAACTCTATTTTAACCATATCGGGTTGAAATTTCGCCACCTTCTCCATCTTGGTGGAAGTGAGATTGCGCGGACGGCGTCCCCCAGCCGAATCCGACGGAGGTTGTAATGAATTTTTCGAAAGGCGGCCTGGTGGCCGTATCCCTGGCGGCACTCGTTGCGAGCGGCTGCTCAACCTCACGGTTCTCGTCGATGGACGACCAGCAACCGGCGCCGCTGCAGGCGGCGCCTGCCGGCCAGGTGAGCTCCAACCAGCTGCCGCCGCCGGCCTCCCCCGGCACCACCGACCCGTCGCAATTCCCGACCGCGCCGGCAAACACGCAGGTTGCTTCCCTGCCGCCGGACGGCGCGGCGCCGGCAGGCGCCGCGGATCTCAACGCGGGAAGCGTCGCCGGTGTCTGGAACGTCAGCGTCTCCGGCCAGAGCTGCAAGGTGGCGACGCCGCAGACCAAGTTCGGCGCCGGCTTCCGCGCCGGCCCGCTGCATTGCCCGCCGCCGATCGACGGCATCAAGTCCTGGAACGTCGCCGGCAAGCAGCTGACGCTCTATGACGAGAATGGCGGCTCGCTGGCGCGGCTCTATTCGTCGGGAGGCTCGAAATTCGACGGCCAGACTTCCAACGGACAGCCAATTTCGCTTACGAGGTAAGCCTAGATGTGCTGACATTCAGGTGATGCCGGCGGCCTGACCTGAATCTCGACACACCCTCTCTCTTGGGCATCCTGCTCTGAACAACGACGTGACCGATGCATCTGCGTGACGGCCTCCAGACCCATGTGACCGTCAGGCAGCGCTACGATCATCTGGTGGAAACCGGCGCGATCGGACGCGATGCCGCGCAGGAAGAGATCGCCGCCGCGCTCGACCGGCTGATCGACGAGATTTCAGCCAAGCGGCTGGCGCAGAAGTCCAGTGCGCTGGGCTGGCTGTTTGCCCGCAAGCGCGAGACGCATGAGGCGGTCAAGGGCCTCTACATCCATGGCAGCGTCGGGCGCGGCAAGACCATGCTGATGGACATGTTCTTCGAGCTCTTGCCGGTCAGGCGCAAGCGCCGCGTCCATTTCAACGACTTCATGGCCGACGTGCAGGACCGCATCCAGAAGCACCGGCAGGCGCGCAAGGAAGGCGCGGTCAGGGAAGACGATCCGATCCCGCCGGTGGCCAAGGCGCTCGCCGAGCAGGCCTGGGTGCTGTGCTTCGACGAGTTCTCGGTCACCGACATCGCCGACGCCATGATCCTGTCCAGGCTGTTCTCGGCGCTGTTCGCCAATGGGGTCGTGCTGGTCGCCACTTCGAACGTGGCGCCGCAAAACCTTTACCGTGACGGGTTGAACCGCCAGCTTTTCCTGCCGTTCATCGCCATATTGGAGCGCCACACGCAGGTGCTGTCGCTGGACAGCGTCAAGGACTACCGGCTGGAAAAGCTCGCCCGCACGCCGGTCTATGTCACGCCGGTGGGTGCGGCGGCTGACCAGACGCTCGACGAGGCCTGGCAGGCGATGACGCGCGGGGCGCCGACGGCCGAGACGTCGCTGACACTGAAGGGCCGCAAGGTAGCCGTGCCTGCCGCCGCAGGCGATGCCGCGCGTTTCTCCTTCGCCGACCTCTGCGAAAAGCCGCTCGGCGCGCGCGATTACCTGGCGATCGCCGGCCGGTTTTCGACCGTCTTCATCGACCATGTGCCGGTGTTGGGCGAAGGCAAGCGCAACGAGGCCAAGCGCTTCATCCTGTTGATCGACACACTCTACGACCATCACATGCGCCTGGTGATGAGCGCCGAGGCGCCGCCGCACGAGCTTTATGTGGCCAAGCGCGGCGTCGAGGTGTTCGAATTCGAGCGCACGGCCTCCCGACTGATCGAGATGCAGAGCCGCGACTGGCTGGAGGATTGGGCGGAGCGGCGGAAGGCGAAGGCGGAAGTGCAGCAGCAGGTACAGGCCTGAAATAGCCGGAAGCCGCGTTCCGACCCTGCGATCGGCGATTGCCACGATCATGAAATGGCCCGATTAAGCGAGATAGCTGGCAAGGCGATCGGGCCGCACCGGCTCGTCGAACGCATCGTCGGCAACCCGCATCACAAGGGCGTCATATCAGGGATTGAGCCTTCTGATCTCGATCGTCATCGTGTAAATTCCCCCAAGTCGGCTTACAAATTTTGACGTTTACGTAAATCCCAAACACTCTAACCGATTGAAAATGCAGGGGTCGAAATAATCGTTTGAATTTATTCCGCACCGGAGCTATTGGGTGCGGCGAAATCCGCGGTTCCCCGCAGCATTCCGGCCTCTTCCTCGACGCCGTGTTGGCGCGTCACAGACAAAGGGAAATCATCCTCACATGGCACGCAACAAGATAGCGCTTATCGGCTCTGGCATGATCGGCGGCACGCTCGCCCACATGATCGGCCTCAAGGATCTCGGCGACGTGGTCCTGTTCGATATCGCCGAGGGTATCCCGCAAGGCAAGGGGCTCGATATTGCGCAGTCGTCACCGGTGGATGGTTTCGACTCCCGGCTGACCGGCGTCAACGACTACGCCGGCATCGAGGGCGCCGATGTCTGCATTGTCACCGCCGGCGTGCCGCGCAAGCCGGGCATGAGCCGCGACGACCTGCTGGGCATCAATTTGAAGGTCATGGAGCAGGTCGGCGCCGGGCTAAAGAAATATGCGCCGAAGGCCTTCGTCATCTGCATCACCAATCCGCTCGATGCCATGGTGTGGGCGCTGCAGAAGTTTTCGGGCCTGCCCAAGACCCATGTCGTCGGCATGGCCGGGGTGCTCGACAGCGCGCGTTTCCGCTACTTCCTGGCCGAGGAATTCAAGGTCTCGGTCGAGGACGTCACCGCCTTCGTGCTCGGCGGCCACGGCGATTCCATGGTGCCGATGATCCGCTATTCGACGGTGTCGGGCATTCCGCTTCCCGACCTGATCAAGATGGGCTGGACCTCGAAGGAGAAGCTCGACCAGATCGTGCAGCGCACCCGCGACGGCGGCGCCGAGATCGTCGGCCTCCTGAAGACCGGCTCTGCCTATTATGCGCCGGCGGCTTCGGCGATCCAGATGGCCGAATCCTACCTCAAGGACAAGAAGCGCGTGCTGCCTTGCGCGGCGCATCTCTCCGGCCAGTATGGCGTCAAGGGCACCTATGTCGGCGTGCCCGTGGTGATCGGTGCCGGCGGTGTCGAGCGCGTCATCGAGATCGACCTCAACAAGGCCGAGCAGAAGATGTTCGAGACTTCAGTGGCGACTGTGCAGGGCCTGACTGAGGCCTGCGTCAAGATCGCGCCGCAGCTCGCCTCGAAGTAACCCCGTCCAAACGTCACCCCCCGGCAATCGACCTGGAGATAGTTCCCGATGAACATCCATGAATATCAAGGCAAGGCGCTGCTGAAGAGCTTTGGCGCGCCGGTGGCCGAAGGCGTGCCGGTGTTCAAGGCAAGCGAGGCGGAAGCCGCGGCACAAGCGCTGCCCGGCCCGCTCTATGTGGTGAAGAGCCAGATCCATGCCGGCGGGCGCGGCAAGGGCAAATTCAAGGAGCTCGGCCCCGACGCCAAGGGCGGTGTGCGGCTGGCGAAGTCGGTCGCCGAGGTGGTGGCCAACGCCAACGAGATGCTCGGCCACACGCTGGTCACCAAGCAGACCGGCCCGGCCGGCAAGCAGGTCAACCGCCTCTATATCGAGGACGGCGCCGACATCGAGCGAGAGCTCTATCTCTCCATCCTGGTCGACCGCTCGGTCGGCCGCATCGCCTTCGTCGTCTCGACCGAGGGCGGCATGGACATCGAGGCGGTCGCACACGACACGCCGGAAAAGATCATCACCGTCGCCATCGACCCGGAAAAGGGTGTCACGGCCGACGACGTCAAGGCGCTCAATGGCGCGCTGAAGCTCGACGGCGACGCGGCCAAGGACGGCGGCACGCTGTTCCCGATCCTCTACAAGGCCTTCGTCGAGAAGGACATGAGCCTGCTCGAGGTCAACCCGCTGATCGTGATGAAGAACGGCCGGCTGCGCGTGCTCGACGCGAAAGTGTCGTTCGACAACAACGCGCTGTTCCGCCACCCTGATCTGATGGAACTGCGCGACACCACCGAAGAGGACGAGAAGGAGATCGAGGCGTCGAAATACGACCTCGCCTATGTCGCGCTCGACGGCAATATCGGCTGCATGGTCAACGGCGCCGGCCTTGCCATGGCGACGATGGACATCATCAAGCTCTATGGCGCGGAACCCGCCAACTTCCTTGATGTCGGCGGTGGTGCGTCGAAGGAAAAAGTGACGGCGGCGTTCAAGATCATCACCAGGGACCCGGCGGTCAAAGGCATCCTGATCAACATCTTCGGCGGCATCATGAAGTGCGACATCATCGCTGAGGGCGTGATCGCCGCGGTCAAGGAAGTCGGCCTGAAGGTGCCGCTGGTCGTGCGCCTGGAAGGCACCAATGCCGAGCTCGGCAAGAAGATCATCAACGACAGCGGCCTGAACGTCGTCTCGGCCGACGATCTCGACGACGCGGCCAAGAAGATCGTGGCGGCGGTGCAGGGCTGAGCCGGTGCCTCCACGCAAGATAAATCTGGTCGAGGCGGCGGATCGGACGATCACCGAGGTGTTCGATCCGCACATTGCCGGCGACGTCAATGACAGCCAGGCCAAGGTCGCCAAGTTCGGCGAGGCCTTCGATTGGCATGCGCATGACAATGAGGACGAAGCCTTCCTCGTGCTGCGCGGCAGGATCGCCATCGATTTCCGCGACGGTCCGGTCGAACTCGGCGAGGGCGACTTCATCGTCGTACCGAGGGGCACCGAGCACCGACCACGCTCGCTCACCCAAGAGCCGGTGGTGTTGATGTTCGAGCCGGCGACGACGCTCAACACCGGCAACGCCAAGAGCGATCTCACCGTCACCGATCTGAAGCGGCTCTGACCCATGAACGCGGCGTCCTTCTCTTCGCTCTCGGCCGACCATCAGCGCCTGCAGGCGCTGGTCGGCGCGTGGCGCGGCGAGGAAGAGGTGGCGGACACGCAATGGGCCGATGGCGGCGCGGCGACCAGCGAAGTGCTGGCGGAAGCGGAGTTCGGCGGCCAGTTCGTGGTGCAGCGTTATCGTCAGCGCCGCGACGGCACGATTTCGTTCGGTTCGCATAACGTGTTCGGCGTCGACCATCAGAACGGCGTCGTGACCATGCACCAGTTCGATTCGATGGGCTTCGTGCCGGTGTCGCCTGCCACCGGCATGTGGAACGGCAGTGAACTCACTCTTGAGCGGTCGTCGCCGCGCGGCTTTGCGCGTGTGACGTATGCTTTCGACGATACCGACACCTACCGCATGCGATTGCATTTCAAACCCGCTGGCAGCGATGGCTGGCAAGACATGGTGAGCGGCGTCTACCGGCGCGTCTCGCCTTCCTCGATCAACGGTTTTTAGAAAAGGGCTCCGATGTCCATTCTCGTCGACAAGAACACCAAGGTGCTGGTGCAGGGCCTGACCGGCAAGACCGGTACGTTCCATACCGAACAGGCGCTGGCCTATCACGGGACAAAAATGGTCGGCGGCATCCACCCGAAGAAGGGCGGCGAGACCTGGACTGGCGCGAAGGGCGAGAGCCTGCCGATCTTCGCCACGGTCGCGGAAGGCAAGGAAAGGACGGGCGCCAACGCTTCCGTCATCTACGTGCCGCCGGCGGGCGCGGGCGAAGCCATCATCGAGGCGATCGAGGCGGAGATCCCGCTGATCGTCTGCATCACCGAAGGCATTCCGGTGATGGACATGGTCAGGGTCAAGGCACGGCTCGACCGCTCGGCCTCGCGGCTGATCGGACCGAACTGCCCGGGCGTGCTCACCCCCGACGAATGCAAGATCGGCATCATGCCCGGAAACATCTTCCGCAAGGGCTCGGTCGGCGTTGTTTCGCGCTCGGGAACACTTACCTATGAGGCTGTGTTCCAGACCACCAATGTCGGTCTCGGCCAGACCACCGCCGTCGGCATCGGCGGCGACCCCGTCAAGGGCACCGAGTTCATCGACATGCTCGAGATGTTCCTCGCCGACGACGAGACCAAGTCGATCATCATGATCGGCGAGATCGGCGGTTCGGCCGAGGAAGACGCCGCGCAGTTCCTCAAGGACGAGGCCAAGCGCGGCCGCAGGAAACCGATGGCGGGCTTCATCGCTGGGCGCACCGCGCCGGCCGGCCGCACCATGGGCCATGCGGGCGCGGTCATCTCCGGCGGCAAGGGCGGCGCCGAAGACAAGATCGCGGCGATGGAATCGGCCGGCATCAAGGTTTCGCCCTCACCGGCGCGGCTGGGCACGACCCTGGTTGAGGCGATCAAGGGCTAAGGCAGTAGTGAATAGTGAGTAGGCAGTAGTCAGTAGTGAAAAAGGGAAGAATGAGCGAGTAGCAGCTGAGTGGGATTTCCATCTTTCTACTCACTACTGACTACTCACTATTCCCTCGAAAGGAGACGGAGCCAGGCTCCGCGGACAAAAATGGCACGACAAGATCAGGCCAACGACCAGTTTTCGCTCACCTCGTTCCTTTATGGCGGCAATGCCGATTACATCGACGCGCTCTACGCCGCCTATGAGGACGATCCCGCCTCGGTCAATCCCGAATGGCAGGAGTTCTTCGCCGGGCTGAAGGACGATGCCGGCGATGTGCGCAGGAACGCCAAGGGCGCCTCATGGGCCAAACCCTCCTGGCCGCTGCAGGCCAATGGCGAACTGGTGTCGGCGCTCGACGGCAATTGGGGCATCGTCGAAAAGCACCTGGAAAAGAAGGTCAAGGACAAGGCCGTCACCAACGGTGTCGTGCTGTCCGACGCCGATGTGCATCAGGCGACACGCGATTCGGTGCGCGCCATCATGATGATCCGCGCCTTCCGCATGCGCGGCCATCTGCACGCCAATCTCGACCCGCTCGGCATCGCCAAGCTCGAAGACTATAACGAGCTGTCGCCGGAGAATTACGGCTTCACCGAAGCCGACTACGACCGGCCGATCTTCCTCGACAATGTGCTCGGGCTCGAATTCGGCAGTATCCGGCAGATGCTGGAGATCCTGGCCCGCACCTATTGCTCGACGCTCGGCGTCGAGTTCATGCATATTTCCGATCCCGAGGAGAAGGCCTGGATCCAGGCGCGTATCGAGGGTGCCGACAAGGAGATTTCCTTCACCGCCACCGGCAAGAAGGCCATCCTGCAGAAGCTGGTCGAGGCGGAAGGCTTCGAGCAGTTCATCGACGTCAAGTACAAGGGCACCAAGCGCTTCGGCCTCGATGGCGGCGAATCACTGATCCCGGCGCTGGAGCAGATCGTCAAGCGCGGCGGCCAGCTCGGAATGAAGGAGATCGTGCTCGGCATGGCGCATCGCGGCCGGCTGAACGTGCTGTCGCAGGTGATGGCCAAGCCGCACCGCGCCATCTTCCACGAGTTCAAGGGCGGCTCGGCCGCCCCCGACGAGGTCGAGGGCTCGGGCGACGTGAAGTACCATCTCGGCGCCTCGTCGGACCGCGAGTTCGACGGCAACAAGGTGCATTTGTCGCTGACCGCCAACCCCTCGCATCTGGAGATCGTCGATCCCGTCGTGATGGGCAAGGCGCGCGCCAAGCAGGATTCCCTGTTCGGCCGCGGCCGCGAGGAGATCGTGCCGCTGGAAGAGCGGGCCAAGGTGCTGCCGCTCTTGCTGCACGGCGACGCCGCCTTCGCCGGCCAGGGCGTGATCGCCGAAATCCTCGGCCTGTCGGGCCTGCGTGGCCATCGCGTCGCCGGCACGCTGCATTTCATCATCAACAACCAGATCGGCTTCACCACCAATCCGCGCTTCTCGCGCTCGTCGCCCTATCCGTCCGACGTCGCCAAGATGATCGAGGCGCCGATCTTCCACGTCAATGGCGACGACCCGGAAGCCGTGGTGCACGCCACCAAGGTGGCGATCGAGTTCCGCATGAAGTTCCACAAGCCGGTGGTCGTGGACATGTTCTGCTACCGTCGCTTCGGTCACAATGAGGGCGACGAACCGGCCTTCACGCAGCCGCTCATGTACCGCAACATCCGCACCCACAAGACGACGGTGCAGATCTATGGCGACCGGCTGATCGCCGAAGGCCACATCACCCAGGCCGAGCTCGACCAGCTCAAGGCCGACTGGCGTGCGCATCTGGAAGCCGAATGGGAAGTCGGCCAGGCCTACAAGCCCAACAAGGCCGACTGGCTGGACGGCGCCTGGTCGGGCCTGCGCACGGCCGACAACCAGGACGAGACAAGGCGCGGCAAGACCGCCGTGCCGGTCAAGACGCTGAAGGAAATCGGCAAGAAGCTGACCGAGGTGCCGAAGGGTTTCGAAGCGCACAAGACGATTATCCGCTTCCTCGAGAACCGGCGCCAGGCGATCGAGTCCGGCGAAGGCATCGACTGGTCGACGGCGGAGGCGCTGGCCTTCGGCGCGATCCTGCTCGACGGCAATCCGATCCGGCTTTCGGGCCAGGATTCCGAGCGCGGCACCTTCTCGCAGCGTCACTCCGTGCTTTACGACCAGCGCGACGAGACCCGCTACATCCCGCTCAACAATCTGTCGGCGGCGCAGGCCGGCTACGAAGTCATCAACTCGATGCTGTCGGAAGAAGCGGTGCTCGGCTTCGAATATGGCTACAGCCTGGCCGAGCCGAAGGCGCTGACCCTGTGGGAAGCGCAGTTCGGCGACTTCGCCAACGGCGCCCAGGTGGTGTTCGACCAGTTCATCTCGTCGGGCGAGCGCAAATGGCTCAGAATGTCGGGCCTCGTCTGCCTGCTGCCGCATGGCTATGAAGGCCAGGGCCCGGAACATTCTTCCGCCCGGCTGGAGCGCTTCCTGCAGCTTTGCGCCGAAGACAATATGCAGGTGGCGAACTGCACGACGCCGGCCAACTACTTCCACATCTTGCGCCGGCAGCTGAAGCGCGACTTCCGCAAGCCGCTGATCCTGATGACGCCGAAATCGCTGCTGCGCCACAAGCGGGCGGTGTCGACGCTGCCGGAAATCTCGGGCGAAAGCTCGTTCCACCGGCTGCTGTGGGACGACGCCCAGCTGTTGCCGAACCAGGCGATCAAGCTGACCAAGGATTCCAAGATCCGCCGCGTCGTGCTGTGCTCGGGCAAGGTCTATTACGACCTCTATGAAGAGCGCGAGAAGCGCGGCATCAACGACATCTATCTGCTGCGCGTCGAACAGCTCTATCCGTTCCCGGCCAAGGCGCTGATCACCGAGCTGTCACGCTTCCGCAACGCGGAGATGGTGTGGTGCCAGGAGGAGCCCAAGAACATGGGCGCCTGGTCGTTCATCGATCCGTATCTGGAATGGGTGCTGGCGCATATCGACGCCAAGCATCAGCGGGTGCGCTACACCGGCCGGCCGGCGGCCGCGTCGCCGGCGACCGGACTGATGTCGAAGCACCTTGCCCAGCTCGCCGCGTTGCTCGAAGACGCGCTCGGCGAATAAAGCAGAATAGAACTGAAGAAAGAACGGACAGGCACAATGGCTACCGAAATCCGCGTCCCCACCCTTGGCGAATCCGTCACCGAAGCGACCGTCGGCAAATGGTTCAAGAAGGTCGGCGACGCCATTGCCGCCGACGAGCCGCTGCTCGAGCTCGAGACCGACAAGGTGACGGTGGAGGTGCCCGCCGCCGCCGCCGGCACGCTCGGCGAAATCACGGTCAAGGAGGGCGAGACTGTCGGCGTCGGCGCCCTGCTCGGGTCGATTTCGGTAGGTGGTGCTGCTGCTCCCGCGACCAAGCCGCAAGCGGTGGCGCAGGCTTCGAGCCCCGATGCGGCATCCACCACCAAGCAGGCCGCAGCCGAGACCGCCAAGGTTGCCGGCGACGCCAGCCCGGTCGAACCGCGCACCATGCCGCCGGCGCCGGCGGCGGCCAAACTGATCGCCGAGCACAATCTTTCGGTCGACCAGCTTTCCGGCTCGGGCAAGCGCGGCCAGGTGCTGAAGGGTGACGTGCTCGACGCCATCGCCAAGGGTGCGCCGTCGCAGCCGGCCGAAACGCCAAAGGCGGCGCCGGCACCGGTTGCCGCGCGCGCGCCGTCGTCGGGCGATGATGCATCGCGCGAGGAGCGCGTGCGCATGACCAAGCTGCGCCAGACCATCGCGCGCCGCCTCAAGGAAGCGCAGTCGACCGCCGCCATGCTGACCACCTTCAACGAGGTCGACATGTCGGCTGTGATGGCGCTGAGGACCAAATACAAGGACGTGTTCGAGAAGAAGCATGGCGTGAAGCTCGGCTTCATGGGCTTCTTCACCAAGGCCGTCACGCACGCGCTGAAGGAAATCCCCTCGGTCAATGCCGAGATCGACGGCACTGACATCATCTTCAAGAACTATGCCCATATCGGCGTCGCCGTCGGCACCGAGAAGGGTCTCGTGGTTCCGGTCGTGCGCGATGCCGACCAGATGTCGATCGCCGAGATCGAGAAGGATATCGGCCGGCTGGGCATCGCCGCGCGTGATGGCAAGCTGTCGGTCGCCGACATGCAGGGCGGCACGTTCACCATCTCCAATGGCGGCGTCTACGGGTCGCTGATGTCGACGCCGATCCTCAACGCGCCGCAGTCGGGTATTCTCGGCATGCACAAGATCCAGGACCGGCCGGTCGTGGTCGGCGGCCAGATCGTCATCCGGCCGATGATGTACCTGGCGCTCAGCTACGATCACCGCATCGTCGACGGCAAGGAAGCCGTGACCTTCCTCGTGCGGGTCAAGGAAAGCCTGGAGGATCCCGAGCGGCTGGTGCTCGATCTTTAGGGGTGGTTCGGTGGCTGTGTCCGTCGAGCCCATCGACCTGTTCGAGCTTGTAACGACAGGCCGGGCGGGGCCGATCGAACTCGGCAAAAGCAGCCGCGAAACGGTTCGAGACTTGATAGATCCGGAGGATCTGCGCGCCGACAATCATTTTCGCCATGGAGACACCGAGTCGGCGTGGTGCATCTATGGCACGAATTGCGAGTTCTTCTTCAGTCCCGATTTTCGCTTGCGGTCGATCAGCGTCGAACCTGTCTTCGGAAGGGTGCAATCGGGTGGGACGATGCCGACCTGGCACGGTCATCTCGATGTTGATGTGGGGCGGCATCCAGCAATTTTTGCAGGCACAAGGCCGATAGCCGTACATACTTTGCCCAAGGCACTGCAGTTCCTGAACGAACGCGAATTCAAGTGGGCAATCGGCAGCGGTGGTGAGCGCGATATTAATATCGAGATCGCGGAGGGTTCTCGCATCTTGACCATCAAATACGAGGTGAACACCATTCCGGTCGACGGCGATAAAAACGTTGTCTTCGAGATCGATTATTTCTTGTCTGCGATTTTCATCCTCGATCACGATGTTCAAGGCGGGTAGATAACAGTGAGGGTCTGTTCCTTCCTGTCCGAAAACTTGTCGACCGCGTCGATAGCAGTCGCTGCGGCGGCCCTTCCAGCAGCGGCGTTCGGCGCCTGTCCGATCGAGCTTGCCGTCTATGGCGACAGCCAGAGCGGCACCGAGATCGACTTTACCCCGACGGGCACGTCCGCCACCGTCACCAACACGTTCAGGCTGATCCTCGACAACAATGTGGTGCTGAACGGTATCGTCATGTGGACGATGGACGTGGCGCGGCCAAACGGCGCGCTGATGTACAAATGCCCGGAAGGTGACGTCACCGGCGAGGAGCTTGCCGCCTGCACGCTGTGGAACGGCGTCATCTACATGTCCGACGACAAGGGCACTGTCGGGCTGCTGCCGGCCGAGGGCGTCGAGGCGCCGAAAACGCTGATCCTGCCCGATCTCGGGCCGGTGCTTCGGCAGTCCCAGGCCTATGGCGGCAGCGGTTTTTCGAAAGTGCCGTCGGATGTGTTCGCGATGAAGGGATGCCAGGAATGAGCGCGACGCAAAAAGTGCTGCTGGTCAGCGGCGGCAGCCGCGGCATCGGCGCCGCCATCTGCCGGCTCGGAGCCAAGGCCGGCTACCGCGTCGCGGTCAACTATGCCTCGAACAAGGCTGCCGCCGATGCGCTGGTCGTCGAAATCAAGGGCGGCGGCGGCGAGGCCGTTGCCGTCAGGGGCGATGTCGGCAAGGAAACCGATATCGTGGCCATGTTCGGCGCCGTCGACCACGCCTTTGGCCGGCTCGACGCCTTCGTCAACAATGCCGGCATCGTCGACGTCAAGGCGCGCGTCGATGAGATGGATATGTCGCGGCTGGAACGCATGATGCGCATCAATGTCGTGGGCTCGTTCCTATGCGCCCGCGAGGCGGTCAAGCGCATGTCGACGCGGCATGGCGGGTCGGGCGGTGCGATCGTCAACATCTCATCGGCGGCGGCGACGCTGGGCTCGCCGGGCGAATATGTCGATTATGCCGCCTCCAAGGGCGCCATCGACACCTTCACCATCGGCCTTGCCCGCGAGGTGGCGCTGGAAGGCATCCGCGTCAATGCGGTGCGCCCGGGCATCATCGACACCGACATCCATGCCTCGGGCGGCCAACCGGACCGGATAGAACGGGTCCGCGACCTGCTGCCGATGAAGAGAACGGGAACGGCGGATGAAGTCGCCGGCGCGGTCCTCTATCTTTTATCCGACGCCGCGTCCTATACGACGGGCGCGATCCTGAATGTCAGCGGCGGCCGCTGAGCCCCAAGCAAAAGGGAAACAAACATGGCTTATGACGTGGTTATCATCGGCTCGGGACCGGGCGGCTATGTCTGCGCCATCAAGGCGGCACAGCTCGGGCTGAAGGTCGCGGTGATCGAGAAGAACGCGACCTTCGGCGGCACCTGCCTCAACATCGGCTGCATCCCGTCCAAGGCGCTGCTTCATGCCTCCGAAATGTTCGCCGAGGCCGGCCATTCCTTCGACACGCTCGGTGTCGAAATCCCGGCACCCAAGCTGAATTTGAAGAAAATGATGGCCCACAAGGACGCGACGGTGTCGTCCAACGTCAACGGCGTCGCCTTCCTGTTCAAGAAGAACAAGATCGACAGTTTTCGCGGCATCGGCAAGGTGATCGCCGCCGGCAAGGTGTCGGTGACCGGCGAGGACGGCAAGGTCGAGGAGATCGAGACCAAGAACGTCGTCATCGCCACCGGTTCCGACGTCGCCGGCATTCCCGGCGTCAAGGTCGACTTCGACGAGAAAATCATCGTGTCGTCGACCGGTGCGCTGTCGCTGGAGAAGGTGCCCAGCCGTCTGGTGGTGGTCGGCGGCGGTGTCATCGGGCTCGAACTCGGCTCGGTCTGGGCCCGGCTCGGCGCCAAGGTCACCGTGGTCGAGTTCCTCGACACCATTTTGGGCGGCATGGACGGCGAGGTGTCGAAACAGTTCCAGCGTCTTTTGTCGAAGCAGGGATTCGAGTTCAAGCTCGGCGCCAAGGTCACCGGCGTCGCCAAGGCCAAGAAGGGCGCGACCGTTACCTTCGAGCCGGTCAAGGGCGGCGCCTCCGAAACCATCGATGCCGACGTGGTGTTGATCTCGACCGGGCGCCGTGCCCTTTCGGACAGCCTCGGCCTCAAGGAAGCCGGGGTCGAGGTCGACGAGCGCGGCCGGGTCAAGACCGACGGGCATCTCAGGACCAATGTTCCCGGCATCTACGCCATCGGCGATGTGATCGCCGGGCCGATGCTGGCGCACAAGGCCGAGGACGAGGGCGTGGCGGTGGCCGAGACCATCGCCGGCCAGGCCGGGCATGTGAACTATGACGTCATTCCGAGCGTCGTCTACACCAGTCCGGAGATCGCCTCGGTCGGCAAGACCGAGGAAGAGCTGAAGAAGGCCGGCATCGACTTCAAGGTCGGCAAATTTCCCTTCACCGCCAACGGCCGCGCACGCGCCATGCTGCACACCGACGGGTTCGTGAAGATCCTGGCCGACAAGCAGAGCGACCGCGTGCTCGGTGTCCATATCGTCGGCTTCGGCGCCGGCGAGATGATCCACGAGGCAGCAGTGCTGATGGAGTTCGGCGGCTCGTCGGAAGACCTCGCCCGCACCTGCCACGCGCATCCGACGATGTCGGAAGCGGTGAAGGAAGCGGCACTGGCCACCTTCTTCAAGCCGATCCACATTTAAGGGGCGTCCAACGCTTCGTCATCCAGGGCGGAGCAGCCGCCGCGCTCCCCTGTTGGTGTCGCGGCATGGATCCTCGGGTCAAGCCCGAGGATGACGATGGCGTCGCCCAAAACAAAGCGGCCCGCCTTTCAGCGGGCCGTTCGTCTTTGATATCGAGCCGCTTACTGGGCCGGCGCAGGCGCTGGTGCAGGCGCGGGAGCCGGTGCAGGCGCGGGAGCCGGCGCTGGTGCCGGAGCGGGCGCTGGCGCCGGGGCGGGCGCGGGAGCCGGCGCGGGTTCGGCGGGCTTCATCGGTTCAGCCGGTGCCGGCGCCGGGGCCGGTGTGCTGGCTGCTGGCGGCTCGGCGGGTGCCGGATGCTCACCCCTTCTTCCGAAAACGTAATACGCGACAATCGCCAGAATAACGACGACCAGCGCAATCAGCCAAGGGCTGCCGCCGCCGCCGCCGCTTGGCCTGGGAGAGTCGTTTGGTGTGTTCGCCATGAAAGTGTCCTCCGTGGATGAAAATTATCAATCAACAGACATCAACGCGCCATCGTTGAACAGGTTTCACGCTAGCGGAGGGACACGCCGAAAATACGACGGTCAGATCCGCCAGCTGCCATCCGACTCAATTGACAGCGGTGACAGTATAGCCGGCTTTGCGGAAATCCTCGACCAGTCCCTCTGGACCGGGAAGATGCAGTGCGCCAACCGCGATGAATACGTCGGCCAGGCGGCGTTTCGCCACGCAGCGAGCCACACCAGCCGATGCTATCGTTGGTTACGAGGGATTTGCCGGTATGACGCCAACTGCACAGACTTTTCCTGATCCCAAAGGTGCTCTTGCCGGCGCTCAGTTCGCCGACCGATATGTGCTGATAACCGATGGCCTTGCCCTGACCGCCATTGGCGCGGCCGAACGCGTGCTGGGGCGGACACCGGGATGGGTCGGCCGGCTGACGCAACTGCGCAACCTTGCGGTCAGGCCATTTGGGCTGAAAACGGGGGCGGAACCCGACGCACCGCCGGAAAGCAGGATCGGCATATTTCCGCTCATCAGCCAGGCACATGGCAGGGTCGTCCTTGGACTGGACGACCGGCATCTCGATTTCCGCATCCTGGTGGAGGTGAACGATCTCGGCGCGGGCCGGCAGGAGGTGGCTGCGTCGACGATCGTGAAGACGCACAATCTGCTTGGGCGGACCTATCTCGCCATCATCATGCCGTTTCACCGCATCATCGTTCCGGCGATGCTGGCTCAGGTCTTGATCAAATAGGGCTTAAAGCCCCACCGCCGTGACAGTATAGCCGGCTTTACGAAAATCCTCGACCAGTCCCTCTGGACCGGGAAGATGCAGCGCGCCGACCGCCATGAAGGCGTTGCCCTTGGCCAGGATCGGCCCGGCATGATCGACCATCACCTTGTTGCGGCTGGTGATCATGGTCTCCTCGAAGGCGGCATAGCCCGCGGGGTCGTTCTGCTCGTCGGGCATGGCGGCGCGGAACAGCGGCCAGAACATGCCGGTGTCGCCACGCTGGTAGAGCACGATCATGGTTTCGTTGATGTCGTTCACCTTGTCGCCCAGCTTCAGCGTGTCGACCAGACCCTTCATGTGAAAGGCGAGTGGCAGCGAGGCCATGGCGCGCAGCTGGCTCTCGGCCGTTTCCAATCCTTCCACCGGCTTGCCGGCCGCCTTGGCGCTCTCGGCCAGCTTGACGTCGAGCACCGGCGCGCCGCTGGACTGGCGGGCGAGTTCGCAAGCCGGAAGCGCCATCATGGCTGACAGCATCCACGGCTTCATCTTGGCGACCGTTGCCGGCGGGATGCCGCGCGCGTCAAGCGCTGCGTTCATCGCCGCCGCGTCGTCCGGCGACAGCAATGACGACAGCGTCGTGGAGTCGGTGAACATCATCAGGTCCGGCTCCTTCAGCATCGCCGTCATCATCTTCTGCTTGTCGAGCACGTCGGTGGTTTCGATGATGAGGGTGCCGGCGGCGTCAAAGGCCTTCTGTGCATATGCCGGCAGCGTGGTGACGCGCGGATCGGTCATGTGCATGGTGCCGAACAGGTAGGATGGCTGTTCGCCTGATTTTTCCAGCTTCCATAGCAGGCCCTTGCCGTTGAGCGTGGCGGCCGCCTCCGCCTCGATCTTGTCGTAAGTGGCAGGGCTGCCCTTCTGCAAGGCCGACAGCATGTCGGCGCCGGTGCAGGCCGGGATTTCCGCGTGCGCCCTGCCGGCGGCGAACAGCAGGACAGCAAGGAAGGACAGGAAAAACAGCACGTTGAGCGCGACAAGCAGTTTCAGCGAGACGGAAGCTGCACGGTCGGCGATGGCGATGACGCGTTTCATGATCCCATTACTAGGACCGAAAAGCGGCAAAACCGTTAATCGGGACCGCAAAATTGAAGGGTTCATGCCCTCGGATGAGCGGATTCGTAGATTTCCAGCAGTCTTGCGGTGTCGACGCCGGTGTAGATCTGCGTTGTCGACAGGCTGGCGTGGCCGAGCAATTCCTGGATGGTGCGCAAATCGCCGCCTCGGCCGAGCAGATGGGTGGCGAAGGAATGGCGCAAGGCATGCGGCGTCGCGGTGTCGGGCAGGTTGAGCGCCGAGCGCAGTTTGGCCATGGCGCGCTGGATGATGGCCGGGTTGAGCGGGCCGCCGCGCGCGCCGCGAAACAGCAGCCCCTTCGGATCGAGATGGTAGGGGCACAGCCGGCGGTATTCGGCGATCGCCCGGAGCGCCACCGGCAGCACCGGCACCAGCCGCGTCTTGCCGCCTTTGCCGGTGACGCGCAACACGGTGTCGGCTTCCGATGCCAGATCGGCGGCGCCGAGGCCAAGCGCTTCCGAAATGCGCAGGCCCGAACCATAGAGCAGCGTCAGCACGGCGGCGTTGCGGGCGGCGATCCAGGGTTCTTCCGCCAGCTGACCCTCGACGGAGACCACGTGCCTGGCATCGCTCGCCGTCAGCGGCTTGGGCAGCGATTTGGGCTGGCGTGGCGCGCGCAAGGCAGCCGCACCTGCCGCATTGGCCAGGCCTCGCCGTTCGAGGAAGCGCAGCAGTGAACGGATGCCGGCCAATCCGCGGCCAAGCGTGCGTGCGCCGGCACCGGCATTGCGGCGGGCGGCGAGGAAGCCGCGCAGGTCGGCCGGGCGCAGGTCGGCGATATCTGAAATGCCGGGCGGTCCGCCGATATGGCCGGTGAGGAAGTGCAGGAACTGACGCGTGTCCCGCTCATACGCCTCGACGGTCTCCGGTGACAGCCGGCGTTCGCGCGCCAGCATCTTCAGCCAGTTTTCACGCGCCGACTGGAGATCGGGCTTTGCCGGGATGAGGAATTCCTGCATGGGGGTCTTTTCCGGTTCGCCGTCATTTTCCGGCAGCCGGGTTAGGAACCGGTGAAGAGCCCGTCATTGAAATGACGGCGAGGCGGCGCTAGAGCAGGGGCAAAGGATTTTTCGCCATGAGCAAGCTGCAAAACCCCGTCCAGATGGCCGTGATCGGTGCAGCGCACGGCATCAAGGGCGAGCTCAGGGTGAAAACCTTCACCGGCGATCCAATGGCGCTGGCCGACTACGGCCCGCTCTACGCCAGGGACGGCCGGGCTTTCCAGATAACGGACATAAGGCCGGCCAACACCGTCGTCGTGGTGCGGTTCAAGGGCGTCAGCGACCGCAACGCGGCCGAGGCGCTCGCCGGTACGGAACTGTTCGTCGACCGCTCGATGCTGCCGGACGACGGCGAGGAAGACGAATTCTACCATGCCGACCTGATCGGGTTGGAAATCCGGGATGACACCGGTGCTGTCATCGGCAAGGTCGTCGCGGTGCACAATTTCGGTGGCGGCGACATTCTCGATGTGACGCTCGAGGGGCGCAAGGGTGTGCTGATCCCATTCACGCAGGCCGCCGTGCCGCAGGTGTCGATCGCCGAGGGTTTCGTCCGCGTCGACCCGGTCGCGGCCGGGCTGGTCGAGGAGGATGGCGAAGCGTCGCGCGAGGATGATTTCGACCCGAAGGGCAGGCCGCGCGGACCGCGTGACGCCGGGGGCAACCGGTGAGTTTTGCCGCGTCGGTGCTGACGCTCTATCCCGAGATGTTTCCGGGGGCGCTCGGCCTATCGTTGGCCGGGCGGGCGCTGGAGGCCGGCACATGGTCGCTGGATGCGATCCAGATCCGCGACTTCGCCGCCGACAAGCATCGCACCGTCGACGACACGCCGGCCGGCGGCGGCGCCGGCATGGTGATGCGCGCCGATGTGCTGGCCAGGGCGATCGACCATGCCTCGCCAGCGGGCGATGTGCGCCCACGCCTGCTGATGAGCCCGCGCGGCAAACCACTGACGCAGGCCCGCGTGCGCGAACTGGCCGCCGGGCCAGGCGCCGTTATCCTGTGTGGCCGCTTCGAAGGCGTCGACCAGCGGGTGATCGACGCGCGGGGATTGGAGGAAGTCTCGATCGGCGATTTCATTCTGTCCGGCGGCGAGCCCGCGGCACTTGTGCTGCTCGACGCGGTGGTGCGGCTGCTACCCGGCGTGATGGGCAATGCCGTGTCGGGCGAGGAAGAGAGTTTCGAGAACGGCCTGCTCGAACATCCGCACTACACACGGCCGCAGGAATTCGAAGGCCGGGAGATTCCCGAAGTTCTGATCTCCGGCAACCACAAGAAGATCGCCGCCTGGCGGCGTGAGCAGTCGGAAAGACTGACGCAAGAGCGGCGACCCGATCTTCTGGGTGCTCAGCCTTTGCTGAAGTAATAAAAAGCCAGAAACAGGCCGACGGCGATGACGAAGCCGCGCACCACGTTCTGCGGCACGCGCTTGGCGATCCAGACGCCGGCATAGCCGCCCAGCGCGCCTCCCGGGATCATGATGATCGCCTGCGGCCAGGCGACGACGCCTCCCGAGACGAAGACGACGATGGCGATTGCGGCGATGACCACGGCCAGCATGTTCTTGAGCGCGTTTAGCCGGTGGTAGTCGCCGGCCTGGGTCAGGCCGAGCGTCGCCAGCATCATCACGCCCATGCCGGCGCCGAAGAAGCCGCCATAGATGGCGGTGATGAATTGCGCGAGTGAACCGGCGAGCGATCCCACGGCCGCTTCATGTCCGGGTTTGGGTGCCGGCTTCAGCCAGGGCCCGGCGGCGAACAGCGCCGTCGCGCCCAAAAGCAGCCATGGCACCAGGGCGCGAAAGGACGGATTGTCGAGCGCCAGCAAGATCAGCGCGCCGGCCAGCGCACCAATCGCCGAGATCAGGCACAGCAGCAGCGCGCCGCGCCAGAAATGCCTGATGTCTGCCCAGTAGGCGAGCGTCGAGGTGATGTAACCGGGAAATTGCGTCACCGAGGAGGTGGCGTTGGCCACGATCGGCGGCACACCGACCAATGTCATGGCGCCGAAGGTGATGAAGGTGCCGCCACCGGCGACCGCGTTGGCGGCGCCTGACAGAAAGCCCGCCAGGAGCAGCAGGACAGCATCGAGAACAGACATGGAAGGCCGCCGTGAAGAAGTGTGCTATAAGGAAGCTTGCCGGACCGGCGCAACCCGGCACGGCAGGATTATGATGGTGCCATGCCGGGAGCCGTGCCGGCAAAAAATGCATGGGCAAGGCGTGACAAAGCGCCGAAATAGCTGTATGTGCCCGCCCGTACCGGCAAGAACAATCTTCCGGACCCGTCAACAATGACGGTGTAGTCGCCCCTGCCCGATGTCTAGGAGACAAATGTCTTGGAGACAAAGGACATAGCCGAGCGGTCAATGGAACTGCAAGGTAAGCGTAGGGCGCTCTGACTGTCGGAAGAACAAGAAGTGGATTTTTAGATGGATCTCATCCGTCAGCTCGAGGCCGAACAGGCCGCCAAGATCGAAGCCAAGCGCAAGCTTCCCGAATTCCAGCCCGGCGACACCGTGCGCGTCCAGGTCCGCGTGACCGAAGGCACCCGCACCCGCGTCCAGGCTTATGAAGGCGTCGTCATCGCCCGTTCCGGCTCCGGCTTCCAGGAAAATTTCACCGTCCGCAAGATCTCCTACGGCGAAGGCGTCGAGCGCGTGTTCCCGGTTTTTTCGCCGATGGTCGAAGGCGTCGAGATCGTGCGCCGCGGCAAGGTGCGTCGCGCCAAGCTCTATTACCTGCGCGATCGTCGCGGCAAGTCGGCCCGTATTTCGGAAAACACCGGCGTGCGCGCCCGCAAGCTCAACGATGAGGAGCGCGACGCGCTGAACGCCGAGAAGGCCCGCATCGAGGCCGAGAAGGTCGCCGCCGCCCAGGCGCTGGCCGCCGAGACGGCAGCCAAGGAAGCCGCCGAGAAGAAGGCGGCCGCCGAGGCCGAGGCAGCCAAGGCCGCCGAAGCGACTCCCGCCGAATAAGATTTCGACGAAGGCTTTTTTGAAAAGGCGGCTTCGGCCGCCTTTTTTCGATTCACCAGACTGTGAACGCTTTCAGCTCCGGAATGCTGGTTGACGCCCAATTATATCGTGTACTAAATAATCGTTCACAATATGATTGGAGACTACGATATGGCACTCTACACCACACAGGCCCACGTAACCGGCGGTCGCGCCGGCCATGGCGAGACCAGCGACAGCCTGCTCAAGCTCGATTTGGCGATGCCCAAGGAGCTCGGCGGACCGGGCGGCGCCACCAATCCCGAGCAGCTCTTCGCCATCGGCTATGCCGCCTGCTTCGAAAGCGCCGTCCGCTTCGTCGCGCGTAAGCAGAAACTGCCGCTCGAGGATGCCGCGATAAGTTCGACGGTCAGCCTGCTCCCCGACGGCGAGGGCTTCAGGCTCGGCGTCGCGTTGGCAGTGGACACGAAAGGCCTTGATCAGGCGGCGGCGGAAGCGCTTGTATCGGCGGCGCACCAGGTTTGTCCCTATTCGAACGCCATCAGGGGCAATGTCGAGGTGGCGCTTTCGGTAAAGGCGGCATGACGACAAAGGTCGAAACGAAAGCCACAGACGTCCCGGCGGGGGCCGCCGGGGCGATCCCGGTGCCACGGCTCGATCAGCAGCTCTGCTTCGCGCTCTATTCGGCGAGCGGTCTGATGACCAAGCTCTACCGGCCGTTGCTCGATCCGCTCGGCCTGACCTATCCGCAATATCTGGCGATGCTGGCGCTGTGGGAACGCGCGCCGAGCACGGTGGGCGACCTTGGCGAAGCGCTCGGCCTGGATTCGGCGACGCTGACGCCGCTGCTCAAGCGGATGGAGGCGGGCGGCCTCGTCACCCGCCGGCGCGATGCCGCCGACGAGCGCCGGGTGCTGGTCGAGCCGACGGCCAAGGGCCAGGCGCTGCGCGCCCGCATGAAGGATGTGGCCGCCGCGCTTGCCTGCAGCGTGCCGCTCGGACCAGGCGAAGCGAAGTCCTTGCACGGCACGCTCACCCATCTTGTCGCGGGCCTGCGCAGCGCTGTGGCCGATGACCGGTCGACGGATACGGAAGCGTCGGTCCCGGACACGGGAAAATCCTGGCAGTCAACGCAGTCGTAGCACGCATCGTTGCGGAATCTTCCGATTGAAGGCATGCAAATCCGTTTTCGGCTGTCCCGACGCAGCGGACCGTCTTGCATGGCGCTTGCGGAAAGCTAAAGTCGGCGCCGGATTTTCCTGTAAGCCCGGTCGATATCCGGGCGCTTTCAATTTCCGGGGAGTGTGTCATGACCAAATCGAAATTGCTGCTGGCCGGCCTGTTGGCTCTGGTCCTGGCGCCCGTTGCCGCCTTCGCGCAGGCGCTGCCCGATCTCGGCGGCAAGAAGGTCGTGGTGGTGACCGAAAACGCCTACCCGCCGCTGCAGTTCATCGATGCCAAGACCGGCAAACAGATCGGCTGGGAATATGACGCGATGAACGAGATCGCCAAGCGGCTGAATTTCAAGGTCGAGTACCAGAACACCTCCTGGGATGCGATGATCCAGGCGGTTTCCGACAACCAGTACAACATCGGCATGACCGGCATCACCATCAAGGACGACCGCAAGGAGAAGGTCGACTTCTCCGACCCCTACATGCGCTCGGAACAGTTCATGCTGGTGCGCGGCGACGAAAGCCGCTTCACCGACGCCAAGACCTTCGGCGCCTTCAAGGACGGACTGATCGGCGCACAGGCCGGCACCACGCCGTTCTACACCGCCGTCTACAGCGTGCTCGACGGCAATGAACAGAACCCGCGGATCAAACTGTTCGAGACGTTCGGCGCCACGGTTCAGGCGCTGAAATCCGGCGACGTCGATGTCGTGCTGACCGACGGCACCGCGGGCAAGGGCTATGTCGACGCTTCGGAGGGCAAGCTGAAGCTGATCGGCGGCCCGCTCGGCACCGAGGATTTCGGCTTCATCTTCCCCAAGGGGTCCGATCTGGTGAAACCGGTCAATGCCGCGATCGCCGCGCTCAAGGCGGATGGGACGCTGGATGCGCTGAACAAGAAATGGTTTCTTGATTACAAGATGGGGCAGTAATTTCGTTGCTACGCGCATCGCATAAAGATCGTGCACCTTTATTCACGCTAACTCGGCGCCCAGGCGCCCCCCTCTGTTCTGTCGGGCCCGGCCCTTCGCTGTCGCTTCGGGCGTTCGTCGTTCGGAAAGCCAAGCAATTGGCTTCCCGTCCGCTGCGCGGACCACTTCTCACCCCCCTCAAGGGGGGAGATTGGATGTCGTCTCCGCTTTCGCCAGTCTCCAACATTGCAGAACTGGCGGAGAGCTTGAAGCTGCCGATCTCCCCCCTAGAGGGGGAGATGTCCGGCAGGACAGAGGGGGGCGCCTGGGTGCCATCCTTCGACACTCTTTACGCTGCCTGATGGCGCCGCCCTCCATCTCCAAACCCGAATTCCCCTGGTGGCTCGCCGTTGCCGGCGTCCTTGCGCTGGCGGCCGCCCTCTTCATCGCCACCAGCGACCTCTACGCCCAGGTCTTCGCCACTGTCGCCAAGGGCATCGGCATCACCGTCTTCGTCACCGTGGTCGCTTTCGTCCTGGCGTCGATCATCGGCCTCGGCATTGCGCTGATGGGCCTGTCGGGCTCGACCTGGCTGCGGCAGATCGCGCGCTTCTATGTCGAGATCATCCGCGGCGTGCCGATCCTGGTGCTGCTGTTCTGGATAGCTTTTGCCGGCGCGCCGGCCTTCGTCGCGGCCTGGAACGCGCTGACCGCACCGCTGCAAAGCGCCGGCATTCTCGGCGAGCTGCTGGTGCGCGACATGTCGTTGCTGTGGCGCGCCATTATGGCGCTGACCATCGGCTATTCGGCCTTCATCTCGGAGGTTTTCCGGGCCGGCATCCAGTCGGTCGAGAAAGGCCAGATCGAGGCGGCGAAGGCTTTGGGGCTGAGCCGCGCGCAGCGCTTCCGGCTGGTCGTGTTTCCGCAGGCGATCCGCACCATCCTGCCGCCGCTCGGCAATGATTTCGTCGCCCTGGTCAAGGATTCCTCGCTGGTGTCGGTGCTCGGCGTCGCCGACATCACGCAGATGGGCAAGGTGTATGCGGCCGGCTCATTCCGCTTCTTCGAGACCTATTCGATAACGGCCTACATCTATCTCATCCTCACCGTCGGCCTGTCGCTGTCGCTCAGGGCGCTGGAGCGGCGTTTGCGCCGCCAGCACGAGGAATAGTTTTTCAGCCAGGACAGCGTTAGGCTCGGGCGGCGTCCCGGAGGAGGAGCATGCCCATGAACATCGACAACGCCAATGCGGCGCTGGATTCGGTCTACACGGCCGATACGCCCGAAACGCTGGCACAGGCCTATGCCGCATGGGCCGCGACCTATGACAGCGAGACCGCCTCGCTCGGCTATTTGCTGCCGTTCCTGATCACCGCCTGGGTGACGCGCCACGTGCCTGTAGGCGAAGGGCCGCTGCTCGACGCCGGCTGCGGCACCGGCCTGTCCGGACCTTCGCTGAAGGCGCTGGGCTACGCCGATATTGCCGGACTGGACCTGTCGGACGACATGCTCGAGATCGCCGGCAGCCGCAATGCCTACAGCGAGCTGAAGCAGGCGATGTTGGGCGGGCCGCTGCCATGGCCGGACGGCCATTTCCGCGCCTTCTTCTCCACCGGTGTATTCACCATCAGCCACGCGCCGGCGTCTAGCCTGCACGAACTGGTGCGCATCACGAAAAAGGGCGGCCACGCCATCTTCACCGTGCGCGACCAGGTGTTTGAGAGTGGTGGGTTTCAGGCGGTGTTCGATGAATTGGAGCAGGCAGGAAAGTGGCGGGCGGTGGAGGCAAGCCCGTGGTTTCGCTGCTATGCGATCGCCGAGCCGGAAGCGCTGGTGAGGACTTTTGTGTTCGAGGTGATCTGAGGCAATTGCCCGGCGTTCGCGCCGCCCCTCATCGCCCTGCCGGGCACTTCTCCCCGTATAGTGACGGGGAGAAGGAGGCTGGCCGCAACGCCGGCTCTATTCCTGCAACATTGATGATTGGCGAAACCATCGATGACTGCGTCCCCTCTCCCCGTCACTATACGGGGAGAGGATGCCGGCAGGCAGGTGAGGGGCAGCGCCAACGCCTCGACTTTGAGCCGTCACGCCGCAATTGCCGAAAAGCCAAAACATTGCTATCTACCCGGCCATGGAAGAGCTTTTTGGCGATCCGGCTTACAAGGGATTCGTGCTGCAGGACAGAAAACGCCTGCCGTCGCGCTTCTCCGCGCGTGTGTCCGGCGCCCTGACCAGCCGACTTCGCTGATCCCTGCCGGCCGGCCGCGGGCTTGCGGCATCAGCTCTTTCCCATTCTCATATCGACGGATTTACGCACATGAGCGCACCGCGCACCCTCTATGACAAGATTTTCGACGACCATGTCGTCGACCGCCAGGACGATGGCACCTGCCTGCTCTATATCGACCGCCACCTCGTCCATGAGGTGACCAGCCCGCAGGCCTTCGAAGGCCTGCGCATGAGCGGCCGGAAAGTCCGTCACCCGGAAAAGACGCTGGCCGTGGTCGATCACAATGTCTCGACCTCGCCCGAGCGCAAGTTCGGCATCAAGAACGAGGAAAGCCGCATCCAGGTCGAGGCGCTGGCCAAGAACGCCAGGGATTTCGGCGTCGAGTATTATTCCGAGAACGATATCCGCCAGGGCATTGTCCACATCATCGGCCCCGAGCAGGGCTTTACGCTGCCGGGCATGACCATCGTCTGCGGTGACAGCCACACGTCCACCCATGGCGCTTTCGGCGCGCTGGCGCACGGCATCGGCACGTCCGAGGTCGAGCATGTGCTGGCGACGCAAACGCTGATCCAGCGCAAGGCCAAGAACATGCTGGTGCGCGTCGATGGCGTGTTGCCCGAAGGCGTCACCGCCAAGGATATCATCCTCGCCATCATCGGCGAGATCGGCACCGCCGGCGGCACCGGCTATGTCATCGAATATGCCGGCGAGGCGATCCGTGCGCTGTCGATGGAAGGCCGCATGACGATCTGCAACATGTCGATCGAGGGCGGTGCGCGCGCCGGCCTGATCGCGGCGGACGAGACCACTTTCGCCTATGTCAAGGACAAGCCGCGCGCGCCCAAGGGCGCTGCCTGGGACGCGGCGCTCGAATACTGGAAGACGCTGCGGACCGACGAAGGCGCGCATTTCGACAAGGTGATCGTGCTCGACGCGGCCAAGCTGCCGCCGATCGTCTCCTGGGGCTCCTCGCCCGAGGACGTCGTCTCCGTGCAAGGCATCGTGCCGAACCCGGAAGACATCACCGACGAGAACAAGCGCAGCTCCAAGCTACGCGCGCTCGACTATATGGGCCTGACGCCGGGGACGAAGATCACCGACATCACCCTCGACCGCGTCTTCATCGGCTCCTGCACCAATGGCCGCATCGAGGATCTGCGCGCCGTCGCCAAGGTGGTCGAAGGCAAGACGGTCAGCCCGCATGTCGATGCCATGATCGTACCGGGCTCCGGCCTGGTCAAGGAGCAGGCGGAAGCCGAGGGGCTGGACAAGATCTTCCTTGCCGCCGGTTTCGACTGGCGCGAGCCGGGCTGCTCGATGTGCCTGGCCATGAACGACGACCGGCTGAAGCCGCATGAACGCTGCGCCTCGACCTCGAACCGCAATTTCGAGGGCCGGCAGGGCTTCAAGGGCCGCACCCATCTGGTGTCGCCGGCAATGGCGGCGGCGGCGGCGATCGCCGGCCACTTCGTCGACATCCGCGACTGGAAGTAGGCCGCCTCGATCCCGAGCGCATCCGGGGCCCCGGACAGCATCGCTGTCCGGGCCTTTCTTCATTCACGGCGCCGCATATGCGCCTTCGCTTAACCGCTTGTTTGGGCTTGCCCTCTATGGTCTTCCCCGACGTCAAACGAGGGGAAGTCACGGTCCTTTGGACACTGGCCTGTTGATAGCGTTGCTCAATCCGACGATCGCGCTGGCGCTCGGCGCGGCGTTCCTCGTGCTGTGGTTCCATCAACGCCATCGTCCCTATCTGGCGGTGCTGGCGCTCAGCTATTGCCTTTCGGCGCCCGGGTTCCTGTTCCAGTATTTCACCTTGCCCATCGGCCTGGCGCTGACCAAGCTGGTGTCGAACATCTGCTTCACCATCGCCGGCTGCTGCCTGTCCGGTGCCATCATCGCCCGCTACGGCAGGAAGGTGCCCGGAGTAGGGATCGCCGTTCTGGCGGGCGGCGGCCTTGCGGCATTCGCGTGGTTCCTGTTCGTCACGCCGGATCTCACCTGGCGCATCCTGGCGATGAATTTCGGCTTCGGTGGCGTCAGCCTGCTCGTCGCCGCCGAACTGCGGCCGGTGCGCAACAATGGCCCGACAGAAAAGATCCTGTTCCTGCTGTCGCTGCTGTCCAGCGTCAATTTCTTCGTGCGCACCCTGGTGGTGGTCATCGCGCACGGACCCTTCGCCAGCTATGACGGCTTCTACGACTCGTCCTACTGGACGACCGCGCTGTTGTCGCACGCGCTGCTGTCGCTGCTGATCGCGCTTTGCCTCTTCACCGCCGCCGCGCTCGACGTGATGAAGGCGCTGAAGACGGAGACCTATACCGATCCGCTTTCGGGGCTGCTCAACCGCCGAGGATTCGAGGAACGCGCCGCCATGCTGCTGCAGCATTGCGCCATGGCCAGATTCCCGGTGGCGCTGGTGCTGGCCGACCTCGACCATTTCAAGGCCCTCAACGACGCGCACGGGCACGCGGCCGGCGACCGGGTGATCGCGGACTTCGCCGCCAAGCTGCGCTCTGCCGCCGGAGCACGGGGTGCCGCGGGCCGCATCGGCGGCGAGGAGTTTGCCGTGCTCCTGCCGCTGACCGATCTCGCCGCCGCCAGGCTGTTCGCCGAAGCGGTGCGCACACTCTATTCGGCCGGCGGCGTCGACGGGCTTCCCGCCGGCACGAAAGTCACCGCCAGTTTCGGCGTGGCGGCCCGCAGTGGTGACGAGACGCTGGAACCCTTGATGCGCCGGGCCGACGAGGCGCTTTACAAGGCCAAGAAAAATGGCCGCGACAGCGTGCGCCTCTCCTACGAGCGGCCGGAGACGGTGTTCGTGCCGGAGCCGCTCAAGGCTGGCTGACAGGAGTCAATCTTGCGGCCGCCCGGCTGAAGGCACCCGCCACGCATTCGGCGCGTTGCCCATCAACGGGTTGCCGGCCGACAGCCGCTGCACGTCGAGCTTCGGCATTGCCGAGCTTCACATGGGCGAGGGTTTCCCCGACCTGATGCGGCGTGCGGATGAAGCGCTCTACCTGGCAAAGAATGCCGGGCGCGACTGCGTTCGTGTCTCCACCGGGCCAGCCGATGGGCTGGCCCTGGTAAAAATCGGCCAGCCCCGTATCAGCGGCAGGGGCTGAGCTCCGGCATCTCGCCGTCGGAAAGGCCGTACATATAGGAGCGGCCCTTGACGAACACAGGCGGGCGATAGCAACCCCCGTCGCCCGATATGTCGTCGGATTCGTTCTGGTAGATCACCTTGGGCTGGCCGGCGCTGGTGTAGTCGGACAGTTGCCTGGCCAGCTTGCCTTCGCCGACGATGATGCGTTTGTAGCCGGCGGCGCTGTCGATGACGAGATTGCCGAACGAATCGGCGTAAACGCGGTCGTGATGGCGCAAGCCGGCCTCGGCCGGCGCGGCCACCGCAACGGCAAGTGCTGTCAGCGTGACCGCGACGCTTGCCAGCACTAATTTGGCCCGTACTGATTTAGAACGCATGTCGCTCTCCCTTCGTCGGCGCGAGAGAGATCGCGCCCGATCCGATCCGAATCGGAAATTAACCCTTTCTTAACCTTTGTTAAGGGGAGGGGCGGCTCGATGGCCGTTTCTTAATGAACATGGTTAATTTTGTGGTTCGCCGCCGATGTCCCCAACCGGTCGACATGGCCGGTCGGGGTGAACTTGATCTTGGCGTGCCGCGTGGCTAGCGTGCCTGCGGCATGGGGGCGCAGCACATGATGTTTGGCCGAACGGTTCGGGTGTCGTTCGTTATTTCGCTGCTTCTCGCGGCCGGTGCCTGTGTACCGGAAGACGGCGCTCCCAAGGCCGCGAGCACGGTTACACCCGTGGTGGCGCCTGCCGCTCCCGCCCAGCAACAGCCCGCGCCACCGGCGACCAAGATCACCACGGATCTCACCGCGCCACGCCTCACCACGGGCATGGCCACCTATAGATGTGGCAATGGCGGCATGATCACCATCCAAAATCTCGGCGCGTCGCTGCGGGTGGTCGGGCAGGAAGGCGCCACCGAGGAGTTCGCGGCGTCGCCGGCCAACCAGAGCAGCCGCTACCAGGCGGTCACGCATGACGCAATCGTGATCGACGGACGCGAAGCGCTGGTGATGAAGAGGGGGTCGACGCCGCAGACCTGCACGCGGTGACGCAAATATCGACTCGGCCGAACCCTGGGCCAGACATGCTGCACCGCAGCGATATCGAGCCGGCTTCGGGTGTTCAGCCCCTAATCGATTGAAGCCGCATCCGGCGCTTTAGTCAGACTAAATTACGTTTTCGAAACGGTTTTCTGGCTTTGACGCGGTGCAAAAAGAGCATTAGAAACCGGCTGTCCGAAGTCGCAACCGGAAGCGGCAATGCCGCATTTCCACCTGAGGCGGGAGACGCCGAACTGGGGCAGCCATGAGCAAATCACCAGCCACCCATGCCAAACGCGAACGGCCGCTTTCGCCGCACCTGACGGTCTACCGGCCGCCGATCACCATGACGATGTCGATCATCCATCGCATCACCGGGGGCGCGCTCTATTTCGGCACGCTGTTGGTCGTCGCCTGGCTGATGGCGGCGGCATCCTCGCAGCCGGCTTTCGACTGGGTGAACTGGGCTTTCGGCACGTGGCTCGGCCGACTCATCCTGTTCGGCTACACCTGGGCGCTCATGCATCACATGCTGGGTGGTGTCCGCCATCTGATCTGGGATACCGGCGCCGGCCTTGAAAAACACACGGCCTCGAGGATCGCCTGGGCGACGCTTGCCGGCTCGGTCCTGCTCACGCTCTTGATCTGGATTGCCGGCTACATGGCGCGGGGAGCTTTGTGATGAGTGCGAAAAACACCGACATGCGTACCCCGCTGGCCAAGGTGCGCGGCCTGGGCTCAGCCCGCGAAGGCACCGGGCATTTCTGGCTCCAGCGGTTGACGGCGATCGCCAACATCCCGCTGATCCTGTTTTTCACCGGCTTCCTGATCGCGCTCAACGGCGCCGGCTATGCGCAGGTGCGGGCGGCGCTCGCCAACCCGTTCGTGGCGCTGGTCATGGCCCTGGTGCTCATCTCGCCGCTCTATCATATGCGGATCGGCATGCAGGTGATCATCGAGGACTATGTGCATGGCGAAGGCATGAAGCTTGCGCTGATCGCCCTAAACACATTCTTCACCATAGCGGTCGGCGTCGCTTCGCTCTTCGCCCTGCTGAAACTGGCATTCGGAGGCTGAAGTCTTGGCCCAGGACACGAAATCAGCCAATGCGGCAGGCTACACCTTTGTCGACCACAAATTCGACGTGGTCATCGTCGGTGCCGGGGGCGCTGGCCTGCGCGCCACTCTCGGCATGGCCGAACAGGGGCTGCGCACCGCCTGCATCACCAAAGTGTTCCCGACGCGCTCGCATACGGTCGCCGCGCAAGGCGGCATCGCCGCCTCGCTCTCCAATATGGGTCCGGATTCCTGGCAGTGGCACATGTACGACACCGTCAAGGGATCGGACTGGCTGGGCGATGTCGATGCCATGGAATACATGGTGCGCGAGGCGCCGGCGGCGGTTTACGAACTCGAACATTACGGCGTGCCGTTCTCGCGCACCGAAGAGGGCAAGATCTACCAGCGGCCGTTCGGCGGCCACATGATGAACTATGGCGATGGCCCGCCCGTGCAGCGCACCTGCGCCGCGGCTGACCGCACCGGCCACGCCATTCTGCACACGCTCTACGGCCAGTCGCTGAAGAACAATGCGCAGTTCTTCATCGAGTATTTCGCGCTCGACCTGATCATGGAGCCGGACGGCACCTGTACCGGCGTCGTGGCGTGGAATCTCGATGACGGCACCATACACCGCTTCTCGGCCAAGATGGTGGTGCTGGCGACCGGCGGTTATGGTCGCGCCTATTTCTCCGCCACCTCGGCGCACACCTGCACCGGCGACGGCGGCGGCATGGCCGCACGGGCCGGGCTTCCGCTCCAGGACATGGAGTTCGTGCAGTTCCATCCGACCGGCATTTACGGTGCCGGCTGCCTGATCACCGAGGGCGCGCGCGGCGAGGGTGGCTATCTCGTCAACTCCGAGGGCGAACGCTTCATGGAGCGCTACGCACCGTCGGCCAAGGACCTCGCCTCGCGTGACGTGGTCTCGCGCTGCATGACGCTGGAAATCCGCGAGGGCCGCGGCGTCGGCAAGAACAAGGACCACATCTTCCTGCACCTCGATCATCTCGATCCGGCGGTCTTGCACGAAAGGCTTCCGGGCATTTCGGAGTCGGCAAAAATCTTCGCCGGCGTCGATCTGACCAAGGAGCCGATTCCGGTGCTGCCGACGGTGCACTACAATATGGGCGGCGTGCCGACCAATTACTGGGGCGAGGTGCTCAACCCGACAGCCGAAAATCCGGACCGGGTCTCGCCCGGCCTGATGGCGGTCGGCGAGGCGGGCTGCGCTTCCGTGCACGGCGCCAATCGGCTGGGTTCGAACTCGCTGATCGATCTGGTGGTGTTCGGCCGCGCCGCTGCGATCCGCGCCGGCCAGGTCATCGACCGCAAGGCGGCGATCCCGTCGCCCAACCAGGCTTCGGTCGACAAGATCATGGATCGCTTCGACCGGCTGCGCCACGCCAACGGCTCGACGCCGACGGCGGTTCTGCGCGAAAAGATGCAGAAGGCGATGCAGCAGGACGCGGCGGTGTTCCGTACGCAGGAATCGCTCGAAAACGGGTGCAAGCGCATTTCTGAAATCTGGACCGAGCTCAAGGACGTCAAAGTCTTCGACCGCTCGATGATCTGGAATTCGGACCTGGTCGAGACGCTTGAGCTGGAAAACCTGATGGCCAACGCCATCACCACCGTCCATGGCGCCGAGGCGCGCAAGGAGAGCCGTGGCGCGCATGCGCGGGAAGATTTTTCCGCCCGCGACGACGCCAACTGGCGCAAGCACACGCTCGCCCATCTCGGCGAGGACGGCGCGGTGACGCTGACCTACCGGCCGGTGCACACCGAGCCACTGGTGCCCGAAAAGGACGGCGGCATCAGTCTCGCAAAGATCGCGCCGAAGGCCAGGGTGTACTGACGATGGCGACGGCGGCGGGATATTCCGATACGCCCCTCCCGGCCAAGCTCGGCCTGAAGGACGGTATGATCGCCGCCTTCACCGCGCTGCCAAGGGAACTCGAGAGCCTCACCGAAGCCGTTGATTTTGCCGAGGTCGACCGGTTGGCCGAATGGTCCGGCATTTCGGGCGCAACCCTGAAATACGACGCCGTTCACGCCTTCACCCGGCAGCGCGCCGAGATCGAGGATCGCCTCGGCGCACTCGAGACGGCGATCAAGCGCGACGGCATGGTCTGGGTCTCCTGGCCGAAGAAGGCGTCGAAAGTGCCCACCGACGTCACCGAGGGCATTGTCCGCGCTGAAGCGCTCAAGCTCGACCTTGTCGACGTCAAGGTCGCCGCCGTGAATGAAATCTGGTCCGGGCTGAAGCTCGTCATCCGAAAGGACCTGAGGTAATGGTCGAACTCACCCTCCCCAAGAACTCGAAGATCCAGCAGGGCAAGACCTGGCCGAAGCCGGAGGGTGCCACCCGTCTCAGGGAATACCGCATCTATCGCTGGTCGCCGGACGATGACGAGAATCCGCGCATGGACACCTATTTCGTCGACATGGACGATTGTGGGCCGATGGTGCTAGACGCGCTGCTCTGGATCAAGAACAAGATCGACCCGACGCTGACCTTGCGCCGCTCCTGCCGCGAAGGCATTTGCGGCTCCTGCGCCATGAACATCGACGGTTCGAACACGCTCGCCTGCACCAAGGGCTGCGACGACGTTTCAGGCGCGATCAAGGTCTATCCGTTGCCGCATATGCCCGTGATCAAGGACCTGGTGCCCGACCTCACCAATTTCTACGCCCAGCATGCCTCGATCGAGCCATGGCTGAAGACGGTGTCGCCAACGCCGGCCAAGGAATGGCTGCAGAGCCACGAGGACCGCGAGAAGCTCGACGGGCTCTACGAATGCATCCTGTGCGCCTGCTGCTCGACCTCGTGCCCGAGCTACTGGTGGAACGGCGACCGCTATCTCGGCCCGGCGACGCTGCTGCAGGCCTATCGCTGGCTGATCGACAGCCGCGACGAGGCCAAGGGAGAACGCCTCGACAATCTGGAAGACCCGTTCCGGCTCTATCGCTGCCACACCATCATGAACTGCGCGCAGACCTGTCCCAAGGGGCTGAACCCCGCGAAGGCGATCGCCGAGATCAAGAAAATGATGGTGGAGCGGCGCGTCTGACGGCGATCGTTTTTCTCTTCTGTGCGCCTTCGGCGACACGGCTGCCGAGATCAAGAAGATGATGGTGGAGAACGGTCTGAAGCCGACGTTACCCGCTGATTTCTCCCTGGACGCCGTCGCAGCAATTCGGGCACGACTCGATCTGGTGCGAGCGCAAGGTGTAAGAATCCTGTTCGCCATCGAAAGTGGCAGTCGCGCCTGGGGGTTTCCGTCGCCCGACAGCGACTATGATTGCCGTTTTGTCTATATCAGGCCGATCTCGGATCATCTGGTCCTGCAGCAGCCGCGCGACGTGATCGAATTCCCGATTGAAGGCGAGATCGATGCCGGTGGCTGGGATCTGCGCAAGGCCTTGCTTCTGGCGCTCGGCGGCAATGCGGTCATCGTCGAATGGACGAAGTCGGCTATCGTCTATGAAGAAGTCGCGGGATTTCGCGCGCGCCTTCTCGACCTGCTGGCCGAGATCGTCGATCCGGGAAAGGTATCGCACCACTATCTCGGCCTGGCGCGCTCGCACGTCGCCAAGATCGGCAGTTTTTCCGGCGAAGTGAAGCTGAAGAAGCTGTTCTACCTGATCCGCCCGCTGGTGGCTCTCGACTGGATGGAACAGCGCCGCTTCGCCAGCCTGCCGCCGATGAACCTTGGCGAATGCCTTGACGAGACGGACGTGCCGGCTCCTGCGAGCGAGGAAATCCGTCGCCTGATCGAGCGGAAAAGCCAGACGCGGGAGATGGGGTCCGGTCCCATCCCAATCGCAATCGCACGCTATCTCGAAGCGCGCTATGGTCACCATCACATGAACCTTGCCGCCATGGTCAGGGACGAAGCCCGCCAGGCGCGCACACAGGCACTTGCAATCGATTTTTACCGCCGGGAGGCTGAACTTCAATGAGCGATGACCTTCCCATCCTCTCTCCCGTCGAAGCGCGGGTGCTCGGTTGCCTGATCGAGAAGAAGGAGCTGACGCCGGACGTCTATCCGCTGACGCTCAACGCGGCACTTGCCGCGGCCAACCAGAAGACGGCGCGCGAGCCTGTCATGGCGCTGGAGCAGACGGAGGTGCACCGGGCCCTGAAGCTGCTCGAGCAGAAGGGACTCGTGCGGCAGATGTTCGGCTCGCGCGTGGAGCGCTATGAGCATCAGATGGCGCAGCGCTTCTCGCTGACCACGCCGCAGACCGCGTTGCTCGGCCTGCTCCTGCTGCGCGGACCGCAGACGGCGCATGAACTGCTGGCGCGCGCCGAGCGCTTGGCGCGGTTTGCGTCGATCGAAGACCTGCGCGCAGAACTCGACATGCTGATCGGCCGCCGGCCGCCGCTGGTCCAGGAAATCCCGCGCGGGCCAGGCCAGCGCGAGGACCGCTATGTGCATCTGCTTTCTGGACCTGTGGACGTTGCAGCTCTATCGGCGCAACGGAGTGCGCCGGCTACGCCTGCCTCCGACCTGGAAGCGCGGTTGGACGCGCTGGAACAGGAAGTCGCGGCTCTGCGCGCCCGGCTTGATACGCTGGGCGGTTGAGGCCGGCAATCCGGGACGTCGGCGGGCCAGCGCCTCTCTCTGTCCTGCCGGACATCTCCCCCACGAGGGGGGAGATTGGATGCCACGACCGCTTTCGCCAATGCCAAACGCCGGACCTGGGGCCGGCGTTTGGCATTTCAGGCCACGCTCATCAGCCCAGCCTGGCGTCGAGCGAAACCTTGATCGCGCCGAGCGCCTGGGAGACCGGGCATTCGGCCTTGGCCTTTTCGGCCAATTCCTTGAATTTCGCGGCATCGATGCCGGGCACCTTGCCGACCAGCGTGATCGCGCTGCCGGTGATGCCGGTGCCGGGAACCAGCGTCACAACGGCCTTGGCGTCGAGCTCGGCTGCGGGGGTGCCGTTCTCGGCCAGGAAATGCGAGAGCTGCATGGCGTAGCAGCCGGCATGGGCAGCAGCGATCAGTTCTTCCGGATTGGTTCCGGATTTGCCGCTTTCGTCCTCGAAGCGCGCCTTGAACGAATAGGGCGTACCGTTCAGGGTTCCGCTCTGCGTGTCGAGCGTGCCCTTGCCCTCTTTCAGATTGCCTTTCCAGACGGCGTTTGCGGTGCGGTCCATGGAGTCCTCCTGGGTTGTCGTGAACTTGTCCTGGGTGAGCCAGCGTCAGGCCAACTATAGCGCGAGTGGGCGCGAAGACCACCGCGCTGTTTGGACCACCGCACGATGACGGCCTCTTTCTCTTCCGGGAAAAAATAAGCCTGCAAAAATGTCGGCTTCCATCCGGTCCGGCCGTCCTGCGGGCGGCCACGGGTTTTGTGGTCGGATGGAGGTTCACATGGACAATCTGTTTTTCGTGCTGTGGAAGAGGCCGGGCCGTAGGCTGGAGCGACAGGAAGACTTCTGGCTGGACCCGCCGGCGTCCGGCTTCGGCAGGTTGCTGGCGGCGGTTGCCATCATCGCGGTCGCGGCATGCCTTCTCGACCATGCGGCGGCGGTCGCGGGCAAGGCTGACACGGTTGTCGCCGCATCCTATGGTTTGTCACAGGAAGGGAGCTTGAAATGAAATACGTCTGCCTGGTCTATGGTGAGGAAAAAGATCTTTACGCGCTGACCTCCGAGGGTGCCGCCAAGCTCGACGCGGATTCGCTGGCCTATGACAGGTCATTGGATCAGCAAGGCAAGCTGATCATCGCGCAGGCGCTGGAATCGGTGAAAACCTCGAAAACCGTCCGCAGACGCAAGGGCAAGAGACTTGTCACCGACGGCCCGTTCGCCGAAACCAAGGAGCAGTTGCTCGGTTTCGTCATGATCGAAGCGAAGGATCTCGACGAGGCGCTGGACATCGCCGGCGAGATTCCGCTGGCCGAAATCGGCGCCATTGAGGTGCGCGCGATCTACAAAGTGCCGGGGTCATAATTCCCTGTCATACGTTGCGGTCCCTTGGAAACCGAGGGCGGTCGAGCGAGCGTCCCCGTTTGCCGGGCTCAATTCTTGCGTGTTGAAGCGAGCCACGAGTTCTCCTATCGTCGCCCAGGACTTTGGGGGATCTGGACATGCCTTTCCTGATTGCTGTCCTTGGCGTGCTCGGAGCGGCGGCGTTGTGGTGGTATCGGATGAAGGCCATGAACGACGCCGCGCGCGAGGTCGCCGACGTCGTCGGGCGCGTGCAAGGCAACATCAGGCGAAAGAAGCTGCGCAAGCAGGCCGCACAGTCGCCGCTGACCGCGATCGACGATCCGGTGGTGGCCGCCGCGACGCTGATCACCGCGATGGTTTCGGAAGGTGGCCCGGTTCTGCCGCGGCGTGAGGCCGTCATTCGGGAGGTGATTTCGCAGATCGCGGACGGCCAGAAGAAGACCGACGAGGCGGTTGTCTATGCCAAGTGGGCTGCCTCGCAGATAGATGACACCACCATCGTCATCGACAAGTTGGCGCCCTTCTTGCGCGAACGTCTCGACCCGAACGAACGGGACGATCTGCTGCAGATGCTGAACCGGGTGGCCCAGAGCGGAGAGCAGCGCCTGAAGATTGCGGATCAGCGCATGCTACGACTGCGCCAGAAGCTCGGCTTCGAGGTCAACTAATCCGCGACGGGCGATCAGATCGCCTCGCCCTTCAGCAGTCGCGGCGTGCCGGCCGAAAGCCCCGACGCCTGGCGGATGAAGAACTCCTTCAGCCGTGGCATGCGTTCGACGAGGCCGAGGCCGATGTCGCGGACGGTGCGCAGCGGGGTGATGTCGTTGGAAAACAGCCGGTTCAGCACATCGGTCGTGATGCCCATCTGCACCGTGTCGAAACGGCGCCATTGCTGGTAGCGCTCCAGCACGTCGAGCGCGCCGATGTCCTGGCCGAGCCGGTCGGCCTCGACGATCACCTCGGCAAGTGCGGCCACATCCTTGAAGCCGAGATTGAGGCCTTGGCCGGCGATCGGATGGATGCCATGGGCGGCATCGCCGGCAAGCGCGATGCGCGGTGCGACGAAGGCGCGCGCGATGGTCAGGCCGAGCGGCCAGGCGCGCGGCTTGTCGGCAACGCGAATCTCGCCGAGCTTCAGGCCAAAACGCTGTTCGAGTTCATGTTCGAAGACGAGATCGTCGCCTTCCACGAGCGTTTTCGCATCTTCCGCCCGTTCGACCCAGACGATCGACGAGCGGTTGGTACCGTCCTCGTCGGGTTTCAGCGGCAGCGTGGCGAAGGGGCCGGCGGGAAGGAAATGTTCTTCGGCGCGGCCATTGTGCGGACGTTCATGCGCCACGGTGCAGACGATGCCGGACTGGCCGTATTCCCATTTGACCGTCTTGATGCCGGCCATGTCGCGCAGTTTCGAATTGACACCGTCGGCGGCAACCAGCAGCCGCGCTGTCAACGTGGCGCCGTCGGCAAGATGCACCGTGATGCCGGCGCCATTGGTCTCAAAACCTTGCACCGCCACCCCTTCGATGATGTCGATGCCGAGCTTTTCGGCCTTGGCCCGCAGGGCGCCGTTCAACGCCCTGTTGGCGACCATATGCGCGAAGGGTTCGCCCGGCGCCACTTCGCCGCCGAAGGTCAGGAAGACCGGGCGCACCGGATCGGCGCTGCGTGAATCGGTGATGATCATCTCGGTGATCGCCTGCGCCCGCGGCGCGATCTCGGCCCAGACGCCGAGCTGGTCGAGCATGCGGCAGGCGGCCGCGGCGATGGCCGAGGCGCGGCCATCCCTTTGCCAGGAACCGGCGGGCGCCGCGTCGACCAGCGCCACGGTGAGGCCCGGGCGGGCCTGCTTCAGCGAGACCGCGGCGGCCAGCCCGACATAGCCGGCGCCGGCGACGAGGACATCGAGCCCGGCTCTGGTCTTGGCGTCCGCCTTGCGTTCCATTGTCCTGGCTCCTTGCGCGCCCACCGGGGCCTGCGCCCTTGACGGCTCGTTCTTCCTGTCGGAAACCGCCATAGCAATTTTGCGGCGGGGTCACAAAACATGACGGCGGCGATCGACGAGCTTCTGCGCATTCTCGACCTCGAGAGGCTGGAACACAATCTGTATCGTGGTCGCAGCCCCCAGGTGGAGTGGCAGCGCGTGTTCGGCGGCCAGACCATCGCCCAGGCGCTGGTGGCTGCGCAGCGAACGGTGGAGCCGGACCGTTTCGTGCATTCGCTGCACGGCTATTTCATGCGCCCGGGCGACATCAAGGTGCCGATCATCTACGAGGTCGACCGCATCCGAGACGGCGGCTCCTTCACCACGCGGCGCGTGCTGGCGATCCAGCACGGACAGGCGATCTTTTCGCTGGAGGCTTCGTTCCAGGTCGACGAGAAGGGGCTCGAGCACCAGTTCGCGCTCCCCGACGACGTGCCGCCGCCGGAAGGGCTGAAGACGCAGCGCGAGCTGCTCGAAACGGCCGACCGGGTGCCGGAGGCGGTGCGCCGCTTCTGGGCCCGCGAACGGCCGCTGGAACTGCGGCCCGTCAATCTCCAGCACTATGAGAGCCGCGACAAGCTGCCGCCCCGGCAGAATGTCTGGATCCGCCTTGCCGGCCCCGTTCCCGACGATCGCGCGCTGCAGTCGGTGCTGCTCGCCTATCTCTCCGACATGACGCTGCTCGACACCTCGACCTTCGCGCATGGGCGCGGCCTGTTCGATCCAGACATCCAGGCCGCCAGCCTCGACCATTCGATGTGGTTCCACCGGCCGCATCCGCTCGACGGCTGGCTGCTCTATGCGCAGGACAGTCCCTCGACTTCGGGATCGCGCGGCTTCAGCCGCGGCACGCTCTATGCCCGTGACGGCACGTTGATCGCCTCGATGGCACAGGAAGGCCTCATCCGGCTCAAGCGTTGAGCATCGCGAGTCTTGTTTGAGCAAGATTCTTTCCGAAAGCCGGTTCCATATTTTGTGGTCATGCTCAAAGCCGGCAAAGTAGGCAATTTCGTAAAAATGCCTATTTTTTGAGCACATGGTGCGGCGCAGACGCAGGCACCTGTCGGCGCTGGTCGCTTCATTCCCTTTGTTTACAATAGGTTAACACCCTGCTTCGGCACTTGGCACGGAGCTTGAATCATTGGGGGCACTCTCCGGGCTCTTTGGGATCGGTGAAGGTGTGCAAACGCGGGGGACCGCAACAGCAAAGGGTGAAACCTTATGAAAATCGTGATGGCAATCATCAAGCCGTTCAAGCTGGACGAGGTGCGCGAGGCGCTCACCGCCGTCGGCATCCAGGGCCTGACCGTCACCGAAGTCAAAGGCTACGGGCGTCAGAAGGGACATACGGAAATCTATCGCGGGGCGGAATACGCGGTCTCCTTCCTGCCGAAGATCAAGATCGAAGTCGCGGTCGCGGCGGACATGGTCGACAAGGCCGTCGAAGCCATCACCGCCGCGGCCAAGACCGGCCAGATCGGCGACGGCAAGATCTTCGTCTTCGGCATCGACCAGGCGGTGCGCATCCGTACCGGCGAAACAGACACCGACGCGCTCTGAGCGGCGAACACGTATTCCAATGGAGAGTTCAATGAATATTCCTTCCACCTTGAAGACGACGGGAAGGGCGGCCCTTCTGGGCTCGCTCGCTCTCGCAGCATTGGGCAGCGTCGCCGCCTTCGCGCAGGAAGCCGCACCCGCTGCCGCGGCTGCCGCGCCGGCTGCCACTCCGGCCCCGGTGCTCGACACCGGCAACACCGCCTGGATGCTGACCTCGACGGCGCTGGTGCTGATGATGACCATCCCGGGCCTGGCGCTGTTCTACGGCGGCATGGTGCGCAAGAAGAACGTGCTCGCCACCATCATGCAGAGCTTCGCCATCACCTGCCTGGTGACGGTGCTGTGGTTCATGTTCGGCTATTCGCTGGCCTTCTCCGACGGCGGTGGCATGAATGCCTATCTCGGCGGCGCCTCGAAATTCTTCCACCACGGCATCACCACTGCCAGCCTGTGGTTGCCGGGTGTGGCCAACATCCCTGAATTCGTCTTCTCTATGTTCCAGATGACCTTCGCCATCATCACGCCGGCGCTGATTGCCGGCGCCTTCGCCGAACGCTTCAAGTTCTCGGCACTGCTGATCTTCATGGCGCTGTGGCTGCTGATCGTCTACGTGCCGATCGCGCATTGGGTCTGGGGTGGCGGCTTCCTCGGTACGGCCGGCGTTCTCGACTTCGCCGGCGGCACGGTCGTCCACATCAATGCCGGTGTCGCGGGCCTCGTCTGCGCGCTGGTGCTTGGCAAGCGCGAAGGCTACGGCACCACCAACATGGCGCCACACAACCTTGTCTATTCGGTCATCGGCGCATCGCTGCTGTGGGTCGGCTGGTTCGGCTTCAACGCCGGTTCGGAACTGGCGGCCGACGGCCTTGCCGGTGCCGCCATGCTCAACACCCAGGTTGCCACAGCCGCCGCGGCACTGGCCTGGATGTTCGCCGAATGGATCATCGCCAAGAAGCCTTCCGTGCTCGGCATCATCTCGGGCGCCGTCGCCGGCCTCGTCGCGGTGACACCGGCTTCCGGTTTCGTCAACCCGACCGGAGCCTTCATCGTCGGCATCGTCGCCGGCGTCGTCTGCTACCTCTCGGCGGTCAAGGTCAAGCACATGTTCGGCTATGACGACTCGCTCGATGCCTTCGGCGTGCATGGCGTCGGCGGCGTGGTCGGCGCCCTGCTGACCGGCGTGCTTGCCGACCCGGCGATCAATAGCCTCTCGTCGGGCGCTTCGCTCGGCAAGCAGATCTACGGTGTCGCCGTCACCATTGTTTGGACGGCGGTTGCCACCTTCGTCATCCTCTATGTCGTCAAGGCGCTGGTCGGCCTGCGTCCGTCGACCCAGGAAGAGGTCGAAGGCCTCGACATCTCCCAGCATGGCGAAGTGGTGCCGTAAGGCATCCTTGCCAATGGGGCCGGCGGAACCCTCCTCCCGCCAGCCCCATATCTCCCACGCAATTCCGGACGGAAAACCGCCAAAGCGCTTTTCCTGGAATTGCTTGATTTCTTTGTTCTTGCGCAATTCCGGACGAAAAACCGCCAAAAGCACTTTTCCTGGAATTGCTTTGAAAAGCATCCCGTCGTGACGTCCTCCAAAGGGCCTCACGCCTTGAGGCCCGGATCGCTCCGGGCCTCTTTTTTTGGAAATTCGTTCTGGTGAAGATCAACTTCGCGCAATCACGTTCGCGTGAAAAAAATTCTCGAGGAAACATCGACCGCCCTGTCTCCGAACTGTGGAGGCGACCGTCGGTCTGACGCTCGCGTTTTTGAACACAGGGAAGGAATTTTCACATGAACCTCAAGAATATCTGCCTCGGGGCACTCGCGCTTTCCATGGTCAGCGGCTTTGCATTTGCCGGCGCATTGGACGAGCCGGACAACATGGCGCCGTTCTTCACCGATTCCAGCATGAAAACCATGAAGCCGATGGCGGAATTCAAGGCTGCCTTCATGGCCATGCCGAAGGAGAAGCAGGACGCCATGATGAAGGAATGCCAGGACGCGGCGATGAGCAAGCCGCACGCCGAGTTCTGCGCCAATGTGAAGATGCTCGGCGGCAGCAAGTAACACGCTGCCCGACCCAACGAATGGATGGCGGGCCAGGGCGCCCGCCATTTTCATGTGGTGCAAGCACTGGCAGGTCTCGACGTCAAAAGGACGGTCGCCGGCAGCCTTATAGTTAATGCGCCCTTAACCTTCCCACGCCTAGTCTGGCATCCGAATCTGCCGGAGTGCGTCATGCGCTCGGGCCAGGCAATCACTTACGGGGAAGAGCATGCGTTCAGGGGCTTCAGCACCGCTCGCGCTGACCGATACGGGGCACGGCATCCAGGCATTCGCGCGGCGCCAGGTCGGCCGTCTGGTCGGCGCCGGCCTGTTAGCGTTCACCGCCTTCGCCGTCGCAAGCCTCGCGACCTGGAACGTCGCCGACCCGAGCTTCTCGCACGCAACCGCCAACATCGTCACCAACGCCATGGGTTATGCCGGCGCGGTCTTCTCCGACCTCGCCATGCAGTTCTTCGGCCTTGCCGCGGTCGCCGCGCTGGTTCCGGCCGTCATCTGGGGCTATCTCCTGTTTTCGGCGCGGGGCGTCGACAGGCTGCCCAAGCGCGGGCTGTTCTGGTTCGGTTTCGCGCTGCTCGCAGCCGCGATCGCGGGCTGCATCGTTCCGCCCAAGACCTGGCCGCTGCCCACCGGCCTCGGCGGCGTCTTCGGCGACATGGTGCTCAAGATTCCCGGCGTCCTCATCGGCGGCTATCCGACCGGGCTGATTGCCAGCGTGCTCGCCATATTGCTGGCGGCACCCGCGCTCTGGCTGTTCGCCTATGGCGCGGCTCTGATCGGACGCAAGAACGGCTTCGCCGTGATGGAAGAACCGGCCGCCGCGGACCCGCGCGAGGACGAGCTCCTGTTCGACAATGACGAGGACGAGGGCGACGAGGGCATGCTGGCGCTCGGCGCAATTACACATTGGTGGCTTTCGTTCCGCGCCTGGATGCATCGCCGCGCGGTGCGCCGCAGGCAGGAGCGCGACGAGTTCGAACCGGAGATGGAGCCGCGCGCCAGCGCCTGGCGCCGTGCCGCCGAACGGGTCGAGTCGGCCGAGTTCGCCGAATCCCGCATGAGCCAGGACGGCCGCGCCCGTGTCGAACCGGAATTCTTCGCCGCCATGGTCAACGACCGCGGTGTTTCCGTCGATCCGGCCGACGACGATGTCTTCGGCCGTGACGACGATGACATGGATTTCGACGACGAGCCGGTCGCGCAGCGGCGTGCCCCCGGGGCCAAGGTCCAGCAGTTCCGCTCCGATGCCGCCACCCGGGTCGAGGCGCCGGCGGCGCGACCCGTGCCGGGCGCCCGCGTCCAGCGCGAGGCGCAGACCTCGCTGATCGGCTCGGACACGTTCGAAATGCCGTCGCTGCATTTCCTATCCGAACCGAAGAACGTGGCGCGCGACCCAAGTCTCTCGAAGGACGCGCTGGAACAGAACGCGCGCCTGCTCGAAGGCGTGCTGGAGGATTTCGGGGTCAAGGGCGAGATCATTGCTGTTCGCCCGGGTCCGGTCGTCACCCTTTACGAGCTCGAACCCGCGCCGGGCATCAAGTCGTCGCGCGTCATCGGCCTGTCCGACGACATCGCGCGCTCGATGAGCGCGATTGCCTGCCGCGTCGCCGTCGTACCCGGCCGCAACGCCATCGGCATCGAACTGCCCAATGCCAAGCGCGAGACGGTTTATCTCAGAGAGATCATGGCCAGCCGCGATTTCGAGACGACCAAGGCCAAGCTGGCGCTGGCGCTGGGCAAGACCATCAATGGCGAGGCCGTCATCGTCGACATCGCCAAGATGCCGCACGTGCTGGTCGCCGGCACCACCGGTTCGGGCAAGTCGGTCGCCATCAACACCATGATCCTGTCGCTGCTCTACCGGCTGACGCCGCAGGAATGCCGGCTGATCATGATCGACCCGAAAATGCTCGAACTTTCCGTCTATGACGGCATTCCGCATCTCTTGACGCCGGTCGTGACCGACCCGAAGAAGGCGGTGGTGGCGCTGAAATGGACCGTGCGCGAGATGGAGGACCGCTACCGCAAGATGTCCAAGGTCGGCGTGCGCAACATCGACGGTTTCAACGCGCGCGTGCAACAGGCCGAGAAGAAGGGCGAAAAGATCTCGCGCACCGTGCAGACCGGCTTCGACCGCCAGACCGGCGAGGCGATCTACGAGACCGAGAATCTCGATCTCGAGCCGATGCCCTATATCGTCGTCATCATCGACGAAATGGCCGACCTGATGATGGTCGCCGGCAAGGACATCGAAGGCGCCGTCCAGCGCCTGGCGCAGATGGCGCGTGCCGCCGGCATCCATGTCATCATGGCGACGCAACGTCCTTCGGTCGACGTCATCACCGGCACCATCAAGGCCAATTTCCCGACCCGCATCTCCTTCCAGGTGACGTCCAAGATCGACAGCCGCACCATTTTGGGCGAGCAGGGCGCCGAGCAGCTGCTCGGCATGGGCGACATGCTCTACATGGCCGGCGGCGGCCGCATCCAGCGCGTGCACGGGCCGTTCGTCTCCGACGACGAGGTCGAGAAGATCGTCGGGCACCTGAAGCTGCAGGGCGTGCCGGAATATCTCGACGCCATTACCGAGGATGACGGCGAGGACGACGACGAGCCGTCCGGCAAGGGCGGTTCCGGTGGCGGAGGCGGTGGCAATTTCGAGGATTCCGACGATCCCTACGACCAGGCGGTCTCAGTGGTGCTGCGCGATGGCAAGGCCTCGACCAGCTACATCCAGCGGCGTCTGGGCATCGGCTATAACAGGGCCGCCTCGATCATCGAGAAGATGGAAAAGGAAGGCATTGTCGGCCCGGCCAACCATGCCGGAAAACGCGAAATCCTGGTACCGACCGAAGACGACAAATTCTGACGGATGGGGAGTTGCGGCAACTTTGAACCTTCTGGCGCGTTCAACCGGCTGAGCAGCCATCGCCTCGCCAAACTTCAGCCCAACTGGGGGTTCACGACAGCGACCAAATCAGGAATCAGACGAGAGTCACCGATATGAAAAACGATCTTTCAGCACTCAGCGATCTTGCCCCGACCCGCCGCCAGTTGCTTGGCCTCGGCCTGGTGTTCGCGGGTGCCGCCGCGCTCAACGTGGTGCCCGGATTCGAGCTGCTGGCCTCGGCGCAGGCGGCCGTGCCTGCGGCGGCGCAAAAGATCGCCGACCATTTCTCAGCGGTCAAATCGATGAGCGGCGAATTCGTCCAGTTCGGCCCCAAGGGCGAGCAGACCGGCGGCAAATTCTTCCTGGAACGGCCAGGCAAGATCCGCTTCAACTACGACGGGGCTTCGGATTTCCGGGTGATTTCCGACGGCAGGTCGGTTGTCATCCTCAACAAGAAGCTGAACACGTCGGACCTCTATCCGCTGTCGAAGACGCCGCTGAAGCTGCTGCTCGACGACCGGATCGACCTCTCCGGCGACCGCGTCAAGAGTGTCAAGGAAGAAGACGACCTCACCACCATCCAGCTCTCCGACAAGTCGGTTTTCGGCAATGCGCGAATCACCATGATGTTCGACCCGAAAACCTATGATCTGCGGCAGTGGACGATTACCGACGCGCAGGGCAAGGACACGACGGTGATGATCTTCAACACCAAGGAAGGGGTCAGTTTCGCGCCCGACACCTTCGCGATCGACTATACGGCCAACCGCGAACTGAACACCAAGACACGGTAGTCTTCGTCGCCTCGCTTGTTTTTCCGGCGTGTGGCTGGCAGTAGTTCGGCGATCTGTCGCCGGACCTTGCCGCATGCCCTTTTCCATCGCCACCTGGAACATCAACTCCGTGCGTTTGCGCATGCCGATCATCGAACGCCTGCTCGATGAGTACGCGCCCGATGTGCTCTGCCTGCAGGAAACCAAGGTCCCGGACGAGCTCTTCCCCGAAAAAGCCTTTCGCAAGGCCGGCTATCAATACATCGCCTTCCATGGCCAGAAGGGCTATCACGGCGTGGCGACGGTGGCGCGGCGGCCGATCGAGGTGGTCGAGAAGCGCCGCTTCTGCGATATCGAGGACAGCCGGCATCTGTCGGTGACGGTGCGGGCCGGCGGCAAGGCGATCCTGCTGCACAATTTCTACGTTCCGGCGGGCGGCGACGAGCCGGATCCCGACATCAACAGGAAGTTCAGACACAAGCTCGATTTCGTCGCCGAGATGAACGCCATCCGGGCCGAGCATGGCGAGGTGTCGGCCTCGGTGCTGGTCGGAGACCTCAACATCGCGCCGCTGGAGCATGACGTCTGGTCGCACAAGCAATTGCTCAACGTGGTCAGCCACACGCCGGTCGAGACCGAGAACTTCGAGGCGATGCGGCTGGCCGGCGGCTGGGTCGACCTGATGCGGCTCAACGTGCCATCGGAACAGAAGCTCTACACCTGGTGGAGCTATCGGGCGCAGGATTGGGAGGCGTCCAATCGTGGCCGGCGGCTCGACCATGTCTGGTCGTCGCCAAACCTGGTGCCTGATTTTGCCGGCTACGAAATCCTGAGGGCGGCGCGCGGGTGGGACCGGCCGTCGGACCATGTGCCGGTGATCGCCAGGTTCGATCTGGATTAACAGATTCGTCGATAGAAAGGCGTTCTGTCGCGATCCTTCGCGCCCCCCTCTGTCCTGCCGGACATCTCCCCCACAAGGGGGGAGATTGGATGTTTCGAAGCTTTCGCCAATCGCTGATGTTGCAAGATCGAGCGGAGCGCCAAGGCCGCTGATCTCCCCCCTTGTGGGGGAGATGTCCGGCAGGACAGAGGGGGCGCTGTCCCGCCAAGCTTCGAGTTCTATCGCGGCAAAGGCTTCACCCCGAAAACCGCGGGGCCAGTTCCTCGATGCGGCGGATCATTTCGTGGAATTCCTCGGAGATGCGCTGGTGCAGTTTCACCGCCAGTTCCGGATACTCCTCCAGGATGCGCCGGAACATCTTGCGGCTCAGCCTTATCACTTCCGAGTCGATTTCGGCCGAGGCGCTGGTCAGCCGGTTGGTGTCGGCGATCAGCGCCAGTTCGCTGAGCATCGTGCCGGGGCCGACTTTGCCGATCGGGACGCGCTCGCCATTCTGCTCGCGATAGAGCACGATACGCCCGCTGACCACGACATAGGCCGAGTCGGCCACGTCGTCCTCGCGATAAAGCTTGTGGTCCGCCTGCACGAGAGTGGTCTCGGCGCCGAAGGCGAGCAGGCGCAACTGTTCCTGCGTGAAGCCCTCGAAAAGCCTCACGGCGGACAGGATGCGGATGTCGTCATCCAGCGCCATCTAGCTGTGTCCCCGAACGGTCAGTCCAATCCCTCCTCTGCGGTACGGCCCTGAATCCCCCTCCAACAGGATCGTACCCGAAAGCGGCCCCGTCCAGACCGCTCATTGGATAGTGAAATGTTTAAGGAACCAGCTTGTAGCCGCCGCTTTCTGTCACAAGAATTTCAGCATTGGAAGGATCGCGCTCGATCTTCTGGCGTAGACGGTAGACATGGGTTTCCAGTGTGTGCGTGGTGACGCCGGAATTGTATCCCCACACTTCCTCCAGCAGCACGTCACGCGTCACCACCTTCTGGTCGGCGCGATAGAGATATTTGATGATCGAGGCCTCCTTTTCCGTCAGCCGCACCTTGCCGCCGCGCGGGTCGATGAGCAGTTTCTGGCTGGGCTTGAAGGTGTAGGGGCCAACCGAGAAGGTCGCGTCCTCGCTCTGCTCATGCTGGCGCAGTTGCGCCCGGATGCGGGCAAGCAGCACCGCGAAGCGGAACGGCTTGGTCACATAATCGTTGGCGCCGGCCTCGAGACCCAGAATCGTGTCCGAATCGGTGTCGTGGCCGGTCAGCATGATGATGGGCGCCTTGTAGCCGCCCTTGCGCAGGATCTTCACCGCTTCCCGGCCGTCCATGTCGGGCAAGCCGACATCCATGATGAGCAGGTCGATGAGCCCGCCGCGCGCCGCCGTGACGCCTTTTGCCGCAGTGGATTCCTGCAGCACGTCGAATTCCTCGTAGAGGGACAGTTGCTCGACCAGTGTGCCGCGCAGGTCGTCATCGTCGTCGACGATCAGGATGGTGCGTGAAGTCATGGATCAATCCGTTGTTTTGAAAAGTGAATTCAGTTGACCGCTGCGTATTTATGCGGAAGCTTGCCGGCACAATAGCCGATCACAGTGATTTGTTCCGTGGCACGATCATACAAGAAAAAACGCGATCGCAATGCAGCCGGCGCAATTTTGGCAAAACAGCTGCGCGTGCTGATCGTGCGGACGAGACCCGGCCACCCAAGCCAGGGCTTATTGCAGGCCGGCAAAACGGTGTTTGCATGCGCGCTGGGACGCGGCGGCATCTCGTCCGGCAAGCGCGAAGGCGACGGCGCCACGCCGCTCGCTTCGATGCGCATCCTGGCGGGGTACTTTCGCGGGGATCAGTTTGCCGAAGGCCGCAGGACGCGGCTGGCGATGGCGCCGATCGGGCCGGATCTCGGCTGGTGCGAGGTATCTGACGACCGCAACTACAACAGGCCGGTCAAGATACCCTATGGCGCCAGCCATGAACGCATGCGGCGCGACGACAGGCTCTATGACGCCTGCCTGGTACTCGACTGGAATATCGCGCCGCGCCGCCGCGGGCGTGGCAGCGCCATCTTCTTCCACCTGGCGCGTCCCGGCTTCACGCCGACGGAAGGCTGCGTGGCGGTCACCGCGCGCACGATGGCGCGGCTCTTGCCGCTGCTGTCGGACCGGACGGTGGTGAGGGTGGTGAGATAGGGGAATAGGGGAATAGGGGAATAGGGGAATAGGGGAATAGGGGAAGGCTTCAGTAGCAGACACGTTCAGGCTGCATCACCAATCCTACTCCCCTACTCCCCTACTCCCCTATGCCTTCCTGTTCCGCTGCCAGCCGATGTCGAGAAGGCCCAGCCGGCCGGTCTCGCGGTCCATGGCGCGGGCGATGTCCTTGCGGCGGGCGCCGATGTCGCGCAACTGGCGATCGGACAGGTCCTCGACGTTCTGGTGGCCAAGATTGACCGCGACCCTGGCCTGCCGCAGCCAGTCACGAACAGCCGACAGCCAGCTCGGCCGGGCGATATATGCAGGGTGGAGAACGATGTGAGACATGATGTGATCCGTATTCTCCGGACATCAAATCCGGTTTGATGGTGTTTTGATGCTGCAAATCATGCCGGATTGAAAAACAAATGGGAAACGAGTAGTTTTTTTCTCATCATCAAGTTTTATTTGAGGATTGAGGGCTCCATGGATCACTTCGATCGGGCCGTGCGCTGATGGCAGCGCTCTTGCCGGGAACGCGGGCGCTCAGGACGCTGGAGGCGGCGGCCCGGCACCTCAATTTCACCCGAGCCGCCGACGAGCTGGGCCTGACACCTGCCGCCGTCAGCCACCAGATCAAGGAAATCGAGGATCAGCTCGGCATCGTGCTTTTCACCCGCACCAGCCGCACCATCCGGCTGACGGAGGCGGGCACGGTGCTGTACGAGGCGGCGACCGACACGCTCGATCTGCTTGGCCGGGCCGTGATGCGGGCGCGCAAGATGGCGCGCGGGACGGAATTCTTGAAGGTGACGCTGGACGCGCAGTTCGCGGCGAAATGGCTGATGCGGCGCGTCGAGAATTTCCGCCAACAGCGGCCGGGCATCGAACTCAGGTTCGACATCGCCTACGGCTTGCGCGATTTCGATCTCGACGACGTCGATGTCGGCATCCGGTTCGGCGCCGGCAAATATCCAGGACTCTGCGCGCATCGCCTGTTCGACAACATCATCATTCCGGTGTGCAGCCCGGGCCTCCTGGCATCGGGGCCGCCCCTGCGCGAGCCGCGCGACCTGTTCAACCACACGCTTGCCCATATCGAATGGGCCCGCCAGGGCGTGACATGGCCAAACTGGCGCATGTGGATGGCGGCGGCCGGCATCAACGATTTCGACGACAGCCGCACCGTCGTCTTCGGCACGTCCACGGATGCTGTCCAGGCAGCGCTGGACGGCAATGCCGTCGCGCTCGCCGATCTCGCCATGGTGGCAAACGACCTGTCCGAGGGCCGGCTGGTGCGGCCCTTCGAGTTCAGCATCAGGGTTGCGCCGGAATTCGCCTATTTCCTGGTCTATCCCCAGGCCACGGGCGACGATCCCCGTATCGTCGCCTTCCGCGAATGGATCCTGGAGGAAGTTGCCAGGACGCGGACGACGGACAAGGTCTGATCTCTTGTTTCATGCAATTCCCTAGGGAAAGCGCTACGCGCTTTTCCCGGGAAAACCGCGACGCACTTTTCCTGGAATTGCTCTGCACTCAGGACCGGGCGTTGTGGCCGAAGATCATGCGTCGGTATTTCTTCACGTTCCATTTCAGCTTCTTGTACAGAAGCGGCTGCTTTTTGCCGGCGACGGAAGTCTGGAAAGCGCCGTTTTCGCTGCCTTGCTCGACAATTGGTCGCTCGAACCACAGCATCTCAATGCCCAGTTTTTCGTCCATTTGCTCGATCTGGTGATCGATCACGCTGTATATCTTGTGCTGATCGATCCAGGCACAACGGGCTTCGGCGACCGGACGGGTGATGAGGTAGGAATCCGCGCACCTGGCATGGAGTGCCGGGTAGAGCCTCTGACCCCTGCGCAATTTCCAGCTCGGCGTGTAGTAGTTGCTGCCATTGCCGAGATAGATGACGGCCTTGCGCATCGGGCTGCCGAGTTCGGCCAGCCCTTGCCGAAATTTGGCGACGAAGTCGCGCGCGAGGAACACGTCATCCTCGAACACCAGGCAATAGGGCAGGTCGGTTTCGAGGAAATCGCGCCAGATCCCGACATGCTTCAGCGCCAGCGAGACCTGCGCCGGGTGGACAAAATCGGGAGCGACCAGTTCAGCACGAATCTCCGGGGTGATATCCGGCTGGTCCCAATCGGTGTAGAAGGTGACCGGCACGCCGCGCCGCTCGAACTCGCGCACGATATGCCGGCGCCGGTCGTCATAGCCTTTTTTGACATGACAGACCCGGCTGAACACCAGGTCGCGCGGAAAGCCGGATTCATCCGTCATCGTCAAATCGCTATCTCAGCTCGCCGCGGCGCCGAACCAGCCGATCACCGCGCCGATGATCAGCAGCACGCCCAGCCAATGGCCGCCGTCGATGAGGGTCAGGTCCCAGCCGAAATTCTCGTAGCGATGGTTGACCGACAGGGTCGTGGCGACGAAACCCAGCCAGAGCACGAAACCGAAGATCAGCCCGGCCAGCCAGGTTGGCTCGCCTCCGGTCATCGCGCCGACGACCAGGGCCATGATGGTGGCCATCAGCAGCTCGGCGATGCAGGAGATGACGAAGGGCAGCGGCGATTTCTTCATCGTCGCCGGATCGAGCTTGACGGCCTTCAGCCAGGGCTTGCTAAACGCCATGTACCAGACGGCACCGAACAGCCATGCGACGACGGCGGCGGCAACCACCGCGATCCAGTTCACTGCCGAAAAATCCATGAGCTTCCCCCTCCAGATGCGGTTTATGGAAACGCCTGTTCGGCGATGGCGTCAAGCAGCCGCCATACGGTCGTACGCTTGACTTCGGCATCCTCGAGCGCCCTCGTCACCGGCACCTGGTAGATGCCAAGCGGCTCCAGCCCGGATCGCGGCAGATAGGACCGGCCGGGATCGCCGATCAGGATGTCGGCGCCACTCCGTTTGAGCGCCGAAAACCATGGCATAAGCCGGTCGGCGAAGGGTTTGTCGTAAAAGACGTCGCCAGCCAGGACCACGTCCCAACCCGCATCGGTGCCGATACAGTCCGCGCTGAGGAATTCGATCCCGACGCCATTGGCCTCGCTGTTGAGCCGGATCGCGGTGGCGCAGAACGGGTCGATGTCGGCCGCCGTCACGTCCGCGGCACCGGCCTTGGCGGCGGCGATGGCGACGAGGCCGGAGCCCGAGGCGAAGTCGAGCACGCGCTTGCCCCGCACCGTTTCGGGATTGTCGATGACATGACGGGCGAGGCCCTGGCCGCCGGCCCAGGCGAAAGCCCAGAAGGGTGGCGGCAGGCCGATCTCGACCAGTTCGTCCTCGGTCCGCTGCCAAAGATCATGCGCTTCGTCGGCGAGGTGGAGAAGAATCTCAGGTACATGCGGCGGCGCCATCAGCGCCGTATTGTCGAGGATGAACTGCCTGGCGCTGTCGGGGGTGAGCGCCGTCACGGAGCAGGCGTCAGGCCGCCCATACGGCAGACCTCCTTCCATTCGGCCGGGGTCACCGGCTGCACGGAAAGCCGCCCGAGCCGAACCAGCGCCATCTCGGCCAATTTCGGGTTGGCCTTGACTTCTTCCAGCGTCGGCGGGTTCGGCACGTCCCTGACGGCGCGGATATCGACGCACTCCCAGCGCGGATCATCCGACGTGGTGTCGGGATGGGCGAGCGCGCAGACCTCGGCGATGCCGACCACGTTCAGCCCCTCGTTGGAATGGTAGAAGAAGCCGAGATCGCCGATCTGCATTGCCTTCATGTTGTTGCGGGCGGCGTAGTTGCGCACGCCGTCCCATTGCGTGCCTGCCTTGCCCTTGGCCTTCAACGCCTCGAAGGAGAAGACCGAGGGTTCGGATTTGAACAGCCAGTAGTTCATTTTCTCTCTCCTGCCGATTAGCCGGCCGCCGGCTTGTTGAAGACCCAGTTCCACTGCCGGATTTCGACGCTCTCGAACAGCCCAGCCTTGGCGTAGGGGTCGGCGGCAGACAGCGCCTGTGCTCCGGCCATATCGGGCGCCTCGATCACGGCGAGCGTGCCGTTCGGCTTGCCGTCGGCATCGAGGAACGGGCCGGCGAAGGCCAGCTTCTTCTCGCCATTCAGCGCCTCGAGAAAGGCGACATGCGCGGGCCGCGTATCGACGCGCACCTGCAGGCTTCCAGGCTTGTCCTTGCAAATCAACGCGAACAGCATTGTGGCTTTCTCCTGATGGTCGTCAATCGTTGGTTTCGGTCTTCAGCGGCCGCGTCATCAGGGCCGTCACGGCCTGGCCGATGGTGATGGTGCCGTCCAGTATTGCGGCCACGGCGGCGATGATCGGCGCATCGATGTTGCGCTCGGCGGCGATACGGGCGGCGATCGCCGCCGTCGGCACGCCCTCGGCCAGCGGTAGCCCGGAAAGCGCCTTGCCTTGCCCGAGCGCCAGCCCATAGGCGAAATTGCGCGATTGCGTCGACGAGCAGGTGAGCAGCAGGTCGCCGAGGCCGGAAAGCCCCATGAGGGTCTCGGGCCTGGCGCCGAAGGCGGCACCGATGCGGCGCAACTCGACGAAGCCGCGCGTGACCATGGCGGCCTGGGCGCTGGCGCCGAGCCCGGCCCCGGTGACGGCACCGGCGGCGATGGCGAAGACGTTCTTCAAGGCGCCGCCGATTTCGACGCCGATCAGGTCGTCGCTCGAATAGCAACGCAGATTTTCAGCCGAAAAACGGGCGGCAAGGTTGGCCGCAAGCGCCTCGTCGCCGGCGGCCACCACCACCGCCGTCGGCAGGCCGCGGGCGACATCGCTGGCGAAGCTCGGCCCGGACAGGGCGGCGACCGGGTTTTGCGGCAGGATTTCCGTAGCGATTGCCGACAGCAAGGCGCCGGTGTCGCGCTCGATGCCCTTGGCGCAGAGCACGAGCGGAATGCCGGCCGGCATATAATCTTTCGCGGCCGCCAGTGTCGCTCGCAACGCCTGCGCCGGCGTCACCGCCAGCACGCAATCGGCCCCAGTGAGCGCTGCCTCGATGTCGCTCGTCGCCTCGATGCCGGGCTCGATTGCGATGCCCGGGAGATAGCGCGGGTTCTCGCCACGACCGATCGAGGCCACGGTTTCAGAGTCGCGCGCGAACAGCCGTACCGAGTGGCCTGCGCGCAGCATGGCCAGCGCCAGGGCCGTGCCCCAGGCGCCACCGCCGAGCACGGTGACATGCCAACCGCTTTTGCCCAGGCCCTCGCTCTTCGTGGCTCGACCGGTCATGCCTTGGCTCCGCGCCGGCCCGAGCCGACCATTGGCGTCGAGACGCTGTCCAGCGGCCAGCGCGAGCGCGGCACGAAATCGAAGCCGTTCTCCTGCGCCATGCCTTCGCGCAGCCGCTCGATGCCGGCCCAGGCAATCATCGCGGCATTGTCGGTGCACAATTTCAGCGGCGGCGCGACGAAGGTGAAACCGGCCTCAGTACAGAGTCGCTCGAGCGTCGCCTTGATGGCGCGGTTGGCGGCGACGCCGCCGGCGACGACCAGCGCCGGGTTCTTCGTGCCAGGGAATGTTTGGCTGAATCGTGCCAGCGCGCGGGAAACGCGGTCGGCCAGCGCATCGGCGACGGCCGCCTGGAACGAGGCGCAGATGTCGGCGACATCCTGGTCGCTCAAGGGCTCGATCGCGGTCGCCGCCTGGCGCACGGCGGTCTTCAGGCCGGAGAAGGAGAAATCGGGCTGCGCCGAGCCTTTCATCGGCCGTGGGAAGGCAAAGCGCGAGGCATTGCCCGACAGCGCCGCCTTCTCGACGTTGGGACCGCCAGGATAGGGCAGGCCGAGCATCTTGGCCGTCTTGTCGAAGGCTTCGCCGAGCGCGTCGTCGATGGTTGTGGCCCAGCGCTGGTAGTCGCCGACGCCGCGCACGGCGAGAATCTGCGTGTGGCCGCCGGAAACCAGCAGCAAGAGATAGGGGAATTCCAGGCCGTCGGTCAGCCGCGCGGTCAAGGCGTGGCCTTCGAGGTGATTGACGGCGATCAGCGGCTTGCCGGCCGCGGCCGCGATCGCCTTGGCCGTCATCAGGCCGACGATCAGGCCGCCAACGAGGCCTGGCCCGGCAGTGGCGGCGATCGCGTCGATATCGGCAAGAGCCACGCCAGAATCGGCGAGCGCCGCCTCGACGATGCCGTCCAGCGCCTCGACATGGGCGCGCGCGGCGATCTCGGGCACGACGCCGCCGAAGGCGGCATGCTCCTCGATCTGGGAGAGCACGATATTGGACAGGATTTTCGGCGCGGCGTCGCCCTCCAGCGCCACGACGCTGGCGGCAGTCTCGTCGCAACTCGTCTCGATGCCCAGAACGCGGATCAATTCGTCGCTATCCCAAGAGATTGTCTATGGGGCTATTCCCCATTAGGAAAAGGCCGGCAAGACCTCGATTTCGCTCGGGGGTTATCACGGACCGCGCGCCATGCAAACTTTGAAAATCGAAACACGGAAAATCGGAACGCGCGGCAGTCCGCTGGCGCTCGCCCAGGCGCATGAGACGCGTGTGCGGCTGATGAAGGCGCATGGCCTTCCCGAGCAGGCGTTCGAAGTGGTGCCCATCTCGACCAGCGGCGACCGTATCCAGGACCGGCCACTGTCGGAGGCCGGCGGCAAGGGCCTGTTCACCAAGGAAATCGAGGAAGCGCTGCTCGACGGGCGTATCGACCTTGCCGTGCATTCGTCGAAGGACATGCCGACGGTACTTCCCGACGGCTTGGAGCTCTCCACTTTCCTGCCGCGCGAGGACGCGCGCGACGCTTTCATAGGCAAGGCGGTCAAGCGGATCGCCGATCTGCCGCCTGGCGCCAAGGTAGGATCGTCATCGCTCCGTCGCCAGGCGCTGATCCGCCGGATGCGGCCGGATTTCGAGGTGGTGATGTTCCGCGGCAATGTGCAGACGAGGCTGCGCAAGCTGGATGAAGGCATCGCCGAGGGCACCATCCTCGCCTATGCCGGGCTGAAGCGGCTCGGGCTCGAAGGCGTGATCACCGACCTGATGCCGCTGGAGGATTTTCCACCGGCGCCGGGACAAGGCGCGATCGGCATCGAGACGCGGGTCGGCGACCGTGAAATCGAGAACATGCTTGCGGCGATCCATCATGTGCCGACGGGCCAGGCCTTGGCCTGCGAGCGCGCGTTTCTCGCCGCGCTCGACGGTTCGTGCCGCACACCGATCGCCGGCCATGCGACCGTATCGGGCGGCAAACTGTCCTTTGCCGGACTGATCATCTCGCCCGACGGCACGGAATGGCATGACGTCCGGCTGGAAGGCGAGGCCGCGGACGCGGCGGAAATAGGCGCGAACGCCGCGCGGACAGTTCGCGCCAGGGCCGGCGAAAAGTTCTTCGACGGCTGGCTCTGAAAATGCTCCGCGTCCTGGTCACCAGACCGGAGCCCGGTGCGTCGCGCACGGCGCGAAAGCTGGAAGAGATGGGTTTCGAGCCTCTTCTCCTGCCATTGACGGAGACGATGGTACTGCCGGTCGATGCCAAGGCGGTTCCGGACGACGTGGCGGCCGTCGCCATCACCAGCGCCAATGCCGTGCGCCATGCCCCGAGAGATCTGATAGCGGCGCTTTCCAACCTGCCTTGCCATGCTGTCGGCAACAGGACCGCCGCGGCCGCGCGTAAAGCCGGCTTTCTCTCGGTCGTCGAGGGGCCCGGCGATGCCGAGGCGCTGGCCGACCGCATGGCGATCGCGTTTTCCGGTAAAACGATCGTTTACCTCTGTGGGCGCGTGCGGTTTCCCGCCTTCGAACAGAAGCTGGAAGCAGCTCATGTCGGGGTCCATGCCGTCGAGACTTACGACACGCTTGCGGTAAGCCATTCGGACGAAGCGATCCTTTCGCTGATATCAGGCCAAGCCGTCGACGTGGTGCTGCTCTATTCGGCCAAAGCGGCTGCCGCGATGCGGCTCCTGACCAGCCGGCCTGCCCTGCAAAAGGCCTTTGAAAAGACACGGGTTTTTGTCCTTTCCGCGCGCATCGCCGCCGCCTTCGGCGACAACGCCGGCAAGGCAATCCGCGTCGCCGTACGACCCGACGAGGAGGCGCTGCTGGCACTTTTGCGGGAACGGCCCTGACCCGCGTCATCACACCGCCCCTTTTCACCGCTTGGTGATGTGCTAGACCCTTCTGAACCATCACGCGCCGCCGGGCGTTGAGACGAAGCGAATTTTGCGGAGCCCATGCATGGTCAAGACGCCGAAGATGCGACACTCGAAGAGCCGCCGCGAGCCGGTGACCATCGATCTCGATCCGGGCGCCGTCTCACGCGTCGTCGACGAGGATGCCGCCAAGGATGCCGCCCAGACCGACGAGGCGAAGGCCGAGGAAGCAGCGAACGCCTCGCAGCCGGAGGCTCCGGAAGAGCCGGTGCATGCCGATCAGACCGACCTAGAACCCTGGGAGCATGACGATGCCGCCGCGGGGCAGGCCGGGACAGATGCGCCCGAGGCCAAATCCACTGAGCCGGAAATGCCTTATCCCGGTTCGGATACACCCCCCAACCGCGCCACGGCTTCCGACTACAATTTTGAGGATGCAACCGCCAAAACCGCCGAGACCAAGGCGGCTGCCGGAAAAACCGACGCGAGGAGCGAACCGATGACAGCACAGCCGAAGCGGGGCGGCCTCAACGGCATCGCCGCCGGCATCATCGGCGGCGTCATCGCGCTGGTCGGCGCCGGTGGCCTGCAATTTGCCGGCCTGCTCGGCGAGCCGGGCTCCGCTGCCGGCGCCTCGCTCGATGGCGTCAATGGCGAGATCGCCTCGCTGAAGAGCGAAATCGCGGACATGAGGGAAGCCGGCAACAACAATGGTGCATCGGCCAAGGTCGATGGCCTGTCGTCGGCGCTGGACCAGGTCAAGAGCGATGTCGCGGCGCTGAAATCGGCGGTCGAACAGGGCGGCGCCGGCGACAATGCCGGGCTTGCCGCACTGGGAGACAAGGTCAAGCAGATCGAAACCACGGTGGCGACCCTCGGCAAGGCCGGCAGCGCGGCGCCCGTCGATCTCGGCCCGCTCAACGAAAAAATGGCGGCTCTCGATGCGCTGGTGAAGTCGACAGGCGAGGCAGCGAAGGCGCAGGAGGGCCGTCTCTCCGCGCTGGAGCAGTCGGTGTCGCAGCTTTCCGGCAAGGTCGATGCGCAGGCGTCGCAGCCGAAGATCGCGCTCGCCATCGCGGCTTCGGCGCTGAAGTCCGCGCTCGACCGTGGCGCGCCGTTTTCGGCCGAACTCGATACGCTGGCGGCGATTTCGCCTGATGCGCCACAGCTCGCGACATTGCGGCCCTATGCCGAAAAGGGCGTGCCGACCCGCACCGAGATTGCCTCGCAGATGGATGCCGCCGCGAACGCCATGGTGGCAGCGGCCACGCCAGGCGACCAGAATGCCGGCTTCCTGCAGAACCTGATGTCGAGCGCCGAATCGCTGGTCAAGGTCCGGCCGATCGGCGCCGTCGAAGGCGCTGGGGCACCAGAAACCGTGGCGCGCATGGAGGTTGCGGTCACCCAGGGCGACTATGCCAAGGCGCTCAGCGAATATGACAAGCTGCCGCAAGCCGTGAAGGCCGCGGGCGCCGACTTTGCCGGCAAACTGAAGGCGCGCATCGAGGTCGAAACCCAGGTCGACGCGTTGATCTCCGGCGCGATGAAGGCATGAGGACAACACGATGATCCGCCTGCTCGCCTTCCTCATCGTCGTCTTCGCGCTCGGGCTGGGCTTTGCCTGGCTGGCCGACCGGCCCGGCGACATGGTCGTCACCTTCAATGGCTACCAGTACCAGGTCAGCCTGATGGTGGCGGCGGTGGCTGTCGTCGCCGTAGTCGCGGCGGTGATGATCGTCTGGTGGCTCATCAAGTCGCTGTGGAACAGCCCCTACACCATCTCGCGCTATTTCCGCGTGCGGCGCCGCGACCGTGGCTATCAGGCACTGTCGACCGGCATGATCGCCGCCGGCGCCGGCGACGGGGCGCTCGCCCGCAAGAAAACCAAGGAAGCGGCCAAGCTGATCCGTTCCGACCAGGAGCCGCTGATCCATCTGCTCGAAGCGCAGGCATCGCTGCTAGAAGGCGATCATGACGGCGCGCGCCAAAAGTTCGAGAGCATGCTCGACGACCCCGAAATGCGGCTGCTTGGCCTGCGCGGGCTTTATCTGGAAGCCGAGCGGCTGGGCGACCGCAATGCCGCCCGGCACTATGCCGGCCGCGCCGCCGCAGTGGCGCCGCAACTGGCCTGGGCGGCCGAATCGACGCTGGAGGAGCTGACCGCGCGCGGCGACTGGGACGGCGCGCTGAAGCTGGTAGACGCGCAGAAGTCGACGCGGCAGATCGAGCGCGACGCCGCCAACCGCCGCCGCGCGGTGCTGTTGACCGCCAAGGCGCAGTCGCTCGCCGACAGCGATCCCGCGGCCGCCAGGACAGCGGCGGTCGAGGCCAACAGGCTGAAGCCGGACTTCGCCCCCGCCGCAATTGCCGCCGCGGCGGCGCTGTTCAAGCAGAACGACGTGCGCAAGGGCTCGAAGATCCTCGAAGCAGCATGGAAGGCCGAGCCGCATCCCGAAATTGCCGAGCTCTACACCCATGCAAGGCCGGGTGACGCCGTGCTTGATCGGCTCAACCGGGCAAAGAAGCTGCAGGAGATGAAGAAGAACCACGCCGAATCGTCGATGACGGTGGCGCGTGCCGCGCTCGACGCACAGGATTTGTCGACCGCTCGCCGCGAGGCCGAAGCCGCGATCCGCATTGACCGCCGCGAGGGCGCCTATCTGCTCCTGGCCGACATCGAGGAGGCGGAGACCGGCGACCAGGGCAAGGTGCGGCAGCTCCTCTCCAAGGCGGTTCGGGCGCCGCGCGATCCGGCCTGGGTCGCCGACGGGGTCGTCTCCGAGCGCTGGGCGCCGGTCTCGCCGGTCACCGGCCGTCTCGACGCCTTCGAATGGCGCGCGCCGATGGAGCGGCTTGGCCAGCTGATCGACAGCCGCGACGAGCCGGATGCCCCGGTAGTGGCCATCGAGGCGCCGGGCAGGCCGGAAAAGCCGGTTGACGTGATCGATCATGCCGTCCCGGGCAACGAGGCGACGGGCAAGGGCGCCGAAAGCCGCGAGGATGATGTGACGCCGGTCACGGCAGCCGCTTTTGCCGCAGTGCCGGCCGATGCCGAGGCCGTCGAGCCGGCGGAAGAACTGGCGCGCCTGCCGGACGATCCAGGCGTCGATCCGGACGACGAGGCGGAAAAGTCGACACGCCGGTTCCGGCTGTTTTGATATGGGCCGGCCATCGAGCCGATTGGGAATGAATTGATGTTCGAGCGCGTTCTGTCGTTTCTTAGGGATTTGCCGGCCGGCTCCGGCAGCCACACCAGCACGGACGATCCGCGCGTCGCGGCTTCGGCGCTGCTCTACCATGCGATGAATGCCGACGGCGTGCGCCAGGATGTCGAATGGGAGCGGTTCAAGGCGGTGCTGGCGCAGAGCTATTCGATCAACGGTGCCGAACTCGAAGCGCTGGCCGCCGCCGGCGAGCGCGCCGACAACGAGGCGATCGACCTCTACGCCTTCACCAGCGTGCTCAAGCGCCATCTCGACGCGGAGGGGCGCAAGGCCTTCATCGGCCTGATGTGGGAGATCGTCTATGCCGATGGCGAGTTGCATGAGCTCGAGGACAACACGGTGTGGCGGGTCGCCGAACTGATCGGCGTCGAGCGCCGCGACCGGGTCGAGGCGCGCCGCAAGGCCGCGGCCGAGGTACCCGGCGCCACCGGAACATCGAGCGACGAGTAGGATTTTCGCCTTTCCATGCCGCCCAGAACGAGCCCGAAGCCAAAGATCCTGATCATTCTGCATCAGGAGAATTCGAGCCCCGGACGCGTCGGCCACATGCTGCTGGAAGAAGGCTTCGATCTCGACATCCGCCGCCCGCCGCTCGGCGACGCCTTGCCGGAAACGCTGGATGGTCATGCCGGCGCGGTGGTGTTCGGCGGGCCGATGAGCGCCAATGACGAGGACGAGTTCGTCCGCCGCGAGACCAAATGGCTGGAAATTCCGCTCAGGGAAAACCGGCCGCTGCTCGGCATCTGCCTGGGCGCGCAGATGCTGGCCAACCATCTCGGCGGCAAGGTCGAGGGCCATGGTGAAGGACTGGTCGAGATCGGGTGGTATCCGCTGAAGGCGACCGAGGCCGGCAAGAAACTGATGCACTGGCCCGAAATGGTCTACCAGTTCCATCGCGAGGGCTTTTCGCTGCCGGGCGACGCGATGCTGCTGGCCACGAACGAGACCTATCCCAACCAGGCCTTCCGCTATGGCGACAATGCCTGGGGCATCCAGTTCCATGGCGAACTCACCCGGGTGATGATGCAACGCTGGGTGGTGCGCGGCGCCCATCGCTTCGAACTGCCCGGCGCCCAGCCCGGCCGCGACCATCTCGGCGGCCGGCTGATCTGGGACATGCATCTGAAGCGCTGGCTCGACGAGTTCTTGCGGATGATTTTTGGCGGGCCGGTGGCGCGGTAGGTCAGAGCCGGTGCTATGACCGATCTGCCGCTTTCCGACTGTCGGCTTTCGGAGCGTGGAAACTAGAGCGGTTCAGCGTTTGATAGAATCGCCGACCCGCTCTAACTCTTTGTTTTCACGCAATTCCCTAGGGAAAGCGCTACGCGCTTTTCCCGGGAAAGCCGCTACGCACTTTTCCTGGAATTGCTCTACTCCGAAAAGCTCACGCTCACGCCGCGCTGCCGAAAGTAGGCCTGCATCAACTTGCGGCCCGAGCGGTTGTTCTGTGCCAATTTGGCAGGATCGAACACCGCCTGTTTTATCCCCTCCCGCGCCAGCGCTGCCTTGAGCGCCGCGATATGTGCGTCGATATCGGCATTGTCCGACCGGAGCGACGCATAGATATTTTCGGTCGCCTCGGCCACAGTCGGTTCGCTCACAGGTGTTGTCCTTTGGTTGGTTGGGCGGGCGGCTTAGCACAGATTCGCGGCTCCGCCGATACCGATGAGACCGTCAGTTTCGCCCGTTGAGGTGGCGAACCCTGCGCAGTTGCGGGAACAGATAGGCCCACAGGCCGGCAACCGCGACGGCGCCGACGCCGCCGATGACCACCGCCGGAACCGTGCCGATCAGCGCCGCCATGCTTCCGGCACGGAATTCACCCAACTCGTTGGAGGCGCCGACGAAGACCTGGTTGACGGCGTTGACGCGGCCGCGCACCTCGTCGGGCGTCCACAGCTGGATCAGCGTTTCCCTGATATAGACGCTGAACATGTCGGTGGCGCCGAGGAAGACCAGAGCAACGATCGACAGCCAGGTGAGGGTCGACAGACCGAACAGCACGGTGAAGGCGCCGAACGCCGCGACGAAGCTCAGCATGATCTTGCCGGCATGGTCGCGGATCGGGTGCCCGGCGAGCCAGACCGCGACGCAGACGGCGCCGATGCCCGGTGCCGAGCGCAGCAGGCCGAGGCCCCATGGACCGAGTTGCAGGATGTCGCGCGCATAGACCGGCAGCAGCGCCGAGGCGCCGGACAGGAGCACGGCGAAGAGATCGAGCGAGATGGCGCCGAGCACGATCTTCTCGCTCCAGATGTAACGGAAGCCGGCAAACAGTGTTTCCATCGTCGGCTTGTCGGTGGCGCTTTGCTGGGCGGGTTTGGGAATGGTGAAGATCAGCAGACCGGCCACCAGCATCAGCACAGAGGCGACAGCGTATGCGGCTTCGGCCGAGACGCCATAGAGCAGGCCGCCCGCGACCGGACCGATGATCGTCGCCGTCTGCCAGGCGGACGAGTTCCACGCAATCGCGTTGCCGAAATCTTCCGGCGGCACCAGATTGGCGAACAGCGACGACGAGGCCGGTCCGTAAAAGGCGCGCGCCATGCCGAACAGCGCCAGAACGACGAAGATCGGCAGCGGACTGACGAGGCCGCGCAGCGTGAAGTACAGGAGAACGAGCGCACAGCCTGCCTCGACCACCGTTGCCAGCGCCATGATCAGGCGGCGGCCGAAGCGGTCGGCGACCACACCTGTCACCAGCACCAGAAGCAGCGATGGCAGGAACTGGACGATGCCGACAATGCCGAGGTCGAACGGATCGCGCGTCAGGTCATAGATCTGCCAGCCGACGGCGACGGAAACGATCATGGTCGCGAAGGTGGTGAGAAAGCGCGCCGTCCAGTAGCTGAGGAAGGCTTTGTGCCGGAAAGCCGCATAGCGCTGCTCCGGTAAATTTTGCTCAGGTATCATGGAGTGAGGCCCCGTTGCTATGCCGGCGGGGCACTTCCCGAATGGGCGCTGGTCCGACCAATGGAACTTGGTAAAGTTCGGCGCGCATATGCTTCAAAATCAGGTCTGGATCAAGGGACTTTCGAGCCGCGCTCTCGGTAGCACGCGGAAGTTACTGCCGCAGCGCGGCCGAAATCGCGTCCAATCCGCCTTTCAACTCGGCCTCCGTCGGCCAGCCGAAGCCGATACGGAAGAAGCGCTTTTCCATCTCGAACCAGTGGCCGGGCCCGACATAGGTGCCGTGGTCCTCCAGCAGCCTGACATAGAACCGGTCGAGGTCGAAGCCGGGCTCGACACCGAGGCGCGGGAAACCGACGACACCGCCCTCAGGCCGCACCCAGTCGACCAGCGGCTCGCGGTCGATCCAAGCCTGGACGATATCACGGCGCTTGGCCATCTCGGGCAGCAGCTTTGCCAGAAACACGTCCCGGCGCTCCAGCACGCCGCGCGCAATGCCTTCGTCGATGACGCTGCCGCAGATGCCGATCTGCTCCTTGGCGGCGAGGAATTTTTCCTGGAGGGCGGCATCCCTTGCAGTCAGCCAGCCGATGCGGATGCCGGGAATGCCGAAGGCCTTGGACAGCGACGAGACGCTGATGGCCTTTTTGCTCAGCGAGGCCGCCGAAGGCAGGCGCCTGCCATAGGAGAGGTCGCGATAGGTTTCGTCGACCAGCAGATGGCAGCCGCTGGCCTCGGCGAGCGCCACCAGCGCGTCGAGTTCGGCACGGCTCATCATGGTGCCGGTTGGATTGTGCGGGCAAGTGACGCTGATCAACTTCGTATTCGGCCGCATCGCTGCCTTGACGCGCTCAATATCGACGGCAAAGCCTTCCTCGAAGGCGAGGTCGACGAAGCTGATGGCGCAGCCGATCGCCCGCGGCGTTTCGATGTTGGTGGCGTAGTTGGGCCTGATGACGACGAGGTGATCGCTGGCCGACAGCAGCGAGGTCGAGATGATGAACAGCGCACCGGCCGCACCGGCGGTGACCAGCACATCGTCGGGCGAGATGCCGGCATCCTGTGCCGCGATCAGGTCGCGCAGCGCCTTGTCGCCGCGATGTTCGCCGTAAAAGAGCGTCAGGTCCGGCAGCGAGAGGCCGATGTCGGAGAGCTTCTGGTCGGCAATCGAGCTTTCGGAGAGATTGTAGCGGATACGGTCGTAGCCGTATTCCTCCGGGGCCTCTTTCTCGATCACCATCCTGGTGTAGTTCATGGCTTCCCCCCCCCGGAGCGGTTCACCGTTTCACGGAAACGGCAAACAGCTCCACTCCCTTTGTCTAGACGCAATTCCGGACGGATAACCGTTTCACACTTTTCCTGGAATTGCTCAAAGCTTGTCCGGTTCATCCAAGCCACAAAAACATGAAGCCTGCCAAGGCGGTTTCGCCGGCAGGCTTCTGTTCCAGTCGTTCTACAGCATGTCGGGCGAATAGGATTCGCCCGACCTGCTGTAAGCTTCTGATTTTATGCATGTCGTTATCCCGGAACCGAGGACACTTCCAGGCGACATGCATTAAGTATTGGCTCAGGACTGAGTTGCTCAGGCCGGGACTTTGGCCTTTCGGCCTTTGCCCTTGGCAGGCGGGGGGGCGACGGCCTTGCGGCCGAGCCCGATCGACTTCGCCAGTTCCGAGCGCGAAGCGGCGTAGTTGGGGGCAACCATCGGATAGTCCGACGGCAGGCCCCATTTGGCGCGGTAGGCATCCGGCGACAGGCCGAAATGCACGCCGAGGTGACGCTTCAGCGATTTGAACTTCTTGCCGTCCTCGAGGCAGATGATGAAATCCGGCGTCACCGACTTCTTCGGGTTGACGGCCGGGACCAGCGGTGCCGCCACCGGAGCGACCGGCTGGCCGAGCCCACTGATCGAGGCGCTGACGCTGGCGATCAGTTCGGGAAGGCCGGACGCGGGCAGGCGATTCTTCTCGACATAAGCCGATACGATATGGGCGGTCAGTTCGAGAAGGTCGAGGGCCTTGCTGGCGTGGCTGTTTTCGTCGGTCAATCTATTTCCTCCATCCATGGCGCATGACCTCGAAAATGGGGCCGTTTTCAAAAAGGATGATGCGCAAAATTAAAGTGCGTCGTCTTTGTGCGTCGCGCGCGACGCGATGTAGTGGGGCTGACTTCCTAGTCGGCAAACCTGCACAATGCAATCTATCGGCGCGACATCACACGCCATTTTGAACAACTATACTAAACTGTAATAATATCAGACGATCAGGGCCTTGTCGCGCCACAGACGAAATCCGCCTTCGAAAGCGCGTGTGTTGTCACCGCGCCTGCAGTTGGCGGGCAATTCGTCGAGCTTGTCGACATTGCCGCCGCCGATGACGACATAGTCTGGCTGCAGGGCGGCGCGCAGCCGGTTGACGACGTCGAAGACATGACCGCGCCACTTCTTCTTGCCGCGCTTTTCCAGGCCGCGTTCGCCGACATAATCCTCGAAACTCTGGCCTTTTCTATAGGGGAGATGGGCGAGTTCCATCGGCTGGCCGACATTATCGAGGATCATCGCCGCACCGAGGCCGGTTCCGAGGCCGAGGAACAGCATGCGCCCGCCCTCATAGCTGCCGAGGGCCTGCATCAGCGCGTCGTTGACCACCTTGACCGGCTTGCCGAACTCAGCGGTGAAATCGAAGCCGACCCAGCCCTTGCCGAGATTCATCGGGTCGAGCACCGGCTTGTTGTGACGCACCGGGCCCGGATAACCCATCGAGATGACGTCATAGGACAGTCCCTCGGCGAGCTTTTTCACCTTGTCGATCATCTGCCGTGGCGTCAGGTCAGGCCCGGAATCCGTCCGGCGCTCGGTGCCACCGTCGCTGGTCAGGATCTTAACGTGCGACCCGCCAATGTCGATCGAAAGGACGACCTGCCCGGTATCCGACGCAGCCTGCTTAATCACCTTGGCCATCTGGTCCCCTCCGCTCATCAGGCAACCTCACGATTGCGTTGAATCAGTTTAGGAGCTGATTGGGCGTTGGTCCCGCGCCACCGTGACGACTGCCTATGTCGCTTGCCCGATGAGGGCCCGCATGAGACTTGCAGCGTTTCGGTGGCCGAGAGCCACAGACGGGCTACAGGAAGATGCGCCACAGACACTTCGACCAAGATGGGTCCAGAGCGCCGATTGATGAGCAACCCGTGAGGGCTCCCGGCACCGGGCACCATACTCCAGTTCAGTGAGGTGCATCCATGACCATTTTCGTCGGACTCGACTGGGGCGGCTCGAGCCATGCCGTCTGTGTCGTCGACGCCGCCGGTAAGGTCCTCGACCATTTTGTCGTGGCCCATGACCGCGATGGGCTTGCCGATCTCGTCGCGCGTTTGCGACGGCATGGGCCACCCGGCGAGACGCCGATCGCCATCGAACGGCCTAGCGGGTTGCTCGTCGACGCGCTGGTCGATGCCGGCTTCGTCGTCACGCCGGTCCATCCCAATGTCGTCAAGGCGTGCCGGCCGCGCTATCGCGCCGTCGCCGCCAAGAGCGATCCTGGTGACGCCTACATCCTTGCCGACATCCTGCGCACCGACGGGCACCGGCTGACCCCGCTCAAGCCGCAATCCGATGCCATCAAGGCACTGCGCGCGCTGGTGCGTGGCCGTGACGATCTCGTCGCCACAAGACTCGTCCTCGCCAACCAGCTGCGCGCCTTGCTCGAAAGCTTCTGGCCTGGCGCCGCCGGTTTGTTCGCCGACATCGCAAGCCCGATCGCACTGGCCTTCCTCCAGCGCTATCCCACACCCGAAAGCGCCAGCCGCTTGGGTGAGAAGCGCATGGCTGCCTTCCTTGCCCAGAACCAGTATTGCGGCCGGCGTAGTGTTGCCGATGTGCTCGGCCGGCTGCGCGCGGCTCCCGCCACAATGGCCGCTGAAGCTGAGGCCGACGCCAAGGGTGAACTCGTACGTGCCATCGCCGTTACTCTCGAAAGCCTCGTCGCCCAGATCGGCAAGCTCTCCAGCCGCATCGAACATGCCGTTGCCGAACTGCCCGAAGGAAAGATCGTCATGTCCTTTCCGCGCGCCGGAAAGATCTGCGCTGCACAGATCACCGCCGAGCTGGGCGACGTGCGGGACCGCTTCCAGAGCCAGGAACACCTGGCCGCCGAGGCCGGCGTCGCACCAGTCACCTACCAGAGCGGTAAATCCCGCGCCGTTACATGGCGATGGGCCTGCAACAAGCGACTGCGCGCGGCGCTCACCTGCTTCGCCGACAACTCCCGCCATGCCAGCCCCTGGGCTGCCAAGGTCTATCACGACGCCAGAGAGCGAGGATGCAGACACCCTCATGCCGTTCGCATCCTCGCCAGAGCCTGGCTCAGAATCCTCTGGCGCGCATGGCAGGACGGCACATCCTACGACCCCAACAAACACCCCGCCGCTAGCTTCTTGCTCACAACAGGTTGACACAGGAAGTCTCATGCCACCGGGTCGATCCAGCCATTGGGCGGTCCGAAGCCGGCCATGGCGTCCATCGGCCCCCATGTCTTCGGCTCGTAAAGATGCGGCGGCGTGGTATCGCCGAGCACCGGACCGACGATGCGCCAGGCCAGTTCGGCCGCGTCCTGGCGGGTGAAGAGCTGGCCATTGCCGTTCATGGCGTCGCCGATCAGCCGTTCATAGGGCGGCATGTCGCCCTTCGAATCGTCGAGGGCGGCGAGTTCCACCTGCTCGCCGATCATGTCGTCGCCGGGCGCCTTGCGCTGGGCGCCGATGGCGATCATCACCTGAGGGTCGATGCGGAAACGGACGTAATTCTGGTCGGCGGGCTTGATCGGATCGAAGACGTCGAGAGGCGGCCGCTTCAGCCGCACCACCACCTCGGTGACATGCACCGGCATGTTCTTGCCGGCGCGGATGAAGAACGGCACGTCCTGCCAGCGCCAGGTGTCGACGAAGAAGCGCACCGCCGCGAAGGTTTCGACCGGCGAGTTCGGCGCCACGCCGGGCTCGGCGAGATAGCCGGCAAACTGGCCGCGCACGACATCCTTTTTTGTCAATGTCCGGATGGCGCGCAGCACCTGCACCTTCTCGTCGATCAAATCGTCGGCGGAGCGGCCGACCGGCGGCTCCATGGCCAGGAGCAGCAGGATGTTGAGCAGATGGTTCTCGATGACGTCCCTGATGCAGCCGACATCGTCATAGAAGCGGCCACGCCCTTCGATGCCGAAATCCTCGGCCATGGTGATCTGGACGCTCTCGACGTAATTGCGGTTCCAGATCGGCTCGAGCAGGGAATTGGCGAAGCGGAAATAAAGCAGGTTCTGGATCGCTTCCTTGCCGAGATAGTGGTCGATGCGGAAGATCGACTGTTCGTCGAACACCAGGTGCAGCACCCGGTTCAGCCAGCGCGCCGATTGCAGATCGTGGCCGAATGGCTTTTCCACCATCAGCCGCGCGCCATGCGCGGTGCCCGACTGCTCCAGCCCTTGCACGACAGTCTCGAACATGGTCGGCGGCACCGCCATGTAGTGCAGCGGCCGCTGGGCGCTGCCAAGTGCCGTCTTCAGCTTCTCGAAAGTGGCCGGATCGCGGTAGTCGCCGCTGACATAGCGCAGCAGCGACGCCAGCTTGGCGAACACCTTCTCGTCGATCTTGCCGAGCGCGTCGACGATGCCGTCGCGGGCGCGGTCCTGCAATTGCTTCAAATCCCAGGCGTCGAAGGCGACGCCGATCACCGGTTCGGTGAGCGTGCCCTTGGCGACCATCTGGTAAAGCGCTGGAAATATCTTCTTGTGGGCGAGGTCGCCGGTCGCTCCGAAGAGCACCAGCGTGTCGGACCGTTCCTGGCTCATGCGTGCGTCTCCCCTGTCGCCGTCACTTGCCGTCCTTCGGTTTTTCGATGTGGCCGCCGAAGGCATAGCGCATGGCGGACAACAGCTTGTCGGAGAATTCGGATTCGCCTTGCGAGGAGAAGCGGTCGAACAGGGCCGAGGACAGGACCGGCGCCGGCACGCCGGTGTCGATCGCCGCCTTGAGCGTCCAGCGACCCTCGCCGGAATCCGAGACCCGGCCGCCGAATTGCGCCAGGCCCGGATCGCTCTTCAGCGCGCCGGCGGTGAGATCGAGCAGCCAGGAGCCGATGACGCTGCCATGCCGCCACACCTCGGCCACCTGCGGAAGGTCGACATCGAACTGGTAGTATTGCGGGTTCTCAAGCGGGCTTGTCTCGGCGTCCGCCGTCCGTTGCCGTTTGCCGGCATTGGCCGACTTCAGGATGTTCATGCCTTCGGCATAGGCGGCCATGACGCCGTATTCGATGCCGTTGTGCACCATCTTGACGAAGTGGCCGGCGCCGCTCGGTCCGCAATGCAGGTAGCCATAGGGCGCCGTGCCCGCGGTCTTGTCCGGGGTAGGCGCGCCGGTATCGAGACCAGGCGCCAGCGTGGCAAAGACCGAATCGAGATGTTGCACCGCCACGTCGGGGCCGCCGATCATCAGGCAGTAGCCGCGTTCCAGCCCCCAGACACCGCCGCTGGTGCCGACATCGACAAGATGGATACCCTTGCCAGCCAGTTTCGCTGCCTCGTCGACGGCGGCGTGATAATAGGAATTGCCGCCGTCGATGACGATGTCGCCAGGCTCCATCAGCGCCGCGACCTGATCGATGATCTTGCCGGTGATCGCCGCCGGCAGCATCAGCCACACGCAGCGCGGCTTGGCGAGCTTGCCGACGAATTCCGCCATCGAAGCCGCCCCCAGCGCGCCGTCGCTGACCAGCGCGGCGACGCTGGCCGGGTTGATGTCGTAGACGACGCATTCGTGGCCGTCGCGCATCAGGCGCCGCACCATGTTGGCGCCCATCCGGCCCAGTCCCATCATTCCGATCTGCATGGTTTCGTCCTGTTTCCTAGAGATTTGCAGGGTTTGTCGAGGAAAGGTCTACTGACTGTCCTGAGCGCCTGACATGACGGAGAAGTCGACATTCTCCCAATCGCCGGTTCCGGGCCAGAAAAAAGTGAAGATCAGCGTGCGTCCGCTGGGGAGGCCGGCCGTGGGCAGATCGACAAGGTGGATGCCGAAAGCGTTTTCCGCCGTCTGGCTGTCGTGGGCTGTTGCCCAATTGTCGGCGCTCCAGTGGACTGTGGCTGCCGCCAGAAGCTCGACGCGCAATGTCTTGCCCTCGGGCAGCGTGCGGATCTTGTTGTTGAAGCGCCATGTCCTGAAGGGCGACACGGTCTTGTCCTCGATGTAGCGCTTCACGCCTTGCGGCGGCATGTCGAAGACGGCGCCGTCGCGCAGGGAGCGCAGCAGCTTGACATGTTCGGAATGCGCCCAGACCAGCGGCATGGCGCTGCCCGACGGCTTGCCATGCAGCAGCTCGCGGCCCGGAATATCGGCGCCGTCCCAGACCTGTTCCGGCAGCAGGCCGCCGGTTCCGGCCGAGCGTTCCAGCGTGTCGAGCAGGCTGGCCGCCTTGTCCTTGCGCCCGGCCGCGAGCTCGTAATGGGCGCGTTCGCCGGCGAGCAGGGGCCAGGGCCGGCCCTGACCGGTGCCGTCGAAAGGCGCGCCATCCTCATGCTCGCCATAGCCGTCGCTGTCATAGCGGTACCAGAGCGGCCCTTGCGGCAGCTCGCAGCGCAAATGCGCGTCGATGACCTTGATCGTGTCGACGATGCGCGGATCGTCGGCGGCCCTCAGGCCAAAGCGCACCAGCGCCAGCGCGTCGGGGCTGACGATTTCCTCGGCCGGTCGGTCCGTGTCGCCGGGTGGGCGATTCTTGATCGGCACGTAGCCGTCTTTCGGCGAGCTGGCATCGGCGCTGTCCGGCGGCGCGATGCGGACGTAGTAGCCGGCGACGCCGGCGGCCTTGCAGATGGCGGTGCCGGTGACATAGGTCCAGCGCTCGACCTGGTCGTTCCAGCAGTCGGCGGTCTCGCGCAGATAGCTTGCCGCGGCCTGCTTGCCGCAGGCATCGAGCAGGTCGGCCGCGGCCAGCAGTGCGGCTATCTCGACGGCCAGCGTGAACGGGCTGTAACCGGCGTCTTCTTCCCAGCGGTCCTCGCCGGTGACGGGTCCATTGCGCACGACATAAGAAGCGGCACTCTCGATCATCTGCAGGAAGGTCTTGAGCCTGGCACTCGGCAAGTGGCCAGCGCGATGCAGGGCATCGGCCAGCAGCAGGGGGAAGGCGCATTCGTCCATCTGGATGCCGGGCCAATAGGCCGTGCCGTCGAGCCAGGCGTTCTGCGGCCAATGGCCGTCCGGCTGCTGAATGGAGCGGAGGTATTCCAGGATCCAAAGGGCCGAAGCGGCATCGCCGGCGGCGAGAAAGCCGCCCGCCGTTTCGACCAGGTCGCGTGGCCAGACCAGGTGATAGCCCCCGAGATCATCGTCGCCCTTGTCGAACCCCCACGGGATCGACAGGCTGGCCACCGCCGCGCCCGGCATGACCGATGACCGGTGGGTGGCCAGCACCGCGGTGGAGACGCGGTAGCCGTTCACTCCCGGCACTCCGGGCGTCCGGTCGCGGTCCAGTGGCAGCAGCCCGGCCTGCCATTCGCGCCATTTTTCGACATAGGATTTCGCCGCCGGTTCAAATCCCCGCTTCAGGCTGGCGAAGGCGTTTTCGGCTGCTTCGTCCGGCGTCGTCCCAAAACCCAGCGCCAGCACGGCTTTTGTGTTGGTGGCGGTGAAGCCGATCTCGCCGGTCAGCGCGACATTGCCGTCCTCGGCGCGACAGCATGCTGGATCGAGCTTGCCGGCATGGTTCAATTGCTGCCAACCATCGGAGACGCCGACATAGCCGGCCGAACAATCCCGCCAGGGCAGCGACGAGGCCAGCGCCAGGCAGGTGCCGCGCCCCGAGGCAAAAAGGACGGGCTTTCCCTGGTATTCGCCGACCCAGGCGGTGTTGCCCATGCCGGCATTGACCAGATGCGGCGCCAGAAGCGCGTAGACGCGGTAATCGGCCGGAACGCCCTCGAGCGGGGTGAAGGTGATCTCCTGCAGCAAGGTCGGGCGAGCCGGATCGGCCAGAATGCTCTTCTCGATCCGGTAGGCGCCGTCATCAGCCGTATTGGCCAGCCTGTAGGCGGGCACGCCGTCCTCGAACGGCTCGATGCCGTGCGTGGCATCGCGTTTTTCCTCGGAGAAATATCCATCCTTGCCGGTGACGATCAGGCCGAGGTCGCGCGTGCAGGCGCTGTCGACGCCGGGATAATAGATCTCATTCAGGATGCCGTGGCTGATCGTGAACCAGACAGGGCCGGCCGACGAGAGAGAAGTTCCGACGCCGCTTTTGGCGCTCGACGTCCAGCGCGCCGGAATTCCCGGGGCTCCAGGGGGAACGATCGGCGTCACCGCCATGCTTTTCAGCCTCATGAGCCATGCCTAGCCCATTCACCGAAGCGCTTTCAATCATTGCACCGCAAGTTGATCGCCGGCCTTTCGCGGATTGCAGTTGACAGCCCGCCGGCCCTGCTGCACTTTTGTCTGATAATAGATAAAAAACAGGTACGCAATCGCGACGCTCATCAGTAGCAGACCAGCAACACTCGGGAGGAGTATGACATGAAGAAACTGTTCGTTCTGGGCACCCTGGCAGCAGTGCTCGCAGCCGGCACGGCACTCGCCGACACCAGCGGCAAGAAAATCGCATTCTCGAACAATTACGCCGGCAATTCGTGGCGGCAGGCGATGCTCGACAGCTACGCCATCGTCACCAAGAAGGCGGTCGACGACAAGATCGTCGCCGCGGCCGATGTCTTCACCACCGCCGACAAGGAGGTGCCGACGCAGGCAGCGCAGGTACAAAACCTAATCCTGCAGGGCTATGACGCCATCGTCATCAACGCCGCCTCGCCGGATGCGCTCAACGGCGCCATCAAGCAGGCCTGCGACGCAGGCATCACCGTCGTTTCCTTCGACGGCACGGTGACCGAGCCTTGCGCCTACCGCGTGGTCGTCGACTTCAAGGACATGGGCAAGCAGGAAGTCGAGCATATGGCCAAGTTCCAGCCCAAGGGCGGCAATCTGCTTGAAATCCGGGGCCTGGCCGGAACCTCGATCGACGACGCCATCCATGCCGGCATCCTCGAGGGTGTGGCCGCGCATCCCGAGTTCAAGATCGTCGGCTCGGTCACCGGCGACTGGGACCAGACCACAGCGCAGAAAGCGGTCGCGACCATCCTGCCGTCGCTGCCCGACGTCGTCGGCGTCGTCGACCAGGGCGGCGACGGCTATGGCGCCGCGCAAGCCTTCGCCGCCGCCAACAAGCCGCGGCCGACCATCATCATGGGCAACCGGCAGGACGAATTGAAGTGGTGGAAGGAACAGAAGGAGAAGGACGGCTACCAGACCTGGTCGGCCTCGATCGCGCCCGGCGTGTCGACGCTCGCTTTCTGGGTGGCGCAGCAGGTGCTCGATGGCCGCAAGGACATCCCGCACGACCTGCTGGTGCCGTATCTCGCCTTCACCCAGGACGATTTCGAGGCGGCCCTGCCGAAGATCAAGGAGGGTGGTGTCGCCACCCACGAATACACGCAGGAAGATGCCATCGCGGCGATCAAAGCCAACATCAAGTGAACGTCGCACACGCGTTGCCCGGGCATCACTGAGCGGATATCGTTGAGCATGGCCGCAGGCAACACGGACATCAGACTTGGCGGCGCCGAAAAACATTTCGGCGCCGCCAATATTGACATCGTAAGACTGAACGGTGCCGAAAAACATTTCGGCGCCGTCCGCGCGCTGGGCGGGGTGGATTTCCATGTCGGACCCGGCGAATGCGTCGGCCTCGTTGGCCATAACGGCGCCGGCAAGTCGACGCTGATGCACATGGTGGCCGGCACCTCGAAGCCCGACAGCGGGACGATCGGCGTGCATGGCGGCATCGAGGACAATTATTCCGTATCGCGGGCACAGCAGCTCGGCATACGCTGCGTGTTCCAGGAACTGTCGCTGTGTCCCAATCTCAGCGTCGCCGAGAACACGCGCATCAACCATGCGTCGCTCTCCGGCTTCGGCTGGCGGCGCAAGGCCGCCGAGCTGATCGCCGCCAAGCTCGATGAGATCTTCCCGGACCATGGCATCTCGGCCTGGGACATTGTCGGCGATCTGTCGATCGGCCGGCGGCAGATGGTCGAGGTGGCGCGCGCCTTTACCGTGACGCAGGACCGGCTCGACCTGGTCATCCTCGACGAGCCGACCTCGTCGCTCGACGCGCACACGGCCGGCCAGCTGCTGGCCTTCGTGCGCCGCTTCGTCGCCGGCGGGAAAAGCTGCATCCTGATCTCACACGTGCTGGGTGAAGTGTTGCGGAACGCTGACCGGATCGTGGTGATGCGCGACGGCAAGATGGTGGCGTCGGACCCGGCTGGTGCCTTCGATCGCGACCGGCTGGTGACGGTGATGGGTGGGGCGGCGGCGCGCGAGAAGACCGCCGCACAGGCCGCTGCCGCCAAGGCAGGCGCCAGACCGCTGCGCGTCCGGGCGCGGCCCGCCGGGCAGACCGACGGCAAGGACCTTGTCGCCTGCGGGGGCGAGATCATCGGCCTTGCCGGGCTGGCCGGCCACGGACAGACCGACTTGCTGCTGCGGATCTTCGACGCCGCCGCACGCGCCAAGGCCGGCATCGAGGTCACGGCGCCGGTGGCGCTGGTGGCGGGGGACCGCCAGTCGGACGGTATTTTCCCGCAATGGTCGATTGCACAGAATATCGGCATCCGTTCGCTGGCGCGTCTGCGTAACGGGTTGCTGATCTCGCCGCGCCGCGAGGCGGAGCTCGCCGATGCCTGGAAGAAGAAGATCGGCATCCGCACGCCCGACATGAACAACAACATCTTCTCGCTATCGGGCGGCAACCAGCAGAAGGCCCTGTTTGCCCGTGCGCTGGGCTCCGATGCCGAAATCGTGCTGATGGACGATCCGATGCGCGGCGTCGACATCGGCACCAAGCTGGAGGTCTACGACCTCGTGCGCGAGGAGGCGGGTCGCGGCCGTACTTTCCTCTGGTACACGACCGAAACCGAAGAGCTCGACAATTGCGACCACATCTATGTCTTCAAGAACGGCCGCATCGTTGCCAATCTGACGCGCGACGAACTGACCGAAGAGAAGATCATCCAATCCTCCTTCGGCGATGCGGCCTGAAATGACGGCGACGCCGATCGACAATGGCTTCAAGGGATCGGCGGCACGCAACGCGGCGGCGCGGGCGCGGCTGTTGCGCGGCCTGCTGCCGGCGCTTTCGCTGGCGCTGGTGTTGGCGGCAATCGCCTGGCTCAACCCGCGCGCCATCAGCTACTTCGGCTTCAGCCTGATGCTGAACCTGGCGATTCCGATCGCGCTGGCGACAATCGCGCAGATGTTCGTCATCGCCGGCAACGAGCTCGATCTCTCGATCGGCACCTTTGTCGGCTTTGTCGGCTGCGTCACCGCGACATGGCTGAAGGACGCACCGCTTATCGGCGTCGCGATACTGCTCGGGTCGATCGGCATCTATGCGCTGCTCGGCGCGCTGATCCATCTGCGCAACCTGCCTTCCATCGTGGTGACGCTCGGCATGAGTTTCGTCTGGCAGGGGCTGGCCATCCTCGTCCTGCCAAAGCCCGGCGGCAAGGCGCCGGACTGGCTGCTGGCGATCATGTCGTTTAAGCCGCCTTTCATTCCGTTTCCGATCATCGCCGCGCTGCTGATCGCGGCGGTCGTGCATTTCGGCCTGATGCGCACCTCGTACGGCGTGATCCTGCGCGGCTCCGGCGGCAATCCGGCGGCGCTGCGGCGGGCCGGCTGGTCGCTGCTCAAGACCAAGATCGTGCTGTTTGCGCTTGCCGGCCTCTTCGGCGTGCTGTCGGGCATGGCGCTGATCGGCATCACCACCTCCGCGGATGCCAATATCGGCAATGGTTACACGCTGCTGGCCATCGCCGGCGTCATCCTCGGTGGCGGCGAGTTCGTCGGCGGCCGGGTCTCGCCGATCGGCGCTGTCATTGGCGCGCTGACGCTGGCGCTGGCCGCCTCGCCGCTGCTCACCTTCATGCACATTCCGCCCGACTGGCAGGTGGCGGCCAACGGCGCCATCCTGATCATCGTGCTGGCGGCGCGGGTGCTGATCAGCCGCAGGGAAAGGTGAGCGATGGCTTCGCTGAAAACGCTGCTCACAAAACCCTGGATCTGGTCGTTTGTCGGCGCGCTGCTGGTGTGGCTGGCGACGATCGCCTTCACCGGCGGCTATGGCGGCGGCGGCATGGTCACGGCCGCATTGTCGCTTGCCGTGTTCACCGTCATCGTCGGCGTCGGCCAGATGTTCGTCATCACGCTCGGACCCGGCAATGTCGACCTGTCGTTGCCAGCCAATATCGGCCTGGCAAGCGCGGTTGCCATGAAGGTGATGGGCGGCAGCGATGCCATGATCGTGGTCGGATTGCTGGCGGCGCTCGCCTGCGGTGCCGCGATCGGCGCCATCAACTATCTGCTGATCTGGGCGCTGCGCATTCCGCCGATCATCGCGACGCTGTCGGCGAGCTTCATCATCCAGTCGGTCGATATCAGTTATGGGCGCGGGCTGCAGATCAAGCCGCCGCCGGGCTTCGCCGATTTCACCAACTGGCAGGTGCTGGGCATTCCCGTGCTGGCGATCCTGACCGTGCTGTTCACTATCGGCGCGGCCATCGCCCTGCAGCGCATGATCTACGGCCGCTCAGTGCTGGCGATCGGCCAGAACATCCGCGCCGCCTGGCTGGCGGGTGTCAAGGTCGGGCGCATCCGCTTCCTCACCTACACGCTGTCGGGGGCGCTCGGCGGCATCGACGGCGCGCTGCTCGCCGGCTATTTCCGCGGCGCCAATGTCGATATCGGCAATGAATATTTGCTCGCCTCGATCGCAGTGGTCGTCATCGGCGGCACATCGGTGGCCGGCGGCAAGGCCAATGTGCCCGGCGTCTGGGGTGCGGCGCTGTTCCTGGTGCTGCTTTTGACCATGCTCAACACATTCGGCGTCAGCGCCGGCGTGCGGCTTTTGCTGACCGGGCTGATCATCGTAGGGGTAATCACGGCGGCCGGTGGTGAGAAGGCGGTGCGCTGACCGCAACGTCTACGGCGCGACCGCGGCCTGTCGGGCCAACAATTGGACCAGCCGGTTCCCATTTGTAACGTGGCCTAGTAAACCGGTCCGCGATCTCAGTCGGTCTCGGGAGGGCTCCGCTTGTCCAATTCTGTCAGCGTCGCGAATGAGGATGGCGTCGCCATCGTCACCATCGACAATCCGCCGGTCAACGCGCTGGGTTTTCACGTCCGCGAGCCGCTGATGCGGGCGCTGGTCGCTCTGCGCGACGACGCATCGGTCGCGGCAATCGTCATTGCGTGCGCCGGGCGGACCTTTGTCGCGGGCGCCGACATCACCGAATTCGGCAAACCGGTACAACAGCCCGATTTGCGTGCCATCGTGGCTGTGCTGGAAGCCATCGCCAAGCCGACGGTCGCCGCCATCCACGGCACCGCGTTCGGCGGCGGGCTGGAACTGGCGCTTGGCTGCCATTTCCGCGTTGCCGATCAAGGGGCGAAGCTCGGCCTGCCCGAGGTGAAGCTCGGCATCCTGCCCGGTGGCGGCGGAACGGTGCGGCTGCCGCGCCTGGTGGGCGCCGTCAAGGCGCTGAAGATGATCGTTTCAGGCGCACCGATCGGCGCGGATGAGGCGCATGGGGCCGGCCTGGTGGATGCCGTCTTCGAAGGCGATCTGATCACCCACGCCGTGAACTTTGCCCGCGAAATGGCCCGCAAGGGTGGTCCCTTCACGCCGGTGCGTGATCGCGATGAGGGACTTAGGGAAACCGATCTGGCGGCCTTCGATGCCGAGGCGACGGATTTGGCCAGGAAGGCGCGCGGCCTCGACGCGCCGATCGCTTGTGCACAGGCGGTCCGCAATGCCGTCACGCTGCCCTTCGACGAGGCGCTGGCAGCGGAGCGGGCGCTGTTCGTGAAGCTCGTCGCCAGCGACCAGTCGCGCGCGCAGCGGCATCTGTTTTTCGCCGAACGCGAGGCGGCCAAGCTTCCCGGCAAGGATGTCGTCAAGCGCAGGATCGCCCGTGTCGGCGTCATCGGCGCCGGCACGATGGGCGGCGGCATCGCCATGGCTTTCGCCAATGGCGGCTTTCCCGTCACCTTGCTGGAAACCAGCCAGGAAGCGTTGCAGCGGGGGCTGGCGACGATCGAGAAGAATTACACCGTCTCTGTCACACGCGGCTCGCTGAGCGAGGATGCCAAGCGGCAGCGGCTCGGCCAATTCAAAGGCTCGATCGACTATGCCGACCTCGCCGATTGCGACCTGATCGTCGAGGCGGCGTTCGAGGACATGGCGGTCAAGAAAGAAATCTTCGGCAAGCTCGACGCAGTGGCGAAACCAGGCGCTATCCTTGCCACCAACACATCCTATCTCGACGTCGACGAGATCGCCGCCTCGACCTCGCGGCCGCAAGATGTGCTCGGCCTGCATTTCTTCTCGCCGGCCAACGTCATGAAGCTGCTGGAGATCGTGCGCGCCGAGAAGACGGCGCCCGATGCGCTGGCGACCGTGGTCGACCTCGCCCGGCGGATCGGCAAGGTGGCCGTCGTCGTCGGCGTCTGCCACGGCTTCGTCGGCAACCGCATGCTGGCGGCGCGCGGCTCTGAATCGGAAGCGTTGCTGCTGGAAGGCGCGACACCCAGCCAGATCGACAAGGCGTTCACCGATTTCGGCTGGCCGATGGGGCCGTTCCAGATGGGCGACCTGGCCGGCCTCGACATCGGCTGGCGCAACCGCAAGGCGCGCGGCTTGACGGCCGTCATCGCCGACACGCTGTGCGAACAGGGCCGTTTCGGCCAGAAGACCAGCCGTGGCTTCTATCTCTACGAGAACGGTTCGCGCACGCCGGTACCCGATCCCGAGGTCGAGGCGCTGATCCGCGACAAGGCCGCCGAGAGGGGCATCGCGCCGCGCACGATAGGCGCCGACGAGATCATCGAACGCACGCTTTATCCCCTGGTCAACGAGGGCGCCAAGATTCTGGAGGAAGGGATAGCCGCCCGTGCCTCTGACATCGATGTCGTCTGGGTCAATGGCTACGGTTTTCCCGTCGGCAAGGGCGGTCCGATGTTCTGGGCCGGCCTCGAAGGCGCGGCCAGGATCGTCGAGCGGCTCGAATATTGGTATCGTCAGACCGGCAAGGATGTCTTCAAGCCGGCCCCGTTGCTTCGGCGCATGGCCGAGACGGGCTCGTGGGATACCGACGCGACGGGCTGACCGAGCTATCCCCGATCCCGTTCGAGCATGCAGTCGGCGCAGCGGCCGTTGACCTCTATGCTCGTCGCCTCGATGTCAAAGCGTTCGCGCGCGGCCCATTCGGCGAGCCGGCGGTCAGTGATGTCGTCGCTGAATTCGGTGACCCGGCCGCATTGTTCACAGACCGCCAGGATCGTGGTTCTCGGACCATGGGAATGCCGACCGGCGCAGGGCACGAAAGCATTGAGGCTTTCGACCTTGTGAACCGCGCCATTCTCGATGAGCTTCTTGACCGCCCGGTAGACCTGTACCGGTGATTTGATGCCATGCGGCCTGATATCGCTCAGAATGTCGTAGGCGCTGACCGGCCTGCCGGCGCGTGAAATGGCCGCCAGCACCAGCTTCTGGTTCCGGGTGAGTTCAGGATCTGTCATCGGCGGCCGGGCGTCGGGCCATCGAGCGTTGCGCGATGCCGCTGACCAGATAGGCTGATGTACCCAGCGCGGTGATCCAGAAACTCGTCGGCCAGTCGGTCAGGTAGGCAAGCGACAGGCTGATCCAGGCGATGGTGACGGCCAATGCCATCGAGATCGTTATGCCGGCGAGTACCCCTTGCGTCAGTCGAAGCGCGGTCGCGGCGGGAGCCACCATCAACGCGAAGACAAGCAGCACGCCGACGATTTGTACAGCTTCCGAAGTGGCGAAGGCGACGAGCACCATGAAAAGGGTCGAGACGAGGTTGAGGGGCACGCCCCTTGCCTCGGCGAGTTCCGGTTGCAGGCTGGCGAACAGCAGTGGCCGGGCGATCAGCACCAAAGCGACCAGGATCGCTACCGCCAGCGCCGCGAGCACGATGACGGTGCGCAGGCTGATGCCCAGAACATTGCCGAACAGCACGTTGGTCGCCTGCGAGGCGAAGGCGGTATAGAAATGCAGGAACAGAAGGCCGAGGCCGAGCGACAGCGTCAGCACGATGCCGATGGCGACGTCGCGATGCGCGCGCTCGCCAAGCAGGCCGATACCGATGCCGGCGACGACGGTGAACACGGTCAGGCCGAAGAACGGCGACAGCCCGATGAGGCCGGCGCCGGTGGCGCCGGGGAAGCCGACATGAGCGAGCGCATGGCCGGCGAAGGTCTGGCCCCTGAGCACCAGGAAATAGCCGACCGCGCCGGCGACGATGCCGACCACCGTGCAGGCATAGAAGGCGTTGCGCATGAATTCATAGTCAAAGATCGTGGACATGCGCCTCGCTTTCCAGTTCCACATCGTCGGCCATCACGAAGATGCGCCCGGCGACCCGAACGACATTGATCGACGTGCCGTAGAGTTCCGACAGCACCGGCCCGCTGATGACCTCGTCGACACTGCCGATCGCGGCCTTGCCGTTGCCGAGGTAGAGCACACGATCGACGGCGCGCAGCAGCGGGTTGATCTCGTGCGAGCAGAACAGCACCGCGATGCCGAGCCGCTCGCCGATCTCGTGCACGAGGTCGATGATCGTCCGCTGGTGCGCCGCGTCGAGGCTGATCAGCGGCTCGTCGAGCAACAGGAGCTTGGGGTCACCGATCAGCGCCTGGGCGATCAGGATACGCTGGCGCTCGCCGCCGGATAGCTCTGCAAGCGGACGCCGGGCGAGGTCGCTCGCTCCGACGGCTTCGAGCGCTTTCCAGGCGGCTTCCTTCTCGGCGGCGGAAGCGACCGGCCAACCCCAGCGGTGGCCGCCGGCCGCGATGAGGACGAAATCCAGGCCGCTGATCCCCGTCTGGGTCAGGGCACGCCGCGCCTGCGGCATGTAGCCGATATCAGCGTTGCCGCGCGTCGGCGGTTTGCCGAGCACCGAAATGGCGCCGCCGGCCGGCTTGATGAGGCCGAGGATGGCGCGCAGCATCGTCGTCTTGCCGGCGCCATTGGCGCCGAGCAAGCCGACAAAGGCGCCTTGCGGAATCGAAAAGGAGACGTCGGACAAAACCCGGCGTCCCCCATAGGTCAGCGTGACCTTGGCGAACTCAATTGCATTCATTCGGTCACGTTCATTGTGTGCGGGCTGCGAGCGCCTTCTGGACCGCGTCGATCTGGCCGCCGAACCAGCTCTGGATCGTCTTGCCGGCGGGCTCCGTTTCGGTGACGCCGATAACGGTGACCTTGTTCTGCTTGGCGAGGTCGAGAAGCCGGGTCGTCGCCGGATCGGTCACCTGCGAATTGTAGAACAGGATCTTGGCCGAACCATCCTTCAGGCTGTTTTCGAATGCCGCGACCTGTGTCGCGCTTGGCTCGGCGTCGTTCATCACCGTGACCTGGAAATCATAATTCAGCATCTTGAGGCCGAGCGCCTCGGCCATGTAGCCGAACACAGGTTCGGTGGCGGTCACCTCGGTGCCGGCATAGGCTTTCTTGACGGCTGCGATTTCCTTGTCGATGCCGTCGAGCGAGGCCTGGAATTGCTTGAGATTGGCCTCGTAATGCGCCGCGTTGGCGGGATCGCGCTTCGACAGCTCGGCGGCGAGCGTCTTGGCGACCGCCGGCAGCGTCGTCGGGTTGTACCAGAGATGCGGGTTGTCGCCTGACTTCTTGCCGATCAGGTCGGCGGCGACGATGGCCGTGCGGTCCGGCTTGCTCGATGCGGCGAGCAGCTTGTCCATCCATGGGTCGTAGTCGGCGCCGTTATAGATGATGACCTTGGCATCGGCGATGGTGCGCGCCGTCGACGGGCTGGTCTCGAAGAGATGCGGATCGTCGTCGGGATTGGACAGGATGCTGGTGACGGCGACATGGCTGCCGCCGATCTGACGAGCAAGATCGCCATAGAAATTCTCGGCGGCAACGATGTTCAGCTTGTCTTCTGCCCGGGCAATGGTGCCGGTCAGCAGCGGCGCCGCAACCAGCAGCGCGGCCAGGAAGGGAAGGGAACGCATCCTTGGTCTCCTTTGGAAAGTCGGGGGCGGACTCAATACACCGCCATGCGTGTCACGTTGTGGCATATCCGTTACAGTATAACGTTTACGGTAGAAATCCGAGACGATCAATGGCACTTTCCGATGCAGCCATGTTTGGCGGACACAAAACCGTGACCTCGGTCAGCATGGCAAAGCCATTCGGGATTGGCCGAAGCGATCGATGTCTCCCGCCCATCGCCGAAGCATGCGGTCCGTCAGCACGGACGCATCCGACCCTTCAATTCCTTATCCGCGCGTCGATGATCTCGACGAAGCGGGCGAAGAGGCCGGCCTGCGACTTGATCTTGAGCTTGCGGTAGATGTTGCGGCGATGGACCTTCACGGTTCCCGGCACGATGCGCATCGCCCTGGCGATCGATTCCGTCGAATGGCCCTGCAGCACCAGGTCGACGACGTGCTTTTCGCGCGGCGTCAGCGACAGGCTTTTCCAGATATGGGCGCGGTCGAATTCGTTGACCGCGGCTATTTCCGCGTCCTGCTTCGTCTCGGCTGGTTCGTCGGCGGGGAGGGCAGGCCAGCGCAATCGGATGAAGCTGATCACCGCCGGCGCCATGTCGCGCAGCAGCCTGGCATCGGCGGTGCCGAACGGGCCGGAAGCGCTGAGCCGCATCAGCGACAGCACCAGCGCGTCCTTGCCAGGCAGCGGCACGAAGAAGCCGACCTCCTCGGCCAGTTTGGTCTGGCTGTAGTAGGAGCGAAAATATTCGCTGGCGTAGAAACGATCAGGCGCGAGTTCCCGCATGCGCCAGAAGCCTTCCTTGCGCTCGACCGCCGCGTGATGGAACGGGTCGAGCAAATAAGGGCCTTCCTGGTAGAGCGCGACGAAGACGTGGCTTTCGGCCGGTGTGAAGGTCTCGAACAGCAGTGGCGGTCGTGAGGCGCCGCGATAGCCGAAGATCACGCAGTGGTCGAAGCCGACATGCCGCCGCAGCCAATCGACCATCGCTTGACCGAACAGGTCGCCGCTCGCTTCCCGCGTCGCCGCGACAAGGGTGGCGAGCCGGCTGTATTCGTCGTTGCGGGAAGCGCTCAACCCATACCCCCTGAAACGAGAAAATAGATCAGATATACCACCTGCGAGGTATATACTAGCTGCCATTGGCTCTGCTAGCGTCTTGAAATCGCATCGTCCTGGAGCCCGCAGCCTTGACCGCAGTGCCCGACATCGAGTTTCGCGGCGTCACCAAGCGCTATGGCGCGGTGACCGCCGTCAGCGGCATAGATCTTGCCATACCGCCTTCCGCCTTCGTTGCGCTGCTCGGACCGTCCGGCTGCGGCAAGACGACCTGCCTGCGCATGATCGGCGGTTTCGAGCAGCCGAGCGAAGGCCAGGTGTTCATCCGCGGCCAGGACATGGCCGGCACGCCGCCCTACCGGCGGCCGGTCAACATGGTGTTCCAGCAATACGCGCTGTTTCCGCATCTCGACGTGGAAGCTAATGTTTCCTACGGGCTGCGCCAGGCGAGGCCACGGCTGTCGTCGCGCGAGATAGGCCGGCGGGCCGGCGAAGCGCTCGAAATGGTGCGGCTCGCCGGCTATGGCGACCGCAAGATCCACGAACTGTCCGGCGGCCAACAGCAGCGTGTGGCGCTGGCGCGGGCGCTGGTCAACAAGCCGGCGGTGCTGTTGCTCGACGAGCCGCTGGCGGCGCTCGACAAGAAGCTGCGCACCGACATGCAGATCGAGCTGCAGAACCTGCAGCGCGAGATCGGCATCACCTTCGTGCTGGTCACCCACGACCAGGAGGAAGCGCTGTCGATGAGCGATTTCGTCTGCGTCATGAATGGCGGCCGCATCGTCCAGCTCGGCCAGCCGAGCGAGATCTATGACGAGCCGGCTGATCTGTTCGTGGCCGATTTCGTCGGCAAGACCAATCTGCTTGCCGGCAAGGTCGCGGGGCATACGGGCGAGCTGGTGGACGTGGCGCTGGCGGACGGCACCGTCATTGCGGCCGCAAACGCACCACCCTGCAGCAAGGCGAGGTCGTCTCGGTCAGCCTGCGTCCTGAATCACTCAGCCTTGGCGCTCCTGAGAGCGGTCCGCTCAAGGGCGTCGTCCGCAATCGGATTTTCCTGGGATCGACGGCGGAATACGCGATCGAGGTCCAGGGCATCGGAACATTACTTGCCAAGGCCGACCATCTGATCGGCCTTGGCAATCTCTTCAAGCCGGGTGAACCCGTCGCCATCGGCTATGCGTCCGGAACGCCGCTGGCGTTTCCGGAAACCAAGAACAACGGGACCAACCAGAGGGTAAACAAACATGTCGAAATCATATCGTGACGGACTGCCGATAACCCCCGAGAATTTCGTCGACCAGCTGATGCGCTTGAAGCGCGGCTCGATCGGCCGCCGCGACTTCCTCGGTCTCACCGGCCTCGGCATCGCGACGGCGGTGATGGCGCGCGAGATCGGCATCATGCCGACGCCGGCCTTTGCCGCCGAGAGCCTTGGCGACCGCATGTCGATCGCCACCTGGCCGAATTATCACGACCCGCTGACCTTCGAGAACTTCAAGAAGGACACCGGTGTCGCCGTCGAGGTCAACGTGTTCGGCTCCAATGAGGAGATGCTGGCCAAGCTGCAGGCCGGCGCCTCGGGCTGGAGCCTGTTCGTGCCGACCAATTATACGATCTCGACCTACAAGAAGCTCGGCATCATCGAGCCGCTGGAAATGGCGAAGCTGCCGAATTTCGACGGCACCCAGGAGGATCCGCGCTTCACCTCGGAGGGCACGATCGACAAGGTGATCTACGCCGTGCCGAAGAACTGGGGCACGACAGGCTTTGCCGTCAACACCAAGAAGCTCAGCAAGCCGATGACGAGCTGGAAGGAGTTCTGGGATACCGCCATGGCCGAAGGCGATGGCCGCACCATGGTGCATGATTACCAGCTGACCACGATCGGCAACGCGCTGAAATATTATGGCTATTCGTTCAATTCGCTGAAGCAGGATGAGCTCGCCAAGGCTGAGGAATTGCTGCTGAAGGTCAAGCCGCATCTGTTCGCCGTCTCGTCCGACTACCAGCCGGGCATGCGCGCGGGCGACGCCTGGATGACGATGTGCTGGACCAATGACGGCGCGCAGCTGCATCGCGACATCCCCGAGATCTCCTATGTGCTGGGCAAGGAAGGCGGCGAGATCTGGACCGATTTTTATGCCATCCCGAAGGACGCGCCGAACAAGCCCGCCGGCTATGCCTTGCTCAACTATCTGATGAATCCGCAGGTCGCGGTGAAGGAGCACCTGGCCAATGGCGCGCCTTCCACCGATGCACGCGTCAACAAGCTGCTGCCCAAGGAAGTGCTCGACAATCCGATCCTCTATCCGGCGGCGGACCTGTTGACGCCGCTCGAATTCGGCGCGGCGGCGACGCTGACCGATCCCGGTCGCGCCGAACTGATGGCGCGCTTCAAATCGGCTTGAGACTAGCCTGGACTAAGACAATCGACCGGCGGGCCCATGTCCGCCGGCACCGGGACGGTTTCAATGCACGGCAACAGATTTCGGCGTAATTTCCTGACCGCCTTGCTGCTCGCTCCGGCGACAGTATGGCTGGTGGTGTTCCTGGTGCTGCCGTTCATCGCCATTGCCGTGTTCAGCGTCGGCGAGCGGGCGCCCGAGGGCGGCTACCAGGCGGCCTTCACACTGGCGCAATACGCCAATCTTCCGGCGCGGGCGACCGCGTTCTGGAACACGATGGTGCTGGCGCCGGTGGGAGCGCTCGCCTGCCTGCTCGTCGCCTATCCGGTCGCTTATTACCTTGCCTTGCAGGCGCCGCAGCGCTGGCGGCTGATCCTGCTCGCGCTGGTCGTCATTCCGTTCTGGACCAGCCTTCTGATGCGCACCTATGCCTGGATGTACATTCTGGGCGGACGCGGCATACCGGCGCTGCTCGCCTTTGTCGGCATCGAGGATGTCAGGCTGATCAACACGCCGGGCGCCGTCCTGCTCGGCATCGTCTACGGCTATCTGCCGCTGATGATCCTGCCGATCTATGTCAGCCTCGAGCGGCTCGACCGAAGGCTGCTGGAAGCCTCCGCCGATCTCGGTGCGACGCCATTGTCAACCTTTCTGGGCGTGACCTTGAAACTGTCGCTGCCGGGCGTGATGACCGGCTTCTCGCTGGTCATGATCCTGCTGCTTGGCGAATATTTGATCCCAACGCTGCTTGGCGGCGGCAAGGTATTCTTCATCGGCAATGCGCTGGTGGACCTGTTCCTGCAGTCGCGCAACTGGCCGTTCGGCTCGGCCATCGCGATCACGCTGGTGCTGGTTTCGGTGGTGGTCCTGATTGCCGCCAACCGCATTTCGAACCGGGTCGCGGGCGCCCGCCGGGTGGACCTCATCTGATGCGCGCCTTCGTCATCGCCGTCTTCGCGTTCCTCTATCTGCCGATCGTGCTGGTCGTGCTATTCTCCTTCAATGCCGGCCACCATGCCAGCGAGTTCACCGGCTTCTCGGTGCAATGGTACGGCAAGGCGCTGTCCAACCCATTCCTGGTCGAGGCGCTGAAGAACAGCCTGTTCATTGCCAGCACCAGCGCCGTGCTGGCGGCGGTGTTCGGCACCGCGGCGGCCCTTGGCCTGGCGCGTGTCGGCATCAGAACGCGTGCCATCTTCGACGGGTTGCTTGGCGCGGCGATCGTCGTTCCCGGCGTCGTCATCGGCATCTCGACGCTGGTCGCGCTCGTCCAGCTGTTCGCCGTCGTCAATCCATTCCTTGCCTCGATCTGGCCCGGCGACCAGCCGCCGCGCCTGTCGCTCGGCTACGGCTCGATCATCGCCGCGCATGGCCTGTTCTCGATGGCGCTGGTGACGATGATCGTCGGCACGCGGCTGGGCAGCCTCGACCGCAATCTTGTCGAGGCTTCGAGCGACCTCTACGCCACGCCGCTGACGACCTTTCGTTCGATCGTCCTGCCGCAGATCATGCCGGCGGTGGTCGCCGGCTTCTTGCTCGCCTTCACCTTCTCCTTCGACGACTTCATCGTCGCCTTCTTCGTCGCCGGCGCGCAGACGACCTTGCCGATCTATGTCTTTGCCTCGATCCGGCGCGGCGTGACACCGGAGATCAACGCCATCGCGACGATCGTGCTCGTTGCTTCCGTCTTGCTCGTGGTGCTTGCCCAATGGCAGCTGCGCCAGCGCAAGCCATCAAACTGAAAGCCGCTCCATGATCCTCAAAGACCGCATCGCCGTGGTGACAGGCGCCGGCTCCGGCATCGGACGTGCCGGCGCCATGATCATGGCTCGGGAAGGCGCGATGGTCGTCATCGCCGACAGGGATGCGGCCGCCGGCGTGGCAACTGCCTCAGACATCCGGGCATTGGGCGGCCGGGCCGAGGCCATCGCCACCGATGTCGGAGAGGACGCGGCTGTCGAGCAACTCATAACCGGCACGCTGGAAAAGCATGGGCGCATCGACATCCTGCACAATCATGCCGGCATCCAGGTCGGCGGCACGCTGACCGAGGTCGAAACCGACGGCATGGATGCCTCCTGGCGGGTCAATGTGCGGGCACAGTTCCTCGCGGCGAGGATCGTCATGCCGTCGATGATCGCGCAAGGCAGCGGCGTCATCCTCAACACGGCTTCGAATTCGGGTGTGTTCTATGACCGCGAAATGATCGCCTATGCGACGTCCAAACATGCCGTGGTGGCGATGACCAGGCAGATGTCGCTCGACTATGCCCGGCACAATGTGCGCGTCAACGCACTCTGCCCCGGCTGGGTCGACACGCCGTTCAACGAGCCGTTCATCGCCCAGATGGGCGGACGCGAGGCGATCGAAACCTATGTCCGCACCAAGATCCCGATGGGGCGCTGGGCCGTGGCCGAAGAGATCGCCGAGGCGATCCTGTTCCTGGTCTCGGACCGATCGTCCTTCATGACCGGCCAGGCGTTGGTGATCGACGGCGGCGAAAGTATCGGCTGAGACCGCCGCTTTCATCTATCGACCTTTCCATTTCAGCCCCTTTTTTTGCTGCGGTTTGCGTGGCGCCGGACGGCACAGGACCATGGTCTGGTTGGCATGGGACTTCAGTGCCATGGCAGGGCCAAGGCGGTGATTTCCCTTTCTTTTCAAGTGGATACGAGTTTTAGGCGGCGCCCGCTCTCGCATTGCGACCGAGTTTGTCTAAAGTTTACCGGGTATAATTAGCGATTTCTCATACCGAGATGGTTCAGCGGTGGGCGAGAACGCGATTCCCGAGGAGATTACCATGACAAACCGGAAAACACTGTTCGCGGCGCTGGCCGCATTGGCGCTTCTGGCGTCTCCGGCGCTCGCCGGCAATGGGCACGGCAATGGCGGCGGTAATGGCAACGGCGGCGGCAACGGCAATGGGGGGGGCAACGGCAATAGCGGAACTCACGGGAATAGTGGCGGCAACAGCGGCGCTTCGCACGGCAAGTCGTCGGCGGCGCCGGGACATGCGGCCAAGACGGAAACGGACACGGCAACCGACACCACGGTCGATACGACCACAACGGTCTCGTCCGTATCGAAGGAGAAGAACATCCACGCCAAACTCGGCCGGCTGAACTCGCTGCAGCGCAACATCAACGCCTATATGAACTCCAAGAGCAAGAAGTTTGCCGCCATTCAGGCATTCGTGACGCAATCGGCGACGGCCAAAAATGCGCAGGCAGCTGCTGCCGCGGCCGCCGCCACTGCCGCCGCCGCCCAGGCCCAGCTGGATGCACTGAATTCGCAGCTGGCCGCGCTGGCGTCGCTGTCGCAGGCCGAGATCGACGCCCTGCCACCCGAACAGCAGCCGGCGGCGCTGCAGGCTGACATCACCGCCCAGCAGGCGGTGGTCGACGCCGACAATGCGGCGGCTAAGCAGGCGGCGGACGCTGCAACCGAGGCAGCGGTCGGCACCGATGACGCGTCGCTCGACGCGGCGCTGACGGACATGGCCAACAAGCCCGTCGACGCCGATGTCACGGCCTGGGCCCAAGGCGTCCTTGCCGACAAGATCGACCAGACGGCGGCGAAGCTTCAAGCGGGAACGACGCCGTAGCGGTTCGTCGCTGAAAAGGCAGTAGCCTATCAAAAAAGATGCCGCTGGGGTTCACCCGGCGGCATTGTTTTTCCTGCTCTCGCGCGTCCTGGTCGAAGCAAATCGAGGCATAAGGATATGGCGCGCGGCGCTGCCGCGCGCCATTTTTCATACGTGTTTGCGACCGCCGGTCTCGCGGAACCAGCTGTCGGGGTAGGGATACCACCAGTTCTGGATTGCCGGCCTGTGGTCGATGATGACCATCTTGGATCGGCGGAAGGCGTCGAGGCCCTGGCGCCCGAGTTCGCGGCCGAGACCCGATGCTTTCCAGCCGCCGAAGGGCAGGGCGTCATTGTCGATCAGCGGGTTGTTGACCCAGACCATGCCGGCCTCGAGCCGTTCGGCTGCCTCGTGCGCTTCGGCCAGATTCGTCGTGAACACCGAGGCGCCAAGCCCGAATGGGCTGTCATTGGCTAGTCGGATCGCCTCGTCGAAATCCTTCACCCGGCAGATCGCGGCGACCGGCCCGAAACACTCTTCGCGCACGATTGTCATGTGTGGGGTGACGCCGGTCAGGATGGTCGGTTCGTAGAACCATCCGGTGTCGTGCGCCGGTGGAATGCGGCCGCCGGTGACGGCCTTGGCACCATTGGCAATGGCATCGTCGACAAGGCGCATGACCTTGGCGCGAGCCGCCTCGCTGACCAGTGGGCCGATCTCGGTCTTGTGCATGCCGTTGCCGATGCGCAGAGCGCGCGTCCTTTCGGCAAACAATTCGACGAAGCGGTCATGCACGGCATCGACGACGAAGAAGCGCTCGGCCGAGGTGCAGACCTGGCCGGTGAGGTGGAAGGCGGCGGTGACGCTGCCGGCAGCCGCGACCTCCAGCGGGGCGTGCTCGCTGATGATCAGCGGATCGCTGCCGCCGGCCTCGATGACGCACGGCTTCATGCGTTCGGCGCAGGCCACCGCAACCGCCTTGCCGGCGGAGACCGAGCCGGTGAAGGCAACGGCATGCGTGCGGTCGGAGGCGATGAGCGCCTGCGCGGTTGCCGCGCCGCCGGGCAGGCAGGACACCAGTCCTTCCGGCAGCGCGCAGAAGACGGTCATGTACTCCAGCGTCGACAGCGTCGTCGCTTCGGCCGGCTTGACGATGCAGGCATTGCCGGCGGCGAGCGAGGCGGCGACGGTCCAGCACATCAGCAGGATCGGGAAATTGTAGGGCATGATATGGACGGAGACGCCGTAGGGCTCATAGCGCGCATACTGGAACGAACCCGCCTGCGTCGTGCCGGCGACCTTACCGGCATCGTCGCGCGCCATCTCGGCATAGTAGCGGAAGATCGGCGCGCAATTGGCGATCTCGCCGATGGCTTCGGGAAAGGGCTTGCCCATCTCGCGCACCATCAGTTCGGCGCAGCGCGTGAGGTCCGCCGCCTCGATGGCATTAGCGACAGCGTGCAGATGTTTTGCGCGGCTCTTGGCATCGAGCTTTTTCCAGGCAAGCTGCGCCTTGGTCGCGGCGGTGAGCACGGCGTCGATCTCGCCGTCGCTGGCCGAAGCGATGGCGCCGACGGTTTCCAGCGTCGCCGGATCGATGACCGGCCTGTTCGCACCGGTCATCGGGCGGTAGTCCGGGCTGACGAAGAACGTCGGCCGGTCAGCGGAGAAATGCATGGACATCCTCTCAGATCCGCTCAGCGGATCATGTAGACCTTCTTGATGGTCTCATGGACCGTGCAGACGCCTTTCCAGTCCTGCGGAAAGAACGCCGCCGTGTCCGGCTCTATCTCGATGACCTCACCGGATTCATGCACATAGGTGCAGCGGCCTTCGAGGAAGTGGCAGAACTCGTCGCGGGTGACGTGGCAGTGCCACTTGCCCGGGGTGCAGACCCAGAGGCCGCATTCGGAACGGCCTTCCGGCCCCTTGTAGAGCAGCTTGCCCGACGTGTGGGATTGCCCCTCGATCATCGTCGGGATGACGCCCCAGTCTACAAGGTCCGTGACGGAAAGCGGCGATTGCATGATTGGCGTGGTCATTTGGATTTCCCTGGTAAAGTGCTCACCGGCACATGAAGGCCTTGGTCAGCGTTTGCGTGATGATGGAGATGCCTGTCCAGCCGGCGGGGAAGAAGACGAGCGTGCCGGCTCCAACCGGGATGTCTTCGCCATCGTCCCTGACATAACTGCCGCGCCCCGACAGGAAATGACAGAACTCGTCGGCGGCAAAGGTCACCTTGCGGGTGCCCGGCGGGCACGACCACAGGCCGCACTCGCTCGATCCGTCAGGATTTTTCGAGAGGATCTTGCCTGAGGCCCGCGGCGCGCCGGCGAGCGTGTTGGCGCCCGCGCCCCAATCCTCCAGCTCCACGGTCGAGGCATCAGGCCAATGCGGTGTCGACATATCTTGCTCCCATGCGGCTGATTCTTGCTCAGGCCAGCATGTAGACGTTGCGCATGGTCTCATGCACGGTGCATTCGCCCGTCCAGTCGGCGTGAAACATGACCACGCTTCCCCTGGAGACTTCTATCACCTCGCCGACATCCGACCGGTAGGTCGCACGGCCGGCGACGAAGTGGCACAGTTCGTCGCGCGGGATCGAGAGGCGCCAGCGGCCTGGCGTGCAGACCCATATGCCGGATTCCGGCTGATTGTTGGGACCTTTGTGCACGAGCTTGCCGGTGGAGTGGGAGGTGCCGGACAGGGCGTCAGGTTGAGTGCCCCAGTCGACGAGATCGGTGCGGGTCGAGGCTTGGCGGAGGTGCGGGGCGGAGGAGGTCAGGAGCGGGCTCCATAGTTGTGCTCACCCCGGATTCGTCGCCGTTCTACGAGGCCCCCCTCTGTCCTGCCGGACATCTCCCCCTCAAGGGGGGAGATTGGCAGCTTCGCGGCCGGTTCTCCCTTGGCGATCTTGGTGATTGGCGAAAGCCGGGACGACATCCGATCTCCCCCCTTGAGGGGGAGATGTCCGGCAGGACAGAGGGGGGCGCCTGGGCTCGGCATTGCAATTCCAATCACAGCAACCCCTCCAACAAACCCGCCGCCTTCTCAGGCCCATTCTGCGCCTGCATCTGTGCCGACGTCTTCGCTAGCCTCGCCTTCATCTTCGGATCGGTCAGGCAGGCTTCGATCTTTGCGACCAGTTCGACATCCGTCCAATCATAGCGCGGCATGCCGAAGCCGTGGCCGGTTTCCTCGACGCGGGTGGCGTTGTCGTGGCCGTCCCAGACATAGGGCATGATGATGGCCGGCTTGCCGAAATAGAGGCACTCGGTGAACGAGTTGTTGCCGCCATGGTGGATGACCGCATCGACCTGCGGGATCACCGAAGGCTGCGGGAACCAGCCGTCGACGATGACGTTGCCGGGCACGTCGGTGTACTGGTCCTTGTAGCCGCCGACATTGACCAGCGCGCGATAGCGCGTCTTGCCCAGTGTCGCGATGATCCGCTTCAAAAGCTCGACGTCGCCGGCTCCCAGGCTGCCGAAGGAGACGTAGAGCAGCGGACCGTCATTGTTCTCGGGGAAAGTCGGCACCGTGTAGGGTTTTTCCTGCCGCACGCAGCCTTCGAGGTACTGGAATTTCGCCGGGTCGAGCTGGTGGGTGCGCTTGAACTTTGCCGCCTCGGGATAGAGCAGCAGATTCAAGTACGGCGAGGGCTCGAAGAACAGGCCGATCGGATAGGCTGCCTCATCGTTGGCGGTGAGGAATGCATTGAAGTCGTCGTGGATCGGCTTGATCACCGCGTTGAAATGGTCGCGGTAGCGCCGGTGTCCGGCGTGGTCGTTTTCGCCGCAACCGGAGAGATGCGGCGGGATGCCGTCGTCCTCGATCTCGTTTTCCGAGCAGGAGATGACGCGCACCCAGGGCTTGCCGAACTGCTTGATCGCCGGGAACAGGATGACGTTGTCGACACAGATCACATCCGGCTTTGTGGCGGAAAGCACGCGTGGCAGGTCCTTCTGCGCCCATTTGGCGCTGTCGACGATCGCCGTCCAGCAGTCCTTGACGTAATTGTCGACCTGGTCGTAGGGCGATTTGCGGAAGTTCGGGATGTGGCCGTTGATGAAATCCTCCCAGAACTTGGCCATCTGCTCGGGTGGCATCGGTTCGGAGAGGTTCACCGGATGCGCCTCGAAGCCATAGCCCTTGTAGACGCCAATAAAACCGGGGTCGGACAGGAACACCGCTTTGTGCCCGCGCGCCTCGACGGCTTGCGCGATGCCGACGGAATTCAACGCTGGGCCGTAGGCGGCTTCGGGAAAAAACGCGATCGTCTTCTGCGCCATCAGGCTGTTCCTCCAATCATTCTGCGAAAATTCTGACATCGGCGGCGTCCCAGCCGAGTTCGACCTCATCGCCCGACGAGACCGGCCGGCGGTCTGCGGCGTCGGCGGTTACACGCACTAGGAACGGCTTTGGCGACAGCGGCGTTCGGACATGCAGCTGCAGGTCGAGCCCCTGATAGGCCAGTGCCTCGACCGTGCCAGTGGTGCGGTTGGCGGCTTGCGCCTCTGGGAACACCTCTGGGAACAGCCGGACGCGTTCGGGCCTGACCGACGCCACTGCCGATGCTCCCGGCGTGAGCGCGGTGGGAACCTTGCCGGCAATGCGCGCGCCATTCACCGCCACGACGCCATCGGCTGACGCCTTGCCTGGGACAAAATTCATCACGCCGATGAAGTCGGCGACAAAACGGTCGGCCGGATGTTCGTAGACCGCATGCGGCGTGTCGCATTGCAGCAGCTTGCCATCCCTGAGCACCGCCATGCGGTCGGCCATGACAAGCGATTCCTCCTGGTCATGGGTGACGATGACGAAGGTGATGCCGACCTCGTGCTGCAGGCGTTTCAGTTCCAGCTGCATGGCGCCGCGCAGTTTCTTGTCGAGCGCGCCGAGCGGCTCGTCGAGCAGCAGCAGGCGGGGCCGTTTGACCAGCGCGCGGGCGAGTGCCACGCGCTGCTTCTGGCCGCCCGACAAATGCTCCGGCTTGCGATCGGCGAAGGCGACGAGTTCAGTTGTCGCCAGTATGGCATCGACGCGCGAGCGGATTTCGGCAGCGGGCAAATGCTCCATCTCCAGCCCATAGGAGACATTCGCCCGCACGCTCATATGCGGGAACAGCGCGTAGGACTGGAACATCAAATTGACCGGCCGCCTGTTGGGCGGGGTCCTGGCGATGTCCTTGCCGTCAAGCAGGATGCGCCCGTCGTTCGGCGTCTCGAAGCCGGCCAGCATGCGCAGCAGCGTGGTCTTGCCGCAGCCCGAAGGGCCGAGCAAAGCGAAGAACTCGTTCTCGCGGATATCCAGCGAGATGCCGTCGACGGCGGTGACCCGGCCGAAATTCTTCGACACATGATCTATGGCCAGCAGCGTGCGCGGTTCGCTCATTGGCCGATCATTCCCCGGTTGAGCCGCTGGGACAGGGTCAGAGCGGCGATCGAGACCGTCATGACGATGGTTGCCAGCGCATTGATCTCCGGCGTGATGCCGAAGCGGATCATGGCGTAGATCTGCATCGGCAGCGTCGTCGAGGCACGGCCGGCGCCCGATGTGAAGAAGGCGATGATGAACTCGTCGACCGAAAGCGTGAAGGCGAGTAGCGCGCCGGCGATGACAGCCGGCAGGATCACCGGCAGTGTCACCCGCCGGAAGGTGGTGAACGGGGAGGCGCCGAGGTCGGTGGAGGCCTCGACGATCGACCAGTCGAAGCTTTTCAGCCGCGCACGCACCACCGAGCAGACGAAGGCAAGGTTGAACACGACATGGGCGAGGATGATGGTGTGCAGGCCCATGGTGAGGTTGAGCATCGAAAAGAACGACAAGAGCGCGATCGCCAGCACGATGTCGGGAATGATCATCGGCGCGAAGATCAGCGCTTCGAGTCCCTTGCCATCTTGCCGGCGCATCTCGATGCCGATCGCCAACAAGGTGCCGAGCAAGGTCGCGATGGCAGTCGAGACCAGCGCCACGATCAGCGTGTTGAGCGCGGCGGAGAGGATGGCGGAATTGCCGGCCAGCGAGACGTACCATTTCAAGGAAAAGCCGGACCATGCCGTCGGCAATCCGCCTTCGTTGAAGGACAGCGCCACAAGCACCGCGATCGGGATGTAGAGGAAGGCGAAGACGAGGCTCAACACGAGCCAAAGCGTGCGCCGCGTGGCTGGCGAGCGTTCAGCCATTCGCGTTGCCCTCGGCTTCTTCCACATGGCCAGAGGCGCGATTGGCGGCGAGCGCCTGCGCCATCAGTACCAACAACATGATGGCGATCAGCGCCATCGCCAGGGCCGCGCCGAACGGCCAGTCATTGGCGGTCAGGAACTGGTCGTAGACGAGATTGCCGATCATCTGGAAACGGCCGCCGCCGAGCAGCGCCGGGGTGACGAAATTGCCGATCGACAGCACGAAGACGAAGACGGCGCCGGCGGCGATGCCGGGCACGGTCAGCGGCAGAATGACACGACGAAACGTCGTCATGGCCGACGCGCCAAGATCGCGCGAGGCTTCGGCGAGTTCCGGATTGAGCCGCGACAAAGGTGCGTAGCAGGCGAGGATGACGAAGGGCAAATAGTTGTAGACCAGGCCGGCGATGACGGCGCCTTCGGTGTAGAGCATCGAGGGCGGCTCACCGGTATAGCCGAACCAGCGCAGGAGCTGGGTGACAAGCCCTTCGCGGTTGAGCAGCACGATCCAGGCGTAGGTGCGGATCAGATAGTTGGACCAGAACGGCAGCACGGCGAAGAACAGGAACACCGGCTGCCAGCGGCGCGGGGCGGCCGCGATCGCATAGGCGGCGGCATAGCCGATCACCACCGCGATCAGCGTGGCGGTGCCGGCAATGCGCGCCGAGTTGAGGAAGATGCCGGCATAGAGCGGGTCGAAGACCAGCCCGAAATTCTCCAGCGTGAAGGTGTAGTCGATGCCGCCATAGATGCCGCGCCGGAAAAAAGCGAGCGCCAGCACCAGCGCGCACGGCACCACCATCAGCGCGGTCAACCAGACCAGCGCCGGGGCCATCAGCAGGGTGGAGCGGGAGGGTCGCGTCATGCCGCAATCCCGTTGCTGGCCCGCAAGAACCCCCTCACCCGGATTGCCAACCGAATTGCGAAGAGCAATTCGGGGCAATGCGACCTCTCCCCGAGGGGAGAGGAGGTCACCAGCGCTGGCGCCAGCCTCTTCTCCCCGCCGGGGAGAAGGTGGCCGCGCAGCGGCCGGATGAGCGGGCGCTGCGCTGGCGATTGGCGAAAGGCCGCAAGCCGGTGGATCTCCTCATCACAGGGGGAGACAGACGGCAGGCCAGAGGGGGGCGTGAAGGAACGCAAGCTCTAATTCCAGAAGTGCCTACTGCGCGGCCTTGATCTCGCTGACGATCTTCGAATAGTCGCGCTGGGCTTCGCCGACGTCACGCAACTGCTCGAACTTGACGAGGTCGGCCACCGGCATCGCCATGTTGGGGAATTTCGCCAGGAAGTCGGTCGGCAGGCTTTCCATGGCCGGCTTGTTCGGCACCTTGTAGTCGATGTTCTGGGCCGCCCAGGCGTGGTTCTTGGCGTCGAGCATGAAGTTGATGAACTGGAAGGCTGCATCCTTATGCTCGGATGCCTTCATCACCACCATCGTGTCGACCCAGAGATCCGAACCTTCCTTGGGAATGACGTATTTGATCTCGGGCTTGTCGGCGATGCCGTAATTGCACCAGCCGTCCCAGGCCTGCACCATCAGCGCTTCGCCCGAGACCAGCTTCGAATAGAAGGTGGTGTCGTCATAGGCGAGCAGGGTTTTCTTGGCCGAGATCAAGAGGTCCTTGACCTCAGCCATCTTGGCCGGGTCGGTCTCGTTGACGGAGAACCCCTTGTCGAGCTGGCCGGCGGCGAGCAGCCAGCGGTCGGTCGCCAGCATAGTGGTCTTGCCCTTCAGCTCGTCCGACGGCGCCAGCAGGTCGCTCCAGCTTGTCGGCGCGGTCTTGACCAGATCCGAGCGGTAGCAGAGGCCGGTCGTGCCCCAGGTATAAGGCACGGAGAAAGTGTTGCCGACATCATGCGGCAGCTTGGTCGCTTCCGGGTAGAGGTTGGCGAGGTTGGGGATCTTGGCATGGTCCATCGGCTCGGTCAGGCCGAGCTTGTTCAGCACCTCGGCGAAGGGCGAGGAGACGAAGACCACGTCATAGCCCTTGCCGCCGGCGGCAATCAGCTTGCCCATGATCTCTTCATTGGTGGCGTGCACCACGACTTCGCCGGAGACGCCCGTCGCCGTCTTGAAGGCGGCCATGGCATCGGGCGCCATGTAGCCGTCCCAATTGGAGATGACGAGGCCGGCGGCTATCGCCGGCGCGGACAGCGCCACGACAAACCCCAGGGCGATCGAAGGCATTCTCAGCGCATGGCGCCGCAGGCTGGTTGCAGTCATGGCGGACTCCCATTCCGGTTGGTTCGTCGAATTCGTTCTGGACCCGCGCGACATGCGCCGCCGCATCGATCCCGTTCCCTCGGTCTTTTTATCGCCGATTGTGCCGACAGTACTATTGCAGAAAAAAGTACGTCAATCCATAATTTGTCAACCGGCCGAGGAATCTGGCCGATTGCGCTGGAAAGGCCGATCGGTCAAACCAGTGCCGTCACGTCCGTTCACGAGCACAGTCATGCAAACCGCAGCCCGACGACCTCGCACCAATCATCTCGATCTGGCCCAGCGCATCCTGGATGTGGCGCGCCAGCGCGGCTTCGCGCCCGGCACACGCCTGCCCGAGCAGCAGATCGCCTCGCTCTGCAATGTCTCACGCACTCCGGTACGGGCGGCGCTCAGCCTGCTCGCGGAACAGGGTGTCGTGCGCTGGGAGGCCGACACCGGTTATGTCATGGCGATCGACCTCGCCGCACAGCCGGCGATATCAGCCGAATTGCCCGCCGCCGAGGAAGACGAGCTTGCCGAAGCCATCCTGCGCGACCGGTCGGCCCGGCGCCTGGACCAGACGGTGACCGTCGCCGGGTTGATGCGACGGTACAGTGCCGAGAGAAAGACGGTATTAAAATCGCTTAATAAACTGACGGAAGAAAACCTTCTCGATCGGGCGCCGGGTCAATCCTGGCTGTTCCGCCGCGCACCGGACGATCCGGAGGTGCAAGGCGAAAGCTACGAGTTCCGGCTTTTGCTGGAGCCGGCGGCCATCCTGACACCTGGCTTCCAGCTGGATGGGGCGCGCGCCGCGATGTTGCGCCAGGGCATGGAGGCGCTGTCGGCGCTGCCCGACGCCGCGTTCGATACGCGCGAGTTCCAGCGGCTCGACATCGATTTCCACGGCATGATCGCCGAGGGCTGCGCCAACCGCTTCGTCGCCGACGCGCTGGCCGATCATCTCAGGCTGCGGCGGCTTCCCGGCATCTATGCCGGCGTCAACGTCTTCCGGCTGAAGCAATCACTGCGCGAGCACCTGAACATACTCGACCATCTCGAAAGCCGGCAGTATGAGGTTGCTGCCGATCTGCTTCGCATTCACCTGCGGCTCTCCCGCAGCCAGCGACCGCAGGCGGCCAGCCGCGGCGCCCCCGCGCTGTTCGGCATGATCAGCCGGCCCGAATGAAGAGGATTAATTGACGCGTAAAGCGAGCCCGACCATCGCGCTGTTTCCCGAAGCCAGTTTCGGGGCGGCGTTGAATTGCGTCGGCATTGCCCAGGCGCTGCGCGCGAAGGGCGCACGGCCGGTCTTCATCTGCCATGCCGGGTTTTCCGGTGTCTTTGCCGACTACGGTTTCCAGGAATATCAGTTGCCGACCGAGGAGCCGCTGAGCGACAGCGAGCGCCAGAGCTACTGGCAGGCCTTCGTGCGCCGGCATCTGCCGCATTTCAGGCTGAGCCCGATCGACCAGCTCGAAACCTATGTCGCGCCGACCTGGCAGGCGATCGTCGACACGGCGGTCAATGCCGAGGCGGCGCTCCGCCAATTGTTGGCGCGGCTGAAGCCCGACGCGGTGGTGCTCGACAACGTCATCATGTTCCCGGCGATAGCAGCGGCCGGATGCCCGTGGGTGCGCGTCGTTTCCTGCGCCGAGACGGAGCTGCCCGATGCCGAAGTGCCGCCCTATCTGTCCGGGCTTGCCGCCGATGATCCGCAACGCGGGGCGTTCGAAGCCCGCTATCTCGCGGCTTCGGCTCCGGCGCATGACCGCTTCAACCGTTTTCGTGCGGATTGCGGCCTGGCGCCATTGCCGAAAGGCCTGTTCCTCGAAGCCTCGCCCGACCTCAATCTGCTCTTGACGCCGACGATCGTGCGCCGCGAGCGCGCCGAACCGCTCGACCCCGATCGCTTCGTCTATCTCGAAGGTTGCGTGCGCTCGGAAGGGCCGTTCGAGGTGCCGGTTTTTCCACGCAATGGCGGGCCGCTGGTCTATGTCAGCTTCGGCAGTCTCGGCGCCATGGATGTCGGCCTGATCGAGCGCATGCTTGCCGTCTTCGACCGGCTGCCGGCCCGCTTCATCGTCAATGTCGGTGGCCTGCGCGATGCCTACCGCGCGGTGCCCGACAATGTCTATCTCGACGCCTGGTTTCCGCAGCCCTCCGTGGTGGCGAAGTCGGACCTGTTCATCCACCACGGCGGCAACAACAGTTTTTGCGAGGCGCTGCGCTTCGGCGTGCCGTCGCTGATCATGCCCTATTGCTGGGACGGACACGACAATGCGCAACGCGCCGGAGAGACCGGCGTAGGCGACCATATGGGCCGTGACGGCTGGACCGAAGGAGGATTGGAGAGAGCCATTCTCGGCCTGCTGGCCGATGACGCCATGCGCGCCCGCCTCAGGGACAATGCAGCCGAGATGGCGCTGAAACCCGGAACGGACGTGGCCGCGCAAGCCATTCTCTCCCTGATACGGACATGAACGAAATGCTCGACAAGAACACGAATACCGCAATCGCCGACCCCAAGGCCTGGCTCATGCAGCATGGCATCAGCGAAGTCGAATGCCTGGTGCCCGACATGAACGGCGTGCTGCGCGGCAAGGCGCTGCCGACCGCCAAGTTCCTCAAGGCGCTGGAAGACCGTGCGCTCTATCTGCCGAGCAGCGCCTTCCTGGTCAGCATCGACGGCCGCTATTCCGGGTCCATCGACGAGGGTTTTGCCTATTCGGACCCCGACATGCGCATGGTGCCCGATGTCTCGACGCTGTGCCTGGCGCGGGGTGCGGGGGCAGGCAAGGCCTATGTCTTTGCCGACGCGTTCCACATGGACGGCAGGCCATGGATGGCCTCGCCGCGCCATGTGCTGCGCGCCGCGCTCGATCTCTATCGCCAGCGCGGCTGGCGCGCGGTGGTGGCGCCGGAGCTTGAATTCTATCTCACCGCGCCCAACCCGGATCCGGACAGACCGCTGACCGCACCGGTCGGCGCCAATGGCCGCACTGAAACCGTGCAGCATCCCTATGACATGGCCGCGCTGGAAGAATTCGAGCCGGTGATCCGCCGCGTCTACGAACATGCCGCCGCCGCCGGCCTGCCACTCGACACGCTGATCCATGAATCGGGCACCGCGCAGCTGGAAATCAACCTGCTGCATGGCGACGCGCTGCCGCTGGCCGACCAGGTGCTTTTGTTCAAGCGGTTTACGCGGCAGGCCGCGCAGCAATGCGGCATGCATGCGACCTTCATGGCCAAACCGATCGCGGCCCAGGCCGGCAGCTCGATGCATCTGCACATGTCCGTCGTCGACGAAGCCGGCAACGCGCTTTTCGCCAGCAGCGACGACGCCGACACCGGGATGTTCGGCCATTTCATCGGCGGCCTGCAGAAGTATATTCCCGAAATCATGCCGCTGTTCGCGCCCAACGTGAACTCGTTCCGCCGCATCCGGCCCAACCACAGCGCGCCGGCCAACATCGAGTGGTCGCATGACAACCGCTCCTGCGGCCTGCGCGTACCGGCCGGCGGACGCGCGGCAAGGCGGGTCGAGAACCGGTTGCCGGGCGCCGATTGCAATCCCTATCTGGCGATCGCCGGCTCGCTGCTTGCCGGCTATCTCGGCGTCGAGCAGAAGCTGGCGCGCTCGGCCGAGGCGTCGGGCAATGCCTACAAGATCAAGAGCACGCTGCCGAAGACCATGGAGGAAGCGCTCGACCGCTTCACCGCCTGCGGCCCGGTGCGGGAATTGCTGGGCGAGGATTTCTTCCAGACCTATCTGCGCGTCAAGAGCGTCGAGCTCGACCTGTTCCAGAGCGTGGTGACGAGCTGGGAACGCGACCATCTGCTCTTGAAGGTGTGATCATGGCATCTTCGACGGGTTTCAATTCCGGTCTCGATATCGGCAAATCCTATTATGTCGCCACCGCCAATCCGGCGCCGGACCATCCGGCGCTTGCCGGCGATGTCGATGCCGACCTGGTCGTCGTCGGCGGCGGCTGCACCGGCCTGTCGGCCGCGCTTCACGCCACCGAGCGCGGGCTGAAGGTGGTGCTGCTCGAAGGCGGCAGGATCGGCTGGGGTGCATCGGGCCGCAATGGCGGCCAGATGATCCCCGGCCTGCGCAAGGGCGCCAAGGGTCTGGTCAAGCTCTACGGACCCGAGCAGGCCAAGGTGCTGTTCGACCTCGCCTTCGAGGCGCGCGGGCTGGTGCTCGACATCATCAAGCGTAACGCCATCGATTGCGATCTCAGGCTGACCGGCCATCTGGTCGGCGCGGTCAATGGCTCCGACCTCAGGGATCTGGAAGAGGAGGCCAAGTGCCTCGAGAGCGTGATGAAATTCCGCGAGGTCGAGATTCTCTCGGCGGCAGAGGCTCGGGCCAAGGTCGACACGCTCTATCACGGCGCGATGTATGAACCGCTCGGCGGCCACATGCATCCGTTGAACTACACGCTCGGGCTTGCCCGCGCGGCCGTCGCTGCCGGCGTCACCATCCACGAGAATTCAGTGGCGGTGAAGCTGGAGCGCGAGCCCTCGATCCGCATCTCGACGGCAAAGGGATCGGTACGGGCCAGACATGTCGTGCTGGCGGGCGATGCGCTGCTCAACGGGCTGGAGCCGCGCGTCAACAGCCGCATCATGCCGGTCGGCAACTATATCGTCGCCACCGAGCCGCTGGAGGGCGCTCGCAACGTCATCCCGGCCAATGTCGCGGTGTCCGACACACGCTTCGTCGTCAATTATTACAGGATGTCGGCGGATGGACGCCTGCTGTTCGGCGGCGGCGAGCGCTACACGCCGTCACCGCCGGCCGACATCGCTGGCTTCGTGCGGCCGCACATGGAAGGCACCTTCCCGCAGCTCAAGGGATGCCGCATCGACCATGCCTGGGGCGGACTGGTGTCGGTGACGACGTCGCGGCTGCCGCATGTCGGGCACTATGGTGAGGTCTATTTCGCACATGGCTATTCCGGCAAGGGCGTCATCCTGTCGACGCTGTCGGGCAAGCTGCTGGCCGAAGCGATCACCGGCGATGCCTCGCGGCTCGACTTGTTCTCGACACTAAGTCCGATGCCGTTCCCGGGTGGGACGGCCTTGCGCGGGCCGCTCTATGTGCTGGGGATGCTGTGGTACGCGATGCGGGACCGGATTAAGCATTGAGGAGGCTAATGATCAGAGGCTGGCGGGCCGGCGCCCCCCTCTGTCCTGCCGGACATCTCCCCCTCAAGGGGGGAGATTGGCAGTTTTTGCGCCTCGCATTTCTTGCAACGTTGGAATTTGGCGAAAGCCGACGCGACATCCGATCTCCCCCCTTGAGGGGGAGATGCCCGGCAGGGCAGAGGGGGGCGCTGTCCCGCCGACTTGGGAAGTCTAACAAGGCCCCTTAAACCACAAAGAAATCCTCGACACGCTGCCTGGCCTCAAGCAGCGCAGGCAAAATCTCCCGCTCCATCTCCGCGACGGAAAACCGTGCCGACTGGGTCGAGACATTGATCGCCGCGACCGTGCGTCCAGCCTTGTCGCGGATCGGCACGGCGATCGAGCGCAGGCCGAGTTCCAGTTCTTCGTCGACGACGGCGAAGCCATCCGTTCCAGCCTTGCCGATGGCCTCTGCGAGCAATGACCTGTCGGTGATCGTCTTCGGCGTCCGGCTTTCGATGGTTGCGCGGCTAAGAAAGGCGTCCAATTCCGCTGGTGTCAGCCCAGCCAGCAGCATCCGCCCCATCGAGGTGCAATAGGCGGGCAGTCTGGTGCCGACGTCGAGCGACACGCTCAAGATGCGCCGCCCGGGAATGCGAGCGACATAGACGACATCCTCGCCCGACAGGATCGCCGCCGAACAGGCCTCGTTCAACTGCGCCGCCACCGCGCGCATGATGGGCGCGGCGAAGGTCCATAGGGAAGTGCCGGCGAGCCAAATTCGGGCAACGCTCAGCAGGCGCGGCGAGAGTGAAAACACACGGGCCGACTGGGTGGCATAGCCGGTGGCAACCAGAGTGAGAAGGAAGCGCCGGGCACCGGCGCGGGTCAGACCCGCTTCCTCGGCCATCTCCGTCAGCGTCATGCCCGAGGGGTGCCGGGCCAGGATCTCCATCACGGCAAGACCGCGCTCGAGCGAACCGACGTGATCATGGGAAACGGTCTCTTCGTCCATCTCGTCCTCTGACAAAGCGATTTCGCCAGCATTGACTCCGCCTGGAAGCAGGTGCAGAAAGTATCACATGCAATACTTATGTTCGCAATACGAACTTTTTGAATCATGGGGCCGCCGCTATGGTCAAGTTCCTGCCGCTCAAACAGGCCGTGGCCGAGAATCTGGGCAATGGCGACTCCGTCGCCTTCGAAGGCTTCACCCATCTGATCCCGACAGCCGCCGCGCATGAGGCGATCCGCCAGGGGTTTCGCGACCTGACCCTGATCCGCATGACGCCCGACCTGATCTATGACCAGATGATCGGCATGGGCATGGCGAAGAAGATCGTCTTTTCCTATGTCGGCAACCCCGGCGTCGGCCTCCTGCGGCGCGCCCGCGATGCGATCGAGAACGGCTTCCCCCGGTCGATCGAGGTCGAGGAGCATAGCCATGCCGGCATGGCCAATGCCTATGAGGCGGGCGCGGCGGGCCTGCCTTGCGCTGTCTTCCGCGGCTATCGCGGCGCCGGGCTGGCTGACGTCAATCCAAACATCAAGTCGGTCACCTGTCCGTTTACCGGCGAGGTGCTGGCGGCTGTCCCTTCGATCCGACCCGACGTCACCTTCATCCATGCGCAGAAGGCCGACAGAAAAGGCAATGTGCTGGTCGAGGGCATCATCGGCATCCAGAAGGAAGCGGTGCTGGCGGCCAGGCGCGCGGTGGTGACGGTGGAGGAAGTGGTCGACAATTTCGACGACCTGCACCCGAACCTGACAGTGCTGCCGCGCTGGACCCTTTCGGCGATTTCGGTCGTGCCGGGCGGTTCGCACCCCTCCTACGCGCATGGTTACTATGCGCGTGACAATGCGGCTTATCTGGAATGGGACGAGATCGCCGCCGACCGGGAAAAATTCCAGGCGTGGATGCAGGCGCACGTCATCGAAAGAACCGCCGACGATTTCGCGGCCCGCGTCGAGCATCTGAGGAAAGCGGCATGAGCGAGCTCGCCTTTACACCCACCGAGATGATGACGATCGCGGCCAGCCGTGCGTTGAAGAACGACGATGTCTGCTTCGTCGGCATCGGCGCGCCATCGGCCGCCTGCAACATCGCGCGGCTGACGCATGCGCCCGACATCACGCTGATCTACGAGAGCGGCACGATCGGCACCGCGCCCGACGTGCTGCCGCTGTCGATCGGCGACGGCGAATTGTGTGAGACCGCGGTCACCACTGTCGCGGTGCCGGAGATGTTCCGCTACTGGCTGCAAGGCGGCCGCATCTCGATCGGCTTCCTCGGCGCGGCACAGCTCGACAAGTTCGGCAACATCAACACCACGGTCATCGGCGACTATTTCCATCCCAAGACAAGGTTGCCAGGCGGTGGCGGCGCTCCCGAAATCGCGACATCGTCGAAGGAGGTCTATATCACCATGGCGCAGACCAAGCGCGGCATGGTCGAAAAGATCGACTTCTTCACCTCCTTCGGCCATGGCGAGGGCGGCGATCATCGCAAGCGGCTTGGCATCGACACCGCTGGCCCGACATTGCTGATCACCGATCTCGCCGTCTGGAAGCCGGATCCGGTGACCAAGGAATTCACCGTGGTGTCGCTGCATCCCGGCGTTACGCGTGAGCAGGTGCAGGACACTTGTGGCTGGGTCGTAAAATTCGCCGAGGCCCTTGACGAGACGCCGGCGCCGACGGAACTCGAACTGAAGACATTGCGCGACCTGCAGGCCCGCACCAAGGCGGCGCATGAGGGGACCGGAAAAGGGAAAGCAGCCTGACATGGCCGAGGCCTATATTTGCGACTACATCCGCACGCCGATCGGTCGCTTTGGCGGTTCGCTGTCTTCGGTACGTACCGACGATCTTGGCGCCATCCCGCTAAAGGCTTTGCTTGAGCGCAATCCCGGCATCGATTGGCAGGCGATCGACGATGTCGTCTATGGCTGCGCCAACCAGGCCGGCGAGGACAACCGCAACGTGGCACGCATGGCGCTGTTGCTGGCCGGCCTGCCCAAGGAAGTCCCCGGCTCGACCGTCAATCGCCTGTGCGGGTCAGGCATGGACGCGCTGACCATCGCCGCGCGCGCCATCAAGGCCGGCGAGGCGGAGCTGATGATCGCGGGCGGTGTCGAATCGATGAGCCGTGCGCCCTTCGTCATGCCCAAGGCCGATACGGCGTTTTCGCGCAATGCCGAGATTTACGACACCACCATCGGCTGGCGCTTCGTCAACCCGCTGATGAAGAAGCAGTATGGCGTCGATTCGATGCCGGAGACAGGCGAGAACGTTGCCGAGGACTTTGGCGTGTCGCGCGCGGACCAGGATGCCTTTGCCGTGCGCAGCCAGGACAAGGCGGTCGCGGCACAAGCCAATGGCCGGCTGGCGAAGGAGATCAGTGCGGTGACGATCCCGCAGCGCAAGGGCGATGCGACTGTCGTGTCGAAGGATGAACATCCCCGCGCCGGCACAACCGTCGAGGCATTGGCCAAGCTGCCGACGCCGTTCCGGCAAGGCGGCACGGTAACGGCGGGCAATGCCTCCGGTGTCAATGACGGCGCGGCGGCTCTCATTGTCGCTTCCGAAGCGGCGGTGAAGAAATACGGCCTGGCGCCGATCGCCCGCATCCTTGGCGGTGCGGCCGCGGGGGTCGCGCCGCGCATCATGGGCATCGGCCCGGCGCCGGCGACTCGGAAACTTTGCGCGCGGCTTGGCCTGACGCCGCAACAATTCGATGTCATCGAACTCAACGAAGCCTTTGCCTCGCAAGGCATCGCCGTGCTGCGCCAGCTCGGGATTGCCGAGGAGGCCGAACACGTCAATCCGAATGGCGGCGCCATCGCGCTCGGCCATCCCCTGGGCATGTCGGGCGCCCGCATCTCGGGGACGGCCGCACTTGAGTTGCGCGAGCTCGGCGGCCGCTACGCGCTGGCCACCATGTGCATCGGCGTTGGCCAGGGCATCGCCGTGGCGCTGGAGCGGGCCTAAGCAAATCGCTTCAGGTAACCCTGTCGAAGCCGGCGCCGCCCCTCATCGCCCTGCCGGGCACTTCTCCCCGTATAGTGACGGGGAGAAGGGGGCTGGCCGCAGGCTGGCGCTTTTCCTGCAACGCCGACAATTGGCGAAACCATCCATGACAGCACCCCTCTCCCCGTCACTATACGGGGAGAGGGTGCTGGCAGGCAGGTGAGGGGCAGCGGAACCTGAAGCGATTGGCCTGTGGTTGCCCCTCCTTGAATAATGGCAGCGGCACGCTTCGCCAAATTTGACCATGTGGACAAAAGTCCGGACCCGTTCCATAGTTCCCCGTCTGATTTTTGGAACGGCCGGCTCGACACGGCCGTCGAACAGAGGGGCACTTCAATGGAAAACCGGAACAACAAATCTCCTTCGATGCGCGCGGGCCTGTCGCGACGCAATGTGCTGGAGCTGGGCGGGCTTGGCCTGGCCGCAGCGATGCTGCCAGGTGCGGCCTTCGCGGCCGGCAAAAAACTGAAGGTCGCGGCGATCTTCGCCACGCCGATCGAGGAACCCTGGGACAACCAGATCCACGTCGCGCTGCAGAAGGCCGAGAAGGAACTGGGCATCGAATACAAATGGTCCGAGAAGGTGCAGACCGCCGACTTCAGCCGCGTCATGCGCGAATATGCGCAGGGCGGCTATCAACTGGTGCTGGGCGACGCCTTCGCCGCCGAGCGCGAATCGCGCCGCACCGCCAAGCAGTTCCCCAAGACAGCCTGGCTGTTCGGGTCGGGCGCCGGGCCGGCCGAACCCAATTTCGGCGTCTTCGACAACTGGATCCATGAGCCCGCTTATCTCTCCGGCATGATCGCCGGCAAGATGTCGAAGTCGGGCACGGTCGGCGCGGTGGCGGCGATGGGCATTCCGGAAGTGAACCGGCTGGTCAACGCCTTCTTTGCCGGCGCCAAGGAGGTCAATCCGAACGTCAAGAAGAAGGTCGCCTTCATCGGCTCCTTCTTCGATCCGCCAAAAGCCAAGGAAGCCGCTGTCGCGCAGATCGATGCCGGCGTCGATGTCATCTACGCCGAGCGCTTCGGCGTCATCGAGGCGGCGGTGGAGAAGAAGATTTTTGCCATCTCCAACATGTCCGACCAGTCGAGCCTCGGCCCCGACACGGTCATCACCGGCCCGGTCTGGGACATGTACCCGACGGTCGAGCAGGCGATCAAGCTGGTCAAGGCCGGCGTCTATACCGCGCAGGATTACGGCGATTTCTCGCGCATGGCCAAGGGTGGCTCCTATCTGGCGCCCTTCCACAAGTTCGACAAGACCTTGCCCGCCGAGGTCAAGGATCTGGTCGAGAAGAAGAAGGCCGAGATCCTGGAAGGCAATTTCCGGGTGGATGTGGACGAGAACACGCCGGTTTCGGATTGAGTTTCTTTACCCTCGCTCTTGTGGGGAGGGTCGATCCGCGAAGCGGAGCGGGGTGGGGGTCGGCGCCGCACCCCACCCTGTCTTGCGATCTCCGTTTCGCTGCGATTGTAAGCCGGCCCTTCCCACAAGGGGGAGGGTGAAGAGCGGCGTCAACGCCATCCATCAGGAGCATCCTCGCCCTTGTCCGCCCCCCTCATTGAAATGCGCGGCATCACCAAGATCTTCGGCGCCATCAAGGCGAACGAGGACGTGGATCTCAGCGTGGCGCCAGGCGAAATCCTCGGTCTGCTCGGCGAGAACGGCGCCGGCAAGACGACTCTGATGAACGTGCTATTCGGCGCTTACGCGCCGGATGCCGGCGAGATCCTGATCCAGGGCCGGCCGGTGCGGATTACCAGCTCGGCCGACGCGCTGGCCGCCGGCATCGGCATGGTGCATCAGCATTTTCATCTGGCACCACGGCTCACCGTGCTGGAAAATCTGCTCATCGGCATTCCGGGCAAGTCGGGACGGATCGACCGCGCCGGCGGGCTGGCGCGGCTGGCTGAAATCAGCAGCCAGCACGGGCTGACGCTTGATCCGAACCTGCCGGTCTCGGCGCTGTCAGTCGGCGAGCAGCAGCGACTGGAAATCGTCAAGGCGCTGTTTCGCGGCGCGAAGCTCTTGATCCTCGACGAGCCAACGGCGGTGCTGGCGCCGAGCGAGGTCGACGGGCTGTTCTCGGCGCTGCGCTCCATGGCGGCGCAAGGGCTGGGCATCATCTTCATCTCGCACAAGCTCAACGAGGTGCGGGTGCTGACACATCGCTGCACGGTGCTGCGACATGGCCGCGTCGCCGGGCGGGTAGACGATCCCGCCAACACGACGTCGGCCGCAATGGCGCAATTGATGTGCGGCCATGAAATCGTGCCACCGGCGCGCGGGCCATCGACACCGGGCGAGGCAGTACTCACCCTCGATGGCATTTCGACCTCGAAGCATTCGGGCACGGCGCTGCGCGATGTGTCGCTTGCGGTTCGTGCCGGCGAAATCCTCGGCATTGCCGGCGTCTCCGGCAATGGTCAGCGGGCACTGGCGGAGGTCATCTCGGGCACGCGCGCGCCCGACAGCGGTCAAATGACGATAGCCGGCAAACAGGTCGTGCAATTCTCGCCGGGCGAGGTGCAGGCGCTGGGCCTCGGCCGCATCCCGGAAGATCGCATGACGACGGGGCTGGTCACCAATTTGCCGCTCGCCGATTCCATGGTGCTGCCGCGCATCGGCACATCAGCCTTCTCCGCAAAGGGGCTGCTCAAGCCGGATGCGATCCGCGCTTTCGCCGAAGAACAGATCAAGGCCTATGATATCAGATGTCCCGGGCCGATGACGCGCGCCGGCGCGCTGTCCGGCGGCAATCTGCAGAAGGCGCTGCTGGCGCGCGAGCTTGCCTTCGACCCGAAGGTTCTGATCGTCTCGCAGCCGACGCGCGGCCTCGACATTGGTGCGGCCCGCTTCATCCACGAAAAATTCCTCGACATGCGCGCCAAGGGCTGCGGCATCGTCGTCATCGGCGAGGATCTGGAAGAGCTGCTCGTGCTCTGCGACCGCATCGCGGTCATGTATGAGGGCCGCATTGCCGGCACACTCGACAGCGCCGATGCGACAATCGCGCGGCTTGGCCTGCTGATGACCGGCGCTGAGGGGAAGGCGTAGCATGGGCTTGCCTCGACGTTTCGCTTTGGAGGCCGGCGCTGCCCCTCACCTGCCTGCCGGCATCCTCTCCCCGTATAGGGACGGGGAGAGGGGCGCTCTCATCGACCGTTTCGCCAATCACCGACGTCGCAAGAACAGCCACCACCGACGCGGCAAGTCCCCTTCTCCCCGTCACTATACGGGGAGAAGGTGCCGGCAGGCGGATGAGGGGCGGCGCCAGCGCTCGGTGGATATCTCACGAGCAGAGGGCCACGGCTGATGTTTCGCCTGGAAGCTCGTACCTCCACACCCGCCTGGTTCAATCTGGCGCTACCGCTGCTGGCGATCGCCGCCACGCTTGTCCTGTGCAGCGGCCTGATCGCTCTGGCCGGGGCCGGTGTGCTCGAGTCCTACGGCGTGATGTTCACGGCCTCGCTCGGTGACAGCTACGCCATCACCGAAACGTTGGTGCGGGCCGCACCGATGATCTTCACCGGGCTCGCGGTGGCTGTCGGCTTCCGTGCCAAGTTCTGGAACATCGGCGCCGAGGGGCAGTTGCTGGCCGGCGCGGTGGCGAGCTGCTTCGTCGGCGCGATCCCGATGCCGGGGCCGCTCGCCATGCTGCTGATGGCGCTGGCGGGTGCGGCGGCGGGTGCGGCGGTCGCGCTGGTGCCGGCGACGCTGCGTGTAAAATTCAAGGTCGATGATGTGGTGAGTTCTTTGCTGCTCAACTCGGTTATCTACTATGCGCTAATGGCGCTGATCGAGGGGCCGTGGAAGGACAGCTTCAGCGGCTATCCGATCTCGCCGCCGATCGAGGATTCGGCCAACTTCCCGGTGCTGATCGAAGGCACGCGGCTGCATCTCGGTGTCGTCGCGGCGCTGATCGCGGCACCCCTGATCTGGTTCCTGATCGTGCGCACGACGCTCGGCTTCCGGATCAGGGTCACCGGCGAAAATCCGGAAGCGGCCAGATATGGCGGCATCCATGTCGAGCGGGTGCTGATCTCGACGGCGCTGCTGTCGGGCGCTCTGGCTGGGCTAGCCGGCGTCGGCGAGGTCGGCGGCGTGCATTTCCAGGTGATGAGCGATATCTCGCCGGGCTACGGCTATTCCGGTATCGTCGTCGCCATGCTGGCGCGGCTCAACCCGCTCGGCGTCGTGCCGGCTGCGATCTTCCTTGCCGCCGTGATGACGGGGGCCGAGGCGATGTCGCGCGCGACCGGTGTGCCGGCCTTCCTCAGCGATGTCATCCAGGGCACGGCGCTGCTCGCCATGCTGGTGGCGCTGCTGTTCACCGCCTATCGCATCCGCCGCGTCGGAGCCATCGGATGAGCGCGGTATTCGAACAGATTTTTCAGGTTGGCTTTCTCGCCGCCATCATCCGCATCGCCACGCCGCTGGCCTTTGCCACGCTTGGCGAAATGTTCTCCGAACGGGCCGGCGTGCTCAATCTCGGCATCGAAGGCATCATGCTGCTCTGCGCGATGACCGGCTTCACCGCCACCAGCCTCAGCGGCAGCCTGTGGCTCGGCGTGCTGGTTGCGGTGTTGACCGGCATGCTGATGGGCACGCTGCATGCGCTGTTCACCGTCGCGCTCGGCCTCAGCCAGCATGTCTGCGGCATCGGCGTCACGCTGTTCTCGTCGGGGCTTGCCTATTTCCTCTACCGGCTGATCTTCGGCCAGCAATCGGTGCCGCCGAGCATCAAGGGTTTTCAGACACTGCCGATCCCGATTCTCTCAGATATTCCCGTGCTTGGCCCGGCGGTGTTCAACCAATTCGTGCTGGTCTACATGGCGATCCTGGCCATTCCGCTGGCGGCCTTCGTGCTCTACCGCACGCCCTGGGGCCTGTCGGTGCGCATGGTCGGCGAGAATCCGCGCGCCGCCGATTCGGCGGGTGTGAGCGTCATCGCCACGCGCTTCCAGGCTGTCATTCTCGGCGGTGCCTTGATGGGTCTGGCAGGCGCCTTCCTGTCGATGGCGCAATTCAACGCCTTCACCTTCGGCGTGGTGTCCGGACGCGGCTGGGTGGCGATCGCGCTGGTCGTGTTCGGCCGCTGGGATCCGTGGCGCTCGGCGGGTGCGGCGCTGCTGTTCGCTTTCGTCGATGCGCTGCAACTGCGCATGCAGGCGAGCGGTTTGGGGCATATCCCTTACGAGGCATTCCTGATGCTGCCGTTCATCTTCACCATCGTTGCCATGGCCGTCATGTCACGCAACGCGGTGGCACCGTCGGCGCTGCTGAAGCCGTTTCGACGGGAGGAGCGGTAAGGGCGCGAACCCACGCCCACAGCAACTTCACACCAATCTTTGGCGTTTCATGAGAAAATAATTCTGCCAGTGGCCCAAAAATAGCAATCGACAAAGTCTACAAGTTTTATAGATTAATCGGCGAGACGGAGGTCGCGATGTCCTATATCCAGAACGCCCAGACCGACAGCAATGGCCAGAGGCTGGCGAATGCCCAGGGCTTCCGCCCGGCCTATGCCGGCGCTTTCGCCTATCTCGTCTTTGCCCTTGCGTTCGTGTTCACCGGGGCAGTCGTGTTGGGTCTTATTCCATAAGGATCGACAGGGGCTGTTGCCCCACAGCTTTCAGGCAATCGGAGTTGAATGAACCGGATCCCGGAGCGCTTTCGCGCGGGCTGAGGATTCGCATTTCACAGCGTCAGTGATTCCAGCAATGGAGGAGATGACAATGCCGATCGAATTCACACATGTTCCCGGCAAGACCGCCGACGCGGTGATTCCCTTTTTCTATGACTTCGCCGAGACCGCGACCAAGCTCGGGCTGATCGAGGATAGCGGATTCCAGAAGATCGTCGTCGACGATTCGGCCGGGCTGCTGACCAACATGGATCTTGCGTCCCAGGTGTTCAACCGCACCGCTTCGTTGGAAGTGGTGCTCACCCATTGGGCCGGCGTGATCGAACCGACGGTGGCGGCCCGTCAGCTGGCGTCCATCGACAGGGCGGGCGGCGGACGGCTGGCGCTCAGGATGATCAGCGAGCCGCTGAACGATGACGACGCCGACACACGGCCGGTCGGACATGGCGTCGTCTGGCAGCGCATCGATGAATATCTGGTGCTGTTGAAGCGTCTGTGGTCGAACGATCGGCCCTTCGATCACGAAGGCGCGTTCTACAGCATCAGGGGCGGTTACGTGCCGCGCAAGGGTCCGCATGGCGCCGATCTCGTGATCCGCATGGGTGGGCAAACCGGAACGGCGCTGAAGGTCGCCGGCCGGCACGCCGATGTCTTCGAACTGGCGCCGGGGTCGATCGACGATATCAGGCAATTGATGGAGCAGGCGCGTGGCGCCGCGGCCGAACATGGCCGCGCCGGCAAACTGCGCTTCGCGCTTCCGGTCAGGATCCACGAAGGTGTTTCCGCCGCCGGCCACAAGGCGGTCGACCTCTCCGGGCCGCCGGCCCAGGTCGCGCTGTCGCTGCTTGCTTATGCGGCTCTCGGCATCGATGAATTCATGATCGTCGGCGTTGATACGCCATGCGAGATCGCGACGGCCGGCCGGGAAACACTAGCGCTGCTGCGCAACTCGCTGGTACGCCGCGAAGTCAGCGAACTCCAGCCTGGAGCTTACGCGCCTCGCCCAGGGTTAGAGACGCGGGCAGCGAGCTGAAACCCATCAATCGTCAGTTGCTTCAGGTCTGTCGCCAAGACGCGACAAGCCAGCGATGACGGCGTCCGAATCGGCCAGCACCCCGAAGACGCCGTCCTCGACCGTCACCATGTGCAACGCCGCTTCATGCGCCCTTTGATCGCCGCTGGCGCAGGCGTCCGAGATCGTCAGGCACTGGAAATTGCGGTCACAGGCCTCGCGCAGCGTGGTGTGGACGCAGACATCCGTCGTGCACCCTGAAAACATCAGATGGGCGATGCCTCGCGCACGCAGCACAAGCTCGAAATCCGTATAGGTGAAAGCGCTGTTGCAGGTCTTGTCGACGATGATGTCGTGCGGCGCGACATCGATCTCCGGAACGATCTGGAACCCTGCGCCCGAGCGCAGCAGGACATCGGTGCCGTCGAGGCCGGCGCGCTTGCGGCGCCATTTCTCATAGGGTGTCATGTCGGCCATGTCGGTACGATAACCCTGCCTCGTGTGGATGACCGTGACGCCGGCTTTGCGCGCGGCCGCGATCAGGCGGTTCACCGTGGGCAGGATCGCCCGCAGCGGCGAGGGGTCATACCCCTTCCTGGCGAAATAGCCCGATGTCGACAGGAAATCCTGTTGCAGGTCGATGACGATCAACGCGGTGCTTTCGGCGACCAGCCTGCCGTCATAGGGGTAGTCGAAAGGTATTGCCTTGATCATCCGGAACTCCTTGCCGCCGGATCACTCTAGCGAGTTCGCATCGATGCGGCGATACCGGATGCCCGGCATCGTACGGCCTGGGATATCGGCGGGCCACTGGCGCCGTAGCGGTTCAGGGTTTCACGGCGTATTCCCAAGATTGTTGAGTGTTGCAGTCATCTTCAATGTTGACTACAAAGTTCATGTTTTATAGTCAGCCGGGCATCTGCCTGCCATAGCCGGGAATGCGGCGGCCGCACTGGAGAAATGCATGACCAGAGGCGAACAAAGGAAGAAGCTCGTGTCGAGACATGGTTTGTTGGCGGCGTTGGTCGCATCGGTGATCCTGGCGGCGACCGGCGCGATGGCCCAGGAGCAACCGGCTGGTGCTGTTCCAGCAGTCGAGGCACCTGCGCCGGCACCCGCTACCCCGGCGGCTGCCGCACCGGCGACGCCTGCGCTCGCGTTGCCGGCGGGGGCAACGCCTGCCGGGGCGATGGAGCTGACCCTGCCGCGCGACCTGTCGCCATGGGGCATGTTCATGGCCGCCGACATCATCGTCAAGGCGGTGATGATCGGACTGGCCTTCGCGTCGCTCGTCACCTGGACGATATGGCTGGCCAAATCGCTGGAGATTTTCGGCGGCAAGCTGCGCGTCCGCCGTGCCGTCCGCGCGATCGGCGATGCCGCGACGTTGAAGCAGGCGAGCCGCGCGCTCGACCGCAGCGGCGGCCCCGGCGCGCTCCGGTGCGGGCAGCGGAAGAAGAGACCGCGCTTTCGGCCGGTGCGCTCGACCATGTCGGCGGAGACAGGTTGAAGGAACGGGTCAGCTCGTGCCTGTCGCGCATAGAGGCGGCGGCGTCGCGGCGCATGTCGCGCGGCACCGGCCTGCTGGCGACGATCGGTTCCACGGCGCCTTTCGTCGGCCTGTTCGGCACCGTCTGGGGCATCATGAACGCCCTCATCGGCATTTCGCAGGCACAGACCGCCAATCTCGCCGTGGTCGCGCCGGGCATCGCCGAGGCGCTGCTGGCGACCGCGATGGGCCTGGTGGCGGCAATTCCGGCGGTGGTGATCTACAACGTCTTTGCCCGCTCGATAGCCGGCTACCGGCAGATCCTGGCCGGCGCCTCGGCGGGCGTCGAACGGCTGGTCAGCCGCGACCTCGATTTCCGCACCGTCGCACCCGCGACGGCGCTGGCGGTCGAATAGTGGGAGAGGCGCCATGGGCAGCCGGATCCGCCAGATCATGGATGACGATCTCGAGGAGAACCATGAGATCAAGGTCACGCCCTTCATCGACGTCATCCTGGTGCTGATCATCTTCATGGTCGCCGCGCCGCTGGCGACGGTGGATGTCAATGTCGACCTGCCCGGCTCGACGGCAACGCCGGCGCCGCGCCCCGAGACACCGCTCTTCCTGACCTTGAAGGATGATCTCACGCTCCCGATCGGCAATGACGCCGTGCCGCGCCCGGCTTTTGCCGCCACGCTCGACAGCCGCACCAAAGGGGACAAGCAGACGCGGATCTTCCTGCGCACCGACAAGGCGGTCGCCTATGGCGACCTGATGGAGGCGATGAACCTGCTGCGCGGCGCCGGCTATCTGAAGGTCGCCCTGGTCGGCCTGGAGGCCGCGCCCGCCGGTGATGCCGCCGCATCGGTGCCAGGGGGAACGGCAGCAGCCCCATGACACGATCGGCCGCCTCGCCAACGGTGGCGCTGTCGCGCTTCGGCTGGCGCGACCTTGGCCTGTGGGCATGTGCGGCCTTGCTGATGCTTGGCGCGCATGTCGCGGTCGCCTATGTCGTGCAGAAATTCGGTCCAGTCGAACCGTCGGATAGCGGACCGCCGGCCCCGGTGATCGACATGGTGCCGATGATGGTGACACCGGCGGTGCCCGAACAGGCAGCGATGCTCGACGGGGCCATTCCCGACCAGACCGAGCCGTTCGAAGAGACCGAGAAGACCGGGCCCGACAAGGTGGTCGAGCAAGCGGAGCCTGTTGCCGAGCCGGAAACGGTGCCGCCGGACGGGCCTACGGAGATCGCGAAGGCCGAACCGGTCGACCGGCCGCCGCTGGAGGAGGTCGTCCCCGATACTGTCGAGAACGTCGCACCGGAGGTTGTCGTTCCGCCGCCGCAGGCAAGGCCGACGGAGCGGCGCAAGGAAAAGAAACCGACCGAAGCCAAGGTCAAAAAAGCCTGTCGACAAGCCCAAGCCAAAGCCGAAGAAGGAAAAGGCGGCACCGCCGAAGACGGCAAGTGCCGCGAGCGCCGAGGCCAGGCCCGCCAGGGCAGCGGCGCCGGGATCCGCGCCGGGGTTTTCAGGTCTCAGCCCGGCCAAATGGGAATCGCGGCTGACGGCGTGGATCAACCGCCACAAGCGCTACCGCGTGCCGCGAGATCCCGGCGCGCGCAGGGCAATGTGAACGTGACTTTCACGATGGACCCGTCCGGCCGGATCCTGTCGGCCCGGGTCGTCCGTTCGTCCGGCGATGCCGAACTCGACCGTGCCGCGCTCGCGGTGCTGCAGGGCGCCACCGTGCCGGCGCCGCCGCCGGAACTCGGCTCGCGCGTCAGCCGTACGGCGCCATTCGTGTTCAGGTTGAATTGAACGGTGTCTATCGCTGGCTCAGCGACTGGCAGAGCGCCTCGACCTGTTCCAGGTAGAAGCGGCATTTGGTGCGCAGGATTCTAAGGCTAGGATCGCCGGCGCCATTGATCTCGATGGTCTGCATCATGTGCGCTCTACGCTGTCCTTGGCTGAGCGTGGTTGCCTTTCGCATGTGCCTTGGGGTGCATCGGGTTGCCGCCAAGCTGCGCTTGTCTGGCCGGGCGTGCGCCGCGCAAGACATCGAAGGCTTCGGCATAGGCCATGCCGAGCAGATAGGAGATCATGGGAAAACGGCTTGCTTCGGCCATCTGCACCAGCTCGTTGGTCATCGTCGCGATATATTGGAGACTATCGAGATCTGACTGACGTAAGGACTGCTTTGACACGTGCTGCTCCTGTCATCGGATGGAACTCTGGGAACGCGTACCGGCTGCACTGGACATGTTGAGGCGGCTAATTGATCGACCGAACCGCCGAATGCGGATCAAGTTCCGGGGTTGAGAGGGTCAATGCATAGATGGGCGCGTCGGTAAGACGGTCGAGGCCCAGAAGGCGCTTGATCGCCGAATGGCTCAGCGCCGCCGTCGGACAGGCCGACAGGCCGTGCCCGGTTGCCGCGAGCATCATGTTCTGGCCGATATGGCCAGCCTCGAACAGCACGACACAACGCCAGTCTAATGGGGCGGCTTCCAAAAAAAATAGTGTCGACCGTACAGAGGCCCATCGCCATAAGTCCAATTGACAACCATTTCGCCTTGGGAACGCGAAATCGCATCTGGCCATTTTTGGGGGCATTGACGCCGTGTGACGCATCTCGACGTATCGGATGACGTTTGGGCGTTGCCGCGCGGGAAAGGCGGACAATCGATTATTCCGCTGGTGGAGCTGAGGAGGATCGAACTCCTGACCTCGTCATTGCGAACGACGCGCTCTCCCAGCTGAGCTACAGCCCCGTCCAGCGGATGGCGCATTTATCGGGCGACGCGGTTTCCTGTCAAGGCGGCGCTTCACCGAAAACCCGACAGCCGGTCACATGGGTGGAACCTGCCCTTGCCGGTTTGGCGCGTAATGGCTACATGTCGGCAACAATTGGAGACCGGCATGCTCGCCCTCATTCAAACCATCGTCATGGCGCTCGACCTCTATTGGTGGGTCATCATCGCCTCGGCGATCTTTTCCTGGCTCTATGCCTTCAACGTCGTCAACTCGCGCAACCAGTTCGTCGGCAGCATCGGCAACATGCTCTACCGGCTGACCGAGCCGGCGCTGCGGCCGATCCGCCGCTTCATGCCCGACCTTGGCGGCATCGACATCTCGCCGATCATCCTGCTGCTGATCCTGTTCTTCCTCAGGCAGTTCATTCTCACCACGGTGGCGCCGCTGCTGCTGGCCTGACGATCGCATGAGCGCGCCGTTCCGCATCCGCGAGAACGGCGTCGATCTGTTCGTGCGGCTAACGCCGAAGTCTTCCGTGGACCGGCTCGAAGGCGTCGAAACATCGGCGGACGGACGACGTCACGTGAAGGCGCGGGTCCGCGCCGTGCCGGAAAACGGCGCCGCCAATCAAGCGCTGGAGAAGCTGGTCGCCAAGGCGCTGGGCGTGCCGGTATCGGCCGTTTCGGTCTTTGCCGGCGGCACGGCCCGGCTCAAGACGCTGCGCATTGTGGGTGATCCGGAGGCGCTGGCAAGAAGTGTCGAAGCGCTCTGCGATCAATCCTCTGCCTGAAGTTCAATCTCCCAGCGGCAAACGCGGATCGTCCACCTTCAGCGTGTTCACGCTCTGCTTGATGCGGCGCAGGTTCTCCAGCACCTTCGGGCCGCGCGTCTCGGCGACCGATGTCACGATCATGTCGACGATCGCCAGCAGCGCGTAGCGCGACGATGTCGGCTTGTAGATGTTGCCGTCCTCGAGCGGCTGCAGGTGGATGACCGTGTCGGCGGCCCCGGCCAATGCGGAGTCGGGCGCGGTGACGGCAACCGTGGCGGCGCCATATTGCTGGGCGACCTGCACCGCCTCGATGACCGAGCGCGCGTAGCCGGAGACCGAGAAGGCGACCACGGTGGTGTCCGGCGTGGCGACGGCGGCATACATGCGCTGCAGTTGCCCGTCGATCTGAGCCAGCACCGGCAGGCCGAGCCTGAACAGCCGGTTCTGCATCTCGGTCGCCATCATCGAGGAAATGCCACCCGAACCGATGCACAGCACATTGCCCGATGCCGCAAGGCGCGCGGCGACGTCGACCAGCGTCGTCATGTCGAGATTCTCGCTGGCGCGCTGGATGGCTGTGACAGCCGCTTCGGTGATGGCCGACGCAATGCGCTGCTCGCGGGCGTCGCGGCTCAGCGGCTCCGGCGACAGATACTGGCCGCCGATGGCAATGGCCTGCGCCAGATAGAATTTGAAGTCGCGCAGGCCCTCGCAGCCGAGATTGCGGCAAAAACGGGTGACCGTCGGCTCACTGACGCCGACGCGCGCGGCGATCTCGGAGATCGCGGCCTTGGAGGCGAAGTCGAGATCGGACAGAACGAGGCTCGCCAGCCGGCGATCCGACTTGGTGCCGTCCTGCGACATCAGCTGCAGCCGCGTGATGATGTCGGCAGGCGTCTTCATATCAGCGTTTCCGTCGTCATCTCAGCGGCAGGCCCGTCGCCGTGTCGAACAGATGGATGTTGCCGGGATCGACGGAGACCGGCAGCAGGTCGCCTGGCCGGACCGGCAGCCGGTCGCGGAACACGGCGCGTACCGTATCAGTGCCAATGGCGCCGTAGACATGGGTTTCGGAACCGGTCGGCTCGACGACATCAACCTTGAGCGTCATGGCATCGGTGGCTTCACCGACGATGAAATGCTCGGGCCGGATGCCCGCCTCCACCGCACTGCCTGCCGGCACCGGCTTGCCAGCGAGCGCAAGCCGGCCGCCGCCGACCGACTCGAACCAGGTTTTCTCGGGCGTCGTCTTGAGGGCACCGGACACAAAACTCATCGACGGCGAGCCGAGGAAGCCGGCGACGAACTTGTTGGCCGGCCTGTCGTAGAGCTCCAGCGGCGCCCCGACCTGTTGGATCCTGCCGCGATCCATCACGACGATGCGGTCGGCCATGGTCATGGCCTCGATTTGGTCGTGGGTGACGTAGACGATGGTCGATTTCAGCCGCTGGTGCAGCGCCTTGATCTCGGTGCGCATCTGCACGCGCAGCTGTGCGTCGAGATTGCTGAGCGGCTCGTCGAACAGGAACACCGAGGGTTCGCGCACGATGGCGCGGCCCATGGCGACGCGCTGGCGCTGGCCGCCCGAGAGCTGGCGGGGATAGCGGTCGAGGTAAGAGAACAGGTTGAGGACGCCGGACGCCTTCTTGACCTTCTGGTCGATGGCCGTGCGGTTCTCGCCACGGATTTTCGGACCGAAGCCGATATTGTCGGAAGCCTTCAGGTGCGGGAACAGCGCATAGGACTGGAACACCATGGCGATGTTGCGCTGTTGCGGCGGCAGGTCGTTGGCGCGCGTGCCGCCGATCAGGAGATCGCCGGAACTGATGGTCTCCAATCCCGCCAGCATGCGCAGCAAGGTCGACTTGCCGCAGCCGGACGGCCCGACCAGCACCACGAACTCGCCGCTCTCGATGTCGAGGCTGATGTCCTCGAGGATCTTGTGCTGGCCAAAGGATTTCGACAGGTTGCGAAACTCGACGTCGGTCATGGTTACGCTCCCAATATGTCGTCGATGAACGGCAGGCAGCCGGCCGTCAATCCCGCATCCACGGGCATCACCACGCCTGTTACGCCCGAGGCCCGGTCGGAAGCAAGGAAAGCCACCGCTTCGGCGACTTCCGAGGCGTTGACGATGCGGCCGAGCGGATAGAGTCGCTGCAGCTTGCCGATTACGTCAGGATTCTTGGCGAGGCGATGGTCCCAGGCGGCGGTGCGGATCGATCCGGGGCAGACCACATTGGCGCGCACGCCGCTGCGGCCGAGTTCGACGGCGATCGATTTGGCATAGGCGTTGATGCCGGCTTTGGCGGCGGCATAGGCGGGGTTGCCGAAATGCGCGATGGCGTTGACGGAAGAAATGAAGACGACGCTGCCCGAACCGCGCGCGGCCATCGCCTTGACCATGGGGTCGGCGAAAATCATCACACCGGTCAAATTGAGGTCGAGCTCATGCTCGATCCTGTCCGCCGTCAGCGCATCAAGCGTCTCGGCGCGGGTCCAGCCGGCATTGTTGATCAGGATGTCGGGGACGCCGTCCTTTTCGAGCACCGCGGCGATCGCGGCTTCGACCGAGGCGCGATCGAGAAGGTCGAAGACATGGCGCGAGGCAAGGTGCGGGCTCGCCAGCGCCTCGTCGGACTGGTCGCAGCCGACCACCCGCGCGCCCCTGCCGGCCAGCAGTGCGACGATCGCCGAGCCGAGGCCGCCACCGGCGCCGGTGACCACGACGGTCCTGCCTTCGAATTCGGCTCTCGAAACCACGGCGCTTGCTTCTCCCGCAGGTCAGCCAGATGCCGGGAGCCTAAAGAACGAGATGTAATTAAGCAACATATTAATCCGCTTGCGCGCGCCGAATTCATCGATAATGTAGGAAAGTCACATAAATCTTGTGTCAGCACCGGCACAAGGAGCGCGAATGCGCGAAACAAATGGGAGAGATCGGATGAACCTTGCAAAATGGACTGCCGGCCTGATGGCCGGAATGGGCATGCTGGCCTTCGCGGCGCAGGCAGAGGCCGGCGAAGTGCGGGTTACCGTCGCGGAATACAGCGCCAAGACCGGCCCCTACTTCGAGCAGGTGAAGAAGGAGTTCGAGGCGAAGAACCCTAGCATCACGGTCAAATTCGAGGTGGTGCCGTGGGATGTGCTCTTGCAGAAGCTGACCACCGACATCACCGCCGGCACCAATGCGGATCTCTCCATCATCGGCACGCGCTGGCTGATCGACTTCGTCCAGCAGGATGTCGCCGAGCCACTCGACAGCTACATCACGCCCGAATTCAAGGGCCGCTTCATCGACACCTTCCTGTCGCCTTCGATCATGGGCGGCAAGACCTACGGCCTGCCGATCGCCGCCTCGGCGCGCGCCATGTATTACAACAAGGATCTCTTCGAAAAGGCCGGCATCGCCAAGCCGCCGGCAACCTGGACCGAACTGCAGGAGGATGCGCGCAAGATCAAGGCGCAGGGCGCCTTCGGCTTCGGCCTGCAGGGCAAGGAGATCGAGACCGACGTCTATTACTACTACGCGATGTGGTCGCAGGGCACCGAGATCCTCAACAAGGACGGCACGTCGGGCCTGAGCACGCCGGGCGCGCTGGCAGCCGCCAAGCTCTACAAGTCGATGATCGACGAGGGGCTGACCGAGCCCGGCGTCACCTCCAACAACCGCGAGGACGTGCAGAACCTATTCAAGCAGGGCAAGGTCGGCATGATGATCACGGCGCCCTTCCTGTCCAACCAGATCAAGGAGGAGGCGCCGAGCCTCAAATACGGCGTGGCCGCCATTCCGGCGGGTCCGACCGGCGCGCGCGGCACCTATGGAGTCACCGACTCCATGATCATGTTCAAGAACTCAAAGAACAAGGACGAGGCCTGGAAGCTGATGGACTTCCTGTTCACCACGGAGCAGCGCGCCAAGTTCACGCAAGGTGAAGGCTTCCTGCCGGTGAACAAGGAAGAGGCCAAGATGGATTATTACGTCAACAACGCCGATCTGGCCGCCTTTACCGCACTGCTACCGGATGCCCGTTTCGCGCCCGTCATCCCGGGCTGGGAAGAAGTCGCCCAGATCACCTCGGATACCATGCAGAAGATCTATCTCGGCGGCGATCCCGAGACAATCTTGAAGGACGCCGCGGCGAAGGCCAATGCGGTGCTGAAGAAATAGGGGCGGTGCTGAAGAAATAGGGCGTATCTCCCTGCGCCCGTGGCGCGCCCCCGACTCAGGCGGGGCGCGCCACACTTTTAGAAGAAGTATGCAGCGGTGTCTGCGATAAATGGCGAAGACCGACAAGGCAAATCGGGACAAGATCGTCGATGTCGCGCCGCCCCTCATTGCCCTGCCGGGCATTTCTCCCCGTATAGCGACGGGGAGAAAGAGGCTGGCCCCAACCTCGGCGCCCTTCTTGGACGCTGGTGATTGGCGAAATCGGCGACGAAAGCGCCCCTCTCCCCGTCACTATACGGGGAGAGGATGCCGGCAGGCAGGTGAGGGGCAGCGCAGACCGCGTGTAAGGAATTGAAGGGCCACCAAGCCCACGGCAATTACGGTACACCTAGCCGATGCAAAATCGCTTCCTGCCCTATCTCCTGACCTTGCCCAGCCTGTTCCTGGCGGCGGTGGTCATCTTCTGGCCGGTCTGGGACCTGATCCAGATCGCGACGCACGACGTCAATCGCTTCGGTCAGTTGCATGAGTTCAGCGGCCTTGCCAATTTCGCCGCGCTGACCGCCGATCCTGATTTCATCGCGGCCCTCTGGCGCACGGGGCTTTGGACCGTGCTGGTGGTCGGCGGTGCGCTGCTGGTCTCGATCCCGGTGGCGATGATCCTCAACATCGATTTCTATGGCCGTGGCCTTGCCCGCGTCATCATCATGCTGCCCTGGGCAGTCTCGCTGACCATGACGGCGGTGGTCTGGCGCTGGGCGCTGAGCGGCGAAAGCGGCATGCTGAATTCGGCGCTGATCGGGCTTGGCTTGATCGACCACAACATCCAGTGGCTGGCACAGGCCGGCACCGCCTTTCCGATGCAGGTGCTGATCGGCATATTGGTGACGGTGCCGTTCACCACGACGATCTTCCTCGGCGGCCTGTCGTCGATCCCGGACGATCTCTACGAGGCGGCTGCACTCGAAGGGGCAACGCCGCTGCAGCAGTTCCGCGAGATCACTTTTCCGCTGCTGAAACCCTTCATCAACATCGCCATCGTGCTCAACACCATCTACGTCTTCAACTCGTTCCCGATCATCTGGGTGATGACGCAGGGCGGGCCGGCCAATTCGACCGACATCCTGGTCACCCATCTCTACAAGCTCGCCTTCCGCATCGGCAAACTGGGCGAGGCCTCGGCGGTGTCATTGGTGATGTTCGCCATATTGCTGGTCTTCACCATGATCTATGTGCGCCTCGCCATGCGGGAGCAGCGCGCATGACCGGCAAGCTGAAGCGGACCGTCTTCGCCTGGCTGCTGCTGGCGCCTTTGATCGTGGTGACGATCTTCCCCTTCGCTGTGATGTTCCTGACAGCGGTCAAGCCGCGGACCGAGGTGCTGACACCCACCTGGTGGCCGAGCGAGTTCCGCTGGTCGAATTTTTCCGACATGTGGGTGGCGACCGGCTTCGGCCAGGCGCTGGCCAATTCGCTCTACGTGTCTGTCATCGCCACTGTCGGCGCCATCTTGATCTCGGTGCCGGCGGCTTACGCGATGTCGCGCTTCCGCTTCGCCGGCTACGGCGCGTTCCGCCAGTTCCTGCTGATCTCGCAGATGATCTCGCCGATCGTGCTGGTGCTCGGGCTGTTCCGACTGATGGCCGCCTGGGGGCTGGTCGAATCGACCACCGCGCTCGGCTTCATCTACATGGCCTTCAATGTCGCCTTCACCGTGTGGATGCTGCAGAGCTATTTCGACACTATTCCGCGCGATCTCGAGGAAGCGGCCTGGATGGAAGGCGCCGGCCGCTGGCTGACCTTGCGAAAAGTGTTCCTGCCGCTCTGCCTGCCGGCGATCGCGGTGACGGCGATCTTCACCTTCATCAATGCCTGGAACGAATTCGTCGTGGCGCTCACCATGCTGCGCAGCCAGGAGAGCTACACGCTGCCGATCCAGGTCTTCTCGCTGGTCGCGGGCCGCTACACGATCGAATGGCATCACGTCATGGCGGCGACGCTGCTGGCCACCTTGCCGGTGGCGATCCTGTTCATATGGTTGCAGCGTTATCTCGTCCGGGGCCTCGCGCTCGGGGCGGTCAAGTAGCGATCCCAGCAATTCCAGGAAAAGTGCGCAGCGATTTTCCGTCCGGAATTGCGCCAAACAAGAAGTCTACGGAGCTTTCATGCGCATCTTCACCGCCTCGCTGGCGACCGAAACCAACACCTTCTCGCCGGTGCCGACCGACCGGGCCTCGTTCGAGATGGCGTTCTATGCCGGGCCGGGCAAGCATCCGGAGACGCCGACGCTTTGTTCCTCGCCGATCGTCGCGTTGCGCCGTCGCGCGGTCGCCGAAGGCCTGACCGTGATCGAGGGCACCGCGACCTGGGCCGAGCCCGGCGGCCTGGTGCAGCGGCAGACCTACGAAGCGCTGCGCGACGAGATCCTCGGCCAGCTCAAGACGGCACTTCCGGTCGATGCCGTCATTTTGGGCCTGCATGGCGCCATGGTGGCGCAGGGTTATGACGATTGCGAGGGCGACCTGCTGGAGCGCGTGCGCGGCATCGTCGGGCCTGAGGTGGTGATCGCCTGCGAGTTCGATCCGCACAGCCATCTGACGCCCAAGCGCGTGGCGGCATCCGACATCATGGCCTATTTCCTCGAATTCCCGCACACGGATTTCTACGAGCGCGGCGAGCACGTCGTCGAGCTTGGGCTTGCCGCGGTGCGCGGCGAGATCAAGCCCGTCATCTCGACCTTCGACTGCCGCATGATCCAGGTGCTGCCGACCAGCCGCGAGCCGATGCGTTCCTTCGTCGACCGCATCAAGGCGCTGCACGGCAAGGACGGAGTGCTGTCGGTCTCGGTCATCCACGGCTTCATGGCCGCCGACGTGCCGGAAATGGGCACGCGCATCCTGGTCGTCACCGACGATGACAAGGCCAAGGGCGATGCGCTGGCCAAGCGGCTGGGACGCGAACTCTATGCCATGCGCGAAACGACGGCGATGGCGATGCTGAGTGCGGCCGACGGCATCGACCGCGCGCTCGCGGTGCGCGCGCAGCGCAAGGGCAAGCCGGTGGTCATCGCCGACATCTGGGACAATCCCGGCGGCGGCGTGCCGGGCGACGGCACCATCGTGCTGCGCGACCTCCTGGCGCGCGGCATCACCAGCGTCGGCGTGGCGACGATCTGGGATCCGATCGCGGTGACCTTCTGCCAGGCGGCCGGCGAGGGCGCGGTCATCGACCTGCGTTTCGGCGGCAAGGCCGGGCCACAGGCGGGCGAGCCGATCGACGCGCGCGTCAAGGTGCTGAAGGCTGTCAGCGAAGGCTGGCAGAGTTTCGGACCGAGCCGCGTGACATTGGGACCGTCAGCGGTGGTGCGCATCGAGGGCACTGAGGTCGATGTGATCCTGAACACCAACCGCACGCAGACCTTCGAGCCGGATGTCTTTTCCAACATCGGCGTCGATCCGCTGTCGAAAGACATTTTGCTGATCAAGTCGACGAACCATTTCTACGCCGGCTTCGAGCCGATCGCCGCCGAGATCATCTATGTCGCGGCGCCGAGTTCGTATCCCAGCAATCCGGCGGCGACGAATTATACCAAGCTGACCCGGCCAGTGTGGCCACGGGTGGCTGATCCTTGGGCAGGTGCCGCGGGCGACCCTGCCAATCTCCCCCACGAGGGGGGAGATTGGCTAATCACACCAATCCCCGCTTGACCATCATCGCCTCCGGCGAAGGCATTTTGCCGCGAAACGCGGTGTAAAGCTCTTCGGGGTCCTTCGAGCCGCCGGCGGCGTAGATGTTCTTCCTCAGCCGCTCGGCCAGCGCGGGGTTGAAGGGATCGCCCGTCTCCTCGAAGGCAGCGAAGGCGTCGGCGTCGAGCACCTCGGACCACATGTAGGAATAATAGCCGGCCGAGTAACCGTCGCCGGAGAAGACATGGCCGAAATGCGGGGTGCGGTGACGCATGGCGATCGTGTCGGGCATCTCGAGCTTTGCCAATGTTTCGGCCTCGAAACGAAGCGGTGCATCCGGCGCATCGGGCCGCGCATGATAGGCCATGTCGATCAAGGCAGAGGCGGTGAATTCGACGGTGGCGAAGCCGGCGCCGAAAGTGCGCGTGGCCAGCATCTTGTCGAGCAGCGCCTTCGGCATCGGCTTGCCGGTCTTGACATGCAGCGCGTGCTTTTCCAGCACCGCCGGCACCGTCAGCCAGTGCTCGTAGAGCTGCGAGGGCAATTCGACGAAGTCGCGGCTGACCGAGGTTCCGGAAACCGACGGCCAGGTGACGTCGGTCAACATGCCATGCAGCGCATGGCCGAATTCGTGAAACAAGGTCTTCGCCTCGTCGACCGACAGCAGGGCCGGTTCGCCCGCCGACGGCTTGGCGAAGTTCATGATGTTGTAGATCACCGGCTTCGAGCCATGCCCTAGACGATAACCGGACCTCAGCGCGCTCATCCATGCGCCGGAACGCTTCGAGGGCCGCGCGAAATAGTCGGCCAGGAACAGGCCGCGCTCGCTGCCGTCGGCGTTTTTCACCACGAACACACGCGCGTCCGGATGCCAGGCGGCGATGCCCTTCTTCTCCTCGAAGGTGATGCCGAACAGCCGCGTCGCCACGTCGAAGCAGGCATCGATGACACGGTCGAGCTGCAGATAGGGTTTCAGCTCCGCCTCGTCGAAAGCGAACTTCTCGGCGCGCAGCTTCTCCTGGTAGAAGCGCCAGTCCCAGGCGGCGAATTTTTCGTTGCTGCCGGCTTCCGTCGCCAGACGCTCCAGCTCCTTCTGATCGGCGGCGGCCTTCTCCAACGCCTTTTCCCAGACCGGGTCGAGCAGGGCATGCACCGCCTTCGGCGTCTTGGCCATGGTATCGTCGAGCTTGAGCGCGGCGAAGGAGGCGTAGCCGAGCAGCTTCGCCTTCTCGGCGCGCAGCTTCAGCATGTCGCGCACCACGGTCGTGTTGTCGGACGCGCCGCCATTCTGGCCGCGCATGGTGAAGGCGCGATAGGCGATCTCGCGCAGGTCGCGGCGTTCCGAGAAGGTGGTGAACGGCTCATAGATCGAGCGCGACAGGGTGACGGCGTAGCGGCCCTTCTGGCCGCGCATCTCGGCGGCCTCGGCCATCGAGCTTTTCACGAACTCCGGCAGGCCGACGAGGTCGGCCTCGTCGAGGAACAGCGCCCAGTCGCGCTCGTCGGCCAGCACGTTCTGACCGAAAGTCGTGCCAAGCGACGACAGCTCCTCGTTGATCTTTGCCAGCCGCATCTTGCCGTCGGCGTCGAGCTTGGCGCCGGAGCGGACGAAGCTTTTCCAGGTCTTCTCAAGGACGCGCAGCGTCTCGGCATCGAGTTTCAGGGCTTCGCGGCGCTGGTAGAGATCGTCGATGCGGGCAAACAGTTTTTCGTTCATCGAGATCGCCGAGAAGTGCCTGGACATCTTCGGCGAGATATCGCGCTCCAGCGCCTGGATCGTCTCGTTGGTGTAGGCGCCGGCGCGGCACCAGAAGATTGACGAGACATGATCGAGCGCCTCGCCGCCCAGTTCCAGCGCTGCAAGCGTGTTCTCGATGGTCGGCGTATCCTTGTTGCCTGATATCGCGTCGATCTCGGCTTCATGCGCCTTCAGCGCGGCGTCGAAGACGGGGGAAAAGTCACCGTCGCCAATATGGGCAAAATCGGGCAGGCCGAGCGGGTCTCGCCACGCGGTCAATGGATGGGCGGCGAGATCGACGACTTTCGTGGAGGGCATGGAGGGTCTTTCGCTGGCATCAGGAAGGAGGGTGTCACCGATGTAGGACGCGGTCCGCGGGCCCGCAATATGCCAGTTGGCCGCTCCGCTCAGTAGCCCTCGCAGTTTTCTGCGATCGCGGCCTGCGAGCTGGCGGTGATGCGGTCGTCGCTCACCGCGAAGGTTTCCTGCATCAGCATGTCATTGTGGGGGAAATCGTAGCAGGCGATCACGGTGGTGACCCCGCCTTCGCTCTTCTCGATGCGGTGCCGGATAGCGGCCCCGGCAACCGCGCCTTTCCATTCGTCGAGCGAGGCGATGAATTCCTGCTTGCTCTGGACGACGCCGAGATCGTCGAGCTTGATGCGGACATCGTCGGCGAGCAGGTCCGCCAACTCGGTGCGATCGGCGACCAGCAGAGCCGAATACCAGCGGCTGATGATGGCGCGGTCATCGGCGCGAGCGGCCATGATCGCCAACAGCGATAAGGCTGCCGTGAAAACGACCGGCCTGACGTCCATCAGCGGGCGCGCCGCCCCCTTCATTCCAGCACCGGCCGCTCGAAATCGCCGGTCTCCTTGTTCATCACCCAGAGCTCGCCGGTCGAAATGTCGAACCAGGCGCCGTGCAGCGACAGCCGCCCCTTGGTCTCGAGGATCGAGACGCAGGGAAAGGTCCTGAGATTGGCGAGGGAATAGCGGATCGAGATGCGCTCGAGGGCCGTCTGGCGCTCCGTCGCCGTCATGAAGGTGCTGGCCGACACCGTCTCGGCGGCCGGCGCGATCAGGCTCATCCATTTGCCAATGAAGTCGCCGGGCGACAGCGGCGCGGCGTTGGTGTCGAGCGCGGCGCGGATACCGCCGCAGCGGCCGTGGCCCATGACGACGATGTTCTTGACCTTGAGGCTCTGCACCGCGAATTCGAGCGCGGCCGAGGTCGAATGGAATTCGCCGTCCGGTTCGTAAGGCGGCACCAGATTGCCGACATTGCGCAGCACGAAGAGCTCGCCGGGGCCGGCGTCGAAGATCGCCTCGGGCGCTGATCGCGAATCGCAACAGGCGACGATCATGGTCTCGGGCGCCTGGCCTTCGCGGGCGAGCTCGCGATAACGGCCGCTCTCGGTGGGGTAGCGGCCGTTCATGAAATTGCGGTAGCCGGCGAGGAGGTGGTCGGGAAGATGAGGCATGGGCGGCTAAGGCCTTTCCGGTTGGAGGCGGCAGCTCGTTGCGATCGACGAATGGCTCTAACGGTAAAAGCCCGCTGCGAGCAATGCAGAATTGCGGGGGCTGGCCATAAATGCCATGCGCCAAAGCAGGACGCCCGCCGACTTTGTCACGCCCAGATGGCGACCGGTATGCCAAAACCGTCAGCGAGCGGCGGGTTGGGAAACGGTTTTGCTTCGCCGCTGGCGATGCGGCCGGCGATCAACATCATGGCCGCCGCGTCGAGGAAATCGTCGGCGGCCGCACCACGTGGCGGGGGCTGGTCGAGGAAGTCCGTGTCATAGCCGTGCCGGCAAAGCAGCGCTTTGCGTTCAGCCATGCCCGCCGGATTGACTTTTCCTTTGATCTTCTTCGGCAACAGCATGGCCCGGTCGCCGTTCAGACGGCAGAAGGCGACTTCCGGATGCGATTCGAAGACGCGACCGCGCAGCTCGGGCCGCGCGATCAGCAAGGCGTCGATCTCGCGGATTTTCGAGAAGATGCCGAAGGCCTGAATGGAAACGCCGCGCGGTGGATCGGATGTGGTCCTGGCCACGTCGCTTGCCCTGATATGTGCCGCGTACCAGGCTTCGGTCGTGGTGAAGCCGCTGGTGTCGGCATAGAGCGCGGCGCGGGACGGGATCGAAAAGACGCTGGACTGGCGCGCGCCGAGCAGCGGCCGCACCAGCGCCTCCGGTCCGCGTCCGCCCTTTTGCGAAAATTCCGGTAAACCGATCGGCATGTCGACGGCGACGATCGCGTCATCGGGGACCGCCGCCAGCAGGGCAGCGAAGGTGGGGAAGACGTCGACCGAAGGCGCGGCGTCGGGGTTACGAGGTGTCGAACCGAGTTCGCGCAGCACGGCGATCCAGCCGGCCTTGCAGCCATCGACGCCGACGACTTTGGCCGGGGTCACGCCCGGCGGTCCCGCCCCGGATGCGTGAGGTGGCGCAGCTGGACCATGGCCATCGGGTGCGACAGGCTCTGCGCATCGGTTTCGAGCTGCAATTCGTCGCCGCCGCGTTTTGCCGTGCGCGCCAGGATCTCGTAGACCGCCGCCGTCGTCGACTGCAGCGCCTTGATCGCCGGCTGGCCGGACAGGATGCGCGCCAGGTAGACCGCTGCGGTCAGGTCGCCCAGGCCGTTTGGTGGCTTGTCGATCAGGCGGTGCTCGGCCAGCAGCGCCTGGGTGCCGTCGAGCAGCAGATTGCCGGTGCCGCCTGAAATCATGGATGGCGCCGAGGTAACCAGCATGGTCGGCGGTCCGGCATGGAGTGCCGCCGAGATCACCGATTTCAGGTCAGGCAGCGGCGCGCCGGCCATCCATTCCAGCTCATAGCGGTTGGGGGTGGCGATGTCGGCGATCGGCATCAGCCGGTCGCGCATGGCGGCGGCGGTGGGCTCGGGCACATAAAGGCCGCCGGAATCGCCCATCACCGGATCGCAGATATAGATGGCATCGGGCGTCCTCGCCTTGACCGCGGCGACCAGCGAGGCGACCGCCTCGGCCTGGCCGGGCTCGCCGAGATAGCCCGACAACACGGCGCCGACCTCACCCAGCCACGGCGCGCGCTCCAGATCGGCCATCAGCGCCTTGAACTGGTCGAGCGGCGGCACGATGCGGGTCGCCCGGCCATGGCCGGGATGCCAGGGCAGAATGATTGTCGGCACGGCCCAGACCGGAAAGCCCAACGTCTCCAGCGCGAAGACGGCGGCGCGGTTGCCGACGGAGCCACGGGCGACATGGCTGGAAATGACGATGACCGCGCGCGGCGCGTCGGTTTTTTCGGCGCTCATTGTTTTTTGATTCCTAGCTGCCCCGGGTGAGGAAAAGCACGAGCCAGACCATCAGGCCCAGCGCCAGAAGCAGGCCTAGTATCCTGCCAACGCGCGTGCCCCAGACTTCGATCGGGTCCGTGCGGTCGGCATCGGCCGCCGAGACATGGTCGCGCATGCCTTTCGTCGTCCGTGCCACGAAAGAGTTGCCGGCCGGATCGGTCTCCTGCGCGACGCGCTGGAGGATACGGCGCGATTCGCTGTCACTGTCCTGGCGTCGCGCCATGATGATGTCCCGTTCTGATCGGACCTTATCGCGTTCGCGCGGCCAATCACAGGGCCTTGCGCGGCACGATATACGCCGAGCCTGCTGCAGGGGTCGGGGCCGTTTTCTTGCGCGCCGATTGTGATAATGCTTCGCCTGCAACTTCTATCGAGGGACCCCCATCATGCTTGCCCAGCGCCTTGCTCGACCATCGCCATTCCGCACGCTGCCCGCCTTCCTGATGATGGCAATCGTGCTGCCGCTGCTTGCCGGCTGCGGCTACAACACGATCCCGACGGCGGAAGAAAACGCCAGGGCGGCATGGAGCGAGGTGTTGAACCAGTATCAACGCCGCGCCGACCTCATCCCCAATCTGGTCGAGACGGTCAAAGGCTATGCTTCGCACGAAAAGGACACGCTCGACGCCGTTGTCCAGGCGCGCGCCAAGGCGACGCAGATCACGGTGACGCCGGAAACGCTGAAGGATCCGGAAGCCCTCAAGAAGTTCCAGGATGCCCAGGCCGGGCTGACCAGCGCGCTGTCGCGGCTGATCGCGGTGTCGGAGGCCTATCCCGACCTCAAGGCCAACCAGAATTTCCTGGCGCTGCAGGCGCAGCTCGAAGGCACGGAGAACCGCATCGCGGTGGCGCGGCGCGACTATATCCAGGCCGTCAGGGACTACAATCTGACGCTGAGGACGTTCCCCTCGGTGCTGTGGGCGACGCTCTGGTTCCGCGGCAATCAACCTTTCGCGAACTTCACCGTCGACGAAGACAAGATGCAGGTGCCGAAGGTCGATTTCGGCACGAAGCAGGGCGGGTGAACGGCGAAAAGTCATCGGAATAAATTCCGCGAAAAGACGGATCGCTGGCATGCAAACACCCCCCTCTGTCCTGCCGGACATCTCCCCCTCAAGGGGGGAGATTGGCAGCTTTGCGGTCGGCTCCCAGTCTCAAACCTTGACGATTGGCGAAACCCTGGATGACATCCAATCTCCCCCCTTGAGGGGGAGATGTCCGGCAGGACAGAGGGGGGCGCTACGGAACACCTACCTTTCCTTTGTTGGCCTTCTTGCCAGCATACTCTTCCTCCCCTTCGCCGCCTTCGCTGCCGATCTGCCGGCGCTCACGGGCCGCGTCGTCGACAATGCCGGCATCATCGATGCCGCGACCAAGGCGGCGCTGACGCAGCAGCTGGCGGACTTCGAAACCAAGGGCTCCGACCAGATCGTCGTCGCCACCATCCCCAGCCTCGGCGGCGAGGAGATCGAACCCTACGCCAACCGGCTGTTCCGCTTCTGGAAGCTCGGCCAGGCCAAGGAGAACAACGGCGTCCTGCTGCTGGTGGCGCCCAACGACCGCAAGATGCGCATCGAGGTCGGCTATGGGCTGGAAGGCACGCTGACCGACCTGCACACCAAGCTGATCATCGAGAATGACATGGTGCCGGCCTTCCGCGCCGGCGATTTCTCCGGCGGCATCTCGAAGGCCGTCGACGACATGATCATGGTGCTGGAGGGCAATCCGGAGGAGCTGGAGGCGCGCGGCAAGCGCAACGAGCAGGCGCCGTTCAATTCCGACGACCTGTTCTTTGCCGTCTTCGTCAGCATCTGGGCGATCATTTTCTTCGGCAGCATCGCGGCCTCGGTCCTGCCGCCGATCTTCGGCCAGAAGCTCGGCCCCGGACGTTATCGCTGGCTCGGCATGACCTTCGAGCCGCACCGGCGGTCGTCCGGTGGATGGTCGTCGGGTGGTGGTGGCTGGTCGTCCGGCGGGGGTGGGTTTTCAGGTGGCGGAGGCTTCTCCGGTGGCGGCGGCTCGTCCGGCGGTGGCGGTTCTTCAGGAAGCTGGTGAGACAAGATCATGGCAACACGACCGATCAGCCCGCAGGATCATGAACGCATCGCCGCTGCGATCCGGTCGGCGGAATCCAGGACCGACGGCGAGATCTATTGCGTCGTGGCGCATGCAAGCGATGGCTATTTCGCCCCTGCGGCTTTGATGGCGACGCTTGGCATGTTGGTCGTCAGCCTCGCGGTCGCTTATGGGCTGGAGGCCTGGTGGCTCACCATCCGCCTGCCGCATTTCGTCATCGCCGAGTTGCTGGCGCTGGCCTGCGTGCTTGCCCTGCTGTGGACGCTGCCCGGCCTGCGCATCCATATGGTGCCGCGGCGGCTGCGCTATCAGGCCGCGCACGCCAATGCGGTCAAACAGTTCCTCGCCCGCAACGTCCACCGCACCACGGCGCGCACCGGCGTGCTGATCTTCGTCTCGATCGCCGAGCGCTACGCCGAAGTGGTCGCCGATTCAGGCATCGACGCCAAGGTCGGCCAGCATGTCTGGGACGGCGTGGTGCGCGATCTGACCGCGCATGCCGGCGACGACCGGCTTGCCGACGGTTTCGTCAAGGCGATCGAGCAGGCCGGGGCGGTGCTGGCCGAGCACTTCCCGGTCACGCCGGGCGATACCAACGAGCTTGACGACCATCTGGTCGAAATCTGAAAGCTCGCCTGCAACCGCTCCTCAGCCGGATTCCTGACAGGCTCTACCGGATGTCGCCAGCGTCATGATCGTCTGTGCGAAAGCGGACCATCGGTCGCCCCGACTCTTGCAATCGGGCGACGCGGGTTTATGGTTAACAAATCATGAATACGCTGACGATCGACATTCGGAAGGCAGACCCGCGCGATGCCGGCGCCATTGCCGAGGTGCACCTGGAAGCCTGGCGCGGCGCCTATTCCGGTATCATTCCGCACCGTACTCTGACGTCGATGATCAACCGCCGGGGAGCCGATTGGTGGGCGAATGCCATCCGCCGCGCCGCCACCGTGCTGGTCGTCGAGATCGGCGGCACGATCGCCGGCTATGCGACGATCGGCAAGAACCGCGCCAAGGAACTCAAGCAGCAGGGCGAAATCTACGAATTGTACCTGCGCCCGGAATATCAGGGCATCGGTCTCGGCAGACGGCTGTTTTCGGCAGCCAGGGCACGTCTCGCCGACCACGGGCTGAAAGGCATGGTGGTGTGGGCGCTGGAAGACAACCAGAACGCACTGGCCTTCTATGCCGGGGCTGGCGGCCGCGACATCGCCGAAGGCGTCGAGATTTTCGAGCAGAAGGCGCTGAAGAAGGTCGCTTTCGTCTGGGAGTGACCGCCGGGGGATGATCGGGGAAGGCGAAGCCCCCGACTCACGCAAAATCACGGCGCTGAAACATCTTGTGCCGATGATTGAACGCGTCGAACGCCATCGCATCTCGCGGGATGCATTTAAGCACCATTCGCCGCATTGCACCATTTTGCGCCGCCCGCTATCTCCTGCCGATCGAGAGAGGGACAAAAGCCATGCGCATCGAAGCCATAGCCACTGGAAAGAATCCGCCTGACGACGTCAACGTCATCATCGAGGTGCCGATTGGCGGCGAGCCGATCAAGTACGAGATGGACAAGGAGGCCGGCACGCTGTTCGTCGACCGCTTCCTGCACACCTCGATGCGTTATCCAGGCAATTACGGCTTCGTGCCGCACACGCTGTCGGGCGATGGCGACCCGATCGACGTGCTGGTCTGCAACACGCGCGCTTTGGTGCCGGGCTGCGTCATCAACGTGCGGCCGATCGGCGTGCTGATCATGGAAGACAATGCGGGCCAGGACGAGAAGATCATCGCGGTGCCGTCGCCAAAATTGACGCTGCGCTACGAGAACGTCACCGAATACACGCAGCTGCCCGACATCACGCGCCAGCAGGTGCAGCACTTCTTCGAGCACTACAAGGATCTCGAGCCCGGCAAATGGGTCAAGATCGAGGGCTGGCACGATTCCAAATACGCCAAGAAGATGATCATGGAGGCGATCGACCGGGCAAAGGCGAGCAAGTAGGTAATCCGACTTTGTCATACCAGGGCGGAGCAGCCGCGAAGCGGCGTCGCGCAGACCCTGGTATCCATGCCGTGACCTTGCGCAAGGGACGCAACGCGGCAAAATTCTGCACCGTTGCGGTTGGTGTTGATGTCGCGGCATGGATCCCGGGGTCTGCGCCGCGTCGCTGCGCTCCTTGCTTCGCCCCAGGATGACGAAGTACTGACGCTTCGGCGAACGTCCAACGTCCTCAGTTGTCGACCCGGCCGAAAGCCGGCACGTTGCCGACCACCACGCGCTTGTCCTTGCCGCAGGCAAAGCCTTTCGCCATCTCGTCGGCGATCTTGCGCTCCTGGTCGTTGGCAATGAGGTTGCCGGTGGCCAGCACCAGGCCGACGGTGCAGCCGTCACGGACGTCCATCTGGGCGACCTTGGCGACGAGCAGCACCTCGGTCTTCTTGGTCTCGTCCTCGGGATCGCTGATCGAGCGGCGGTGGATGACCGCGAATGGCACAGCCTTGTCGCCATTGGTTTCGATGCGCCACTCGACCTTGGCCGCGGACGAATTGAAGGCCGAAAAACTCTCCCAGGCGGACGTCATGTCGCCGCCGGGCGGAAAACCGTAGAACAGCGATTCGCGGGCGTCGTCATATCCGATCAGCACGGAATAGCCGCGATAGCCGGAGCAGGCGAGGTCGGCCCAGTCGCCGTCGCCCTGCTCGGCCTGCGCATAGGTCACGCAGTCCTTCTTTCAACGAGATCGGTGTAGGCGCTGGATATCTCGCCGGCTTGTGCCGCCTGGCAAAGGCCGGCGAAGGTGAGCGGGATCAACAGGCTGCGCATCGCGGAGCTCTCCGTTGGAGGTCGTCCCAGCGTATCGCCAATGGCTATTTCTTCAAGCTCGCTTCGATCAGCAGGTCGGCGTTGCGGGCAACCGACTGTGCCGGTCCACCGAGGCCGAACAGCTGGCCGCTGATATAGGCGCCTTCGATGAGCAGCAGCAGCCCGTCGCCCAGCGTGTCGGGGTCCTGCGCGCCCATCGCAGCCGCCATGGCGCGCAGGCGGCGGCGCAATTCCTGCTTGTTTGCCTCGCTGACGACGCGGGCCGGATGGCTGTGGTCTGGATATTCGACCGCCGCATTGGTCATGCCGCAGCCGCGATAGTCCGCCACTTGCGTTCGCTTGCCGATGCGGGTCAGGAAAGCCTTGATCTGCGCGCGCGGGTCGCCGGGATTGGCGGCAACGGCTTCATCGAAACGCTCCCAGTATTCAAGATCGTATTGCCTGAGGTAGGAGGCGGCCAGTTCGTCCTTGGAGGGAAAGCTGCGATAGAGGCTCGGCTTGGTAACGCCGGCGCGCTTGACGATCTCGTCGACGCCGATCGCCCTGATACCTCGCCGGTAGAAGAGGTCATAGGCAACATCGAGAATTCTCTTGGCAGCCTTGGGGGGCGTCGATGCATGACCGTCGCTGATGGTCAGTTCAATATTTTTGTCGGTTGGCATCATGGGACTCGATTGACAATGTTACCGATCGGTACGTATACATTCCCATCCTGCAACGTACCGGTCAGTAACATGATAGCTCAATCCCATCCCTTTGGCCAGCGCTACGCTTTCGTCGTGGTTGGCGTCATCTTCCTCTGCCTGCTGATCGCGGCCGGCCTGCGTTCCGCGCCCTCCGTCATGATGCTGCCGCTGGAAAACAGTTTCGGCTGGCGGCGTGACATCATTTCGCTGGCCGCGGGTGTCGGCATCCTGCTCTATGGGCTGACCGGTCCGTTCGCCGCAGCGCTGATGGAGCGCATCGGGCTACGCCGCGCGCTGCTTGCATCGCTGGTGATCATGTCTGGCTCGACCGCGCTCAGCCTGCTGATGACCAAGCCCTGGCATCTGTTCATCACCTGGGGCGTTTTTTCCGGCATCGGATCCGGCGCCGTCGCCAGTGTGCTCGGCGCCACGATCGTCAACCGCTGGTTCAAGACCAATCGCGGCCTTGTCATGGGGCTGATGTCGGCCTCCAGCGCCACCGGCATGCTGGTCTTCCTGCCGCTGATCGCTTCGCTTGCCCAGGCTGGCGGCTGGCAGCCTGTCGTCATCGCCGTCGCGATCGCCACAGCGGCGCTGATCCCTCTGGTCTGGCTGCTGGTGCCGGAGCGCCCGGCCTCGATCGGCATGGTGCGCTATGGCGCCGAGGCGGATGACGTCCCGCCGGTCTCGCCGGCCTCGCAAGGCAATTTCCTGGCGCATACGCTCAACACGTTGCGCCGCGCCGCCGGCACGCGAGTGTTCTGGTACCTGTTCGCCACCTTCTTCGTCTGCGGCTTCACCACCAACGGGCTGGTCGGCACGCATCTTATCGCATTCTGCGGCGACATGGGCATTGGCGAGGTGCAGGCCGCCGGCCTGTTGTCGATGATGGGCATTTTCGACCTGATCGGCACCACGCTGTCGGGCTGGCTCACCGACCGCTACGACCCCCGCAAGCTGCTCGGCGTCTACTATGCCATCCGTGGCCTGTCGCTGATCTACCTGCCCTATTCCGACTTTTCGGCAACCAGCCTGATCATCTTCGCGGTGCTCTATGGACTCGACTGGATCGCCACCGTGCCGCCGACGCTGCGGCTGGCCAACGAAGCCTTCGGCGACCGCAGCGGGCCGATCGTGTTCGGCTGGATCGTCGCCGGCCACCAGGTGGGCGCCGCCACCGCCGCGGCCTTCGGCGGCACCATGCGTGAACTGCAGGGCAATTACGAACTGGCGTTCCTGATTGCCGGCATGACCGCGATCGCCGCCGCCTGTATTTCGCTCCTGATCAACACCAGCCGACCGGCCTTCGATCCGGGACCGCAGGCGGCTTGAGGCGCGGCAGGCGAATTTGGCGATCTCCCCACTTGTGGGGGAGATGCCCGGCAGGGCAGAGGGGGGCGCTGTCCCGCCGACCCCTCTGACCCAATTGCAAGAGTATGCCGACGCCAGGTTCTTAACGATCGAGAATTAACTCAAGGGTGGCGCTCTACGGCGCCCCCCTCTGTCCTGCCGGACATCTCCCCCACGAGGGGGGAGATTGGCGGCGGCGCGGGCAGCGCGAGGCGTCTCAGTCGGGATAGCAGACCATTGGAATGTGAGGCCAGACCGCCGTGTCGCAGCTCGCGCTGGCCTGTCTCTGCTTGAAGGCGGCGCTGACCGGGCCGGTCACCATCGGGTCGACGCCGTCGGGCGCGTCGGCAAAGGCCTGCTGCGCGGAAGGCGCATCAGCCGGCAGGACGGACCGCGCTTCCTTCAGCGTCGCGGCCGACTGCGCGGCGTTGGCCGCCAGCAGGACGGCAAAGGCGGCGGACGCGATCAGCGGCCAAAATCGGTTGAGTTTATCGGTCATGACGTTCGAACTGCCCGGGCCCTGAAAAGGTTCCCGCCTTGGTTAACAAAATCATTTCACACGCAGATGCTTAAGATTTGATGAGTATTTGGTATCGCGCGTCCCCTTTCGCAACTGCGAAAAACCCTGTATGAGCCGCGCAACCGAAAGAGGCAGCGCCTTTGGCCTGCTGCCTGCAACGCTTCCGAGACCAGAATCATGAACCTCCGTAATATCGCGATCATCGCGCACGTCGACCATGGAAAGACCACCCTGGTCGACCAGCTTTTGAAACAGTCCGGCTCCTTCCGCGACAACCAGCGCGTCGCCGAACGCGCCATGGATTCCAACGATCTCGAAAAGGAACGCGGCATCACTATCCTGGCCAAGGCGACCTCGGTCGACTGGAAGGACACCCGCATCAACATCGTCGACACCCCCGGCCACGCCGATTTCGGCGGTGAGGTCGAGCGCATCCTGTCGATGGTGGATTCGGCCATCGTGCTGGTCGACGCCGCAGAAGGCCCGATGCCGCAGACCAAGTTCGTCGTCGGCAAGGCGCTCAAGGTCGGCCTGAAGCCGATCGTCGTCATCAACAAGATCGACCGTCCCGACGCGCGCCATGTCGAGGTGGTCAACGAGGTGTTCGACCTGTTCGCCGCGCTCGACGCCACCGACGAGCAGCTCGATTTCCCGATCCTCTATGGTTCGGGTCGCGATGGCTGGGTGTCGGAAAACCCGGAAGGCCCCAAGGACCAGCAGCTAGCGCCGCTGTTCGACCTCGTCATCAAGCATGTGCCTGCGCCGACCGTCCATCCCGGCCCGTTCCGCATGATCGGCACCATTCTGGAAGCCAACCCGTTCCTCGGCCGCATCATCACCGGCCGGATCGAGAGCGGCACGCTGAAGTCCAACCAGGCGGTCAAGGTGTTGCACAATGACGGCACCCAGATCGAAACCGGGCGCATCTCCAAGATCCTCGCTTTCCGTGGCCTCGAGCGCCAGCCGATCGAAGAGGCGCAGGCGGGTGACATCGTTGCCATTGCCGGCCTGTCCAAGGGCACCGTCGCCGACACGTTCTGCGACCTTGCGGTGACCGAGGCGCTGCATGCGCAGCCGATCGACCCGCCGACCGTGACCATGTCCTTCCTCGTCAACGACAGCCCGCTTGCCGGCACCGAAGGCGACAAGGTGACCAGCCGCGTCATCCGCGACCGGTTGCTTCGGGAAGCCGAAGGCAATGTCGCGCTGAAGATCGAGGAATCGCCCGACAAGGATTCGTTCTTCGTCTCCGGACGTGGCGAGTTGCAGCTCGCCGTGCTGATCGAGACCATGCGCCGCGAAGGTTTCGAGATCGCCGTCTCGCGTCCGCGCGTCGTCATGCAGAAGGGCGAGAATGGCGAATTGCTGGAGCCGGTCGAGGAAGTCGTCATCGACGTCGACGAGGAGCATGCCGGCGTCGTCGTGCAGAAGATGTCGGAGCGCAAGGCCGAGATGGTCGAGCTGCGCCCGTCCGGCGGCAACCGCCAGCGCATCGTCTTCCACGCGCCGACGCGCGGCCTGATCGGCTACCAGTCGGAACTTTTGACCGACACGCGCGGCACCGCCGTGATGAACCGGTTGTTCCATGCCTACGAGCCCTACAAGGGCGAATTGCCCGGCCGCACCAACGGCGTGCTGATCTCCAACGAGCAGGGCGAGTCGGTCGCCTACGCCATGTGGAACCTTGAAGATCGTGGCCCGATGGTCATCGATCCGGGCGTCAAGGTCTATCAGGGCATGATCATCGGCATCCACAGTCGGGACAACGACCTTGAAGTGAACGTGCTGAAGGGCAAGAAGCTGACCAACATCCGCGCCGCCGGCAAGGATGAAGCGGTCAAGCTGACGCCGCCGATCCGCATGACGCTGGAGCGGGCGCTGGCCTGGATCCAGGACGACGAGCTGGTCGAGGTGACGCCGAAGACCATTCGCCTGCGCAAGCTCTATCTCGACCCGAACGAACGCAAGCGTTTCGAGAAGTCGTCCAAGGCGGTCGGCGCGGCGTAGGGGCCTACCGTGCAAATGAGCGGCAAACTCGTCACGGCTGTCGTATTCGACAATCAACCGGAGGCCGAAGTTTGCGTGTCGATGCTCAGCGCGTATGGGATCTATGCTCTCGCGAATCGCATTCTCGACACGAGTAAGCAAGGCCTGGTCCATGTGCAGGTCGTCGATAGCGATCTCGAAGCGGCCAAGGGGTTGATCAGCCCGGTTCCAAAAGCGAGCGACTGACCCCTAGCCGCTGTCGTTTCATCCGCCGGCGGCCGAGATGATGGCCTGTCGATCGGATTCGCCGGCGAGATCGATGCGGATTGTCGCTCCCTCTCGAGCCGGTTTGCGCAGGGCCTTTGCTCCATCCGGGTGGATAACCAGAAGTTGTCGCTCCTCAAGCGCCTGAAGTCGCGATCGCGAGATGCCGAGTTCGTTGGCGAGCAGCCGGTCGAGCCTCAGCGATACCGGTATTTCCAGACCGAGCCGGAGTTCCAGCGCCGTCGCATCCTCCTTCATCTCGCCGATCACCTGCTTGCGCACGGCGGCGTCAGGGAACTCTTCGACGCGTCCCACCTGGTTGCGCAGGGCAACGATGTCGAAGGCATGGCTCCGGACCAGTGCCGGATCATTGCTTTCGAGCGCCGCGAGCAGTGCCGGCTCGATATCGCGGCGGTTGCAGCGCTCGAAAATGCCGAAATTCCAGGAATTGTCGCAATCGACGCAACGATAGATCAGCCACACGTCGATGCGCTTGCCGTTGGCGTTGACGCGGAACTTCCCGCTGCAACGATAGGCCTTCACGAAGCCGCAGCGATTGCAGTTGATCAGGGGGCGTGGTGCGATTTCAGGCGCGATCGTCCAGTGGATGCGCAGGGCCGAAGACATGCCAGTAAGTCCTTCCCGCTGGGAAGTTCATCCGGTCGGCGATGTCGAGATGCCCATGCGGGCGCGGCGTGGCGGGTGGCTGCGGAGATTGTGAAGTCAGGTGTCGCTGGCAGAAAGCGCGCGACAGCGGTTCAGCAGTGCCAAACCGGTCTCGAACCGCCGCCCGGAGGAACACATGAAAAATGCAACAGGCACTGCTGATGCGGCGCCATGCAGGTGTGTCGGGGGAGTTGACGAGACCGGCGGTTACTGAGGCAAAGTGAAGCTCGAAATTGTTTCGCGGCGGCCCTTCTAGCGGCGCGGCGCTGGACCGGCAAGCGTCTTTTCGCCGGCGCTATCGAAGCTCGACCGCTTGCACTAGTGTCAGGCTTCAAAGGTTGTCAGATAGAGACCCTCGCCATGCACCTCACCTCGCTGCTGATCTTCGCCGCCGCCTTGTTCGTGGCCGCCGGTTCGCCCGGCCCATCGATCGCGGCGCTCGTCGCGCGCGTCATCTCGAAGGGGTTTCGGGATGTGTTTCCGTTCCTGCTTGCCATGTGGATCGGCGAAGGCATCTGGCTTTCGCTGGCTGTGTTCGGGCTCGCCGTGGTGGCGCAGACCTTCCATCTCGCTTTCGTCATCGTGAAATGGGTTGGCGTCGCCTATCTCGCCTACCTTGCCTGGAAGATGTGGACGGCGCCCGTCGACGCCAAGGAGGGCGAGATGCCGCGGGAAGATTCGGCCGGCAAGCTGTTTTTCGCCGGCATGGCTGTCACGCTCGGCAATCCCAAGATCATGATGTTCTACCTGGCGCTGTTGCCGACCATCATCGACCTGGCTTCGGTCAGCGTCGTCGGCTGGGTCGAACTGACGGCGACCATGGCGGTGGTGCTGATCGCCATCGATCTCACCTGGGTGCTCGCCGCCTCTCAGGCGCGCAAGCTGCTCAGGAGCAAGCGCGCCATGAAGATCGCCAACCGCGTCAGCGCCACGACGATGGCTGGTGCGGCGGCGGCCATCGCGGCGCGGTCCTAGAGCGGTTCAGCGTTTGATGGAATCGTCGTCCGTGAACAATGAAGTGGGTCAGGCTGCGCTGGATCTGGGGCGGCTTTGGAGTGCTGTGATGAGAAGCCACAAAAGCAGCCTGAACCATTTGATCAGGAGCGAGAAGTTGTAGCCGGCGGCGGCGAGGATGGCGTTGATGGCGTCGCCCTGTTCGCCGGCGAGGTAGTTGCGGCCCATGCGGTGCTCGGCCTTGATGTGGCCGATGACGGGTTCGACTGCCGATCGCCTGCGCATCTGACGCTTGATGGCAGGTGTGACGCGCGGCGCTTCTGGCCGGCGGTGAAGACCCTGAGCTTGTGGCTTTCAGGTGCGTTGTGGCCGCGATATCCGGCGTCGGCGAGGATGCGGCCGATTTCGTTGCCGATGGTCTTTTCCATGTCGGGGATAACGGTCGCGAGCGTATGGCCGTCATAGGGATTGCCGGGCAGTGCCTTAGCGTGCAGGGCGAACTGGCCGCCCTTCGAGCGTTCGAGCGTCGTGGCGATCGAGACCTTGACGCCGAACTCGTAAGGGGCATGCGCCTTGCCCTTGCCGATGCACTCGACCTCATGGGCGTGCAGGCTGTAGATTTTGCGGCCGCGCTGGCGCTGACGTTGCTCCAGAACCGCCGAGGCCTGGTAGAGCGGCCACTTGAAGCTCGCCTCGAGGTCCGTTTGGCCGGTGATCCGGCGGGAGATGTCGCGAATGGTGCGGCCGAGATAGGTCTTGAGCTTGCGCAGCGCCTTGTTGGCCCGCTTGAACTGCTTGGCGTGCGCGTAGCGCTGGTGCTTGATCAGCGCCAGCTTGCCGACCCGCACGTAGGTCTGGCGCAAATCGAGCCCCGCCTTCTTGGCCAGCCGCACCAGCCGCTCGCGCGCCCGATTGACGAGCTTGGCGTCGGTGGGGAACATCACGTTCTTCGGCTGCACGGTCGTGTCGACGATCACCCGGCGCGTATCGGCCGGCTTCATCGCTCCGCTCTTGACCGCCACCGCCAGGCTTTCTTGCAGGAGCGCCGTGATCGGCTCCTCGCCCATGCGCTGGCGCCAGCGCGTCATCGATGAGCGCTCGAAGGAGAGCTCGTGGCGGAAGAACTCTTCACCGCACAGATACTGGAAGTAGGGGTTCTCCACCCAGCGGGCGCACAGCTCCTCGTCCGACAAGTCGAAAGTGTGCTTCAGGATCGCAAGGCCCGCCATCAGTCGCGTCGGCAAGGGCGGCATGCCAGGACCGTCCGAATAGACCGCGCCGAAACGCTCCTCCAGCACCGGCCAGTCGATCGCCTGCGCCAGCCGCACCAACTCGTGCTTCATGTTGATGATCTGATCGAGCCTGGAGCGGAACAGGTCCTGCTCTCCCGTCTCGCGCTTCTCGCGTGGCCTGGACATTCGCCGTCCCCTCGATTCGCCCGCCAAAACGAGTGAATCACGCATCGGCGCACAAGGGAATCGTCAAATCGAATTGCAAGAAAACGGCAACCAGACACCGCAAATGTTGCAACGCTATTCCCGCATTCCTCGCCGATTAGGAAACCAGATCAAAGCCTTGCGGATAGTTCACCGACGACGGAATCGCCGAACCGCTCCAGCTCTTTGTTTTCACGCAATCCCTGGGGAAAGCGCTACGCGCTTTTCCCGGGAAAACCACTTCACACTTTTCCTGGAATTGCTCCAAGCAGGCGTCAGCCCATCATGTTGATGATCGGCGCGATCTCGACGTTGCAGTTCGGCTCCATCAGGATCGGACACTCCCTGGCCTTGCTGGCCGCGTCATCGATGTCCTTCGCCTCGATGATCGAATAGCCCCCGGTCGGGTTGCTGCCGCCATTGTTCTCGACCTTGCCGCCCGGTAGCACCGTCTTCGACATGCCGACAGGATTGCCGCGCTCGACCACGGCCGAGCCGAGCTTTCCGAACCAGCCTGTCCAGGCGTCGGTCATTGCCTTGCGGTCCGCCTCGTTCGCCGGCATCTTGCCCGAGCCATGATAGATGTAGAGAAACTTTGTCATGCTCTCCTCCCTGATCAGCGGCATCGAACCGACATGCGGTCATGCCGCCCGCCGATCATCGGACCAAAATGCCCATCAGGCAATTTAAAATGCGCGAGCGCTAATGTTCGTGCTTCCGCGAGCGCATCGCCATACCCCACCCAGCCGTCCTGAAGGGCGGCGCGACGGTTCCTGGATACCTGCGTTGCGGCAAGCTTCATCACTTGGGCAGAACGCCGGCCGTCGGAAGTGCCGCACTCTTCGGCGCCTGCGGCCCGCCGGAATAGAATTTCGAGGCCGGGTTCTCCTGCATGAAATCGTAGGCGACCATGCCGAGCGGCCGCTTTTGCCGTTCCGATGCCGCCTGATGCCAGGGGATCACCTGGCGCAGCGCCTCGAGTGCCGCGGTTGGCGCCTCGCCGAATTTCCGCTGCGGGTTCTGCGCCTTGCGGATTTCCATCCAATAGCTTGCCGTCAACAGGTCCTGCGCCAGCAGATGGAACGACACGTCGACCGCCTCGCGGGCGCGTTGCGTCTTGATGCGGGTCTGCGCTTCCAGATCCTCGACGGTGGCGACGATGGCCTGGCCATTCGGTGTCACCGGCGTGCCGAGGTCGGCCAGTTCCTGCCAGAGATCGGTCGGCAAATAGCCGTCGAAGGTCGGGATATCCTTGCGCTCTTCGGGTTTCAGTACATCGGCCGGCTTGACCACGGTGAAGAAGGGGTTGCGGAAACGCTCGATGCGCTGCGCTACCGCGACGCCGAGATTGGTGAGAGAGATTGTGAAAGCTTCGACCTGATTGGCCATGGGATAAGGATCCCAATTGGCGTTGGAGAAGATATAGCCGGACTTGCCGTTACTCAGCGGCCCGCCCTTGATGTAATATTTCATGAATTGCGGCGTGCTCAGCTCCGGCGAGCTCTGCGGCGTCAGGCCTGGCAGCACGGCCGGATTGTGATCCGACGAATTGATGGAGAGCAGCACGGATTGGCGCAGATCCGCCCAGGCCTGCCAGGCCGAGCCCTGGCGCTGGCTGGAGGCGCGCATGCTTTCCGGGTCCTGGATGATGCGGGCCGGATCCTCATCGAAGAGATAGCTGCCCTTGATCATGTCCATGATCCTCGCGGCATCCCATGTCAGCCACGGGTAAGGCCGCATGGATTGCACCGGCACCGATATCGGCGTGACGCTGGAATTCATGCCGTTCAGTCCCATGGCGAAGCTGAGGTCGGTCCATTCCAGCAGTTTTCGCGCGTCCTCCAGCAAAAGCACCGCCTGTGCCTGTGCATAGGCATTGGTGCTGATCAGGGCGGCCTGGTCGGCGGCAAAAGGCTCGAGCGGCTTCAGGCCGGCCTGCGAAAGGGCCTGTGTGGCCGGCATGCGAACGCCGTCGAGATAGGCCTCGCCTTCGCCGACCATGGCCGCGCCGATATTGCCGAGTGTCGCGAGGTCGCCTTCGCCGAGCGTACCGCGCGATTGCACGACCGGCGTCACCCGCTTGTTCAGCATGTCGATCAGCATATGCGTCAGCTGCGGGCTGGCCGCTTCATACGACATGGTATTGGCGCGGATCGCCATGATCGCGCGCACCAGCGCCTCTTCCTGCAGCTCCGGCCCGTAGCCTCTGTTGACGCCGCCCTCGAAGCGGGCGAGCTGCTGCTCCTTCAGCAGCTTGGTGTTTTCCGGGGTGGTCGGATCGCCGGAGAAGATCACCGTTTCGCGCTGGTCGCCGGCGCCACGGTTGAACCAGTAGATCGTGACACCTTCGGCAGCACCTTCCAGCAGCAGGCCATAGGCATCGGCCGAACGCTGCAGCGCCTCGGGGCTGAGCTCGACCTTGGCGCCGTTGCGGGCGATGTCGATGACCTGTTCGACGGTCAGGTCATGACCGGTCAGCGTTACAGTCTTTCCGGCGGCAGTTTCGAAAATGGGCTGGTAGGCGGTCGACGCCTCGAAGGCATGGGCGGGTGGAGCGGCGAGCGCCAGCGTCATGACCAGGGCGCAGACAAAAACCCTGGGTCTGATGATTCGATCAAGCATAAGGGCTCCCATTCTCGAAGCTTCTGGCTTCGGGCACCAAGTTCACCCCTCGGAATTTTGTTTCAAGGAAAACTAGCTGGCTGCATGCGCCTGTCAACGTTTGATGAAAACCAGGACCGATGGCGGAACGCGCGTGTCCCTATCGCGCCATGGCGTGGTATTCGTCGTTCGGCCGCATGTCGATCGCGGCCGCGACGCGGTTCGACATGTTGAAGAAGGCCGCTGTCGAGGCGATGTCCCAGATGTCGCGGTCGCTGAATCCGGCCTGGCGCAGGGCCGCACGATCGGCCTCGACGATCCTGGCCGGCGCTTCGGTCAGCTTGACGGCGAATTCGAGCATCGCCGTTTGCCTGGGCGAAAGATCGGCGGCGCGGAAATTCATCACCATCATCTCGCCGAGCAAGGGATCGCCCGAGAGCTGGCGCACCGCCGCGCCATGCGCGGTCAGGCAATAATAGCAGTGGTTGATGGAGGAGACGGTGACCGCGATCATCTCCCGTTCCAGCTTCGACAGGCCGGATTCGCCCAGCATCAAATCATTGTACATGTCGGTGAAGGCGCGCAGCTTCTTGTCGTCGAAGGCATAGGCCCTGAGCACGTTGGGCACGAGGCCGAGCTTTTCCTCGCATTTGACGAAATAGGCTTTTGTCGGCTCGCTCAGCTCTCCCGAGGCCAGGTCAAGCGCGGTGATTTTGCCGGTCATGGATCATTTCTCCTCGTCGGGGATGCCTTGCCGCCGAATTCCGATAATTCTTGGCAAGCCGTCAAACCTTTGTCGCCAAACAGCGGTCATCTGCTACCATAGTCGCAAAAGCATACGACGGGAGGGAAGAAGCGTCATGGCCAGCGTGAAGTCCGCAGCTAAGTCGAAGAAGAAGCCACCTGCGGCGAAGACGGAGGACAGACCGGCCAGGCTCGCCGACTACCTGCTCGCCCGCGCGCCGGCGGAGGATATCGCCGCCTATGACGTGGCCGACCTCGAACGCGCCGCCGATCTCGCCGGCCGGGCGGTCGCCGGCCACAAAAAGGGTGAGTGCGTCGTCGCCGTCGAAGCCGATTCGGGCGTCGTTCGCGAAGGCCGCCCGGTGACCGTCATCACGGTCGTCAACGACAACATGCCGTTCCTGTTCGATTCCATCCTCGGCGAGGTCACCGAGACCGCAGGTGAACCGACCCTGGTCACCCATCCGGTGATCACGGTTCGCCATGGCAAGACGGGTGTCGACGAAATCCTCGGCGACGGCAATTTCGCCAGGGATGACGGCAGCCACGACCGGCTGAGCGTGATCCATGTCCACATTCCCCGGCTGACGCCGGAGCAGGCAACCGCCCTGACCGAGCGGCTGCGCAAGATGCTTGGCCAGGTCCACGCCGCGGTCAACGACTGGCGGCCGATGCTGGCCCGGCTCGATCAGGCCATCTCCGAGTTCCGCTATTCGGCGGTGCCGCTCGACAAGAAGAGCGTCGCCGAGGCCATCGCCTTTCTGGAGTGGCTGCGCGACGACAATTTCACCTTCCTCGGCATGCGTGAATTCAAGTACACCGGCGGCGAGGAAAGCGGCAATCTGGAGCGCGCCGAAAAACCCGGCCTCGGCATCCTGACCGACCCCGACGTGCTGGTGCTGAGGCGCGGTACCGAGGCGGTGACGACGACGCCGGAAATCCGTGCTTTCCTGCACGGACCGGAGCCGCTGATCGTCACCAAGGCCAATGCCAAGTCGCTGGTGCACCGGCGCATCTATCTCGACTACATCGGCGTCAAGACCTACACCGCCAAGGGCGCGTTGGCGGGCGAACTGCGCATCGTCGGCCTGTTCACCTCGACCGCCTATACGCGCTCGGTGATGAAGATCCCGTATCTCAGGTCCAAAGCCGAAACCATCATCGCCAAGTCGGGCTTCGACCGCCACGACCACTCCGGCAAGGCGCTGATCAACGTGCTGGAAAGCTATCCGCGCGACGAGCTGTTCCAGGTGCCGGTGCCGATCCTGCGCAAGCATGCCGCTGCCATTCTCGGCCTGGTCGAGCGGCCGCGCGTGCGGGCGCTGGTGCGCGCCGACCAGTTCGACCGTTTCGTCTCGATCCTCGTCTTCGTCCCGCGCGATCGCTACGACAGCGTCGTGCGCGAGAAGATCGCCACCTATCTGAAAACCGTGTTCGAGGGCCGGCTGTCGGCCTACTACCCGGCCTTTCCCGAAGGCGGGCTGGCGCGCGTGCACTTCATCATCGGCCGCTCCGGCGGCAAGACGCCGAAGGTCGAGCAGGCGACGATCGAGGCGGCGATCCGTGACATCGTGCGCACCTGGGAAGATGCGCTCGCCGATGCGGCCGAAGCCAGCGGCAGCGACCCGGCGTTGAAAGCGATCGCCGCGCGGCTGCCGGAGAGCTACCGGGACACGTTCAGCGCGGCGGTGGCGTTGGCCGATGCCGGACGCATTGCCAAGATCAGCGCCGGCAATCCGATCGCCATCGACTATTACCGCCATGCGGAGCAGAAGGCGCAGCAGGCGGCGCTGAAGATCTATCACCATGGCAGCCCGGTGGCATTGTCGCGGCGCGTTCCGGTGCTGGAGAACATCGGCTTCCGTGTCATCAGCGAGCGCACCTTCGAGGTCGGCGACGACCAGTCGGGCCTGGTCTTCATCCACGACATGGAACTGGAGAATAGCTACGGCAAGCCGATCGACCTCGCCGATGGCGGGGCGCTGTTCGAGGACGCATTCCTGTCGGTGTGGCGCGGCGACGTCGATAATGACGGCTATAACGGCCTCGCCCAGACCGCCGGCCTGTGGTCGGGCGAGATCACCATCCTGCGCGCCTATGGCCGCTATTTGCAGCAGGTCGGCATTCCGCAAAGCCAGGATTTCATCGCCGCGGCGCTCAACCGTTATCCCGAGATCGCGCGCGGCCTGCATGACCTGTTCATAGCGCGACTCGGCCCGACGGCGGAAACGGAAGGCATGGTGGCGGCCAAGCACCTCAAGGCCAAGATCAAGGATGCGCTGGAAGATGTGCCCAACATCGACGACGACACGATCATCCGCCGTTATCTAAATCTGATCGAAGCCTCGCTGCGCACCAATCATTTCGTTGCCGATACGAAAGAGAAAGGCCAATCGCTGGCGATCAAGCTCGAGTCGCAGGCGGTCGAGGGATTGCCGGCGCCGCGACCATGGCGGGAAATCTTCGTCTACGGCTCCGAGGTCGAAGGCCTGCATCTGCGCTTCGGTCCGGTGGCGCGTGGCGGCCTGCGCTGGTCGGACCGCGCCCAGGACTATCGCACCGAGGTGCTCGGCCTAGTCAAGGCACAGCAGGTCAAGAACGCCGTCATCGTGCCGGTCGGCGCCAAGGGCGGCTTTTATCCCAAGAAGCTGCCGATGAGCGCCGGACGCGACGCCATTTTCGAGGCCGGCACCTCTGCCTACAAGAACTTCGTCTCCAGCCTGCTGTCGATCACCGACAATATCGGACTGGACGGTGTCATCCCGCCGGCTGGTGTGGTGCGCCGCGACCAGGACGATCCCTATTTCGTGGTCGCCGCCGACAAGGGCACGGCGACCTTCTCCGACACCGCCAACGCCATCTCGGAAAAGCACGGTTTCTGGCTCGACGATGCCTTCGCCAGCGGTGGTTCGGCCGGCTACGACCACAAGAAGATGGGCATCACCGCCAAGGGCGCGTGGGAAGCGGTCAAGCGGCATTTCCGCGAGATGAACCGTGACATCCAGACCTCGCCCTTCTCCGTGGTCGGTGTCGGCGACATGTCGGGCGATGTGTTCGGCAACGGCATGCTGTTGTCGCCGAAGACCCGGCTGATCGCCGCTTTCGACCATCGCGACATCTTCATCGATCCCGATCCCGACATGGCGGCCTCGATGGCCGAGCGCGAGCGCATGTTCGCGTTGCCGCGTTCGAGCTGGCAGGACTATGACAAGAGCAAGCTGTCGGAAGGCGGCGTCATCGTCTCGCGCAGCCAGAAGTCGATCACCTTGCCGGCGGCCGCGGTGGCCGCGATCGGCCTCGCCAAGACGACCGCCACGCCGGTCGAGATCATGACCGCCATCCTCAAGGCGCCGGTCGACTTGCTTTGGTTCGGCGGCATCGGCACGTATCTCAGGGCGTCGACCGAAACCAATGCCGAGGTCGGCGACCGCGCCAACGATGCCGTCCGCATCACCGCGCTCGACGTGCGCGCCAAGGTGATCGGCGAAGGCGCCAATCTCGGTGTGACGCAGCGGGCGCGCATCGAGTTTGGCATGAATGGCGGCCGCTGCAATTCCGACGCCATCGACAATTCGGGCGGCGTCAACTGCTCCGACGTCGAGGTCAACATCAAGATCGCGCTGGCGTCCGCCATGCGCAAGGGATCGCTGACGCGTCCGGCGCGCAACAAGCTGCTGGCCGAGATGACCGACGAGGTTGGCGGCCTGGTGCTGTCCAACAACTACCAGCAGACGCTGGCGCTTTCGATCGCCCGCAAGCGCGGCCTCGCCGACATCGCGCATCAAAGCCGCTTCATGACGGCGCTGGAGGCACGTGGTCTGCTCGACCGTGCCGTGGAGACGCTGCCGTCGCCGGCAGCCCTTGCCGAACGCGAGGCGCGCGGCGAGCCGCTGACCCGGGCCGAGCTCGGCGTGCTGCTCGCCTATGCCAAGATCGTGCTGTTTTCCGACATCGTTGCCAGCGACGTGCCGGACGATGCGCATTTCGACCGCGACCTGATGGGTTATTTCCCGGACCGGATGGCGAAGAAATACGCCTCCGAGATCCACGGCCACCGGCTGCGCCGCGAGATCATCGCCCGTGTCGTCGCCAACGATCTGGTCAATCGCGGCGGGCCGTCCTTCGTCAACCGGCTGCAGGAAGCAACGGGGCGCACCGCCGCCGATGTGGTGCGCACCTTCGCCGTGGTGCGCGACGGCTTTGCGCTGCCGGCGCTCTATCGCGAGATCGACGCGCTCGACAACCAGATAGACGGCCAGGTGCAACTCGATCTCTATCAGATGGTGAGCCGGCTCATCTATATGAGCAGCGGCTGGTATCTGAAGAACGATGCCGGCACGGCACCGCTCGGCCAGCGCATCGCCGAACTGCAGGATGCGCGCAAGGCGCTGGAGCCCAAGCTGGCGTCGCTGCTGCCGGCCTTTTCGCGCGAGCGGATCGAGGAGAAGCGGCACGGGCTGTTCAAGGCGGGCGCCCCGGAGACGCTGGCCGAGCAACTGGCGATGAGCGAGGCGGCGGAGCTCATCCCCGACATCGCGCTGACGGCGCGCACCGCCGGTGCCGACATCGTGGCGGCCGCCAGGGCGTTCTTCTCCGCCAGCGATGCCTTCCGCATCCCGCGCGTCGAGGATGCGGCGCGCTCGATCACGCCTTCGGACTATTATGACCAGCTCGCTTTGTCCCGCGCCACCGATACGATCGGCGCCGCACGACGCGGCATCGCGGTCGCCGCGCTCACCAGCCATGCCAAGGCAGCCGATCCGGTGGCGGCCTGGCTCGAAGCCGGCGGCGAGCGGGTGGCGCGCATCCGCGATCGGCTGCAGGCGCTGACCGAAGGCGGCGACATCACCGTGTCGCGGCTGTCGGTGGCGTCGGGGCTGATGAGCGATCTGACGGGGATGTGAGGCGGGTCATCTCAAAGATTGGCGCTGCCCCTCAACCGGCTGCCGCCACCTTCTCCCCGTATAGTGACGGAGAAGGGAACTGGCCGCAAGGCAGGCGCCAATTCTGTAACGTCGACAATTCGCGAAATCCCCCGCCAAAGCGTCTTTCTCTCCGTCCTGTACGGGGAGAAATGTCCGGCAGGACAATGAGGGGCGGCGCGACGCTTGTCATTTGCATGAGTATCGGAAAACGTGCAGACATGCCGCCGACACGGGCGGAGCGGGTGCCGGGGGAGTCATTATGGCGGTAGAGACAATGCAGCGGGCGTCCGGGCGCGGCATCTGGGGGTGGATGTTCTTCGACTGGGCGGCGCAGCCGTTCTTCACAGTCGTCACCACCTTCATTTTCGGCCCTTATTTCGTTTCGCGCATGGCGGGCGACCCAACCACCGGCCAGGCCGTCTGGGGCTATGGCATCGCCGCCGCCGGGCTGGTCATCGCCGTGCTGTCGCCGATCCTCGGTTCGATCGCCGACCAGACCGGACCGCGCAAGCCATGGATCGCCTTCTTCGCGGCGATCAAGGTCACCAGCCTTACCTTGCTCTGGTTCGCCGCGCCAGGTTCCAACCTGTTCCTGATCGTGGCGCTGTTCTCGCTGGCGTCGGTGGCGGCGGAATTCTCCACCGTCTTCAACGATTCCATGATGCCGCGCCTGGTGCCGAAGAGCGAGATCGGCCGCATCTCCAACATGGCCTGGGGCCTCGGTTATCTCGGCGGCATGATCGCACTGATCTTCGTCGTCACTTGCCTCGCCGGCTCGCCGGAGACCGGCAAGACGATCATCGGCATCACCCCGCTGTTCGGTCTTGACCCGCAGTTGGGCGAGGATGCCCGCGCCACCGGGCCGCTGTCGGCCGGCTGGTATTTCCTGTTCATCCTGCCGATGTTCTTCTTCACGCCCGACGCCATCAAGGGCATCCCGATCGGGCCGGCGGTGCGCGAAGGCCTGTCGGAGCTGAAATCGACGCTGGCCGAGGTGCGCAAGCGTGGCGGCATCTTCCGCTTCCTCGTCGCCCGCATGATCTACCAGGATGGCGTCAATGCGCTGCTGGCGCTGGGCGGCACGTTCGCGGCGGGCATGTTCCAATGGTCGATCACCGAGATTGGCATGTTCGGCATCATCCTCAACATCGTCGCCATCTTCGGCTGCTGGATCGCGGCGCGGCTCGACACCGCGCTCGGCTCCAAGGCGGTGGTGATGATTTCGCTGGTCATGCTGTCCGTCGCCACCATCGGCGTCATCTCGACCGGGCCCGGCTTCACGCTGCTCGGCCTGATCCAGCTTTCCACCACCGATTCCGGCGGCCTGTTCGGCACGGCAGCTGAGAAGGCCTACATCATGTATGGCCTGCTGATCGGCCTGGCTTTCGGGCCGGTGCAGGCCTCGTCACGCTCCTACATGGCGCGCAGCGTGACCGCCGCCGAATCCGGCCGCTATTTCGGCATCTATGCGCTGGCAGGGCGGGCAACCAGTTTCCTGGCGCCGTTCATGGTGGCGACGATCACCGCCACCAGCGGCTCGGCCCGGCTCGGCATGGCGGCGATTATTTTGTTCCTGGGGATCGGCATGGCGATTTTGGTGAGGACGCCATATCCGGCGGATCGGCCTGTGGAGCAGTAGCGCCTCTTCCTTCTCCCCTTGTGGGAGAAGGTGGATCGGCGCGCAGCGCCGAGACGGTTGAGGGGTGCGTACGGAGTGAAACGTTGGCGTTCCCTGGAGCACCCCTCATCCGACCTCGCTTCGCGAGGCCACCTTCTCCCACAAGGGGAGAAGGGAAGTAGCACTCAATGCCGGAAATGCCGCACGCCTGTGAACACCATGGCGATGCCGTGTTCGTCGGCGGCGGCGATGACGTCGTCGTCGCGCATCGAGCCGCCCGGCTGGATCACGGCGGTGGCACCGGCCTCGATCGCCGACAGCAGGCCGTCGGCGAAGGGGAAGAAGGCGTCCGAAGCGACGACGGAGCCCTTGGTCAACGGCTCCGCCATGCCTGCCGTCTCCGCCGCGTCGACGGCCTTGCGCGCGGCGATGCGTGAGGAATCGACCCGGCTCATCTGGCCGGCGCCGATGCCGACGGTGGCGCCGTCCTTGGCATAGACGATGGCGTTCGACTTGACGTGCTTGGCGACGCGGAAGGCGAATTTGAGGTCGGCCATTTCGGCTGGCGTCGGGGCGCGCTTCGTCACCACCTTCAGCTCGAGGTCGTCGACCACGGCATTGTCGCGGCCCTGGACGAGCAAGCCGCCGGAAACCGACTTGACCGTCGTGCCTGCCGTGCGCGGGTCGGGCAGGCCGCTGGTGACCAGCAGGCGCAAATTCTTCTTGGCAGCTACGATTGCCGCGGCCTCGTCGGTGGCGTCGGGCGCGATGATCACCTCGGTGAAGGTCTTCACGATCTCCTCGGCCGCCTCGGCGTCAAGGGTGCGGTTCAAGGCGACGATGCCGCCGAAGGCCGAGACCGGGTCGCAGGCGAGCGCTTTGGCGTAGGCCGCTTTCAACGACGTACCTTCGGCGACGCCACATGGATTGGCGTGCTTGATGATGGCGACGGCGGCCGAGCGGTTCGGATCGAACTCGCCGGCCAGTTCGAAGGCGGCGTCTGTATCGTTGATGTTGTTGTAGGATAGCTGCTTGCCCTGCAACTGCCGCGCCGTGGCGACGCCCGGCCGTTTGTCGCCATTGACGTAGAAGCCGGCATCCTGATGCGGGTTTTCGCCATAGCGCATGACCTCGGCAAGCCTGCCGCCGAAGGCGCGCCAGGTCGGATGTTCGATCTCCAGCGCCTCGGCGAACCAGCCCGAGATCGCCGCGTCATAAGTGGCGGTGCGGGCGAAGGCCTTGGCCGCCAGCTTCTTGCGGAAATCCAGCGACAGCGAGCCGATGTTCATCTCCAGCGCGTTCAACACCGCGGCGTAGTCGCCGGGATCGGTGACGATGGCGACATAGGCATGGTTCTTGGCCGAGGCGCGGATCATCGCCGGGCCGCCAATGTCGATATTCTCGACGATCGCCGCGTAGTCGGCGCCGGAGCGGCGGACCTCCTCGAACGGATAAAGATTGGAGACGACGAGGTCGATCGGCTCGATGCCGTATTTGCGCATCGCCAATGCATGCTCGGGATCGTCGCGCACGCCAAGCAGCGCGCCATGCACGGATGGGTGCAGCGTCTTGACGCGGCCGTCCATGATCTCGGGAAAGCCGGTGAGCTCGGAGACGTCGCGCACCGCCATGCCGGCTTCGGCGATCGCTTTTGCCGTGCCGCCGGTGGAGACGAGCTCGACGCCGGCCGCGGCCAGTGCCCTGGCGAAATCGATCAACCCGGTCTTGTCGAAGACGGAGAGCAAGGCACGGCGAACCGGAACGAGGTCGGGGGCGGGGATGTTCTTGGCAGGAACGGCCATGGGCTGGCGGCCTTTCACGGCTGGAGGGGCAAGCCCGCGCCGTAGCATATGGCATCAGGAAATCAAGCGGCAAGGTCGGCGCTGGAAGCCAGGGTCAGTTGTTTTCGGGATAACCGACGATCTTTGTCCGCGTCAGCTGCCAATGGACTTCGGCAATTTCGGACGCCTTGAAGGCGAGCACGATCTGGCGGCTGCGGCGCGGACCGCCCAGACCGGCGAAATAGATCGATTCCTCAACTTCGGGCGTCACTTCGCCCGAGGTGAACACCCAGGTATCGGCCTGATCGGCGGTCAGTACCAGCCGTTCCTGTTCGTCCTGCAGCAGATTGATGTCAGGATGGACGTGAAAGCGCACGGTGATGAAATCGCGGCCGCTGTTGCGGATCGCTGCGTTGCCGGGCCGCTGGAACCGGTCCCGACCCGCCAGCACATTGCCGTCCGCGGAGAGTTTCAGCTCACGCTCATGCAGGAAGCCGAAACGCTGGAGATAGCCGTCATGACGGGCGATGAAGCCGTGGACGCCCTTCTGGTCGATGCGCTTGCACTGCACTTGCTGCGGGCCGCCGATCAACGGTGAACCCAACTGGTCGTTGACCCGCAGCGCGTGGGTGAAACGCGCCGAAGACGTGTCGTTGATGGTGGCTGTCGAATGCGCGGCGGTGGCGCGAGCCAGCGGCCGGAACTCGGCGGCGCCGTAGGTGTCGATGCCGGCATTGACGATATAGTGCTGGCGTCCCGAAGAGAGTTCGAAGGCGAGGCAGCCGGCATGCGCTGCATTGGAGACGTCGACCGGCGGCGGCGGGCCGGTATCGGCGATGACGGTGGTGCCGCCGATCGCCAGCCGCTCATAGCCCGAATGCGGCGCATGCAGCAGCGGCGAGCCGGCGGTGTCGTCATGGCGCAGGATGGTGGCGATGCGGTCATGGATTGTGGCGCCCATGCCGTTGAAACGGGCGAGGCTGCCATCCTGATGGCGGAAGAAGCGCAGCGCCGGCAGCATGCGGTCGATGGCGCCGATCAGCGCCTGCGGCGGCGCTTCGGCCTGGTTGGCATAGGTCTGGCGCAGCGGCAGGAGGTCGGCGAGGATTTCCAGCACCGCCATTGGATTGCGCGAGATATGGCCGCCGTCGGCAAGGATCTGGCGATTGAGTTCCTCTGCGAGGTTGCGGGTAGCGCGGCGCAACGCCGAGGCCGGCGCCGGCAGGGACAGTGCCGCGAAGGCCAGCGCGATGCGGGCGCGCAGCCGGTCCTTGCCGTCGGGCATTTCGCGCGCCATCGACCTGAGATAACGGATCTGCATGGCCAGCGATTTCAGGAAAGCACGGTAGAAGGGGAACTCGGCGCCCTGCAGCACGACGGAAGAATGCTGCAACCAGGCGATGATGCGTTTGGCCGTCGTGCCTGGTTCCCAGGCAATGCCCGAAATATGGTTGCCACGCATGGCGATCCAGTCGGAGACGAGCGCGCGGGCATTTGCCGCGGCGAGCTCCGTGCCGGCGGCACGCATATGGCGCAGCCAGCGAAAGCCATGCAGCGTCTTCTGCCAACCATGATTGGGGACATTGATCTGGAAAGGGGATTTGCCACCAGTCTCGACCAGATGGCCAGACAGTGGATAACGGCCGTAATAGATCTCGAGCGCGATCTGTGGATCGGCAAGGCGCAGGTCCGGCGGCGCGATCAGGACGCGTTCGGGTGTGCGTCCGGAATAGCGCCAACGATAGATCGGGCCGGCACGCAGGCGCCGGCGCGTCTTGCGCCAGAACTCCTTCGCGACCAGCGTCCACAGACGCGTCGTGTTGCTGGCAGCCAGTGCCAAAACCCCTCCTGGTCGTCCTTACCCAAGCACAAGCTTATATGATTCAAGAACTTATGCGAAGGCGAATTCCATAGGACGGCGCCGGGTCCCCTGCTCTTGGACCGGGTGCATCCAAAAAAAAATCTGCAAATCCCAGTGGTTAAGCCGGCGTTCGACGCATGCGTGCGGCGAAGAAGCCGTCCAGACCGGAGCGCTCCGGGGCGCCGAGGTCGAGATCGGCGGGTGTGGTGCGCAGCGTGCCTTGCGGCGTCAGGAACGAATCGATGCCGGCGATCTCGCCTTGCCGCAGCGGATCATCAATGACCGCAGCCGTGTCCTCGAGAAAGGAACGATGCAGTTCTTCGCCCTCGAGCGGATCGAGCGAACAATTGGAAAAGACGATCCTGCCGCCGGGCCTGACCAGCATAACGGCGCGGGCGAGCAGCCTGCGTTGCAGGTCTGCGAGCTTTTCGACGTCCGCCGCCGTCTTGGTCCATGGCACGTCGGGATGCCGGCGCACCGTACCGGTCGAGGAACATGGCGCGTCGAGCAGCACGGCGTCGAACAATTCGCTGGGCTCGAATTTGAGCAGGTCGGCCTGGACGATGTCGGCCGACAGGCCAAGGCGATCGAGATTCTGCGCCAGCCGCGCCAGGCGGTTCTTCGAGGTGTCTACCGCTGTGACCCTGGCGCCAGCGAGAATGAGCTGTGCGGTCTTGCCGCCGGGCGCTGCGCAAAGATCGGCGACGCGCAGGCCGGCGACATCGCCGAACAGCCGGGCGGGAAGGCTGGCGGCGGCATCCTGGACCCACCATGCGCCCTCCGCGAAGCCAGGCAATTCGGTGACGGCGCCGGCAAGCTTCTCCACCCGAACCGTTCCCGTGGGCAGGACGATGCCGCCGAGCTTTTCGGCCCAGAGGTCGGCATCGGCCTTGACCGAGAAATCGACCGGCGCCTCGTGGCGATGGGCGGCCAGGATCTGCCGGGCCTTCTCGGTGCCATAGGCGGCCTTCAGCCGGTCGGAAAACCATTTTGGCGCTTCGTCGGTGGCGGCAAGCGCGGCCGGAAGCTCGGCTTCCTTGGCTCGCGCCAGCGTGCGCAGCACGCCGTTGACCAGGCCGGAAAAACGCTGCGTTCGGGGATCGGACTTGGCGTGGGTCACGGCGAGGTCGACCGCGGCGCTGTCGGGGATGTCGAGGAACAGGATCTGCGCCGCCGCCACATGCAATATGTGCGACAAGGCGGTCGCGTTGGGCGGCAGCGACTTTTCCAGGCGCCGCGCCAGCAGTCCCGTTATGGTCATGCGGTAGCGCAGCGCGGTGACCAGTATTGCGCGCACCAGGCCGCGGTCGCGCAAATCGAGCGCCCTGTATTGCGGATGGCCGTTCTCGTGGTCGGTCAGGCCGTCAAGCGGCGTGCGTGCATCGATGACGGCTGCCAGCAGCCGCGCCGCCGCCTTGCGCGCGGCAAGGCCGGCAACGAACTCGCCGCCGGCATCGTGGTCCTGATCGCCTGAAACCGTGCGTCGAGGTGCCCTGCCCGCCACGCTCACGACCACCGGCCTTTGGGCCCGGTCGGGTTGCGACCCCATGGATTGGGCTTCGGGCTGGCCGGTTCGGCCGTCTGTTCCGGTTCGGCCGGCTTGCCCCACGGTCCGGCCGATTGCGGCTCGTCCGCCTGCGGTGGTGTCGGTGCCTGGCGCTGCGTGGCCCGCGATGCACCGTCGCCCATTTGCCGCGCCATCGCCTGCAGGGCGGCGATGCGGTTGTCGGTGCTCGGATGGGTAGAGAACAGACTGTCCATGCGCTCGCCATGCAGGGGGTTGATGATGAAGAGATGCGCCATCGCGGGATTGCGCTCGGCATCGGGGTTGGGGATCCGTTCGGCCCCGCGGGCGATCTTGTCAAGCGCGGAGGCCAGCCACAGCGGGTGTCCACAGATTTCGGCGCCACGCCGGTCGGCCTCATATTCGCGGGTGCGGCTGACCGCCATCTGCACGATCATGGCCGCGAAGGGCGCCACGATCATCGCCGCCAGCACGCCGACGAAGCCGAACGGGTTGTTGTCGCGGTTGCCGCCGAGGAAAAAGGCGAAATTGCCGAGCATCGAGATGGCACCGGCAAAGGTGGCGACGATGGTCATGGTCAGCGTGTCGCGGTGCTGGACGTGGGCGAGTTCATGCGCCATCACGGCGGCGACCTCTTCATGGGTCAGCCGCTGCAGCAGGCCGGTGGAGGCGGCGACCGCCGCGTTCTGCGGGTTGCGGCCGGTGGCGAAGGCATTCGGCTGCGGATTGTCGATCAGATAGGTTTTCGGCATCGGCAGGCCGGCCTGCTTGGCCAGTGCCTGGACGATGGCGTAATATTCGGGCGCGTTCTTCTCGTCGACCTCGACGGCGTGGTTCATCGACAGCACCATCTTGTCGGCGTTCCAATAGCTGAACAAATTGGTGCCGGCGGCGATCACCAACGCGATCATCATGCCGCCCGAACCGCCGATCAAAAAGCCGACGCCCATGAACAGCGCCGTCATGGTGGCGAGAAGCATGGCGGTGCGAATGGTGTTCATCGTCTGCTCCTGTCCGGATGGCGGTGAAAAAGGGTCGATCCTTTTGAGGTCATCGCTATATGATGGGAAACACCTGTTCCTGTTTCAATCCGCTCGAGATATCGCATGAACGACGAAACCAGTAAAACGCCGGCCGGCCCCGATGACGGCGTGCCGCCAAAAGAACTGACGCCCGCCGCCCGCCGCGCGCTGCAGGAAGCCGAGGCAAGGCGGCAGGACTACCGCCGCAAGGAAGCAGCACTGCCCCGGGAAATCGGCGGCCGTGGGGGCAAGGAGCCCGGCCGCTATGGCGACTGGGAGGTAAAAGGCCTGACCAGCGACTTCTAAGGTATGTTGATATTCAGGTGAGGCCGGCCTGACCTGAATCTCAACACACCTTGGACGGCTTTACGCTATATCTTAAGCAGCGTCGCGCTGCGGCTCGAGCGCAACCCAGCCGCGTTCGTCGACGGTGATGTCGATCTCATCATAACCGGCGATCGCGGCATGCTGTGTTGCCAGGGGATGCTGGTGCGTGGCGTTGATCACCATGACCGACGCGCCCGCCGCCTCCGCCGCCGCAATGCCGGCCGGGGCATCCTCGAACACCAGACAATCGCGTGCGTCGAAGCCAAGCCGTCTTGCGCCGAGCTGGAAGCAATCGGGCGCCGGCTTACCGCGGGAAACGTCCTCCGCCGCGATGAGGACGGCAGGGACAGGAATGCCGGCGACCTTCATGCGCGCAAGCGCCAACGAGCGCGGCGCCGAGGTTACGATCGCCCAGCGTTCCGGCGGCAGCGCGTTGAGAAATGACACGGCGCCGGCGATCTGGAGGATGCCATCGAGATCGTCGGCCTCGGCCTTCAGCAGCAAATCCGCTTCGTGTCTCGGGTCGACACCCGGGAGCGCCAGGGCGGTGATGGTCTCGATCGCCCGAACGCCGTGGATCGTCGGCAGGAAGGCCGCGACGTCGAGGCCGTGGCGCCGCGCCCAATCGCCCCAGACCCGCTCCGCCGAGGCGATGGAATTGATGAGCGTGCCGTCCATGTCGAAGAGGAAGGCGGCGAATTTTCTGCCAGCAAACATGATTTTCCTTGAAGTCCGAGGGAGGGTGTCGAGGGAGGACGCAACCGTAACGCCAAGGCGCCGGCATGGAAAGGCGCGCGAGCGCATTTGATCCAGGGAACCACCGTCACCTTGCAACGTTTGAAACCGTACAATTCCCATCACGCGAACCAGGGGACGACGCCCATGCTGATACGCCTCGGCTACGAGATCGCCATTGAATGCGCCGAGGCAACTCCGGTGATTTCGCTGCTCGAGATTCACAAGGACAGGCAGGGCGACATCAAGCGGCAGACACGTGTGCTCATCTCGCCATCGGTGCCGACAAGGCTCTATCACGACCTGCATGGCAATGCCTGTCGCCGTTTTACCGCGCCCGCCGGCGGCTTTCGCATCCTCTACGACGCGGTCGTCGAGGACAGTGGCGAGACGGACGAGGTCAACACGCTGGCCCGGGAAATGCCGGTCGCCGAATTGCCCGACGAGGTGCTCTTCTATCTCCTGGGCAGCCGCTACTGCGAGACAGATCATCTGAGCGATCTCGCCTGGCAGCTTTTCGGCCATCTTCCGTCCGGATGGGCGCGGGTGCAGGCAATCGTCGGCTATGTCCACAACCGCCTGTCCTTCGGCTATGGCTATGCGCGTTCGACCCGCACCGCCGCGCAGGCGCACGAGGAACGCGTCGGGGTGTGCCGCGACTTCGCCCATCTGGCGATCACGCTTTGCCGTTGCATGAACATTCCGGCGCGCTACGTGAACGGCTATCTCGGCGACATCGGTGTGCCGGCCGATCCGGCGCCGATGGATTTCTCGGCCTGGATGGAGGCGTTCCTCGACGGCAAATGGTACACGTTCGATCCGCGCCACAACCGGCCCAGGATCGGCCGCGTCGTCATCGCGCGCGGGCGCGACGCCATCGACGTTCCCTTGCTGCACAGTTTCGGCCCGCACCGGCTCACCCTGTTCAAGGTATGGACCTACGAACAGCAAGGCAGGCTGTTCAATCCACCCCACCGCGGCATCGACAGGACGGTCAGCGCACAGATGCTGGCCTAGCTATGTTGATATTCAGGTGAGGCCGGCCTGACCTGAATATCAACACACCTGGGCAGGTTTCTGCCTCGGCATGCCTCGCAATCCTGGGACAGTTGCTCCCGCTTCGGCACAGAAGGCCTGTGCCGCAACAGGACGTCGCCAAGGCTTCGGCAATTGCCTCGTGTCGAGCATGGTAAGCGCCTGGTAAACGCGGCGGCGATCGTGCTTTTTCGTTTACCAGCCGTTCACCTTCACGAAGGACGAAAGCAAGGAAAAACAACAGCTTGATGTCTGGCCGAAAATGTCCCGGCGTGAGGCGATGTCATCCGGCTGGAATCCTGCATTGCCCTGTTCGCGGCGACGAGGCCGAGGCAAGCGGAGGCTGTTGGATGCGGAATTACGGGGGTCTTGTTCACGCGGTCGGCGGGTTCGCCAGAGATCGCGGTGGAAATTTCGCGGTCCTGTTCGGCTTTGCTGCCTCGGTCTTGGCGCTGGTCGCGGGCTTTTCGGTCAATGTCGCGCAGCTCTACAATGCCAGATCGAGCCTGCAGGGCGTGGTCGATGCGGCGGTGACATCGACGGCGCGTGACCTGACCACCGGCGCCACCAAGGAAGCCGACGCCGACAAATCCGTGCAGGCCTTTCTCGACGCCAACGCTACCGCCGGAATTCTGCACGCCGGCCAGATCGTGCTCGACAAGCTGATCGTCGACAGGACCGCCAAAACGGTCCAGGCGGATGCCCATGTCGATGTCGGCCTCTATTTCCCGTTGTTCAGCACCGGTGACATGCAGCGCGTCGGTGCTTCCACCACAGCGCTCTATTCCGACAAGCAGATAGAGGTGGCCATGATGCTCGACATAACGGGATCGATGGCCAAGCGGGGCAACGTCAACAAGATCGGCGACCTGATAGCCGCCGCGCGAAATGCAGTCCAGACGATGCTCGAGAACCAGGACCCGAAGAACCCCCGCGTCCGTGTCGCGATTGTGCCTTATGCATCTGGCGTGAACGCCGGCAAACTGGCCGAAAACGTCTATGCCGAAAAGCAAGGGAGTTCCGAGCTGCCACCCGTCGCCGGCAGTTCGCTTCTCGTTGCCAAGACGGGCAAAAATCTGCTGCCGTCCTTCAGCGACTACATCTCCATTGTTGGTGCGGCCATGCCGCGCCCGGATAATTGCGCTACGGAGCGCAAGAACAAAAACGGCGATGCGGATTTGAGCGCCGACGGCCCAGACACTGTTCGCACAGACAGGAACGGCAAGAAATATTATGCCCTGGTCAACCGGGATGATCATCTCAGCGGCGAGGGAATGAACAGATGTCCTGACGCGCAAGTGATTCCGCTGACCGCGGATTCCGATGCATTGCTTGATTCGATCGACGACTTCCGGGCCGGTGGTTTTACAGCCGGCGCGATCGCCATTCAGTGGACCTATTATATGCTGTCGCCGCAATGGCGCGCCGCAATCAAGAATGCCGGCCTCGGCAACGGCGCTTCGAACGCCGATCCGAAGAAGATTGCCAAGGTCGCAATCCTGATGACCGATGGCCAGTTCAATACGGCCTTCGCGGGTGCCGCCGGGAGCTACAACGGCCAGGGTAACCTTGCGCGCGGCAATGCTGAAACGCTGTGCGACAACATGAAAAATGACGGCATCGAGATCTTCACCATCGGCTTCGACCTGAACGATAAGGACATGTCGGCAACCGAGCGGGACCAGGCAAAGGCGGTGCTAAAGGATTGTTCGTCGAAAGACGCCTCCGCCACAGAGAGACATTATTTCGAGGTGTCCACCGGAGCAGAATTGGACGGTGCCTTTCAGGAAATCATCCGCAACACCGAAAAGGTCATACTGACCCAATAACCCGTGAAACGGAAAAGGCCGCCGCTTCTTTCGAAGCCGGCGGCCTTCCGTGTTTCCGTCCATGGCGCGGCTCAATGGCGGTGACGCTCACGTCACCCGCCGCGCATCTCGCGCCTTAACGGGAAGACTGCTTCCCGAAAGTGCAATCCGCTGAGGCCACGTTCTGGAAAACGAAATCACTCGACATCGGATCACCTCCTTTCGATTTGTTGAACACACCCTCATGATGGGGTGCGTTGCAGCAAATGACAAGTGCCATGCTGAAAAAGGCATCCTTGCCCGAAGATGGCGCCGCATGCTTTGGCTTGCGATCCAGGTCTCAAACGGACAAGATCGAGCCATCGACCGCGGGGAAGGGCATGGACGCCACCGAAAGAGCTGCGCGCATCGTTCGAACGGTAGTCGAGGCGGTGAAGCCCGGCTTCGCGGTCAGGCTGTGGACCGGCGAGCGGATCGGCCCCGCCACCGGCCCCGTGCTGGTCATCAACGACCACGACATTGTCTGGCAGATCGTTCGCCGACCCTCCCTGTCGACCCTCATCGAGATGTGGATTTCCAAGGCAGTCGACATCGAGGATGGATCGCTGTTCGATTTCTACGCCCTGCCTTCAACGGGCAAGCTGCGCTCGAAGCTGAAGGCATTGCCGAAATGGGCGCTTCTGCGTGACTTGCCGGCGGTGCTGTTTTCGAGAAAGCAGATGGCGTCGCGGGTCGATCTCGCTGGTCGCAACCCGTTCGTCAGCGGCTCCAGCAAGGAGGCGATCCAGCATCACTATGATATCTCGAATGCCTTCTACCGGCTCTTTCTCGACGAGCGCATGGTCTATAGCTGCGGGTATTTCCAGGATTTCGCAAACGGCATCGACGAGGCGCAGGTCGACAAGCTCGACCATATCTGCCGCAAGCTTCGGCTGAAACCCGGTGAAAGATTGCTCGACATCGGCTGCGGCTGGGGCGCGATGCTGATCCACGCCGCGAAAAATTACGGTGTCGTCGGACACGGCGTCTCGCTGTCGCAAGCCCAGACCTCACTAGCCCGCGAGCGCATTCGCGCCGAGGGTCTGGAGGACAGGATCACCATCGAGATAAAGTCCTACGCAGAGCTCACCGGCACCTTCGACAAGATATCGTCCATCGGTATGTTCGAGCATCTGGGCCTGGCAAACCATGTCGCCTACTTCTCCGCTGTCCATCGGCTGCTGAAACCGGGCGGCATCTATCTGCATCACGCCATCACGAGGCGCAGCAAAGGCGACATCAAGAAGACCCTGCGCAAGGGGCCGGAATACAAGGCGCTGATCAAATACATCTTCCCGGGTGGCGAGCTCGACACGATCGGCATGACGCTAGGCAATCTCGAAGCACACGGCTTCCTCGTCTACGATGTCGAGAATTTGCGCGAGCACTATGCCCGCACCTGCAGGCTTTGGGCCGAGCGTCTGCAGGCGCGGTTCGGCGAGGCGATCGCCGAGGTCGGCGAAGCCAAGGCGCGGCTGTGGCTGCTTTACCTGAGCGGCTGCTCCATCACCTTCGAACGCGCCTCGGCGCAGATATTCCAGACCGTCGCCACCAAACGCGCGCGAGGCCCGAGCGGCCTGCCACCGACACGGGCGGACCTTTATCGATAGGCTTGGATCGGGTCAGACGAACCGCATCGGCGCGCCGATCTCGACACGGCCGGGCTGGTCGACGGTGCAGTAGACGCCGAGATTGTGGGCGTTGTGGCGAACCAGGTTGCGCAGGATCCCCGGATCATTGTCGAAACCGTCCTGGGCAATGATGGTGAAGCCGCAGCGGCGGCACGGCTCGGAGATGGTCAGGACGAGGTCGCCGATGGCGAGCTTGCGGCCGATCCAT